>NZ_JBXWOF010000005.1:0-292582 GCF_059610745.1 Ruegeria sp. CDSC042
GGTTGTCCGATCCCGATCGATATGGTCAGGCGGAAATACCTCAACAACATCATTGAACAGGATCACCGCTTCATCAAGCGGCTCATGAGGCCAATGCTCGGCTTCAAATCTTTCGCTTCAGCCGCATCTGTCCTGGCAGGCATAGAACTGGTCAACATGATCCGCAAAGGTCAATTCACACCCAAACTCCGTCCGTTTCAGCAGTTCGCCCAACTGGCGGGGTAAACTGCTAATCAATTCCACTGATGTTCCGCCATCCAAAAAGTTTGCGACAGAACCCCAATTACCTGCTGATTTATGTTTTTTTCAGTCATGCCCGTATCTCCTGGTCGAGTGAAAGAACAAAACCAGACCAAATTTGGGAACTTGCTGATAGAAGAAAATTGATAGATAAAACGATCTATCGCGAATTTTTCTTGGTGGTAAATGCCGTCCAACCAGATAAGTCTAACCTGGCTGCGTAGCTTTGAAGCCGCGGCCCGACATCTGAATTTTACCAGTGCAAGCGTCGAATTGGGGCTGACGCAGGCTGCCGTCAGCCTGCACATCCGATCGTTGGAACAGCAGTTGCAGCACAAGTTATTTGTGAGGCGTGCAAGACACCTGTCTCTCACAGAGCTTGGTCAGGCTTATTGCTCAACTGTCCGGCAGGCGCTTGCTGATATCGATATGGCCTCGGCAAACCTTTTCGGGTCGATGGCGACGAAGACAGTTACGATCAAGGCGCCGATATCGACCGCTTCACTTTGGCTTGCGCCCCGTCTTCCGTCATTCAAGAAAGACCACCCGACGATAGATCTTCGCCTTGTGACAAATATCTGGACAGAGACCACCAATTTAGAAGAGATCGACGTAGAGCTGCGCTTGGGTCGTGGCAACTGGACCGACGCACTCTCCGAGAAACTCTCTGATGAAGCGATCGTCCCGATATGCGCTAAAGGCCGGAAGAACAGTGCAAAGCAAGTGCAGGATCTGCTGTCTGGTCCATTTGTTCACATATTAGGCCATGAAGGCCATTGGGAAAGATACTTGAGCGCATATGATTGCACCAAGCCGCAAGACGCCCCGCAATACTTGGTAGACACAACCATTTCGGCGCTGCAACTTGTCGCGAGTGGCGGTGGCTATGCCCTAGTGTTCTCGCGACTGGTCAATGCCGAAAATGGGCTCGCCTCGGGCGTTCGATTTGCCGGTAAACCGCTGCCACACCCGGATGCACATTTCCTAATGCAACCTGTTTCCAAAAAAGCTGTACGACCAGAGGTCGAGATCTTTGTAGACTGGTTGCGTAACCAGTATAAAGAAGATGTTTGATCTTGGAATGAAAACAGATTTTGCAGCGAGAGGGGCGGTTTTGTCGACCACGATCTGCAACGGAATGCCTTTGTTGGCCAATGCCTCCGCGAAGAATTGCTTGGCCGTCGCGATCAACCGCCCGATACCGATACATCCAATGGCCGCGCACTTTGAGATAGGTTTCGTCCATGCGCCATGAAACTGCACCAGGGCGCTTACGTTTATGCGTCTCAATCTTGACCTGGGGCGAGAATTTCACCACCCAATCTGCTGATTGTCACATGATCAACCGCAACGCCCCGCTCAGCCAATATCTGCTCCAGGTCGCGTTAAGGCACTGAGTATCGTGAGTAAAAGTAGATTGCGTGAACAACGATGTGCTTTGGAAAATGGCATCCTTTGAACGAGAGCGTGTTGAGCATCCGCTTTGCAGATTGACTCACGCATCATGCCGGTCGGGGTTATTCCAGGCAATCAAGTTGAAAAGTTTGCGGCAGAGCCTGCAGGAGAAATTCCACCTGACTAAACCGGCAACGCGGTGCTTCAGGTGCCACTAGATGCGTTGAAAGATTAACTGCCGGGATTGCTGGTTTCTGCCAGCTCGTGAACAGGTGGCATTTGGCCGGGTAACCGATTTCAATGGCCAAAAAGTGCTGCATAGAGTCCGAATGCTCCGACGGCGATGAGGCTGAGTGCCCAAACGACATCAAGATTGAACCATGTCTTTGAGAGGAACCTGAGCCCCAGCCAAAGGTAGATCACAACTGCGATGGTGCCGCCAGCAATTGTCATCGACAACGTGTGTACTGCTGCAACAAGAAACGCAGTCGTCACGTTGCTGCTCATAAGTGTTTGTGCTGCGGCATGACCGGTTTCGTTCGCTCCAATCGCACAGATGCCCAGAAAAATCGGCACCAGCATCAAACCAGCCCCATGCGCCATCGCAGCGAGGAATGACCAGAGCGCCAACCGGGCAGGGTGCACGCGCGCCAGAATTTTCGGATGTCTTCGGTTGATCAGCAGATAGAGGCCCATGGCGATAACCAAAAGCCCGGCGACCACGCGGATTTGAACTTCCCACTGAACAAGGAACATCATCAGTGAGAATGGCAACAAGATGCCAATCATCGCGAGGAAATGCCCCGTGGCCAACATTGCCAGCGCTTTTGGCAGGGCGCTGTGCTTTCGCTCCATCAACGCCGCCGAAACGGCCAGCGGCCAACCCATGCCGGGGTTGATACCGTGGTAGAGTCCAGAAAAAATGACAGCCCACCAAAGGGCTGTCATTGTTGTTATGTCGCCCATTTCTTAGACGGACGGATAGCAGAAGCTGTCGGTCGAACAGTCACCGCCTTCCAGGCGAATTTGGTGACTGCGCAGACCTTTGGGGAAGTCGACATAAAAGTCATTGTTCAGCGTCAGCCCCCCGTTTTCGCCCACATCGGCCATCACCATTTGTCCGCCTTCGTCGTCGGGATAGAACTGGTTGTCCCAGGTGGAGTAAAGCGAGTTGGTCCAGTAGACGCGCTTGCCGTCGCGGCTGATTTCAACCATTTGCGGGCCATAGGCAAAATCCTTGCCGTTGGAGTGCTTGGTGCCGCGGGCGATGCCGCCCAGCTCGACTTTTCCGGTCAGCTTCGGGTTCATCGGGTCGCTGACATCGTATTGATGCATCTCGCCCAGCCCCCAGCACGCAACATAGAGGTATTTGTCGTCTAGGCTCAGGTCGATATCGGTGACCAGCGGCGGCACGGCCTCGAACCCTTGCAACAGTGGCGGCAGGTTCTCGGGCTTTTCGGGGCGCGGGTCGATGGTGATCGTTTTCTTGGACTGCCATTTGCCGTCGTCACCGCGCCACCATGTGAAAATTGCGCCTTGCAGGTTGGTGGTGTCCACCACGACACCACAGAAACCATAAGATTTTGTCGGGTCATGCGCAGGGCGAATTTCCAGTGCCATCTGGTAATTGTCGCCAAAATCCATCGTCTGGATATTCTTGCGCGCGCGCAAGTCCCAGAAGTGGATCGAATGGCCATACTTGTTCGACAACAGGTCCTCGGGCACCACGCCGTTTTCAAACTGCGGCGGCAAACCCCATTCGGAACTAACCATGTAGTCCTGCGGCAGGTTCCACCAGAAATCATAGTGCTTGTCCTGCTTGCCGCGATCCATCTCGTATTGCCCGATTATTTCGAACGTCTCGCAATCCATGATGAAGATGCCCGGAGGTCCGTCTGTACCGTCTTCGCCGCCACCTCCAAGGCAGGAAACATAGATCCCTTCGGGACCGCAATGGATGGTGTGCGGGCGCGAATAACCGGTTTTTGCAAATAGTTCTTCGGGTTCGATCGTCTTGTGGATCTTAGCCTTCAACGGGTCTTTCACGTCGATGATGTAAATACGTGAGGATCGGATTCCAGGTACGATCAGATAACGTCGTTCCAGAAAGGCGTGCCCGGTCAGAGGAGACAGAGATGACGAACAGGCGTTCCAGCCGAAATGGTGAAATTCGTCGCCTTTGTTGGGAACAATGACCTGATGTACGATCTGGCCATAGGTGTCGGAGTCCGGTTTGAGGTCAATGACCGCGATGCCATCAGATTGCGATCCGTCCGGGCTGAGCATTACAGTGAAGGCGTAGTTTTCCACCGGTGCCTGCATTGCAAGCTTAGGCGAGGCGTGAAACGTTGGATCTGGTCTCAGGTTCATTTAGTTTCCTCCGGTTTGTTGAATTTTTCCTATTCTCAGTGTCATCCTTTTGGCCAAAAGGGCCCTTAGTTATTCGTTTCCTTATGTATCCGTTACGTTGCACAGCTGGATTGCGCCACTGACCTTCTTGGACAAGCCTTTCAGTTTCTCGCCGATCTCGATGCGGTATTCGGTGCGGAACCGGCGAATGGGGCCAACCGCACCAATACTGAACGTAGCTCCGATGTTGCCGATCGATACCGGTGCCGCAACGCTGGCAATTCCGATGTCGATTTCCTGATCACAATCGGCAAAGCCGCGTTCGCTAATTATCTCGAATTCGCGGCGTAGCTCATCTTCGGACGTCTTGGTGTGTTCAGTATACGCCTTCAGGCTCCCTGACATGATGCTTTCGCGAAATTCCGGTTCCGCAAAGGCGGCAATGGCTTTCGAGCACGAGCAGGCATGCATGGGACGTACGCCCAAGCCCGGATGAATGAAGGCACGAGCGGGATCATCGGGTGTTTCTACGTGGATGATTTCAACTTTGTTGTCGCGAAAGCGCGCAAGAAAAACCGTTTCATTAAAATTTGTCGCTGCGAGGCGCATGAGGGGGGCTGCACAGCGTCGGACATCGGCATCGGACTTTCCAAGCAAGGCAATCCTGATCATCCGCTCGCCAATGATGTATTTTCCGTCATCAGAGGGTTCGTCGAGGAGATTTTGTTCAACAAGTGACTGAATGAGCCGGTAACATGTGGGCTTGGGCAGATCGGTTGCACGTTGAACCTCTGCCACCGAAACAGGGCGTCCGACGACTGCGATGATTTCAAGTATCTGGATCAGACGTTCTAGGTGCATATTAATGAAATTCTCACAATACGAGACTGTATATCGAATGATGGGAATCTTTCGTCCAAACGCAAGTATAATCTTTGGGAAATTTATATGCGGACAATGGCGGTGGCTGCGATTGAGACCGAAAAATTCCTTGAGATCATTGAGGTTGAGCTAGAAGGATCACAGACTGGCGAAGCCCTGATAGAGATCTATGCGACGGGGACTGTAGCTGTTACCAACCCGGCCGAGGCCGAAATTGACTGAACCGGTTTCGCGTCGGATAGGGCGGGATAGGCCCAACGCTATTCAAAGGTTACGACCTGTTGGCGCGGGTCAGATCATTAGTGTCGACCCTATGCATGCACCTAAGTAGATCCGTGCGGTTGTTGAATTCTGGCAAGGAAAGTTACCGACTTCATCTTTACTGAAGTTAATTAAAGCTAATTGAGTTTGACTGATATCGCCCTCTAGCTGCATTCTGCTCTGAATCGGAATTGCCGAATTTGGAGCCAGACGTGACCACTTCTGAACCTGATCGCGTCGTTTCAGTCGGCGAGCAATGCTCGCCTGCCAGATGTGAACCGTCGGTAATCCTTGAATGTGCCGCTACCGGAGACGTAGCGCTAACCGCCACGCTGCATGAGAAGATCGGCACGTGTGTTCGAACCAAAGGCCCGTCGGGTTCATGGTACAAAGCCAACTAACCTGTGCGGAAAAATAATGAAAAAGTGACAACTGGGAGGAACCTTATGTCATTACCTGAACCATTTACGGATCTAGAGATAGAAACGGCGGATGCCGGTTTCTATGAGAATTACAGCGTACCGATCGCGCTGATCAGCAAGGGCATCATGGTTGCCCTTGTACTGTGGGCGCTTGTCTTCCCGGCCAATGCCAACAGCACCCTCGGTAGCTGGAATGGCAAGCTGCTGGAAATCTTCAACAGCTTCTACATTGTTATTGTCGGCCTGTTTGCCATCTTTCTGGTGATTGTGGCGATCCTGCCGTCGACAGGGAAGCGGGTCATGGGAACACCTGGCGAAAAGCCCGAGTTCTCGAACTTCTCGTGGTTCTCGATGATGTTTGGTGCCGGTCTGGGTGTCGGCCTGATGGTCTTTGCGACCGCTGAACCGCTGGGCCTGTGGGGATCAAACCCCGAGGTCGTGTCCGGTGCAGTTGCTGGCAACGATCCCGACTCCGTTCAGTCGGCCTATCGGTATACCTTCCTGCACTATGGCTTCCACGCCTGGGCAATCTATGTGGTGACTGGCCTGTCGCTGGCCTATTACGCCTATACCCGTGACATGCCTCTGACCATCCGTGCGGCTCTGACCCCGCTGTTCGGTCGTTTGATGAACGGATTCCTTGGCCATGTGGTCGACGTTCTGGGCGTTGTTGCAACGATCCTGGGTGTGTCCGTGACCATCGGTTTTGGCGTCAGCCAGTTCATCGACGGTCTCTATGCCATCACCGGCATGGAATGGATCATGGACTTTGGCGGAGATGTTCCGACGCCAAGCAAAGTTGGTCTGATTGCTGGTCTGGTCGTTATCATGGGCTTGTCCATCATTTCGGCGGTGTCGGGTGTTGGCCGGGGTGTTAAATACCTGTCGAACCTGAACCTTGTCCTGTCGATCATCCTGCTGGGCACGTTTGTGATCTTCGGGTCCTTTGTCTTTGCTATGACCACCTATGGTACAGCCCTGGTTGATTACCTTCTGAACTTCCTCTCGCTGAGCTTTGGTGCCTATGGCCCGCTGTCAGCCGAGGCCTTTGCGGCGGCTCTGCCTGCCGAAGCGCAGGCACATGCGGATGCCCTGATGGGTGGCGCAACCAACGCCTGGGGCAGCTTTGATGGCTTCAAGAGCGGTCTGGAGGGCGCAGCAGCTGAACTGGACGAGGCCACGCTGGCCGCGGCATATGCCGCTGGTGAGCAGGGCCGTCAATTCGGCTGGCAGGCCGGTTGGACCACGTTCTACTGGGCCTGGTGGATTGCGTTCTCGCCGTTTGTGGGCCTGTTCCTGGCGCGTATCTCCAAAGGTCGCTCCGTGCGTGAGTTCATTCTGGGCTGCGTGCTTGCACCGGCACTGGTGTGCTTCGCCTGGATGACTGTACTGGGTGGCACCGCGATTGATCTGGAACTGGCCGGTGCCGCAGAAGGCGCGATCATTGGTGCCTCGAACACAAACAAGCTGTTCGTGACCCTGTCCTACATGATCGACGGAGGGCTGCTGTCCATGCTGAACGTCATGTGCGTGATCCTGATCATGACCTTCCTGGTGACCTCAGCTGACTCGGGCATTCTGGTGATGAACACCATCATGTCCGGCGGCAGCCAGGAGACCGGCATCAAGCACCGCATCATCTGGGGGGTGATCCTGACGGCTGTGATCGGCGCGCTGATCCTTGCTGCAGGGGAAAACAACCCGATGGATGCGTTGCGCAACGCGATGATCATCGGTGCATTGCCATTTACCATGGTGATGGCCCTGATGATGGTCTCGCTGACCAAAGCGCTTTACCGCGACGGACAGCGTGACAAGCATGCTGACGCAAGCACACAGGCTGCCGAGTAATCAACCTATAGCGTTAAAAACCTTGCGCCGCCCCTTTGATCGGGGGCGGCGTTTTCGTGCAGCGGTGGATTAAGTTCTGACCAGTGTTTCGTGCCAGACGTCAGACAGGCAGCATGTTTGCAGAAGCAGCACAAATGCTACTGCGCACACATGGTATTGCCAGATCGGTGTTGATGCCTGGGTCATAATCCGCCTCTTCGCAGCAATCAGAGACGAACATTACCCGTTGCACGAGCTAGACTTGCGGCATTGTCAGTGCTGTCTCGAAGAACTGGTACGAATTGATCTCGTACAGCTTGGACGAAAAATTGCTATCGGAATTGGAGTCGGCACCTAAAGAACGGTGCTTTCGCTTATGTCTATCCGGCGATTCAAACCTCGGTCAGGTGCTTTCTGACAGTTGGATCAATCCTATTACTTTGAATTGGGTAAATGCCACAAGCTGCGATCGCCTCGCGCGCAGTTACGCGTTCGTGCAGACGTTTCCAGATTGTTTTGGCTGCGTATGGATGGGGGTATGGGCGCCAAGCAACGCCCATGGTCATCCCTCGCAAATACTTCAGTTGCTGGCGATGCGCCGAGTACAAGATTGTATTGGAAACGCTGCCTTCGCGCGCGAGCTCGTGTTCAGTCACGAATATCCTGTTCCCGCGCATAGTTACAAAGCCAGCGTAGCGCGAAATCTGATGCATGCTCTTGTCTGGAGACGTGGCAATTTCACGGGACCGGATCGTGATTAGCCCTTCAACTTCCTGAATGCGGATCAATGAACAGAAGATTTTTCCTTCCCAAGATGGCGTGCAGAAATAGGAATGATAAAAACCTATGTAGCGCCTCAGGTTCTTCTGTTGCCCCCGGAAGGGTTCCAAAAACGCATCTGTGGGCGTTTTCCCAACTTGTGGCAGGACGCCTCTTAGCATTCGTTCGAAGCTTGCAGTTTCCTCGAAAAGCTGTGCTTCGGTCAGGTCGAAATGACGTGCAATGCGGCGCATGTTATGGGCAGAGGGCAGGCTGGAGCCATTCAAATAGCGATTGAATTGCTGTCTATTGACGCCGATTTCGCGGCAAATCTGCGAAATGTTTCCATGCTCTGCGCACAACGATCGTAAGTTGGCAGAAAAATACTCGGACACAAGAAAAACCTTTCGCGTTTTGACGCTATATCACTGCAAACTGCGTCAACTCGCATAAGATTGCACAATTTGATTTATCTGCAAATCGGTTTCTTCTTCAGCATCAGATCGTAACAGACAAGCTTCAGATGCCAATCGAAACAATCGAAAACACATGGATCACACTTGCCGATGGGCGACGGCTTGCGGCGCGCCTCTGGTTGCCCGAGACAGGCCCCACACCGGCCATTCTGGAATATCTGCCATATCGCAAACGTGACGGCACCGCGCCCAGAGACGAAACAACACACACGGTTTTTGCAAAGGCGGGCTATGCCTGTATTCGGGTCGACATAGCTGGCACCGGGGACAGCGAAGGGCAATTCGACGACGAATACTCGGAACAGGAACTGCATGATGGTGAGGAAGTCATAGCCTGGATTGCCGCGCAGGATTGGTGTGACGGCAATGTCGGGATGATTGGGATATCTTGGGGCGGGTTTAATGGTCTGCAGCTGGCCTTCAGGCAACCACCTGCACTGAAAGCCATCGTCAGTGTCGCTTCGACTGTGGATCGATATGCCGATGACATCCATTTCATGGGTGGGTGCCTGCTGAGTGACAACATGAATTGGGGCAGTCAGATGTTTGCCTATCTGACGCGCCCAGCTGATCCAGAGCTTCGCGCAGATTGGCGACAGGACTGGCTTGCCCGATTGCAAAGCGTCCCATTCTCTTCTGCAGATTGGCTGCGACATCAGACGCGCGACCCATATTGGAAGCACGGCTCAGTTTGCGAGGATTGGACCGCGATCCAAACCCCTGTCTTGGCGATTACAGGCTGGGCAGATGCTTACGTCAATGCGCCTCCGGCTTTGGCAGCCAACCTGACAGCGCCAACCAAAGCTATCATTGGGCCGTGGGAACACCGCTATCCGCACATCTCAAAGCTCGATCCCGCAGATTTTCATTCCGAAGTCGTCGGGTGGTTTGACCGCTGGCTGAAGGGACAACAAAACGGCGCCGAGGATTTGCCTGCCTATCGGACTTACATGCAGGAACACGTCAATCCGACTGCGCAAAACGGTCCTCGGAAAGGTCGTTGGATTGCAGAGACGGCATGGCCGTCACCTCATGTCTCAGAACGGGTCTGGCATCTGGTTCCTGGTGGGTTTTCGCGGGACCCGGTGGTTGGTACGGTCGTTGTCACGTCGCCCAACCATGTTGGTGGGGAAGGCGGATATTTCTGTGCGGGCATGCGTATCGACAATGAACTTGCAGGGGATCAGGCCGGTGATGATGCCTTATCGGTCTGTTTTGACAGCTCGCCGCTGCAAGCACCGCTCGAGCTGCTGGGTCGGGCAAAGCTAAAGTTCCAGTTTTCAGTGGATCAGCCTGTTGCCCAGCTTGTCGCGCGGCTGTGTGATGTTTCACCCGAAGGTGTGTCACAGCGGATCAGCTATCGTCCGTTGAACCTGTGTCACTACCACAGTCATGAGACGCCGCAGGTCCTGCAGCCAGGTGAGATCTACGAGGCTGAAATCACGCTGAACGAATGTGCGCACCATTTGCGCGAGGGCCACGTTTTGCGACTGGCGTTGTCGACGTCTTATTGGCCGATTGTCTGGCCAGCACCTCAATCGGCCACGGTAACTTTACACTTGCTGGATTGTACTCTTCATCTGCCGGTGCGCGAAGTTGCGCATGAAATTCAAGCCTCTGAACCCGGCCCGGCGCAGGCGTATCCGGTTCTGGCAGCTGAGCAGTTGCGTTTACCTTCAGCGCAATCAGAACGCACGGTGACGGAAAGCGGTTGCGTGGTTCTGGAGACGTTTGATGACTATGGTAAAACGCGCGATCCCTACCACGATCTGATTGTTGGTAGCGACGTACGCATGCTTTACCGCATTCACCCCGATGATCCGAAAACCGCGTATTTCGAGATCGCTTGGAGTTTTTCGTTCGAGCGCGAAGAATGGCAGGTCGCCATCACGACCGAGTGCCGCATGAGCTGTGACACCGAGAATTTCTATCTCTACCGCAAACTACGCGCCACCGAAGGCGCAAATGAAATCGAAGTCCTAACAAGGGAATGGTCCGAAACCGTTCCACGCGGACTTCTCTGACTTAATCTAAGGGAGGATACTATGAAGATCGAATGGACAAAGGCCAATGTTGGTCGCCGGAGGTTTCTGAAAGGTGCAACTGCGCTAGGGGCCGCTACAGCGCTTCCGATGGGGTGGGCGAACAGCGCGTTTGCAGCAGATGACGGTGTTCTGCGGGTGCGGGCTTATGGTGATGCACAGAACATGGATCCAGCACATTCCGTTGGTGTCGTTGAAGAAGAAGTGCATGCCTCCATCTACAACAAGCTGATCCAATACAAGCCGGGCGAGGAATGGGGTTGGCAAATGGATGCGGCAACTATGATCGAGCAGGTTGACCCGACCCATATCAAGTTCGCATTGCGTGACGATATTGGATTCACCAACGGATTTGGCGCGATGACTGCTGAAGACGTCAAATTCAGCATGGAACGGATCGTGGACGACACGACCGACAGTCCGAATAAGCCCGACCTAGGGCCATTCAGCCATGTTGAAGTGACAGGAGACCGTGAAGGGACAATCGTTCTGAACAGCCCGTTTGCCCCGATCTGGTCGATTGCCCTGCCGTATATTACTGGAAACATCGTCTCGAAGGCAGCGGTCGAAGCCGCCGGTGGCCGGATCGGTGCTGATCCGGTTGCGGAATCCGGCCCGTATCTGCGAGACAGTTGGTCGCCCAAAGAAAAGACCGTTCTAAAGCGCAACCCTGACTGGAAAGGGGATGCCCCCGCTTGGGATACCGTCGAGATCTATCCGATCGATGATGAAAACACGGCCGAGATTGCGTTCGAGGCAGGCGAGTTGGACGTAACTCGCGTGTCGCTGGGCTCGGTTGAGCGGTATCGCGCCGGGGTTCCCAATGGTGGGTCGCTGGTTGAGAAACCCTCGCTTTACTATGTCTGGATGGGAATGAACGTCGAGCATCCAAAGCTGCAAAATCAAAAACTGCGGCAGGCAATTCAGCACGCAGTGGATGTTCCGAGCATCCTGGAGGCAGCATATTTTGGAGCTGCTGAACCGGCTACCGGCATCATCGCACCGGGCCTTGCTGGCCATCGGCCATCTTCGCTTGTACCACCTGAGGCGAACTTCGAGAAAGCCGCGCAGTTGCTCGCGGAATCCGGTGAAACCAATGTCACGCTAACCCTCGATACGTTGAACAAGACGACCTTTACAACAACTGCACAGATTATTCAGGCGACGCTGGCGCAGATCGGAATCACGGTTGAGGTTAACGTTCTGGAATCTGGGGCATTCTGGGCGTCCGGTGACAATGAGAACCTACAGCTTGTTCTGAACCGTTTCTCGATGACGCCTGATCCGTATTATGCGACGTCGTGGTTCACACCAGAACAGATCGGGAAATGGAACTGGGAACGGTTTAACAGCCCGGAATTTAACGAAATCCATGAATCTGCGGCTGCTGAAACGGACATCGCAAAGCGAGCTGAAATGTATCAGCGTGCGCAGGATCTGATGGAAGAAAGCGGTGCTTATCGCTTTATCACTCACGAGGCGACACCGGTTATTCACAGCGCACGCGTCATTCCAGCGCTGCGGCCAGATGGCCTGTCCCTGCTTCGCTATTTTGGCAAGGCGACCTGATCTCCCCAGGTCGACCAGGTGCGGCGGGTGCGTAACGCTCGCCGTACCGACACCAACGCCATCAAGCCAAAAGGAGCCAGTTGGCCATGCTGAAATTCGCAACCCGTCGCTTCGGGCTGTCGCTGCTTATCCTGTTCGTGGCGGTCACCGTCATGTTCCTGATGATCCGCGCCGTGCCAGGCGACCCGGTCCAAATCATGCTCGGCCCACGCGCCACGCCCGAGCTTCAGGCCCAACTCACAGTAGCGTTGGGGCTGGACCAGCCAATCTGGAAACAGCTTTTGATTTTTTACGGAAACCTCTTGCAGGGTGACTTGGGAACCGATGTTTTTTCGGGTCGTTCCGTGACTGACATCGTGTTCCAGCAACTACCATTCACACTGGAACTGATTTTCGCGTCGATCCTGTGGTCAGCAACGCTGGGCATCGCACTCGGCGCCTATGCGGCTGCGCATCCCAATACGTTGATCGACCGGGTTGCCGCCGCGATATCTGTCAGTTTTGTGGCCGCTCCGGCCTTTGTTGTCGCGCTCTTGGCTCTTTTGGTTTTTGCGGTGCATCTACAGTGGTTTCCCGCGATCGGTGCCGGGGAAGGCTTCCTTGACCGTCTTGACCATCTGGTCCTGCCCGCCTTTGCCATCGGGCTCAGTTGGGTTGGCTATATTGCCCGGTTGGTACGCGCCTCGATGCTGGAGGTTATGGGTGAAAGCCATGTCCGCACGGCCCGAGCCTTTGGTATCGCCGAACGTCGCGTAGTCATGGTGTACGCGCTGCGGATCGCCATTTTGCCCGTGGTTACCGTGATCGGTGTTGGGATGGGTTTTCTTCTCAGCTCGGCGGTTTTCGCTGAAATCGTCTTTGCCCGACCTGGTTTGGGCAAACTGGTCATCGACAGCATTACGACCCGAAACTACCCGATTGTGATGGGCTCTGTCCTAGTATCAACAGCTTTGTTCGTGGTGTCGACCGCATTGGCCGATCTGATCAATGCGCTGCTTGATCCACGCGCGCGCACGGCTCATTGAGGAGGCAGGCACATGGAAAAATCTCGTTCCGAAATGGGCCAGATCATAGTCGGCGTTGCGCGCGACCCGCTTGGTCTCATGGGCTTAATCATCGTCGGTGTCATCGTTTTCTGCGCAATCTTTGCGTATTGGATCGTACCCTATGATCCGATTGCGATGGATATCAAATCCCGCTTGCAGGGACCGTCCACAGCACACCTGCTGGGCACAGATCAGTTAGGGCGCGATACGTTTTCGCGGGTCATCGCGGGGGGCCAAGTTGCGCTCAAGGTGGCATTGCCCGCCGTGTTCGGAGCAATGGCGATTGGCCTGACACTGGGCATGATTGCAGGGTATGGGCCGAAATGGCTCGATAATCTTCTAATGCTGTTCTTCGATACCATCCGGTCCTTTCCGACAGTGATGTTCGCGCTGGCCGTTGTGGCCCTGATCGGGCCCAGTCTGCAGACGGTCGTGTTTGTCGTCATGGCGACCTCGATCCCAACATATGGGCGCGTGGCGCGGACCCAAACGCTGACACTCCGCAACTCTGAGTTCATCCTGGCTGAACGTTCAATGGGGGCCAGCATGGCGCGCATTCTAGGCGTTCATATGCTGCCCAACATCATTGGCGTTCTGGCTGTGTTGGCAGCCATGGATATCCCCACAGTCATCGCGCTTGAGGCCGGCCTGTCCTTCCTGGGTCTGGGCGTTAAGCCTCCGACCCCGAGCTGGGGTTCTTTGCTTAAGGATGGCTATTCCCTGATCCGCCAAACTCCTTGGTTGGTTGTTGGCGGAGGCCTGCCGATCATTCTGGCAACGCTTGGCTTCACGTTTCTGGGTGAAAGCCTGCGCGATGTAGTTGACCCGAAACTGAGGAAACAGCGATGACCGAGACACTTCTGGAAATCGACCAGCTTTGCGTCGATTACGAAACAGGCCGTGGCGACCTCAGGGCATTGAGGGACATCACATTCAACGTCAACAAAGGTGAAATCGTTGGCATCGTGGGAGAGTCCGGTTGTGGTAAATCCACGTTGATCTCATCCATTCTGCGTTTGACCGCGCCCAATACCCGGTTCCGTGAAGGAGAAATTAGGTTCAAGGGGAAGGATTTGCTGCAAGCCTCTGAGCGGCACATGCGGGACCTGCGCGGGGCGGATATATCCATCGTCTTTCAGGATCCGATGCAAACGCACAACCCGGTTCTGACTATCGGTCAGCAGATGCTGGATATTCAGCACCGATCCAGACAGTCCAAGGCTGACAAGTTGGCGCACGCGGCCAAATTGTTGGGCGCTGTTGGCATTCCTGACCCTGAGGCGCGTCTGGCGCAATATCCGCATGAATTCTCTGGCGGGATGCGTCAACGGATCGCCATCGCGATGGCGTTGATGTCCGAACCTGATCTTTTGATTGCGGATGAGCCGACAACTGCACTGGATGCGACACTGGAGGTGCAGATTATTGAGCGCCTGCAAGAGCTGCAGCGCGAGTTTCACTGTGCCATCCTGTTCATCTCGCACCATTTGGGCGTGATCGCAGAACTCTGCGACAGGGTTGTTGTGATGTATGCTGGCGCAGTTGTTGAAAGCGGGGACGTGCGTGAGATTTTTCACAATCCTAAACACCCTTACACACGCCGACTGATCGAATGCGACCCCGGTCACATCAAAGAGCGTGCCCGTGTATTGCCAACCATTCCCGGTGAAGTGCCCGACTTGGCCAACCTGCCGGGGGGCTGCATTTTCAGGGATCGTTGTGATCAGGCCATGGCGCGCTGCGCCACCGAAGTACCGCCACTGGATCAGTTGAAAGAAGGCCATCACGCTGCGTGCTGGCTGAACCATCAGGAGGTCGCATCATGAGCTTGCTGAACGTTGTGGACCTCAATACCAGCTATGGCCCGGTCAATGTACTGGCGGGTGTCAGCTTTACCGTAGAACCCGGAGAGACTTACGCGCTGGTTGGTGAAAGTGGGTCTGGTAAAACCACGGTCATTCGCGCCATTGCCGGGTTAGCACCTGCGCAAGATGGCTCGGTCACCTTCGAAGGTCAGGAAATTCGGGGCGCACCCGAAAGTGTCATGCGCCCGTTGCGCAAAGACATGGCGATGATGTTTCAAGACCCGGTTGGAAGCCTGTCGCCGCGTCTGACCATCCGCAGTCTGATTACCGAGCCTTACCGCATTCAGGGCATGAAAGACCGTGACATGGACGCCGAAGCCAAGCGCCTGTTGGAAATGGTCAACTTGCCCACGCATTTCGCGGACCGCTATCCTTATCAGCTATCTGGTGGCCAAGCTCGGCGTGTGGGTGTGGCACGTGCACTGGCACTGGAACCCAAATTGATCCTTGCGGATGAGCCCACTGCAGGTCTCGATGTGTCGGTTCAGGGCGAGCTGCTGAACCTGCTCAACGACCTGCGCGAAAGGCTGGGGCTTGCGATGGTGATTATCACGCATAACCTTAGCGTCGTACGCCATGTGGCTGACAGAATGGGCATCATGTATTTGGGCCGATTGGTTGAAGAAGGTACAACCGAGGCCATCTTTAACGAGCCGCGCCATCCCTATACCCGCTGCCTGCTGAGTGCCAACCCAGAGCCGGACCCGGATGCGCGGTTGGAACGGATCGCTCTTAAAGGTGAGCCCCCCAGTTTGCTCAAACGCCCGTCCGGTTGTGAGTTCCGCGAGCGTTGTCCCTTTGCCAAGGATATCTGCACCCAGACTCCGGAATGGGAAGTAAATGGCGGCCACGGGCTGCGTTGTCTGGCCCCGCTGTCGTAGTAGGAAACCCAATGCCAAGCACACTATATTTTAACGGCACAATCCTGACTATGGATGCACAGAACTCCTCTCCAGAGGCTGTTCTGACCGAGGGCAAAAGAATTCAGGCCGTCGGTGCAGAAGCAGATCTGCGCGCACGCATGCCGGCTGACTCACATGAGTATAACCTTCAGGGTCGTACACTGATGCCGGCGTTTATCGACCCGCACGGGCATTTCCCGGATCCAGGGTTCATACGGCTGTTCCGTGTCGACTTATCGTCGCCCCCTTTAGGGGACTGCAAGCACATGGCGCAGGCGTTGAATAGGATTCGGGAAAAGGCTGGCGAGACGCCCGAGGGTGAATGGGTCATGGGCGTGTTGTTTGATAATACTGCCATTCGCGAAGGTCGCATGCCCACGCGGGCTGAGCTGGACGATGTATCACAGCGTCATCCAATCTGGGTTATTCATGCGTCGGGGCACTGTGGCGTAGCCAATTCTGTTGCCCTTCAGAGGCGCGGGTTAACCTGTCAAACACCTGATCCAGAAGGCGGCCGCTTTGGCCGTGATCCTGAGACCGGAGCCCTGACGGGATTGATCGAAGGATTATCGGCCATGGGCGAGATGGGCGATACTGATTTCCTGATTGACCGCGAAAGGTTCTGGCAAGGCTTTGAGGCCTGTCGTGACGAATACCTATCCTATGGTGTGACCTATGCCCAAAACGCCTGGGCGTCGCAAACCATGTTGGAACACTTTGCCAGCCAGCCCGCGGATCTGGATCCGGGAATAGACATTGAGCTCTTACCCGTCGGAAGTCTGGAACCCGAATTGTCCGAGCATTGGATCGGTACGAACTGGCCCGGCAACCCGCATTTCACACTGGGTCCGCGGAAATTGTTCACGGACGGGGCTTTTCAGTTGCAGACCGCGTTTTTGTCTACCCCGTATTTCAAGCCGTCCGATCCCTGCCACCCTTGTGGGATGGTTTACACCTCACAAGAACAGTTAGATGCCGACGTCAGAAAACTCCATGGCAAGGGCTTCCAAATGCATTGCCACTGCAATGGTGATGCCGGTGCCGAGATGTTCATAGATGCGGTGGAAAAGGCGCTTATTGCGCATCCTCGCCAAGATCATCGCCACACCATTATCCACGGTCAGGCTCTGCGGGATGATCAGTTGGAGCGTATGGCCCAGCTTGAACTCACCGTCAGTTTCTTTCCGGCTCATATACATTTTTGGGGTGATCGCCACTACGATACATTCTTGGGGCCGCAGCGCTCCGAGCGGATATCCCCTGCGGCGTCTGCCGAGCGGTTTGGCTTGCGATATACAATCCACAATGATGCTTCGGTCACTCCGACGCGTCCGATCCATCTGGCCCACTGTGCGGTAAATCGAAAATCCGTTTCTGGTCGCGTGCTCGGTGAAGATCAGAAGATCAGCGTTCTGTCAGCCTTGCGCGCTCAGACCATCGAAGCTGCTTGGCAAGTCTTCAAGGACGAGCAGCGCGGTTCTGTCGAACCGGGCAAAGTTGCTGACTTTGTTGTCCTTTCGCGTAATCCACTGCACGATCCGGACCGCCTGACAGATACGCGGGTGCTTGAAACGATCCGCTATGGCCAAAGTGTTTTTGCTGCGCCCCATGCCGAACAAGAAATCGAGCACACATGATGGCGACCAAGCGTATTGCGATCGCGGGTTTTCAGCATGAAACTAATTGCTTTGGTGTGACGCAGGCCGGTCTGCACGAGTTTGAGATGGCCGATTCCTGGCCCAGCATGTTGCACGGTGCGCAGGTGATATCGGAAACGTTTGGCATGAACCTACCTATCGCCGGTTTTGCGAAGGCTGCAGCGGCAGCAGGATTTGAAGTCGCACCAACCCTGTGGTGTTCTGCCGAACCGTCCGCACATGTAACCGATCACGCATTCGAAACAATTTGCGAGATGTTGTTGGATCGCATCCGGGATGTGGGCGACATTGATGGCGTTTATCTCGATCTCCACGGGGCAATGGTCACCGAAAGCTTCGCTGACGGTGAGGGAGAGCTTCTGCGTCGTGTACGTGAAGTTGTGGGCTTCGAATTGCCAGTGGTCGCAAGTTTGGACCTTCACGCCAACATCTCGGCTGAGATGGTCGACAATGCAGACTATTTGTCTGTTTTCAGAACCTATCCCCACTTGGATATGGCGGAAACCGGCGCAAGATGCGTTCCTGTCCTGCAGCGGTTGCTAGCGGGCGAAACGCTCTACAAGGCTTTCCAACCGGTGCCTTACCTCATCCCTCTGCATGCGCAACATACGGGCTCCAAGCCATTCAGCGAGATCTATCAGTTGCCCGAAAGATTTGAGAAGCAGGAAATTCTGGCAGAAATTGCCCTCGGCTTCACTGCGGCGGACTTCTCAGACACAGGCCCATCATGTCTTGCCTACGCGGCCACAGCCCAGAAAGCTGCTGCTGCCGCGGAAGAAGTCGTGCATTTGTTCGTATCTCGCGAAGCCGATCTTGATTGTTCGATGTTGTCTCTAGAGGAAACCGTTTCGATATGTCGCGAGAGGCGGCGAAAACCCATTGTTGTCGCAGATGTCCAGGACAACGCTGGTGCGGGCGGGACATCAGATACTACAGGCTTGCTGGCAGCACTGATTGAGGGCGGGACAAAGAGTGTCTTAATGGGTCTGTTCCATGACCCTGAAAGTGCAAAACAAGCCCATAAGGCCGGAGAAGGTGCACGGATAAAACTTGCGGTCGGTGCAAAGTCCAACTTGGCTGGGCACGTTCCAGTCAAAGCAGAGTTTGAAGTTCTGGCTTTGGGTGATGGCCTTTGTCGCTATACCGGAAAAATGTATGGCGGTGGGGTAGCTACGCTGGGCGAGACAGCTGCCCTACGTTTGATTGGGCATGAGGCAAGTATTGACCTTGTTGTCACAAGTATACGGAACCAATGTCTTGATCGCGCGCATTTTACTCATATCGGATTAGACCCAACGAACTACGCGGTTATCTGTGTAAAAAGCACCGTACATTTCCGAGCGGATTTCGAACCTATTGCAGGAAATATCTGTTCCGTTTCTTCGCCAGGTGCCTTTCTCTGCAACCTGAAAGAAATCCCCTACACTTGTATCACCAGAAGGCTGGCGAACACTCGCTGCGGTACCGTTGCCTCAACTGGCACTGGCTAGTGAATTCCGTTGATCTAGCGGGTCCATTATCATCTGTGAAGCGCGCCTATTGCGGGCTGTGTGGGGTTTTGAGCGAGGCAGCTTACTGCCTCGCATTGTGCCCTTATTCTTGACGGCCAAATTCTAGGAGGTGAATTCGGCCAAGAGAATTTCAGTTCTCTGCCAGCAGACAATAGATGATCATCGTCATCCGCTCGGTTGGAATGTGAAACCAGGCGAACTTCTCAAAGACGGATAACGGATTTTGCGCCAGGACTTCATCCATGGACATGCCCTGATCGACGAGGGGTTTCATCGTGTCCTTGATCGCAAGCATCAAATCGACCGAAGCCTGCATGTCGAACTTGTTACCCGCCGGACCGTGCCCTGCAATGATAACAGTGTCGTCGTTGGCCAAATCGATGATCTGTCTTTGAGCTGAAATAAACCCGTCGATGCTACCGCCATTCTCAAGATCGACGAACGGATAGATCTTGTTAAAGAACAGATCAGCAGCATGAATGACATTAGCTTCGACAAAATGGACGATTGTGTCGCTGACGGTGTGCGCATTAGCAAAGTGCATCAGTTCAATTGTCTGCCCATTCAGGTGGAACGTCATCCTGTCATTGAATGTGATGACCGGCAATCCGGCCTTGTCGAACTGATCATCTTCCAACAGCGCGCGGCGTGTTTCGTCATGGGCTAGAATAGTTGCGCCCCTTGCCGCGTAATTCGCATTACAGCCGACGTGATCGCCATGAAGGTGCGTACTGATAAGGAAATCTATCGGTCCGCCAGCCAGCTTCTCGGTTGTGGATACAGTGACATCGGCGGCTTTTTGCAAACCGTTGTCGATCAGGACAGAACCTTCATCACCAACCAAAAGCCCGAGCGTCCCGCCGGGGTTCCCACTGCCGACTTCCAACATAAAAATCCCGTTCCCGAGATCAACCGGATCCCACGCATCTTCGCCCGTCGGGGCACCGGCCTTATCCCATACGCCTCCGTCAGCATGTCCGTGTAAGAATGATCTGTCTGACGAGCCTGCTTTTGTCATTTCAGTTGTTTCCTTTTCAAATTCTATCCTGCTGTGATCGTAGGGGCGTGATCAATAGACCGTTCAGGAAGATACCTGAACGCCCCTTGGCGCTCCGCTTGTTTTGGGCGCGCGCTGCTGGTGATTAATGAACACGCTATTTTCACAAGGTCACCACAGTGCACATATGTAAGGACGTCCTCAGCTATTGGTTTCCTCGGCAAGGCTTTTCCCTACTGAGCTTCCAGAGTATCTCAACGCTATCAAAGTAATCCGTAGAGGTTGAGTATCAATAGCTGGCAATGTAAATTAGCAAGCGAAATTTGTGTTGGGATTCCTAAATTTCAGGGAACCGTTTCAGTGTGTGTCGCCACATCGGAACAGAGTGTTCGTGAGCAAACGAAAATCGTCTTAACGGCAGGTTATCTCGCTGGAACCCGATTTGCCCCAGCACTGCCGAAGCCGCGAAATTGTCTATCATGCAGCATGCAGTAATCGTGTTACAATGAGATGGAAGCCTCTCGATAAAAGTCGAGATAGCCCAATTTCCCAAGCCGCGACGGTGAAGGCGAGGTTCCAGCCAGAATGATAATTCGAGGCCATTGCTGACGGTTCCGACCAGTCGGTCACCCAAACAGATTGCGGCAGATTCCACTTCTGGGTCCAGGAGGAACTCAAGGTACTTCCGGGACGTTTCCCAATCGACATTCAATGGCAATGCCCCCAGCCAGCGGACCAGGTCGTGGTTTTGAAGGGCCCCGTGCACGGCCCCTAGGTCATCGAGCGAGACAGGGCGTAAGCTACGCAGCATAACCGGCTCTACGAACTCGTTTGGTGTTCGGTTCATGATTGTTTCGTTTCAGGCATCGCCTGTTTCTCAGTTGACTGAATAATAACGGGTTTCACTGGGATCTACCTTGGGAAATTCAGGTTCCCAGGTTCTGCTTCTCGCCAAAACCCCGCTGACCTAAGGTTCTTCCCTTTCGTGCGGTTATCGACAGCATTTCTATTTCGGCTTTTTTTCGTCTGACGCTGGGTGCGCTAAGTCCAAGTGATTGCCGGTACTTGGTAATTGTTCGCCTAGACAGAGCGAAACCAGATTTATTCACATGAACTGCGATGTCTCCATCACTGAGAGGAGCGAATTTGTCTTCGGACGCAATTAAACGCCTGATTTGATGCAACGCCACATGTTTGGTCTCGGACAGGGCACCCTGGGCAATTGGTGCACAAAAAAGCGATTTGGCCAAAATATTACCCAATGGACATTGAATCGTCAGACCTGACACGACCCGACTTATCGTCGCTTCGCTGAAGCCAGTGTCTTCGGCAACATCACTCATGCGCATTGGGCGCAACGAATAGAATCCGCGTGCAAGAAACCTGCGTTGACGCATACATATCGCTGTAATTACTGCCATCGCAGTTGCGTTTCTGACCTCCAATGCTGAACGCAATGACTTGGCTTGTCGTATCATTGAAACGTGGTGATTTTGCAGTGCGGCTTTGGCAGGCTCGCTCGAGTTCAGCGCCCGCGATAATCGAACAGTCGGAAAGCTTGACGAATTCAACGCTATCAACAGGTCGGTACCAACGATCTCTACTGTGGCGTCACTTTCCCGTGCCAGTGTTTCATCACTTTCGAAGTTAGCCCCTGGTTTTGGATTCATTTTGCGTATGTCATCCAGACATCGTGCAATATCTGCCAGATCCACCCCGAGTTTTCGTGCCAAACTTGGCAGATCGCAATCCATCAGTGCGTCGAGATTGTCGATCAGTTTCGACATAGCTCCGTTTAGAATTCCGCGGTCACTCGCCTGTAGGCGCAGGCATTCCTTGAGGTCGCGGGCAAACAGTCCAGCCGGTTCGACTGTTTGCAGCTTTGACAGGACTTCGGCGCAGGTTTTGGGGCAAAAGCCATAGGCAGCGGCGACGTCATCCACCGAAGCCCCAAGCCATCCGCTGGGTTCGATCTCGGCCAGGAATGCCAATGCAATGCTGATGTCGCTATTTTTGTCGAAAATCAGCGGCAGTTGTTCAGCTATATTTTGGTAAAGGCTGGTCTTGGTGTCGGCAACAGTGTCGGACATGTCAGTCATGGGTGCAACTAACCCGCCCGATTGCTCTCCAAGGTCCTCAGAACCAGCTTCGAGAAACGGGTTTTCTTCTGTGACTTGCGCCAAGTGGTTCAGTAGTTCGAACTTATGCATCCGCATCAACTTGATCGCTTGCGCCATCGAGTGGTTCAAAAGCCCGGTCTGACGTTGCGAATGTCGGAAACTCATAACCATTGGATTACCCCTCAGACCTCAAATGCCAAAGATCGGTCGAAATTACGTATCGTTTGGCGCGGATGCTTTGCATTGATGGTTTGTCGCGTCAGAGATCGTTGATAGACTGACGCAACCCAATGAGAGACAATTTCGACATGCAATCTGACACGTCTCATGTTTTCCCAGGCTCTTTTGAACGCAGCTATCCCGGTGTTTCCCCTCAACTTCTTGCGCGGACCCGGCAAATGTGGTCGGCAAAAGGTCTCGACCTGGATGACGTTTGGCGAAAGACGATTGTCCGATTTCGCGGCTTTAGCTTTCTTGAAGATTGGGACATTGGTACCGACAGCCATGCAGTCGATACGTTCTTTATGTTTGATCAGGCTGCCATCTGGGTTGCGTCTCTGCACTCTGCGTCGGTTGAGGCAGTCAATTTGCCGGACAGTGGGCTTACAACGGATCAGTGGGAGGCGCTTCGCGCATTGACGTT
Organism: Ruegeria sp. CDSC042; assembly: GCF_059610745.1. NCBI lineage: Bacteria > Pseudomonadati > Pseudomonadota > Alphaproteobacteria > Rhodobacterales > Roseobacteraceae > Ruegeria > Ruegeria sp. CDSC042. Next base: position 22,968 of record NZ_JBXWOF010000005.1, read on the forward strand.
TCGAATGATCGAACAGTTGGACGCGATCCGGTTGCTTTTCCAACATGATTTGCCGACGCCGTCTATGCAGATTGCACGATCTATTTCTGAAGATGTGGATATGGCGCTGGCGTTTGTATCCAGACCGAAGCTGGCCAAACGATTTGTCGAGTGCACGACCATCGAGGAAGCTCAAGACTTTTGGCGGCGTCATATTGCAGGCGGTCGCGCGTTCAAAGCAGTAAGCGAACGACTTTACCGCGCAGGCCTGGAATTTGATCAGGATGGGACGTATGCCGCTTGGCGCCAACAGGTTAAGGCTATCCTGGGCACTGCTGTTCATACCTCTTTCTCTGGTTCCGGAAAACGTGGATCCAAACCATACGCAGGCCAGTTCGACGAAACCGGGGATTGCCTCTATTTCGTCACTCTGCGCTTGCAAGAGATGTGTGCGTATTCTCATGTTCTAAACGGTGATTTCGGGCAGGATCTGGCTGCGGTTCGCAATGCTGAAGGGCCAGATGCACATGATGGCATCGGGCGCATGACGCCGCTGATTTCCGAAGTAACCGTTGATCAGATGAGGCGGATGCTTGCGGTTGACGCGGCTGGCGTGTTGGCAGTTCTGCACAGTTAGTTCTAGTGCACGATATCTTCTTGCGGGCCCAACTGGTTCTTAGCGATCCATTGCGCCGCCATTACCAAAGCGCCCATGGCAAAGTCTTTGCCATGTTCTTCGATCATCGCTTCTGAAATTTTCGATAGTTGAGCGAAGTATTTATCTTTACTTTGCTCTTCCGGGGACAAGGTCTTGGACATTTTCTATCTCCTGATGGCTTGGGTGGAGTGGTTTATTTGAACATCTGAGAAGGGAAGGTCGCCAGTGCAGCCTTTCCAGATGCAAAACCGATTGCCAGATGCTCTCCGGTCTTTGACCAGGCCAGGCTGGTCACTTCGGTTCCGCGTTCTTGATGCAACATCATGTCTTGTGGAGTTCCGACGCTGGCTAAAGTCACCAGACCACTGGCATATCCTGTTGCGACAACGTCCCGCTTGGGATGTGCGGCAATCGCGTTCAGTACGACAAAGCCGGGTTTGCCAGTAGCGATTGGTGTGCCTGCCTCGTCATTCTGCGGCAGGTCATTTGCGTCCCAGCCAACAAGACGGAACGCACCTGATGTCACGAGCGCATTGGCCGATTTGCTGAACGCGACATTGCGAACCGGTGCAGGGTATCCTTCGACCTGCTGGACCGATCCCGCACTGCGGTCGATAAGATAAAAGCTGTTGTCAGCTGAGGCACAACACAGATGGTTTGCTGTATGACGCCATTTGATTTCCGTAATCTCGCTTGCGATGTCATATGTGACAGGGGCCGTATCGGGGGTGCCCAGATCAAACAGGGTCAGTTTGCCATCACCCCAGCTAGCAAGAGCGCGGCCATCGTCGGAATATGACAGGCAAACAACAGGATGACTTGTTGTGAGTGTGACTACGGACGTCAATTCTGATGTTGAGATGACCTCAATCAGCGTGTCTGCAGCAATGGCGATTTGATCGCCATTCTTAGTGCCTGCGGCACCTGTTACGTTCCGATCTTGCAGCTTGAGCCTGTCAACAACCTGTCCCCCCGCCGTGATCTGCCGTAGAACCCCGTCGTCACAGATTGCCGCGAAGCCCTGCGCTCCAAAACGAACGATGGATAGGTCAGTACGGACAGAGATGTCCGGGGTCTTAACCGGCGCTATCGGGTTTTCGCGCGGACGGATGGTTGTCCGACCGGTTTCCAAATCCATTCGGGTTCGAATTTTTGGACTTTCCAGATCTTCGACAGCAGCCAACGCCAATTTTCCAGATGTCAGTTTGAAGGCTGCACAACTGTCTTCTTTATTGAAGAGAACCTGATCTATTGCATCATCCAATGCCCAGTCTCGGCCCAGAAGGTCAAACAAAGAAAGCCCTGCGGCACTATTTTCGACCATTATCCGTCCTCCAGATTGCGGGCGTTTTCAATTTGTTCATCGATCTTCGCAACATCGCGTTCCAAAGCGTCGATATGTTCCTGTGAAGCGGTCAATTCGTTCGAAGATTTGTCAATTGCATCGAGCGTCTGCGCACAGTCCGGGTCTTTCATCAGTAAGATGTCGTAGCCGGCGATTTGTTGTAGAATGCGCAGGTTCTCTACATTGGCTTGCGACAAACCGTTGATTAGTTCCATGCGCTTGAGAAACAAATCCGAGACTGCTGAGGATTGACCGGCCATTCAAACCTCCTTTAGAAATTCGAGCTGTTGCTTGGAACAGATGAGAGACTTCTCGTGAAACAGAAAGACGTAACCGATCGGTTCTTTCAGGGCCTGCACAAAATCAGTCTGGATTTGTGCGGCAATGACAGCTTGCTGACACATGCGGCTGAAAAGGCGGCTTCCGAGCCAAGCCCGATAAACCTCGTAGCCGCGCAAGAGGCGCTGGCACAAACTTCGGGTGATCTTCGTGAACAAATACTGCGGGAACTCCACGCGCTCTTGAGCAGCGATATCGAAGCGATTTGGGACCAGATGCCCTACGCTGTGAAAACCGAACGACCGAACTGACATTTGAGACACTGTTACGCGGCGACCTGGGGCTATTTTGATTGTGCCTTGGTCGCTCATTTGATCCCCCGAAAAGATACGATTAAACACTGTCCTTACTCGACTGTGCTGCCTCAAAACGCTTCGCCCGATTGCGGCTGACCTGACTGAAGACGTGCGATGTTTGCAGTGCTCAAATTATCATCAGTTGTCTGGTCTACAAAGAATGTTCAGCGCAAAATATGCCTCGAAAAAGCATCTTTTTTCACAACCTTGGCGCGATTAGTTAAACATGTTTACAGAGTGTAACGCGGATTAGTTTCATTGTTTTACAAAGGGAAAATTCAACGTCCTGCTGTCGTTGGGCATGCCTGTTTGACCAAGGTGGTGATTCGCGATCGGTTTTGCGCATTGGGTTGCCAAGCGCTCGGGTAGTGGGCTTACGTATTTGCGCTCCTGTAGATGCACTCTGAAAGTGGCGCGTGGTCCGGAACAGGTTCCACGCAGCACAGAGTGTGTCGTCAATTCGAGCAAAGAAGCCTCTGAAGTCGGAAAATAAGCGCAGAAAAATACCTGTTACCGTGCGTGCGGCCTAATCGTAACGCTAAGTGTAAACAGCGGTGTGAACGTAAAGTTTGTAAAGCAACGTGACAGTTTTGACAGGATTCTGGAACTGTCAAAACACGATCTCTTCACAGCATGTGTGAACGAAGTAGAATTTTTAGAGATTAAATAAACATATAAAACAATATGTTATATAAATCACTCTGATTTTCTAAGCCAAAATATCACCCAAATCCAAAATCTGGCATGCCCCTTGCATGTAATTAGGCATAACGCCGCGTTCCCGTTCAAACGGGGACCATCAAGAACGAAGGACCAGGGAGGGTTCGGCCAAAGAAGTGAGTGCCCGCCGATGAATTCGGCAGGAACTGACGCGCAGCGCCGAGCATACATTCCGAAACCTTTGCCGTGATCCGAACGACTGGATCAACTGACCGTGCCTCTTGGCTCTGTTCAGTGATCGGGTCGAAGAAACGGCAGCATGCGCTGTCTCCAACCGACCGAGAAATTGGTCAGCAACAAAGGAGTCTCATGGCATGGCGATTACGCTAAATAAAATTACCTCTCAGAGAGGAATCTCGGTAGGGGAGGCCACCAAGAAGATTTCGGACCTGGGTTGGAATCCAACCTATGTTCAGGAAGCGAATACTTTCCCCACAGACTATAAGATCACCAAAGCGCCGCGCGACCCGATGAAGCAGGTTCTGCGCTCTTACTTCCCGATGGAAGAAGAGAAAGACAACCGGGTATACGGTGCGCTAGACGCTGCGCTGCGTGGTGACATGTTCCGCAACGTTGAACCGCGCTGGATCGAATGGATGAAGCTGTTCCTGGCGATCATTCCGTTCCCGGAAATTTCGGCTGCGCGTTCGATGGCCATGGTGGCTCGTCTGGCGCCGGGTGAAGACCTGCGCACAGGTTTCACTATGCAGATGGTTGATGAATTCCGTCACTCCACAATTCAGATGAACCTGAAAAAGTGGTACATGGAAAACTACATCGATCCGGCTGGTTTCGACATCACCGAAGAAGCCTTTGGTAAGTGTTATGCCACCACCATTGGCCGTCAATTCGGCGAAGGGTTCATCACCGGCGACACAATGACCGCCGCATGCATGTATCTGACCGTTGTTGCTGAAACCGCGTTTACGAACACTCTCTTTGTGGCAATGCCTTCAGAGGCCGCCCGCAATGGCGATTATGCTTTGCCAACTGTGTTCCTGTCGGTTCAGTCTGACGAAAGCCGTCACATCGGTAACGGTCACTCGCTTCTGATGGCGGCCCTGAAAGAGCCAGAGAACCATCTGCTTTTGGAACGCGACCTGCGGTACTCCTTCTGGCAGAACCACGCCATCGTTGATGCGGCGATCGGTACGTTCATCGAATATGGCACCACCAACCGCGACAAGGAAAAGGAATCCTATGCGGAGATGTGGCATCGCTGGATCTTTGAAGACTACTACCGGACCTACATGCTGCCGCTCGAGAAATACGGCGTTAAAGTACATCACGACGATGTGCAGGAAGCCTGGAAGCGGATCACCGAGAAGAACTATGTGCACAAAGTTGCTCAGTTCTTCGCAGTCGGTTGGCCGGTGAACTTCTGGCGGATTGAAGCTCAGACCGAGAAAGATTTTGAGTGGTTTGAGCACAAGTATCCGGGTTGGTATGCCGAGTTTGGCGACTTCTGGAAATGGTATGCCAAGTTGAGCGTTCCGGGCCAGAAAGTCATCACCTTCAACGAAGAAGTTGGCTATGTTTATCCGCATCGCTGCTGGTCGTGCCTGGTGCCGTGCCTGATCCGTGAAGACATGGTTGTCGACGAAATCGACGGTCAGCTGCACACCTTTGCACATGAGCTTGATCGCTGGACCGCTGTTGAAGCGTTCGCAGACGAATACCAGGGTCGGCCAACGCCGGCGATGGGCAAGTTCTCGGGCAAACGTGAGTGGGAAACCGTTTACGACGGTTGGGATCTGGCGGATGCCATCAAAGACCTCAACTTCGTTCGTGAAGACGGTAAGACACTGGTGCCGCAGCCGCATCTGCGCTTTGACAACAAGGATATGTGGACGCTGGACGATGTTCGCGGTCACACCCTTGGCTCGCCGCTTAATGCACTGCGTGGCATGTCGGACGGTGAGCGTGAAGCACATCTGGCCGAGTACCGTGCTGGTTTCACCATCACACCCTTCAACTAAAGCAATCTTTTGCAAGGGCCTTGATTGGCCCTTGCATACAGGAAGGTCCGAATTCCGCGCGTGATTTCGGGACACAGGAGACTCGACTAATGGGTGAAATATACAGGGTTCGTTTTGAGCCGGTTGGCTTGGAAATAGAGGTTGAAGAGGATGAAACTATTCTCGATGCCGCTTTCCGCCAAGGCATAGCTCTGCCGCATGGATGCAAAGAAGGCCAGTGTTCGGCTTGCAAATGTGTCCAGTTGGATGGCGAAACCGAAATGCTCAAGTATTCAACCTTCGCACTCAATGACTTTGAGAAGGAAAGTGGACACGTTCTGATGTGCAGAACTGTGGCGTATAGCGACGTCGAAATTGAACTCCTGAATTATGACGAGGAGGTTTTATCGAAATCCATTCCGGTCAAAGAATTCAATGGCCGAATTGTCGATTTCCAAAAGCTGACCCATGACATTCGCGGTGTTGATATTGAAATTGATACACCGCTCAAATTTTGGGCGGGGCAATATGTCGACATCACGGTTACCACCGAAAAAGGGGAGAAGATTACACGCTCGTTCTCCATGGCAAATTCGCCGAGCGAAGCCCAGAAACTCTCCTTCATCATCAAAAAATACCCAGACGGGAGGTTCTCAAACGAGCTCGACGCAGGGGGGATCAAAAAAGGCGCCACCGTCGAAATCAGCGGACCGTACGGAATGTGTTTCCGACGGGAAGGCCGACAAGGACCGGTGATCCTGGTCGGGGCGGGTTCCGGCATGTCGCCGGTCTGGTCAATACTGCATGATCAACTCAGCAGTGGCGAAGATCGCGATATTTATTTCTTTTACGGGGCTCGCACGCAAGAGGATCTGTTCAAGCTGGACGAGATCGCAGAGATCACTGGCGCCAATGCGAATGTCAAATTCATCCCAGTGTTAAGCCACGCAGATGATGACGATAACTGGACGGGTGCTAGGGGCTTCGTTCACGAGATCGTGGACGAATATCTAAAGGAATTGGACGTCGATGGAGAAGGCGATGTTTACGCCTGCGGCCCCCCTCCGATGATCGATGCACTGACGCCGGTGCTGTTCATGAACGACTTCGATGGCGAGCGCGTTTTTTACGACAAATTCACACCGACTTCCGGTTCATCGACCCACTGATGCTGGGTTGATCGCTAGTCATGTGAATGAAACACAACAAGGGAGGCTACCATGGTAGCTACATCAAGTTCCGTTGGATCCGGTGCCGCAGGCGCTGCAACGTTCGTCGGATCGACCAGCCGCAAATACAACTATTTTGAACCACGCGGCAAACGCGCCACGCATTACGAAGACGTAACCGTCGACGTGCAACCAGATCCCGAACGCTATCTGATCCAAAACTGGATCATCGAGTTCGAAGGCGGCAAAGGCGGCGGTGCCTATCAAAAGGACAATACAGCTGCGCTGAGTTCAAACTGGCACGCCTTCCGAGCCCCTGATCAGGAATGGGAGCGCACGCATTATCAGCGCCAGTCCAAAATCTGTTCAATGGTAAAATCGGTCGTCGACAATGCGCGCAAGGCCGGGGCCCACAAGTCGTTTGACAAGGCTTGGGAGCGTATCCTGCAAACTCATTTGGGTGCCTGGAAACATGCAGAGTTTGGTCTTGGCACATCTCTGATGCAAGCCCAGAGGTATGGCTATACTCAGATGATCAACAACGCCACGCTGACCAACTCGTCCTACAAAATGCGGTTGTGCCAGGACATCACGTTGTATCTGGCCGAGATCGGAATGGATATCGAAGGTTGGAACGATGAACTGGGCAAGAAAGCCTGGCTGGAAGATCCAATGTGGCAACCGTGCCGCGAGGCGATCGAAACCATCATGGGGTCGGAAGACTACCTTGAGCAGTATTTCGCGATCAATCTGATCTTTGAACCGCTGGTTGGCGAGCTTTTCCGGTCGGGTTTCCTGATGCAGGCCGCCGCTGCGAACAATGACTTCATCACGCCGCCAGTTATCTCGGCCGCCGAGGCCGATTATGAGCGCAACCTCGCGAACACAATCGACCTTATGTACCTGCTGGCAAACGATGAAGAGCATGGTGCGCATAACAAGGCATTGTTCCAAACTTGGATCAAGAAACATGCTGATCTGGCTGACAAAGCCGTACTGGCGTTGCAACCAGTCTGGTCACAGCCGCATTCCAAGCCCGTTGCTTTCGAAGATGTCAAAGCCGTCTCGCAAGAGCGTCTTGGCCAAATCCTGTCTGAACTTGGCCTGAGCCGCTAACCCAAAGGAGAATTTACGATGTCGAGTACAGCACGCGACGCTTCAAAACAAAACATCTTCAAGCCGATGAACGAAATCAAGTTTGAACAGACCATTTCGCACCAGTGCGGTGTGACCATGAATGACTCTGTTGAAGCCCGGGCGATTGCCGAGTTCATGGGCGAAGATCCCAAAGTCACAGTAACCCACAACCCTGCGACCATCCGTGTCGACGGCGAGGGCAAACTGGTTTTCAAAATGGATGAGATCAGTGAATTTCTGGGTCGCGAAATGACTGCGGAAACTTTCGAAGTCAACACGTCCACTCATTATGGCCGGATGGTCCGGGTCGATGACAACACCGTCGTCCTGTTTGGAAACATGGACGACGTCTTCGAATATATCGAGTGACAAAATCGATGTGCGAACCCGGCTTTGCTCGGGTTCGCATTCCCAAACTTCACGGCGTGAAAATTCAGACTACCTGAGGAGGAATCGATGTTTAAAACCAAAGATGGCAAAGAAATATTCGTGGTCGACGGTCACACTCATTTTTGGGACGGCAGCCCGGAAAACCAGAGCAATATTCACGGTAAGCAGTTCATTGACTGCTTTTATGCTTACCACACCAACCTAAGCCCGCCGGAACAGCTGTGGGAAAAAGGACGGTTCGAAAAGTACTCGGAAGACGATGTCTATCGGGATCTGTTCATCGATGGGCCTGATGATGTGGCGATCATCCAGTCGACATATCTGCGCGACTTCTACAAGAATGGTTTTTCTAGCATTGAGCGCAGCAGCTCAATGGCCTCGCGCCATCCTGAGCGCTTTATCGTGAACGGGTCATTCGATCCGAGAGACGGTGAGAAAGCGCTGGAATACATCCACTACATGAAGGAAAACTTCGATATCCAAGGTGTCAAAATGTACACCGCTGAATGGAACGGAGAGAGCAAGGGTTGGGCCCTCAATGACCCTGCCGCTTACAAGTGCTTTGAACTGTGCGACAAGCTGGGTATCAAGAATATCCATGTTCACAAAGGTCCGACCATCATTCCGCTCAGCATGGATGCGTTTGACGTTCGTGATGTGGATTATGCCGCTACCGATTTCCAGAATCTGAACTGGATAATTGAGCATTGCGGATTGCCGCGCTTGGATGATTTCTGCTGGATTGCGACGCAGGAAACCAATGTCTACGGCGGTCTTGCCGTTGCCATGCCGTTCATTTTCACCCGTCCCAGGTATTTCGGTGAAGTGATGGCGGAACTGCTGTTCTGGATCGGCGAGGAAAAGATCCTGTTCGGCTCGGACTATGCAATCTGGACCCCTCAATGGCTTGTTGAGCAATTCTGGGAGTATCAGATCCCTGAAGACATCGCCAAAGAACGCGGCGTTCAACTGACCGATGAGATCAAAGAAAAGATCCTGGGTCTGAATGCAGCAGCACTTTACGATATCGATGTCGAAGCTAAGAAGGCTGAGCTTAGCGCATCACCAGTGCAGATCGCGGCGGAGTAAGCCGATGTTTTTGGAGATGCACAAAGATGAGCTGGAGTTGGAGATTTGGCAACGTCTCGATCTGGTCACGGATCCTGAGTTGGACGAACCGATCACCGATATGGGATTTGTCGAACTTGTTGATGTGAACATCGATTCAAAACTTGTAGAGGTCGAATTTCGGCTCCCGACCTATTGGTGCTCTCCAAATTTTGCTTTTCTCATGGCGTTTGATATTCGCCATGAGCTTGGCAAGCTGAGTTGGGTTCGTAAGGTGAGAGTCACCCTGAATGATCACTGTTTTGCAGATCGAGTGAATGACGGCGTTAACGGTGAGAAAGACTTCACCGAAGTGTTCGCTGAATATTGTAATGGTGATGATCTCAATTCAATCCGTGCGAAATTTCTGGAGAAGGCATTTATACGCCGTCAGGAAACCGTATTGCTTGGGTTGGAAGCCAAAGGTTTTTCGGGGCCCAAGATCGTCAACATGACACTTTCAGAATTTGACGCCATCGAGTTTTCCGGCGGTGAGGAATCCAAGCAGAAACCGCGTTACCGCGAATTGCTGCTGTCCCAAAACTTGGCAAAATCAGCAGAAGATCCGGCTTTTGTCAGTTGGGAAGGTGACCGTCTAACAGCGGCTGGATTGCGCGACTACCTGGGTAAGCTCAGGGGTGTTCGCATCAACATGGAGTTCAACGGCGCGCTTTGTCGGGGGCTTCAATCAACACGGTACAAGGAGGTTGAAATTGGTGAAGATGGACCGACATTGATCGATTTCATTCAGAACCGGGTGCCACCAAGAGTTTCTGAAGCCCGCAGCTAAAAACGTTTCACGCATAACCGTCAACATAAGAAGCTATCGGTTCTAAGCCGATGGAAGGGAGAAGTCATGGCAAAACTACTGATACACAACGGAACAGCACGGCGGGCGCTCGCCAAGGGTGTTTCCAAACTGGCCGCGGCAGTGGAGCCGACCCTTGGTCCCAAGGGGCTGAACGCGATGATTGACCGGCCCGTTGGCACCCCTTTGGTGACCCGGGACGGTGTATCCATCGCATCCGAAATTGAGTTGTCCGACCGGTTTGAAAACATGGGTGCCCAAGTGGTCCGTGAAGTGTCGATGCAGACCAATGAAGTCGCGGGCGACGGTACGACCACTGCAATAGTTCTGGCCAATGCGTTGATCCAGAAAGGCGTCGAATTGACTGCCGAGGGTGTCAAACCCGTGGATTTGTGCAAAGGCATAGAGCTGGCTGTACACAAAATCATCAACGCGCTGGATGAGGCATCGCGATCCTGCGACGACAACCCCAGCTATCTGGAATCCGTCGCGCGGGTGTCCGCAACAGAACCTGAACTGGGATCGTTGGTTGCCGAAGCTTTCAAACGTGTAGGGAAAGAGGGTGTAATCACTGCCGATTTCGGGGTGACGATCGACACAACGCTTGAGGTGGTTGAGGGTATGTCCTTCGAGCGGGGCTATATCTCACATCATATGGTGACGGACCGTGAAAACATGGAAGCGGTCCTAGAGAATCCGCTGATTTTGATGACGGATCAAAAAATCCTGCGTCCTGAGATTCTGGATAATGCAAGACGCATTGCCGACGAACAGAAACGACCTTTGTTGGTGATCGCTGAAGAAATTGCGCCAGAAGTCGTGATCTCGTTGATGGACAATAACGGTGCGGGCAAATACCTGATTGTGCACCCTCCCGAGTATGGTCACTGGCGCGCCGCGATGATGGATGATCTTGCGATCATGACCGGCGGTGAAGTGCTTGCGCGTGACCTTGGCAAAAAGATCGAAAACGTCACGTTGGCACAACTAGGTGGTGCTCAAAAGGCGCGGGTTACATCCTCTCTGACCAGCATACTGAAGGGTGACGGTGACCCGGCTGCTGTGCGCGCTCGACGCGCGCAGGTGCAGCGCCAGCATGACGCCGCTCCGCCGAATATTGAGCAGGACAAGTTGCGTGAGCGTGTGTCCAAACTATCCGGCGGAACTGCTGTTATCTATGCCGGTGGTTTCACACCTGTTGAACAAAAGCGCAAAATTCAGTTGATCGAGGACTCCCTCTGTGCGGTTCGCGCGGCCTCTGAAGATGGGGTCGTCGCAGGTGGTGGAACGGCGCTTGCTCAGATTGGCTCGGTCCTGGAAGGCATTGTTTCGGCGAATGACGGCGATGTCAGCAAAGGTGTTGAATTGGTTCGCTCGGTTCTGACCCGTCCAGTCGAACGGATCGCCAGCAACGCCGGCGCGGATCCGAATGCAGTGATTGCATCCATTACGGCCGGTCCAAGAGGGCACGGTTTTGATGCGTCAAAGGGCGAGTTCCGAGACATGTTTGAAGCAGGAATAATCGATCCCGTTCGTGTCACTGCCAGTGCCTTGGTCAATGCGACATCAGTCGCAACGCTGATCCTGACCACTGAAACACTGGTCGGTGACCTGTCAGAAGGTGAAGCCGATCCGACCGAAGGCCCGGCCCTGGGTGGCGGTGCCGAATTGTTGGGCCGCCCGTAACCTATCGCTTTTGAAGACCCGAAAATAAGTTAAGAAAAGGAATGAAACATGAAAGCCGCACGCTTGTATGATTACGATCCGGCCATGAATGTTCAGCTAAAGATCGAAGAGGTCGCTGCCCCAACGGTAAATTCTCCGGATGAGGTGATTGTGAAAGTCGGTGCCGCAGGTTTGTGCCGTACTGATTTGCACATCATTGAAGGCGTCTGGAAAGATATCATGGATGTCGAAGGCAGCCTTTTGCCTTACATTATGGGCCATGAGAATGCCGGTTGGGTGGAAGATGTTGGCAGCAACGTGACCTCTGTCAAACCCGGTGATGCGGTGATTTGCCATCCACATCGCAGTTGCGGGATCTGTTTAAACTGTCGGTATGGCCACGATATGTATTGTGATCATGGCTTGTTTCCCGGCCTCGGTCTGGACGGCGGATTTGCAGAGTATTTCGTTACAAACGAGAGCTCATTGATCAAGTTGAACACCAATGTGACTCCGTTGGAAGTTGCCCCTATGGCTGATGCGGGCATTACTGCATATCGCGCTGCAAAGCGTGCGGCCGAACTGGTTTACCCAGGCGCATATGTCACTGTTCTGGGCGTTGGTGGCCTAGGGCATATTGCGATTCAGTGTTTGAAGAACCTGTGCGGCGCCCGAGTTATCGCAGTTGACCGTGAGCCAGGCGCGCAGGTTCTGGCCAAGGAACTCGGCGCCGACATTGTTCTTGATGGTGGTCCGGATCTGATTGAACAAGTCATGGATGTCACTGGCGGTGGTAGCCATGTTGTCATCGACTTTGTCGGCGAGCTTGGCGTCGAGAACATTTGCTGGAAGCTTTTGCGGCAAGGCGGCGAACTGATCGTTGTGGGTTATGGTGGTAAGATCGAGATCCCGACTGTCGACCTGGTAGTCAATGAGATCAAAATTGGCGGTAGCCTGGTTGGAGACTATACCGAACTTGTAGAGTTGATGGAGCTGAATGCCGATGGGTTGGTGAAGATGCACCAGACTGAGTATTCGCTTGATGCCATCAATCAAGCGATTGACGATTTTAAAAATCGCAAGTTCACGGGACGCGCTGTCATCGTTCCTTAGAGTCGCGAATAACAGCCTAATTAGGGAACCTGTTCTGTCCGTCTCCCCATGGAAAATCGGTCCCTAAATGCGGCGGCAGATTTGATCTGTCGCCGCATCTATTATTTCCCGCGGCCAAGACCGTACAGGTTTATCTTCCGGTACAAAGTTGGGCGCGAAATTCCGAGTGATTGAGCCACCTTCGTCAGGTTCCCATTTTCCTGCTCAATGGCACGTTGGATGGCTTCGGATTCAATTCCATGCAGATTGAAATTGGTGGATACATTCCGGGGTGTATTCCCAAACATGCTGTCGCTTGGTTCGGGGCTGGAAATCTCTTCGGGTAGATCGGCGAAAGATACCCTTGCGGTACCGTGCAACAGGCAAAGCCGTTCGACTATGTTGCGCAATTCACGGACATTTCCAGGCCAATGATAGCTTTGAAGAGCGGCCATGGCATCTTGATCAAATTGCAGCGGTTCACGATCAAAATTCGCTGACAGTTTTTGATTGAAATGTTCAGTCAGCAAGACGATGTCCCGCCCACGTTCACGCAGTGGAGGTACATCGATGACTATGGTGCCAATTCGATAGAAAAGATCCCTGCGGAACCGGCCGGCTTCGATGTCCTGCCGAAGGTTTCTGTTTGTCACCGCCACCAGTTGAACGTCAATCGGACGGCGTTTGTCACAGCCAATTCGATAAAGCGCCCTCTGCTCTAGCGTGCGCAGCAGATATGTTTGCAGCTCGGGTGGCATATCACCAACTTCGTCCAGGCAAAGGACACCGCCATTTGCCAGCTCAAACTTTCCGGGCCGACCTTCACGTAAGGCACCTGTAAAGGCCCCGGCAACATGGCCGAACAGTTCACCCCCGATAAGTTCACCCGAAATCGCTGCACAGTTGACGGCAATGAAGGGGGCTTTTTTATCGGCGTGATGGCTGTGGATGAGACGGGCGAACAGTTCTTTTCCAACGCCGGTTTCGCCCTGAACAAGAACCGTGACGTTTGCCTTTGCGGCCCGGTGGGCGAATTCGATAGCTTCCAACATCTTAGGACATTCGCCGAGAATTTGGATCTCGTCTTCTTCAACGCCATGCCGTGGCCGAATGGTGATCCCAGTGGATCGTGTAGGTGTCGGGGATGTTCTTTTCTCTGGAAGTATTAGTGCCGCGCCTTGAATCTGCGTTCCGGACTTAAGAATATCTATCTCAATACCGCTCAGTGAAGATGGTAATGCTGCGACCAAATCCCCGTCCGTCATATCTGGCGTCCAGGACAAAAGCTGTTTTCCGATCGGTAGGCCGCCAGTTTTCAGAATAGGTTCAACCTCGGTATTTCGACTGAAAACGATCCGGCCGGTTGAATCCAGCAAGACGACAGTGTCGTCTGTGCTGCGCGGCTTTTGCAAATCGATAAATGCCTCAAGCAAATTGGTTCGTTCTTCCCTTTGTTGTTCTGCCAGAGCGATTTCAATTTCTTTTGCGGCGGCCACAACCAGCGCTAAATTATGGGGGCGAAAAATATCCAGTGGTCCCGACAGATCGACGACCCCTAAGACTTGCCGGTCAAGCGGATCAAAGATCGGAACACCGGCACAGGTCCAGGATTTGATGCCCTGACAGAAGTGTTCTGACGCGTGCACATAGGTTGGTTTTCCTGTGCGCAAAGCTGTGCCGATACCGTTTGTGCCAATGACATTTTCGTCCCAGACACCGCCTACTTCCAGTTGGATATCACGCCCTTCGTCCAGGGTTTTATCATCGCCAATGGCATCGATTATTGTTCCGTTTCGGTCGGTCAAAAGAAGGACAGCACCGGACTCTGACAAATGGGGGCCAAGCCGCAGAAAAGCCGAGCGCGCAGCACGGCATAAAGAAGCGTTTTTCCGCTTCAATTCGTCTACGCGTTCGTCGCCAATTTTTTGCGGTGTGCCCGCCGGCGTCAGTGCGTTGATGCCTAAATCTGTGCACCTCGTCCACGAGTCCAGGATTTCCCGCCTTACGGTTTTCTCGACTTCTTCGGACTTTCGCCCAGTGTCGACGAAAGCTTCCCAAGCGTTCATTGTCGCTCTTTGGTCGCTGTCGTTGCTGACTTGCGTGAGGGGGGTTTTGGGGAAGGTGGAGGATCTGTTTCGCATGTTTTTCTTTCACTGACACCACCTCTAATAGATAGGCGGTTCAAAAAACGGCTACTTCTGGGATGGCCTCAAAGTTCGAGACGACGTGTTATGACATCTGCGAGCTTTTCCTTTATTTCATCAGACTCGATTACGATGTTGTTCAGGTCGCTCAAAACCTCTGTGACTTCATCGGGGAGTGGAGATACAAACCCATTTTCTTTGGTCGCCAGAGCAAAGAACTTTACGCCATCATTTACGCGTATTTGTCCTAGGAACTCCATTTGTTTACCAGAGTTCGCATCCATAACAAAAACACGTTCATTTGTACTGATGCGAACGACGGGATTTAGTTCCGAGGGCGCAGATGGACCGCCATAGACATGGATGTTCAGGCCCTCAGGCTCTGGTTCTTTCTTGGCGTTTGCCATGGCAGCGCGGGAGCGAGAGTATCCGCCGCCGCTGATTTGATCTGCTAGTCGACGAATGGTTGCGCCGTTCCCTTGCAGAAGGCGCCTTGCGTCTTGGTCTTCACGGCGCGGGCCGTCTTTTTTCGAGAAAATATCAACCATGCCTAATCTCGCAGTTCCCTGTTTGTTCGGTTCGCCAAAAAAACAACGGGGCAACAACCGTGACAAAAAGCGATATGTTTGTCCGCGTGCTATTTTGGCTTTTTATTATGTATCTTAAACTAGCAATTTCAGCCTTCTGAGTCTAGGCTGAGCACCGAATACAACGATGAAATGCCCTTAAAACATGGGCTCTGGCATAGTTTTTCTTGTATCTTCAAAATCCAGCGGATTCACGCTGAAATAATGCGATCCAAATATGATGTTTTGGTGCCCGGATTGCCCGGGCACGCAAATAAAGTTTCAGAGGTTACCCGCTGACATTTGTTCGGCAAGGTGGTCGGCTTGACGGATGGCAAGAGCCACAATGGTCAGTGTCGGGTTCTCGGCAGCGCCGGTTGTGAACTGCGAACCATCCGAGATGAAGAGGTTGGAAATGTCATGGGTCTGGCCCCATTTATTCACCACGCCGTCCCGCGGATTCTCGGACATTCGATTTGTCCCGAGGTTATGGGTGGAGGGGTAAGGTGGCGTCGGGAAGACCCGTGTCGCACCAACCGCTTCATAGACAGCAGCGCCTTGCGCATAGGCGTGATTGCGCATTGCAATGTCATTTGGGTGATCATCGAAATGTACATTCACGACTGGCAGTCCATGCTGGTCTTTCACTTCGTGGTTGAGCGTAACGCGGTTTGTTTCTTGTGGCATGTCTTCGCCAACAATCCACATACCGGCCATATTCTCGTATGAATCCAAAGCTGATGTGAATTCACGCCCCCAAGCGCCCGGATCCAAGAAGGCCGCCATGAATGGTAACCCAAGAGCCAGAGTTTCAAGTTCATAACCGCCGACAAAACCGCGACTTGGATCATGACGTGATTCATCTTGGATGATCCCTGCCATCGTGGTGCCGCGCCACATTTTCACGGGTTGATCGAAGACAGCATAGACCGAACCGGTCATGTGACGCATATAGTTCCGCCCAACCTGGCCAGAGCTGTTTGCCAAACCGTCAGGGAACATCGAAGAGGCAGAGTTCAAAAGCATTCTCGGGCTTTCGAACGAGTTGCCCGCAACACAAACTACACGGGCCTGTTGCATCTGAAGATTGCCATCTTTGTCGAAGTATTCGACGCCGGTGACTTTGCCTTCATCATTGTGCAGGATGCGTGCGACATGGGAGTTTTCGCGCACCTCTAAGTTGCCGGTGGCCTCGCCTGCTGGGATATCAGTGTACGCTGCGGACCATTTCGCACCCCACTTACATCCTTGAAAACAAAACCCGGTTTGTTGGCAGGCCAAGCGATCTTCGGTTTCGGCAGAGTTGATTGCCATACGACCGGTATTAACCTGCTCATACCCAAGCGCCTTTGCGCCTTTTTCGAAGACGAGATAGTTGTTGTTTCCCGGCAAGCCGGCACGATCTCCGGTTCGGGTCACACCCAGTTTGTTTTCGGCTTTGGTATAGTAATCATCCATCTCGCGCGGGTCGATGGGCCAGTCCAATAGGTTTGCACCCTGAACGTCACCATAGGTCGTCGCGGCCTTCCACTCGTGGTCCTGAAAGCGCAGCGACGCTCCGGCCCAATGCGTTGTGGTGCCGCCAACGGCCTTGACGATCCAGGCAGGCAGGCCAGAAAAATCCTTTGCAACACGCCAGTCACCCGATGTCGTTCGAGGGTCGACCCAGGCAAGCTGGCCGAAACTTTCCCATTCGTCATTTACATAATCTTCTGGCAGGTATCGCCCGCCAGCTTCGAGCGCGACAACACTAATGCCTTTCTGCGCCAATTCGTTTGACAGAACGCCGCCGCCAGCGCCGGTTCCAATTACGACAACAACGCTGTCGTCGGTGAGATCAAAAGGTGCCGTCATGGTGCCATCTCTCCCTTTAAAGCCAGTTGATGTCGTTGAAGCCTCGGTCGATGTATCCCCCGAACTCGAAAGAGGAGCCCTCATACCCAAAAATTGGCCAAACGGCTTTTTGGTTGTAAAGACCGGTCACAAGACCACCGCGAACTGTCTGGAAAAACGGGCTATCTTCCATGCTGCGCAGAATATCGACGCGATCTCGTTCCCAGCCGGTGCCCAGGTAGCTGTCATATCCCTTGCCCTGTGCAGCCGCGTTCAGGGCGTCAATACCGGCCTCGACAGATGCTGCGGCTTCGTCGGTGTCATATCCTTTGACCGCGATCACGTAGAATTCGTCACCCACTTTGTCGTGCGGGTAGATATCGCGTGCCATCTGAACCAGCGTTGCAAATGTCTCGGGCTTTAGAACTGACGTTTCGACGGCCCAGGCTGCGTTTGGTGCGGCGATGAATGTTGCACCGACGACGAAGGACGCGCCTATTGCTGTCGCATTAGACAAAAGCTGTCGACGTGTCAGCCCCTTCCGGCGTTTTAAACTCTCCATCTTTTCCTCCCTTTGATTTTACTGAAAGCGACCAGACCGTTCGAGAACTTCAATCTCATAGCCATCCGGGTCGGTGACAAAGAAGAAGCGGCCGACAAGTCTGCCGTCCGGGGCAAACTCGACGAGCTTACGTGGAGATAACCCTTCGCGTTCGAACCGCGCATGTTCTTCATCAAGGTTGTCGACAGACACCGCAAAATGGCCGTAGCCATTTCCCAGCCCATAGGCTTCGGTCTGGCCTTTGTTGATGGTCAGTTCCAGCTCGAAACTGCTTTCAGGGTTGCTGAGATAAACGAGCGTAAAATTCTCGAAATCAAGACGATCGGCAACTTTGAGGCCGAATGCTGTGCCGTAGAAGCTGACGGATCGTGCCTCGTTCAGAACACGTATCATCGAGTGTATTGCTTTTGCCAAAGCCCGCTTCCCCCTTCTGTTGTGACAGAAGCAGTCTACAGACCATCATTGGCTAGGCAGGTAGTATAGGCTTACTACCCTGCAGAATTTATATTCTAAGAACTCCGAGGTTATTCCGCGGCTACCGCTGGCTGTTCATCATGGGTAGAAATCTCCATGAATTTCAAACAGGCACAACGTAAAAGCGACGTAAAATTAACGGGTTCTCCGCGAAGCTCCAGAACTTCGCTATGCAGCTTCGAGATGAAAACCGGTGTCGTCATCCCGTCATTATCCGCAATCGTATCAATGACTTGCCAAAATGCATTTTCGAGTCTGATGCTCGTGCTTTGGCCATTAATACGAATGCGCCGCGTTGCGCTCGCATAACGTTCCGGGTCTTGACCGGCAAATACCTGGCACATGCGCATTCTCCCTTCGGTTTCTTTTCTAGTCTGCACAAAAACCGAAGTTTTGCATCTTTTTTGACAAGCGCGATGCGTCATCCTGGCCAGGATGACCGACCTAAGGCGGATTCCTCAGGTTAGATTGAGTGCCTTGTCCTCGCTCACTAGGTTTGGGAGCTGTCTCGGGATTTCCATTGCGGCAACCTCTTAGTAGTTTTCTGAAACATATCCTATAGGATATTAATGGGGCAAAAATTATGTATTTCACACAATGTTTTCTACGACATTAGGCTACAATCGTTAGCCGAATTGGGGGCCGTTTTGGCTAATAGGTTCGAAATGCAGAACAACGCTATCGATGTGCCGTCAGCTTGCAAGGCTTGCCACATCTCTGATGCGCTCAATGTGAATTCTGAGATCGGCCCCGGAAACAACCGCGCCAATGGCTGTCCAGTTTAGAGAGATGCCGATTGGATTAATTCAGGGTTGTTTGAAACCGAATACGGAGGGGAAAACTCATGGGAATGCTTACGAGATTGATGAACGGTACTATTGCATCACTGACGTTAAGCGCAGGTGCTGCATATACAGCAGATGTCACACTTTTGTTAGGTCATACCGCACCAACAAATTCGGTGTTTCAGGAAAGCGCCGAGATTTTTGCCGAGTCACTGGACACCCTATCCGGCGGAACGGTTGCCGTGGATATTGTTGGCGGCGGCGCAATGGGGGGTATTCCGGATCACTGGGCTCAACTGCGGGCCGGTGATCTGGATCTGCATCTGTTTGAACTTGTCGGCGTCAGCTTCATGAAGGAAGCGTCGGACTTTTCAGTACTCTTCGCGCCTTATCTGTTTGAAGATCAAGCGCATCTACATCGGTTTACAGAAAGCGAGCTGTTCAAGGCCATGATGGACCGCGCTGACACTGCGACCGGAATTCATTATGTCGGGTATGTTGGCGATCGCTATCCACGTGCCGTTTCCACCCGTGATATTAAAGTTGTCAAACCCGAAGACCTTTCGGGCCAAAGGGTGCGTGTGGCAATGCACCCGGCCATCGTAGCGACCTACGAAGCGTTTGGTGCGGTGCCGACACCGATCCCGTCGCCCGAACTTATGATCGCTTTAAAAACCGGAACGGTAGATGGTCAAGATCAAGGTCTCGTAGACTACCTTGACGCGGGCTATGATGAGGCCAGTCCCTATTACGCGCCAATCAATACCGTCCATGCCGGCATGGGGCTTTGGATGTCAGGTGGAAAGTGGGACACACTTACAGAGGAGCAAAAGGGTTGGGTGACCGAAGCCGCAACTGTCACTTCTGCGACTATAAACGCGGCCGGAGAAGCCCGGATGGAGGCCGCTCAGGCGCTTGCGGCGGAGCGTGGTGTCACGATTTCGACGCCGGATATTGAGGCCTTTCAGGAGGCCATAGCTCCAGTCATCGAAAAACTTGACGGAGAGATGTGGCCCGCAGGGTTGTACGACCAGATCAAAGGTCTCTGAGGTTCATGTTGCACGTCGTTGATTGGTCTAAACAGATCGACACCTCCCTCACATGGTTTTTGCGGGCTGTGCTGGGGGGGCTTTTGGTCGGGTTGGTGTTGCTGGAGTCTACGCAGGTCACTCTGCGCTACTTTTTTGCGCTGGGGTTGCCTTGGGCAAGAGATGTTTCAACAATCGGGTTGATGTGGCTGGCTTGGCTGGGCGCCCCTCTGTTGTGGATGAAACGTTCGCATATATCCGTCGATTTCATACCTGTGCCAAACATCCGGTCCCTGCGCAGGGTAGGGCAAATTGTTTTACAGCTTTCCATGGCGGTGAGCGGTGGATTCCTGTTGTATCACGCGTCTGAGGCTGCGGCCCGCTATGCGCAGATTGATCTGACATCAATACCTGACGCGCATGCAAACCAGAAGTTCTTTCCAGTGATGGTGGGGTCGTTTTTACTGATCTTGGTCAGTATCACGGCACTCGTTCAAAAGGACTGAAGCCGTGTTAGAGACTGCGTTTACCGTAGCCGTAATGATTGTCCTGATGCTGCTACGGTTTCCGGTGTTTTATGCGATGGCACTTTCGGTCGTAGCTTTTGCGTTTGTCTATGCACCGATCATGCGCCCCTCGGTCGTGGTGCAGGGATTGGTTCAGGGCCTCGACAATTCCGCCTTTACGGCGCTGGTCTACTTCATGGCTGTTGGCACGATCATGAACGCCGGAGGCATGAGTGCGCGATTGCTGGATCTCGCCCGGACTCTGTTGGCGCATATCCGGGGTGGATTGAGCCATGCCAATATCGGGTCGAGCATGATTTTCGCCGGTATCTCAGGCTCTGCCATAGCTGATGTCGCCGCAGTTGGATCAGTAATGATCCCCGCAATGAAACGCGATGGGTATAGCCCTGCCTACGCGGCGGCGGTGACTACAGCCTCTGCGACCATCGGAATTGTCATTCCCCCCTCAATTCCGATGGTCGTTTTTGCGCTGTTTACGGGTGCAGATATCACGCGACTTTTCGTGGCTGCGATTTTGCCCGGGATTCTCATGGGGATTTTCCTTTTGGGCGTATCGATCGTCGTTTCGATCAAGCGCGGATATCCCGCTCAGCGTTGGCAGGGCTGGCGTGCGGTTTGGGTCGCATTGCGGCGCAGTATCCTTGCGCTGATCCTGCCAGTTGTCGTCATTGGAGGGATGGTATCTGGCTTCGCAACTGTTTCAGAAATTGGTTCGATTGCCGTACTGTATTCGATAATTGTCTCACTTCTCATTTATCGCGAGACGACGCTGCGCAGCTTTTGTGCGGCGCTTGGGGATGCGGCGATTGACAGCGCCAAGGTCCTGATCATCGTCAGTGTGTCCGGTGCATTCATCTGGATCACCGCACGCATGGGGGTTGGGGCGCAATTCGTTTCAATGGTGAATGGGATTCAGCCCACTCCGACAATGTTTTTGGCGCTTGTGGCGGTTTTTATGCTGATTCTGGGGACGGTACTGGACCCGGTGATCATCACAATCGTTGTGGCCCCGATTGTGGCACCCACAGCGATCATGACAGGGGTGGATATAGTTCAGTTTGGACTTGTGATGGTCCTGGCCGGTGCGATTGGTCTGGTTACTCCACCGGTTGGCATTTTGCTGTTCGTAACCGCGGCCCAGTCTGGTGCCAGAGTTGGTCAGGTCGTGCGTGAAGCCGGAGTGTTCCTAATCGCATTGGCTGTCTTGCTGGCCCTGGTCGTGTTCTTCCCTGCGTTGACCTTGTGGCTGCCGAACCTCATGCTTGGGCAGTAGGCGTTGAAGCGTAGGTGCTATTGACCACTGATTTCCGGACGTGGACGCGCAGCCAGCTCAACCGCTGCATTCTTGCCAATTCCCGTCATGCACAAAAGTTGGGTGATGATTTGGCTTTTGCTGCTGTGAGGGACATTGTCATTGGTTATCGCAAGGGCGGCACCAATCAGGGCATGTGTGGTCAACCTCCAGACCAGCTCGGCATCAGAGACCTGAAATCGACCGGCCTGTGAGGCCCGCCTCAAGTCGCGAATGGCGAAGGGACCCATCATCCGGAACATCGTGTCTGATATGACCTCAGATCTGTGCAAAAGCTGTTTCCAGTGCGTGTCGCCTGTTGCTGTATCGAGCACGGTTCTAATACCAAAGGCGTAGACCTGGGCGGGGTCGTCGAACGTGTCCGTGACCTCTTCGATCCTCAACGCCAGATCATGCATCAGGGTTTCCAAAACGGCGATTGCCAATTCGTCTTTCGATTTGAAATAGCTATAGACTGTGCCAGCGCCGACATCTGCCTTTTCGGCAATCTCCAACATGGTTGCGGCATCGACGCCGCGCTCGGACATGATTTCACGAGCAGCCCCAATCAGCGCCTGTTTATTTCGACGCTGACGCTTTGCAACTCGGCCCTCCTTAACGGGGATCATTTCGCTCATTTTGAGTTCCGCCTGACAATAATCGAATCATATTCAATTTTGAATTTTGCCACAACTTCTTTCACAACCATTGGGAAAGTTGAAGCCTATGGATTGCTTCTGTCGTATTTTTGGATCTCACCCTAAAACGCCGGAATGCGATCATAACTTACGATAAACAAACAATAATATTTCTCACCTTCACTGGAAAGAGTGGCCTCCAATAGCGAATAGTATCCAAACTTGACGAGTATTCGAAAACGATCTAGCGTCAAGAAGAGGTAACTTTTTGGCCGTTCCAGCCCGTTTAAGGGCTCTGGTTGAACGGCTAAGGGCTTAGGAGGAGACAAAGATGACCCATCCCGCGACCAACAGTGATTTCGATACTGATGTTGCAATTGTAGGTGCTGGTCCGGTTGGCACCATGCTGGCCATTCTGCTGGGCCAGAAGGGGAAGAAGGTCACTCTGGTTGAGCGGTGGTCCACGCATTACGGCCTGCCGCGTGCGGTTACATACGACCACGAGATTGCCCGCATTCTGGCGTCCCTTGGAATCGATTCCGAAACCGATTCAGCGATCAACTGTCATGATGAGTTGTATTACTGGCGCAACCGGGATGGTCAGAACCTGCAGATTGTTGACTGGCAGAGCCAATCAGCCAGCGGCTGGCGCGTGCGTTACTGGTTCAACCAGCCGCTGCTTGAAAAGCGCTTGCTGAAGATTGCCGGTGAAATCCCCGACGTAACAATCTTGCGCGGTTGGGACGGCGTTGCTCTGGATCAGGATAGCACTGGCGTGTCGCTGTCGCTTAAGCAAAACCCCGAAGAATTTGGGCCCGACGGAGAACGCAAAGTCATTCGCGCAAAATTCGCCGTTGGAACCGATGGCGCGAACAGTTTCGTGCGCGAAAGCTTGGGTATCGAGAACGAAGACAAGGGTTACTTCTTCGATTGGCTCATCCTGGATATGGTCCCGAAGTTCGACTATTGCGCCTCACGCCCGGAAGATCCGGCGCAGTGGCAGCTGTGCGATCCAAAGCGCCCAACAACGATTGTGCCAGGCGGGCCTGGCCCTGTCGAAGGTGGCCCGGATCGCCGGCGTTGGGAATTCATGGTTCTCCCTGGTGAGTCAGTGGAGGAAGTTCAGAAAGAGGAAAATGCCTGGAGGTTGTTGAAGCCTTGGGGGCTGACCCCGGAAAACTCTGAATTGGAACGCGCTGCAGTTTATCGCTTTCAGGCCCGCTGGGCCAAGAAATGGCATAGCGGCCGGTGCCTCATCGGCGGCGACGCTGCACACCTGATGCCGCCTTTTGCTGGCGAAGGGATGTGCGCTGGTTTGCGCGATGCAGTGGCGATGGGCTGGCGTCTGAATGCCATTCTTGAGGGTAAGACCGGGATTGAGGTGCTGGAAAGCTACTCGTCAGAACGCATTGAGCACGCCAAACACTACATCAACTTCAGCCAGGAGCTGGGCAGCATCATCTGTATCAGTGATGAGAAGGAAGCGATTGACCGCGACGCGCGTATGATCGCCGATCTAAAACATCGGAACAATCAGCCGGTACCGACAGATATCTGCCATCTGGGCGAGGGTGTCTGGTGTGATGAAAGCGCTCATGCCGGTGAACTTTCTGTGCAAGGCGTTGTCAAATACAATGGAAACAACGGTCGCTTTGACCAGGCTGTTGGTCGGGGTTGGGTTCTGATCGGTTATCAGGCGGACCCGATTGCAGCATTGACTGAAACCCAGCGTGAGCAACTAGGAAAATTGGAAGGCTTCGGCGTTCAGATTGGTGCACCAGGCGGTCAGCATGATGTTGTCGACACCGAAGGGACTTATAAGGCCTGGTTGGAAGACATCGACGCGAAATATGTCTTGGTGCGTCCTGATTTTTACGTGGCTATTACTGCCAACACACCGGAAAATCTCCAATCTCGTTTTGACAAGGTCATGTCAGCATTGCACCTGGATACGGCCGTTGCCGTAGCCGCTGAGTGAGGTTGGGCGCCATGTTTTCAGGGTTTACCTACAACGCAAATCCAGCGCGGATCGTATTCGGGCTGGGAGCATCGACCAATGTCGCGGCAGAAGTTAGCAGCTTGGGCTGTAGCCGGGCACTGGTTTTGTCGACGCCATTTCAGGCGAATGACGCTGAAAAACTGGCTGCGGATCTGGGCTCACTTGCCGTTGGGGTGTTCTCACAGGCGGCCATGCATACGCCTGTGGATGTTACTGAGAAAGCCATGGCTGCCTATGAAGCAGCGAATGCTGACTGTGTTATTGCCTTGGGCGGAGGGTCCACTATCGGCCTCGGCAAGGCAATCGCCTATCGCAATGACACCCCTCAGGTCGTGATTGCAACCACTTACGCGGGATCAGAGGTCACGCCGATCCTCGGGCAGACTGAAAATGGACTGAAGACAACTATCCGTCACGCCAAGATCCTGCCCGAAGTTGTGATTTATGATCCCGAATTGACCGTGGGTCTGCCCGTAGGCATGAGCGTAACGTCGGGGCTGAATGCGATGGCGCATGCGGTCGAGGCTGTTTACGCTGAAAACCGCAACCCGGTGACCTCGCTTATGGCAGCGGAAGGTGTTCGCGCGCTACGAGACGCTCTGCCCGGCATTGTGGAGAACCCAAAAAACATCGAAGCACGCAGCGAAGCACTGTATGGTGCCTGGCTTTGTGGCGCGGTCCTGGGGACTGTGGGCATGGCTCTGCACCACAAGATTTGCCACACACTGGGCGGGACATTTGATCTGCCGCATGCGGAAACGCACGCGATCATGTTGCCACACTCAGCCGCATATAACGCGCCTGCTGTGGTTGATGAGATGCAACCGATCGCCGATCTGTTCGGTGGTTCTATTGGCGGAGGATTGTGGGATTTTGCGAAATCTCTGAATGCCCCGCTGGCACTGCGCGATTTGAATGTCCAAGCAGTCGATCTGGACCTCGCGACCGAGATTGCGACCCAGAATCCTTATTGGAATCCACGCCCAATAGAACGTCAGGCGATCAGGGAATTGCTGCAGCAGGCCTTTGAAGGTCGCCGACCAGAGTAACAGCCTGAAATACCGTCAAATGCATCAGGGAGGAAACCAACATGCTGACACGACGCACACTTCTGAAAACAGGCGCAGCCGCCGGGGCCACCGCCTTGGCGATGCCAGCCCTGGCCCAGAACGGAACGGTTAAGATTGGATATGTCAGCCCGCAGTCCGGCCCGCTCAGCGCATTTTCCGAGGCTGACAACTATGTCATCGAACAGTTCATCAAGAACAGTGCCGCAAGCGGTCTGAATGTTGAAGTGATCGTCAAGGACAGCCAATCCAATCCCAACCGTGCGGCCGAAGTTGCGCGCGAATTGATTGTCCGCGATGAGGTCAATCTGATCTGTGTCGCATCGACACCTGAAACTACAAACCCTGTCTGCACCATTGCAGAAGCCGAAGAAATCCCGGTGATTTCTTCTGTGGCTCCGTGGCAGCCGTGGTTCATCGGTCAGCAAGGCAATCCGGGTGATCCGTCCAGCTGGCAGGAATTCGACTATGTCTACCACTTCTTCTGGGGGCTGGAAGACAACGTGTCCGTGTTCCTGAACATGTGGAACAGCATTGAAAGCAACAAGGTACTAGGGGCGCTGTGGCCCAATGATGGGGACGGGAACGCCTGGGCAAGTGATGTTGGCATGCCACCGGCTGCAGCGGCTGCAGGATATCAGCTGATCGATCCGGGTCGGTACCAAAACCTGACCGATGATTTCAGCGCGCAGATCAACGCTTATAAAAATGCGAACGCGGAAATTTTTACGGGCATTCCGATCCCTCCGGATTTCACCACGTTTTGGACTCAGGCGAAACAGCAGGGCTATAATCCAAAGATGGCTTCGATCGCCAAGGCATTGTTGTTCCCCGAAAGCGTTCAGCAACTTGGCGATCTCGGGAACAACTTGACCTGCGAAGTCTACTGGACACCTTCGTTCCCCTTCAAATCGTCACTGACTGGTGAAACCAGTGCTGAGCTGGCCGCCGGTTTCGAAACAGCGGCTAAGCGCAAATGGACGCAACCCGTCGGCTTTACACACGCCCTTTTCGAAGTTGCGGCCAGCGCAATTCAGCGCACCGAAGACCCAACAGACGGAGATGCATTGGCTGAAGCGATTGCCAGCACCGATCTGGAAACAGTGGTTGGCCATATCGGTTGGGGCAAAGACAACCTGCCACCATTTGCGCAGAAAAACGTGGCCAAGACACCCCTGGTCGGTGGCCAGTGGCGCCGCCAGGACAGTGGTGATTTCGAACTTCTGATCGTTGAGAACAGCAACGCGCCCGAGATCCCGCTCGACGGTACGCTCGAAACCCTCAACTAGCGCCTTTGAGCATCGGGCCAATCGGGCCCGGTGCCAATTCCTTTTGTTCGGAGATTCGAATGTCTATCCTGACACTCAAATCAGTATCTAAATCGTTTGGGGCTTTGAAGGTTACGGACGATGTGTCTCTGGACGTTCAGGCAGGGGAAGCTCTGGGAATTATCGGGCCCAACGGGGCAGGGAAGTCGACCCTGTTCAATCTGATTGCCGGGAACATCAAACCGGATGAAGGGCAGGTCTTTCTTGAGGGTGTGGACGTTACTCAGCGGACACCCATGGAAAGAGTTCATGCCGGGGTCGGGCGGTCGTTCCAAATTCCACAACCTTTTGCGCATTTAAGTGTCTACGAAAACTTGATGGTTGCTGCCCAGTTCGGAGGAGAACATCGGGGATACGAGGCAGGGACATTTTGCATGTCCATATTGTCTGAAACCGGTCTTGAATCATGCGCACGCGATCTGGCGGGTGGTCTATCACTGTTGCAGCGCAAGCGCCTGGAATTGGCGCGGGCTATGGCGACCTCTCCCAAGCTGATCTTGTTGGATGAAATTGCCGGAGGTCTAACCGACGGTGAGTGTGTCGATCTGATCAAGACGATCAAGAACATCCACAGTCAGGGTACGTCAATCATCTGGATTGAACATGTGCTGCATGCTCTCAACTCGGTTGTCGATCGTCTTATGGTGTTGAATTTCGGTAAGAATCTCATGGTCGGAGGGGTTGACGAGGTCATGAACGCCCCTGCGGTCCGAGAAATCTATCTGGGGATTGAAGTATGACTGAGCCACTATTATCCACTCACGGACTTACGGCTCACTACAGTGATTTCCAGGCCCTGTTTGGTGTCGATATCGACATCAAGCAGGGCGAAACGATTGCCATCATCGGTGCGAACGGTGCAGGAAAATCCACACTGATGCGTGCCATCACGGGTCTATTGAAGAACAAACCGGACGCAATCAAACTTCGGGGTGAGAGCATTGGTGACCTCTCTGCACCAGAGGTGCTGGAGCGGGGGATTTCCATGGTCCCGGAAGGGCGACGGTTGTTTCCCTCTCTCACGGTGGAAGAAAACCTTCTGATCGGGGCACATACCAGAACCGGAAATGGGGTCTGGAACCTTGAGAGTGTTTACGAAGTCGTTCCTGCACTGAAGGACCGCCGGGATCATCCGGGTACCGCATTATCCGGTGGTCAGCAGCAAATGGTAGCGATTGGTCGGGCGTTGATGTCAAACCCGGATCTTTTGCTCTGTGACGAACTCAGCCTTGGGCTTGCACCTGTTGTCATCAAAGAAATCTATGCTTCGTTCCCGACGATCAAAGAGCGCGGAGCCTCTGTTGTCGTCGTTGAGCAAGATATTGGGCAAGCGATGAGAGTTGCAGACCGGGTGTTTTGCATGATGGAAGGTCGCGTGACGTTACAGGGCACGCCCGACGAGTTGTCGCGAGAAGAGATTCACAACGCGTATTTCGGGGTAAGCGCATGATCTTAGTCGACACACTCATTCAGGGCATTTTGCTTGGTGGCCTATATGCTCTGTTCGCTGCCGGGCTTAGCCTGGTGTTTGGCGTTATGCGCCTTGTCAACTTGGCACATGGTGATCTGATTGTACTGGCAGCATTTGTCATTTTGTCCATCGGCACGGCTCTGAATCTCGGCCCGTTTGTCGCGGTGATCCTCGCGTTTCCCATCATGTTTGCTGTGGGGTGGGGGCTGCAAACCTATTTGCTGAACCGTGTGCTTGGGGATGATATCCTGCCTCCCTTGCTCGTGACTTTCGGCCTGTCTGTGGTGATTCAGAATGGTTTGCTGGAAATATTCACAGCGGATAGTCAGAAACTGACAGCCGGGCCCATCGAGGCACAGTCTTTGGCGCTGGGGCCGGTCACCGTTGGGGTGATGCCTTTGCTGACCTTTGTATCCGCTGTTGTTGTTATCTTTGCGCTGAACCAGATCTTCTACAGAACCAAGCTTGGGCGTGCATTCCGAGCCACTTCGGACGACCGCGAGACCGTAGGTCTGATGGGGATCCGCCCCAATAACGTCTTTGCAGTCGCTACAGGTATTGCGATGGTAGTTGCCACGATTGCAGCCTTGTATCTTGGCATTCGCGCCAATTTCGATCCCAGCATTGGCCCCGCACGCCTTCTTTACGCATTTGAGGCGGTGATCATTGGTGGGCTTGGCTCGCTTTGGGGCACTTTGGCTGGTGGGGTGATTATCGGTGTCGCTCAGGCTTTGGGCGCTTCCATCAACCCCGAATGGCAAATTCTGTCCGGACATATCGCATTTGTCGTTGTCCTTCTCGTTCGCCCCCGCGGACTTTTCCCACGTTCCAAAGACTGAGGTACCCGCAGTGTCTGATCAAAAGAATATGACCCGCTTGCTTCAGCTTTTTGGCCTTGCTGGCATCGTACTTTTGTTTCTCGTGCCTGTCATTGGCTCCCGGGCCTTGGTGCAAGATCTGTTTGGCGTGCTGACGCTTTTGATCCTGGCGCAGAATTGGAATCTGCTTGCAGGATTTGCCGGGTTGGTATCCGTGGGCCAGCAGGCTTTTGTCGGCGTTGGTGCATATGCCATGTTCGCCTGCGTTATCCTGCTGGGTCTGGATCCTCTGATTGGCATCGCCGTTGGAGGTATCACTGCCATGATCCTGGCAATTCCAATGGCCTTCTTTTCATTCCGGTTGGCCGGGGCCTATTTTGCCATCGGAACATGGGTCATCGCAGAGATAACGCGCCTTTGCTTTGCCCAATGGAAAGCACTTGGCGGCGGTACCGGCACCTCATTGCCGAAAGGCACCACAAAAACCATGTTTGGCGTGCCTGAGATCAAAAGTTGGTTGGGTGGTAGTTCATCCGCCGCATCTGACGCTTTGACCTATTGGCTAGCACTGACCCTGGCCCTTGCAACCCTTATTGCGGCGTATCTTTTCCTAAAGTCACGAATGGGCCTGGGCCTGCAATCGCTGCGCGACAACGAAGAGGCTGCCCGGTCAGTCGGTGTAAATCCTACGCGTCTGAAAGCTTGGGTGTTCATGCTGACGGCTTTTGGTACCGGTCTTTGCGGTGCACTTCTGTTCATTCAGATTACACGGGTTACACCCGAGGCGGCATTCTCGGTGGTGGATTGGACCGCTTTCGTGATCTTTATAACCGTGATTGGTGGAATCGGAACACTGCCGGGACCGATCATCGGTGTGATCGTGTTCTATTTCTTGCAACGGGCCCTTGCTGATTATGGCACGGTCTATCTGATCGTTCTGGGCTGTCTCGGGATTGCCGTGATGCTGTTCGCTCGGCGCGGATTGTGGGGGCTGTTCACTGAAAAAACCGGGATTGAGCTTTTGTCTCTGCGACAGCTGCCCCCGGAAGAAAACCAAGCGCGCTGACACACACAAATATAGAGGTATACCCATGTCAAATTTGGTTGATCTTTCCAAAATCGACTATTTCACTGAAGAGTCATCTGTTGAGGCCGTGCTTGGGCGCAATGGTTCAAATGCCGATGCCCGTCTGGCACAGATTTGGGGTGCATTGATCAAGCATTTGCATGCTTTTGCCAAGGACGTCGAATTGCGTCAGGACGAGTGGGACATCGCAATCGATTTCCTTACGGCAACCGGTCAAATCTGTGACGAAAACCGGCAGGAATTTATCTTGTTGAGCGATGTCATGGGTTTCTCGATGCTGACAGACGCAATCAATAACCGACGCCCGAAAGGCGCAACCGAGAACACGGTGTTTGGCCCATTCCATGTCGAAAACGCCCCTGAATACGAAATGGGTGCCGACATCTCATTGGACGGCAAGGGACAGTCTTGCCTGTTTGAGGGGCGGGTCTTGGACCTTGAAGGAAACCCGATCGAAGGTGCGCGTATCGATGTCTGGTGCGACAACGAAGATGGTTTCTACGACGTTCAGCAACCCGGTATTCAGCCCAAGTGGAACAATCGGGGTGTCTTCACGACTGGCCCGGATGGGTGCTACCACTTCAAGGGGATTAAGCCGGTGTCATATCCGATCCCCCATGATGGGCCGGTTGGAAAACTTCTGATCAAGCTCGATCGCCACCCCTTCCGCCCTGCGCATATGCATTACATGGTGACGGCGCCTGGCCATGAGAAAATCGTGACGCATACCTTTGTTGGCGAAGATGAATACCTCAAGTCTGATGCGGTTTTTGGCGTAAAGGCGACGCTGGTTGCACCATTTGTTGAAAATAGGGACGGTGATACAGTTTGGCGTTCTCCTTTTGACTTTGTGATGGTGCCAGAAAAGGTGGAGTCCTAAGCCAATGACGCAAAAGCCTTGTATTATTTGTGTGGCAATTACAGGATCTTTGCCCCAAAAATCAGACAACCCGGCGGTGCCTATCACGGTCTCCGAGCAAATAGAAAGCACACAAGCTGCATTCGAAGCCGGGGCGACGATCGCACATTGTCATGTTCGCAATGACGATGGCTCGCCTACCTCGGATCCCGATAAATTCGGCCGGTTGTTTGAAGGTTTGAACAAACATTGCCCGGGTATGATTGTTCAGTTCTCGACCGGAGGACGATCGGGCGCAGGACATGAACGCGGGGGCAGTTTGCCGTTGCGTCCTGATATGGCCTCTTTGTCCGTTGGATCGACAAACTTTCCAACTCGGACCTACGACAATCCACCCGATCTGGTCGATTGGCTGGCTGCGGAAATGACGAAATACGAAATTACCGCAGAGATCGAGGCGTTCGATCTGAGCCATATTCACCAGGCTGTCGCCATGAGTAACGCAGGTAAGCTTCCGGGCAAGCTTTACGTGCAGTTCGTGATGGGTGTGAAAAACTCAATGCCGGCCGACAAGAATGTCTTCAATTACTATGTGAAAACAATGCAAAGGCTTGCCCCGGACGCGGAATGGTGTGCCGCCGGGATTGGAAGGCATCAGCTTGAACTGAACGAATGGTCGATTGCGGCCGGCGGTCATGCAAGAACCGGGCTTGAGGACAATGTCCGACTTGATCGAAACACACTTGCCCCATCAAATGCCGCTTTGGTGGCCCGAACTGCAGAGATTTGTCATAATCACGGCCGCCCGGTGGCAACCTGGACAGAAGCGCGGTCACTTCTGGGGCTTTCGCAGCCCGCAGTGTAACCTAATGAGATGGCTGGCTGTTTGACCAGCCATCGACTTGCCTGGGTCGGTGCGCAACCTCCTGTCCCTCAAGTTGAAAAGGGGCGCGTGGCAGGCCTGCTCCAGCCTTGGCTGAGCGAATTGAGTAGATAAGTATACTTCATACGATATGTAATATGCCGTGTATTGTATTATTGTTATATAGAAATTCTGCTAAAAATCATCCCCACCATAGAGGTTGGCTTTGCTCGCCCAAAACCATTGGCAAACTTTAAGAGCCTAAAAACACTCGTCTTTTGCCGCATGAGCCAAGAGCCAACCCTGACAGGGAGGGATTTTTATGTTCAGTAAGATCAACCGGATGGCAATTCTTGCCTTGGGTATTGCGACGCTTGGCACAGTTGCCAGCGCACAAAGCTTGGGGATCGGAGCCAGTAAACAGGGATCACAGAATTATGCGGCCAATGCTGGTTTCGCAAAACTTCTGGCCGATGAGCTTGGGTACGATATTCGAGTGCAATCGTTTGGGGGATCAGGCCAAACAATGCCTCTGGTCGATAATGCCCGCTTGGATCTGCTGCTTGCTCCCAGCCCTGACTTTTCTGCCGCCGCGGGTGGTACAGGTGCCTTCGAAGGGCGACAGCTAGGTAATTTGCGCATCGTTGCAGCCATGGGTGGGTCCGCCTATGGTTTCATGGTCAACAAAGACAGCGACATGGCCATGGTCTCAGACGCCAAAGGCAAAACGATCACCTATGGATACACCGCACAACCGACGCTTCGGCCACAGGTCGACGCCATTCTTGCAGGCGGCGGTTTAAGCATCGATGAGATGCAGCTCGACAATGTACCGTCGGTGCCAAACGGCGTCGACGACTTGATTTCCGGCACCGCTGAAGTTGCGTTCTTTGCCCTTGCTGGGGGCAAGACACGCGAAGCGGACGCCGCGATAGGAGTCCGTTGGTTGGGGCTGGAGAACACACCCGAGGCACTCGCCGGTGTGCGCGAATTCGTTCCGACCGCATATATTGACACTGTAGCCGCAGGATCGGCCCCTGGTGTGGATGTCGATACGAACATGATGTTCTATGATTATGTGCTTTTGGCAGGCGCGCATGTTTCGGATGAAACGATCGCCCCGATTGTCGAATACATTCACCAGAATCCGGAAAAAGTGCGGAGTATCTTTAAAACTTTCGCGCGGTTCGACCCGGAAAAAATGGCGCCTGATATGGGGGATCTCGTCTACCATCCGGCAGCGGCCACCTATTATCAGAAAGCAGGTTTGTCGCAGTAACTTCTGCTGACATAAATCATGGTTGGAACATCCAAAACCGCTCGTTTGGAGCAAGCCAATCAGGTGCTGAGTGGGCTGATCGTGGCCCTCTCGGTCATCTATGCTGCCAATCTGCATCGCTATGTCGGGGTGTCCGTCTATGATGCGCAATTATTGGTCGCGTCTTTCGCGCTCGCACTCGCCTCTGGAATTTTAAGTTTTGCGAAAACCGCGGACAGGCCGATCACCCGTAGAATTGCTGTCCTGTGGGCCGCGGTCACACTTGTTACCGGTGGCTACGTTGCGGTGAACTATGTCCGGCTTTCGATGGACGCTCCGTTTGTGCCCCCTTTGCTGGTTGCGATCAGCTGCGTTCTGCTGGGTGGGTTGCTTTTGTTGTTGCGGCGTTCTGCGGGCACCGGAATTCTAATCGTAGTGCTAGTCTTCATAGCCTACGGGCTCTGGGGGCATCTTCTCCCCGGTGATCTCCAGAGCCGCCCTACTTATTGGGACGAACTTGTCATCTATCTGAGCCTGGATGCAAACGGCATTCTTGGCGCAGCATTGAAAGTTGCCGTCGTAATTGTCGTTCCCTACCTGTTGTTCGGTCAGTTTCTGACGGCCTGTGGAGCCGCGGATTTTTTCAATGACCTGGCTTTATCCGGGATGGGTCGTTTCAGGGGTGGACCAGCAAAAGTAGCAGTCTCGGCGTCGGCTTTGTTCGGATCTATTTCAGGATCAGCGGTTGGAAATGTCGTCGGCACTGGCGTGGTTACGATCCCGATGATGAAAAAAGCTGGTTTTAATGGAAGATATGCTGGCGCGGTTGAGGCGGTCGCGTCTACGGGTGGGCAACTGGTGCCGCCTGTGATGGGCGCAGCGGCCTTTATCATGGCCGACTTTATTGGCGTGGATTATTCGACCGTGATGTTGGCGGCTTTGCCATCTGCTCTGCTCTACTACAGCGCTATCTTCATCAATGTTGATCTGACAGCGGCCAGGCGAGGGGTGGCACAGGTTGAAGAAGCTGATATCCCGAGTGGCCGCGAAGCACTCAAACAGGGTTGGCACTTCATTTTACCGTTCGTTGTGCTGATCTATACGCTGTTCGCCCTGAACATGAGACCGGAGCGTTCTGCGGTCATTTCGATTGTGGTGTTATTGGTCGGCAGCTTGATATTTGGCTACAAAGGCCGTCGTATCAGGCCAATTCAGATTTGGCAGGCCATAGCGTCTGCGGGCCAATCGGCTATCGGGCTGGTTGTTGTCTGTGCAGCTGCTGGACTGATCATTGGTATTCTGAATATCACCGGCCTCGCCTTTAATTTGACACTGCACATAATCACCGCAAGCGGTGGCAGTCTGCTGGTGCTCGCCTTGATCACGGCGTTGATTTCCATTGTTTTGGGGATGGGGATGCCAACTGTTGGGGTCTACATTCTGTTGGCGACACTGGTCGCCCCGGCTTTGATCGAATTCGGTGTCCCAGTGATGGCAGCACATCTTTTCGTGTTCTATTTCGGGCTGATGTCGATGATCACTCCGCCTGTTGCACTGGCGTCATTTGCCGCAGCGAATATCGCGGGGTCATCAGCATGGGAGACAAGCAAAGAGGCAATGAAGCTGGCTTGGCCGGCTTATTTGGTCCCGTTTCTTTTTCTGTTTGCACCCGGATTGATTTTGGAAGGCAATCTGCTGAAGGCACTTTGGTCAATAGCAACAGCATTGGTTGGTATTTACATGGTAACTGCTGGCTTCGTTGGGTTTTTCCAACATGTCAGGGGGTTCATCGGTCGCTTAACTTTGACGCTTTGTGGGGTGCTGTGTCTGTTGCCTTCAGATTTGTTTCCCTCCGCGATCTGGACAGATATTGTGGGCTTGTCTGTGCTTGCTTTCTTCATTGTGGGTTCGAGAAACCGCGTGGCTGCCTCAGACACTCAATAATCTGACATCTAAGAATTAGGGCCTGTCAATAATGACTAATGTGGTTGATCTAAATTCGGATCTTGGCGAAGGTTTTGGTGCGTGGAAAATGGGGGATGATCTTGCACTGATGGACATCGTTTCATCTGCGAACATCGCCTGCGGATTCCACGCCGGAGATCAGAATATTATGGCCCAGACCATGAAAATTGCGGTCCAAAAAGGGGCCGGAATTGGTGCACATCCCGGTTTTCCCGATCTGACTGGATTCGGGCGCCGTCGGATGAGTTTTTCCTCGGATGAGCTGACCAATATGATTGGATATCAGCTGGGTGCGGCGCAGGCGATGGCGCTACTGTCGGGTGGAAAAGTTCGACACCTTAAGCTGCATGGTGCCTTGGGAAACATGGCGTCGGAAGACATCAATATTGCCAGAACCTGCTTTGAGGCCGCGTTGAAAGTTCAGCCCGAAATCATACTCATGGCGATTGCATCAACTGCGATGGAGCAGGCAGTGAAGGAACTGGATTGCTCATGGGTAGGCGAGGTCTACGCTGACCGCGCTTACGAAAATGACGGAACCTTGGTAGACCGCAGGCAACCGGGCGCTGTTTTGGAGGATGCCGACTATGCCGCCGAGCGCATCATGATGATGTTGAAAGAGCAGGCGGTTATCACCAAAACCGGGAAACGCCTTCCATGTCGCGTTGATACGGTGTGTTTGCATGGCGATACTGTTGGTGCCGTTGCTATGGGAACCAAAATTCGCAGAAATCTTGTTGACGCAGGTATCGGTATCAAAATGTTTGAGGCGTAGATTCATTGCATTTCTTGGCGAAATGCTTCGGGAACTGCCGTGACAAAACCTGATTTCTGAAGGCCGTCCTCACAAGTTGTATGGGAACCTCGCAAGGTGCAAGGTTCCCGGTTTTTTAGGCCATTTCTTTGGATAGTGCCGCGACCCAACCGTCGATCCAGTCCAGCGCGGCTTCTTCAGGATAGACGCCGGATTTCGCATCATGTTCCATGCGATCTACCAGCCGCTTGGCACCCAATTCAGCGAAGGTTGCATCAAAGGCTTTGCCGCCACCGCAGAATGTCTGTGGATAATCCATGCTTCCCAAAGCAATGACGCCATAGCGCACAGACGACAGATCGGGGCGATCTTTTGTCAGGAACTCGTGAAACTCTTTGCCGTTGTCCGGCACTTCACCAGTGCCATATGTCGAACTGCAGATCACATAGGTATCGCGTGCATCCAGCATTTTTTGTGATGCTTTTTCCATGCGGACAACGCGGGCTTTGTACCCGGTTTCAACAAGCTTATCGGCCACTTCATCCGCGACCATTTCTGCAACGCCGCTCATAGACGCGACCAGAACAACAACTGGATGATCGTTCATTTCTATCCTTTCGCAGCACCCGTCATTTGGGTTTTGCATTCTTTGAACCGGTCGAACCGGACTGTTTTTCGATAAAGGCTGCTGAGAGACCCAAGGTTACTTCCTGAGCCGCAGCCTGAACATAAATTGATAGCCGTTCGACCATCTGCGAATTCACTTCATGCTCGTTCAAGACAAGCGTCATGCTGCCGATCACAGACTTGTTTGCTGCGAATATAGGTGCGGCGATTCCGACCTTCCCTGGATCCAGCTGCCCATACGCAACTACGATGGAGTTGGACCGGATACGCTTCAAATTGCGACGAAACTCTTCCCAGGTTGCCCCAAGACCGGCAGCTTCGATTTCCTTCTCGTGTTCGGCAAAGATCGCTTTCAGGTTTCTGCTAGGGATGTAGGCAAGGACAACTCGGGAAGCTGCGCCAAGAAACAACCCCAAAGGCCGGCCCCTCTCATAGGAAAGGGATTTTTCCGGATCGACAAACCCTTCCGAGTGAACACACATGACCTGATGGCGATACTTTCGGCACAGCAATGCGGAACCATTGTCGCCCGTCAGATCGACCAGCTTACGCATGATCGGCGTTGCCGTTTTCACTAATTGATCCTGACGCCTTATCATTCTGTCGAATTCGATAATCGCCGGACCAAGAGTGTAAACGCCGGGGTTCAAGGCCTCGACCAGACCGAAAGCACTCAGACTGTTGAAGTAGCGGTAAGTCGAGCTGCTGGACAGGGAAAGACGTTTGGTCGCCTCTTCCACTGTCCATTCCGGTTCTTCAATGGTGAAAAGCTTCATGACTGATAAAAGTTTATCTGCAGTTGTCATATAGCTTTTCTCCTATTTGCTGATCGCCGATGGTAATTAATCGCAGCACAACCTACCAGTCGTCATCGTCGTCTGTTTCAGCCGTTAACTCGTCGACTATTGCCTGCCATCTGTTGCCGGTAGTATCCACCGGCGGATGTTCGGTGCCGCAGTCGCCGCATGTGCGCATGTCTTTGTCACTGTTAAAGGCGTTGGTCGCACGCAGATACGCCTCCTGAGGGAGTTCCTCGGCCGTATCCCAAGTTACGCGCGCAACTTCTGATGAGCATTTCTCGCAATACCAAGCAACAGCCTCCAAACCGGCATGCTCTGCTTTGTAACGATAATGGATGGTCTCTTCCGAAGGTACGACGCGATGCGGGGTACGGGCCGGAACATAGATCATTTCACCCGGCGTGCCTTTGACGTAATTCACGCTGCTGTCGCGGAATTCAACCTTGGCTGCGCCCGACATCAGTACGATCATTGTGTCTTTTTCACAAATCAGATGGAACGGCTGAATGCGGTCGCTTCGGCTGATATTGACCTGCGGGTCGACACCTTCAGAGATTGCTGGATACTCGTCATAGCAGCCGATCTGCTGAGCGAGTTGATAGGTTTGATGAAATCGCCTACGTGGCATCTTTCTGTCTCCTCGCTAAATTCAAGCGGACGTCGCTTCGATGAGCAAATCGCGGCAATGCTCACTGGCTTCGTAGTTTGTATGGTAGCTCGTCCAACCCCAGACGTGCATCGGGAACAGGTTGTGCTCGTGCCCACATTTGGAACATTTCCGAACTTCTGGGTCATCGTTGTACTCTTTGCCGAATTCATAGCTCTTGAGCAGCGTTTCCAGCGGAGCAAAGTACCCAGGCACAGGGCCGCGGATTTCGTTGTAATTCTCAACGTCGAATTCGTGATCCAGCATAACATTCTGGCACTTGTGGCAATGGAAGGTCAGGCCTTCATGCTGACGTACACCTTCTGCTGATTGACGTTGAACAACGATCATCAGCATCACGTTTTCCGGGTCTCTCTCGTTCTCAAAGAACGACCCAACGTGGTGGCTACGTGGACCAACCATTAGCGTACCAGTTCTGACCGCCGAGCCCTTGGAAGCCAGGCAAAGGAAGGTCTCATCAACCGAGTTCGTGTGATGGAAATGGCCCATGCCATCATCCCCCAGATCGCCTTGGAACAAGGCGATACCAGGAACAAGGCATTCGTCCGTCACATAAGGGAACGGGGTTGTAAGTGTCGTATTTGCTGTCCGAGCTGCATGGAATGCGTTCGACGCCATAGGCGGGCGATCCGGATCAGGTGGCGCAATAGTTAGTTGGTTGCTGTCTGTGCTCATTCGCTAACGTCCCATGTTGGGTTTCAACTAATTTCCACTCAAGCCCGGTCGGGTCCGATGATCGAGCCGAGCTTCCAGCCTGCGTCAACGTTTCCGTCGATCGTCATCCGGCCAGCCATAAAGGCTTCGGTTGGGTCTTTGCTGCCGTCAGAAATCTTGCAGAAATCCCCAAATTTGATGTTTACGATTGTTTCGGCGTCATTGTCTTCATTCGAAACGATATGAGGGACATTTTTGGCATCAATATAGATGACGCCTTCGTCGCCAAAGTTGAATTTTACGGTGTGCCCAAAGCCGCTGTCTTCACCGACGCGCTTGCGCATTTCCTGAGTCATTTCTTCAAGTGTTGGTTTAGCCATTTGGATTTCCTCCCATTGAGCAATGGTTCGTTAATAGGTGTTCAACTTGTTCACCAATTTAGGCCAGAAATCGCATATGATGGGAAAAATGTCAAATAGAAGATCTAATTTTATTGTTAAATGCGAGAAAATGTGCCATATGCGATTGAAATTGAATGCTGTCTGAGCGTGCATTTCCTGACATATTCGCACTCGCCAGGCAGGATTCCATATCGCAGGAAGGGTTCATCGAAGCCCGACTCACGAAAGAAAGGGTGGAGCATTGTCACAGCGACAAAAAATCGTGATTGTGGGTGGCGGACAAGCGGGTGGCCGTGCGGCTCTGGCGGCGCGCGCATCAGACCCAGCTGCCGACATCTCTCTGATCTCAATGGAGCCTTGCGCACCATACGAAAGGCCGATTCTGTCGAAAGCCATGTTGCTGGATGACGAAACCAAACTTCCTTTTGTCTTCGATGATGCGACGGCCAAGGAACGGGATATTCGTTTGCACACGGGAGTGTCGGTGACAAAAATTGATCGGGCGACAAAAACCGTTCTTCTCGAAGATGGCGAAAACATAGCATATGACAAACTGATTCTTGCGACCGGTAGCCGGCTAAGGCGTATCTCGTTGGACGGTGCCGAAGAGGAGTGTGTTCACTATCTTCGCAGCATGGATGACTGCAGCAAATTGCGGGATCAACTGACAAAAGGCAAACGATTGACCGTCATTGGTGGAGGGTTCATCGGACTTGAAGTTGCGGCAACGGCCCAAAAGCTTGGGTGCACTGTCACAATCGTAGAAGCTGGTGAAACGCTGTTGCCCCGAGTTGGATCACCCACTGTCAGTACCTTTGTTCAGACCTATCACTCTGACAAAGGCGTGCGCTTTCTGTTTGGTGTTCAGGCCCAGGCAATGGATGGCGAAAACCTAGTATTGTCGAACGGCACGTCTGTTCCCACCGATATGATCCTAGTCGGTATTGGGGTAGACCCCGAAACATCGCTTGCCGAAGATGCTGGATTGACTATCGAAAACGGCATCAAGACGGATAGTTTTGGCAGAACTTCTGATCCTGATATTTTCGCCATAGGTGATGCAGTTAACCAGATGAACCCTGAATATGATCGTCACATGCGCCTGGAATCTTGGGAAAATGCCAATGTACAGGGTGATGCGGTCGGTAAATCGGTGGTGGGCGAGCTGACCGAAGTTTCCACGATTCCGTGGTTCTGGT
Source organism: Ruegeria sp. CDSC042 (assembly GCF_059610745.1). Taxonomy (NCBI): domain Bacteria; kingdom Pseudomonadati; phylum Pseudomonadota; class Alphaproteobacteria; order Rhodobacterales; family Roseobacteraceae; genus Ruegeria; species Ruegeria sp. CDSC042. The sequence goes on from NZ_JBXWOF010000005.1 coordinate 63,295, forward strand.
CTGATCAGGGCGATCTGAATATTCAAATTTTGGGGCAGTTGGACGCAGAGATGCCTTGTATTGAGCGTGCGGGCGAGGATGATGGGCTGACCCTGATTCAGCTTGTCGACAACAAGATCCAAGGTGCGGTTACGATCAATCAGGCCCGCGATATGCCTTTGTTACGGAGAATGATCGCCGACCCGAATTTTCACGGTGACGAAGCCATCTTTAGTGACGATTCCGTGCCGCTCAGGAAGATAATGAAATCAGCACGACGCTAGCGGAGACAAAGTGAGCTCTTTCTTACGAGTGGCTTTTTGTCCTTAGAATTTCACGCTTCTATCAGGAGATATTTCATGAAGCTTTCGGTGTTGTTTGCCGCAATGGCCTTAACCGCCTCGGCTCTGGCATCCACCAGTGTGGCTGACTCGGAAAAATACCTTCTGGCGCCGAAATGGTCACAAATTATATTTAACTACGATCATCTTGGTTACTCCAGAACAACCGGCATGTTCTCAGGTATTGAAGGTGAGATCGACTTTGACAAAGAGAACCCGGAAGGATCCAGTGTTGCGGTCTGGTTCCCGGTGTCAACGATGTTCACCGGCCTCGAGCAGAGAGATGCGAACTTTACCGTCGGTGGAGATTTTTTTGTTGCGACTGAGAATGATCAGATCGAGTTCAAGTCAACGCATATTGAAGTCACTGGTGAGACAACGGCCAAGATAACTGGCGACCTGACGATGAATGGCTCAACACATCCAGTCACTCTTGATGCAAGAATGAATAAAATGGGTTTCCATGACAAAGAGCAAAAGGACTGGGTGGGGTTCGATGCGACAGCATCCGTGCTACGGTCTGAATTTGGTTTGGGCAAATACGCGCCGGGTGTCAGCGACAAAGTCGACATTTCGATTTCGATCGAAGCTATGAAAGCTGAATAAATTTAGGCGACGCGTTTGACCCCTACCTGTTCTCACTGGATAGGTAGGGGCCGCGGGCCAGTCTTTGTAATCGGATGATTGCCCTAAAAGAGCTTCAGGTTTCAGAATGCGCTCTGGATGAAACTACGAGGCATAGCAATCCCACGACCGAGAGGGTGAAGGGAACCAATTCTCTGGATAGGATTGTGAGCTGGGCATCGTTCGAACCGTCCAGATTGATCCCGGTAAGTCTGGTAATGACAACAAGAGTCAGTGTGGTGGCAACTGCCACCAACCCAGGCTTCAAAAACGACCGAAAGAATACGCCGTAAAGAGCGAACAGTCCCAAACCCAAGTGGAAGCCGCCGAAGTCGACGCGGATGCTGGTGATCCCGTCAGGAGCAAGAGTTGCAGTTCCACTGATGACGGTAGGGTCCATTACGCCAGCAATACCGGCGAGACACATGATGAGCCCACACAACAGCAAAGTTAGTCTTGGAATCCAGGATATTATCTTCCTTGGCATCGTGCTCATTTACATTCCCCATCGAGTTAGAGTTTACGGACGTTGCGCAGCAAGCTCAGCGAGCTGAGTAGGTGCTTGCGCATGCAATAAGAACCGGGCTTACGAAATCCGGTTCTCATAACGTTTGAAGAGCAGGTGACCCGCTTGGTTCGCCTTGGGTTTATGCACCCAGATGCTTTTTGAAGAACTCCAGAGTGGCCGATTCTGCGGCAATAGCAGCTTCTTCTGCACGACCAGAACGGCCCAAACGTGCAAATGCGTGGCCGACACCGTCATGTACAGTTACAGAGCCGTCTTTTGACTGCTCGACATGTTCGGTAATCGCGGTCTGAGCTTCAGGCGGGCAAAGATGATCGTCGGCACCCAAATGGATCAAAAGCGGAGCCTGAGGACCAGTGCTGCTCCCAAGATCCTGACTGATAGCCACTGGATAAAAGCAAACGACGGCATCGGCAGCATTGGACGTCGCCATGCGGAAGGCAACGCGCCCTCCCAGACAATAGCCAACAACACCGATCTTGCCTTGCAGCTTGGCATCCTCGCGAAGAAGTGCAACGGCGGCATCCATGTCGCCAAGGCTTGCCTCGAGGTCAAACCCCTGCATAAACCCCATCGCCTTTTCGCGATCTTCTTCCAGTGCGGCGTTCAGTTCGATATCGCGCTCCTGCCGCCAGAACATATCCGGTGCGATGACATCATAACCTTGCTCGGCAAACCAGTCGGATGCTGCTCGGATATTGTCGTTTACACCGAAAATTTCCTGGATCAGAACGATTCCACCGATAGCGTCGGTCGATGACGGTCTGCTGCGATAGGCTGAAAACGATTGGCCATCAGCTGCAGCAATATTGATTGTCTTACTATCAATAGCCATAATGTCGTGCTCCGTGTTGAATGTTGAAGGGAACAAGTCCGAGGGGGTTTGTGAGTGGTAGAGCGAGGGGGTCTGTGAGTGAGGGGGTTGTGAGTGGTAGCGAGGGGGGTTGTGAGTGAGGGGGATTGTGAGTGAGTGGGTGTTATGGGGTGGTTCTACTCGATGATGCCCGCTTCTTTGTAATAGCGCGCAGCACCGGGATGTAAGGGTATCGGGGAATCCGCCATGCGTTCCGGCACAAGCGGATAGCTGAGGGGGCTGTGATGTGATGGGATGTGACGGAATTGTTGTTCGATAACCTCGCGAGTTTCGACCAGACACCAGGTCAACAGATGCGCAAGATCTTCGGGCATATCATCACGCACAAGCACGGCGAAATCAGAGAAATTCAACGCGGGCAGATCTTCGGTTTGACCTTCCCAGAAATGAGCAGGCACAACGGCACGGGGCCAGCCGTACTGGGTCTCCAGCTTTGTCAGGGCAGCATCTTCTGCTGGTAAGAACACCAGAGAGCGGTTTGCGACAGCATCCCGCCACCAAGGCGTCATATATGCCTCCTGCAGTAGGGCGTCGACTTCGCCATCACGCATACGGAACACCGATTGTTCGGGTCTGGTATCCGTAATCAATTTACCACCCCAGGACTCCAGAGTGTCGCGGTCGATGCCATGGGCCTCTAGATAACGGGCGGCCGTATAACCGATCAGATTTACACCGTCATCTTCCGAAGTGGCGAGTGTGATTGGTGGTTTTTTCTCACGCAGCTCTTCAAATGTTGAGACGCCATATTTTGGATCGATGGCGAAAACCATGCGGTCTGTTTGTGGAAGAATTGCAAGCGTGCGCAGCCGTGGAAGCGGGCTTCCTTCGAAGATCCCTTCCCCAGCCAGCGCGCCGGGCAACATTTGGACGGGCGTGGCGATGCAGAGATCAACCTCACCGTTAGACACAGCAATCGGAGAGTCAGCACCGGCAATCAGATTCCAAATTGCAACGCGCGATCCTTTTTCGGTGCGGTCGCAGACCTCCTGGCACAGCCATGAGCAGATGCGGTGAAAATTTGCTTGGCCCCAGTCACCAGTAAAGTTCAGGTGAACACTGCGATCAAGTTTTGGCTGTTTGTCCATATTTGGCGCAGTTGTCATCTTAAGGGCATCTCCTGTTGCTTTTGTCTCTTTATAGGATTAATGAATATTTAACAATGAAGAAATTCCCGTAAAGTGGGAAAAATGATAAAGAAAGTGAAGTGCGCAGCTAACTCATTCAAAACAAGGTGAAACTGATCTGAAGCCGAACCTTTGCACAATGACAAGATAGCGCCAAAGCTTGCACGATGTTCGTAGGGTCTATTTGATGATGTCAAAAAAGATCATATATAAAATCATAGCTGACTATGTTATTTGGTCAACACAAAGCATGCCTAGTCATAGGCGTTTGGGCGCAAAAAGGCGCACCAGAATCCAGGCGGGTAGGACGCAGATTTGACCCGCAACAGTTAGCAAACCCACCAACTAGGAGAAAATCATGGCTAAACTTGTAGAACTTGATGAGGTCGTCACATTGGCCGAGCAACTGGGCAGCAGTGAAGGCCCAGTTGTTCTGGTGAACGTATTCTCGATCGATCCGAAAGACGAAGAAGCGCTGGTTGCCGCGTGGGCGCATGATGCCGGCTTTATGAAGGCGCAGCCTGGCTACATTTCGACTCAGATGCACAAAGGTCTGGCCGGTAGCGGAACTTATATGAACTATGCAATCTGGGAGGACGTCGCGTCTTTCCGTAACGCGTTTACCAACCCGGAATTCCAGGCCCGGATCGGTCAATACCCTGAGAGCGCAGTCGTGCGTCCTCACTTGTTCACCAAGATGACCGTCCCAGGTTTCTGCGTGGGTTAATACTCAGTATTGTCATCAATCTTTTGGCCCGATGACTTCTGGTTCTTCGGGCCAAAGGGCCACCATTACCTCTGAAATTCGTGGGGCACTACTAGCCAAGCGATGCGCGAGGAACCGGCAATAGCTTAGTGCTGAACGTTCCCAACGCGTTAAAGTCCATCACTCTGTCAAAAAACCCGTGGCTTCCTGACGATTAGCTTGGCGACAGAGCCAAGGACTTACGGTTGTCAGAATAAGCGCGAATTCGATCGCGAAGCCGATCCCGATCAGAAGCAGGGCCCAGCTTTCGGGCCGAAAGGTTCCCAGGACCAAGATCAAAATAAGTATCGGTAAATCCAGAGCCCGACAAAATAGGGACAAACCGTTGTTTCGAAGTGCCTCGAGCTTTTTGACCGCTTGTCCCTCGGCAAGCATTCTACGACAGCGACGCAAGTCAAATCTTACTTTGACGTGAACCACAAACAGCCAAACCGAAAACAGGCCAACCATGCCCGCCAACCATGGTGTTTCCAATAATTCAACCGGGCCATAGTAGTTCGCAATCAGCCATCCGCCTGATGAGATGACAAACAGGGTCCCTGGCAGAGCGAGGAAGCTATAGGCAATGCTCATGGCCCCAAGTGCGTTCTTGTAGCCAGCCTGTGTTGCAATTCGGCGGGACAGAATGTCTTGGACAAAAACCGAAAACAAACCGGCCGCGACCAGTAGGATTCCGAACAAGTGAGTGAACTTCATAAGCGTAAACAGCATCGGTGTGCCTCGGGATTTAACTAAAGAGCTGTAAGCTCAGATTTTGGGTGTCTGACTTAATAGTTTGGTGCACTGGTGCGCAAATTTCGCGATGTCGTTCATCAAGTATCAGGATGTCTGTGCACGGCCACGCTTGGGCCTTTTGAACCACATCCGCGCAAAGAGCTTGTCTTTTTGAACGAACTGATGCCAAGCGGCAGCGAAGGCATGAGCGACGACTGCGACCATCAACAGATCCGTTGCAAGGCTATGAACCCTGTACAGGACTGTCTCAGTGAACCCGGCGGGTAGCATCTTGTTGCCTTGAACCACGTGTATCAAATCTGACTCGACTGCGATCCCGGTGCCCGATACGACGACGGCGCCAAGAAGAATATACAAGGCGGTATGCATCCAGCTTGCCAGTCGCACTTGTATATTCAACCCACTTTCCGGCGCGCTTGGTTTCTCTGTTTTGAAACGGACGAGAAGCCGAAGCATTATCAGCCCCAGGATCAAGATTCCGCTGGTCAAATGGAAACTCAGAGGGGCAATGCCTCCCGACAAAAGTGTCAGGATTATGAGAATTGCCATAAGCCAATGCAGCGTAACAAGAAGAGGGTGGTAACGGTCCATTGTTACTTCACCAACTCCAACATGTAGTCGATCGCAGCGTCGATCTGTTCGTCGCTACAGGTGGTGCAGCCGCCTTTCGCTTTATGGTCCTTGGTGCCACGTAACACGATATCGCGCATGCGCTGTTCTGAATCCCGTTGCAGGAACTTTTGCCAGGTGTCCGGTTTCTTGACGTTGGGCGCGCCTGACATGAAGCCTTTAAAACCGCCCGTGTGGCATTCTGCACATACGGATTGAAAGGTAGTATTATCTGCAACAACCGGGCTGCCAGCGCTGAAAGCGAACACGGTCACCACCGCGGAAAGCCCACCGCGAAGTCCAATCTCAAAAGCCATTTTTGAACCCTTTCACTGAGCCTGATTTGTGCAGGCTTTTACAAGTCCAGCACATTTCGTGATGCTGCCACCGCCCCAACCGGCGCGGTTTTCGCTATTGATGCTCTGAATAACGCGGTCCGAGATGGTGAAGTTGAAGACGCAAGCCTTAGGGTCTTCGGCGGCTGCAGCTGATGGCAGTGTTAATCCGTCCGGTCCGCGCACCTGAGCAGAACTATAGGTGGCAATGAATTGACGGCCCTGAGTTTCCACAGTCGCGGGTTCGCCAATGCAGGTTTTCAGACGTTCGGCAGGAGCACCTTGTAATGCAGCTTTCGCATCTTGAACGGTTTGCAAATAGGTCGCGCCGCATGCAGCCGTGGTGATCACAATGGCTGTGGCTAGAATGAAAGGTGATTTCATCGTCTTAGGTTCCTTTGGTCAGTGCCGAGATTTTAAGCTCGTCGTATTGCCAGATAAGCGAAGACAGTTGCGGCAATCCCGCAGATGATCCGAAGCCAATGCACCTGCAGCCAAAGCTCCAGCGTGTCAGCAACTTCGGCTGTTGGCAGACCCCCAGAGGCAAAAGCCGTGTTCGTCGGAACAAAGAATGCGAATGTCAGGATCGCCACGATCATCCAACTGAGTAGCGCTGCAATCCACATTCCACGAGCGGGGCTTCGCCAAAACAATGCCACGCAGAGAATCGAGCCGAGAAGAGCCGGCATCGATACCAAGGGTATGGTTCGCTGGATGAAAACGTTGTTCACAGCAAACCAGTTCAGGAACTGCTGCGGGTCAAGGCTTTGCCAATAGCCGCCAAGCGTCATTTCGATAAACAGCATCGACCCGGCAAACATGCCCGAGGCTATGATTGTGATCGCTTCCGTCGTGCGGGTCACGGACATCATGCTTTTACCTTCCGATGACGAAGTCGACCTTTCATGCGAAGACCGTCGCGCATGCTAAGGCTCATTAGCGTGAGGTTCGTCGCACCGGCGACCAGCTCGAGAGTTTGCACCAGATAAAAGGTACTATCGAGTTCTCCGGCTTTCGCTTTAGCGGCCAGAAAAAGGGCTGCAGGAATCAGGATCGCTATGCCGTTGAAGGCGATGATTGGCATCCGGCGGGCCTTGTCCCCAAGCACCCCGCCGCGACGCTTGCCTGCAAGGGTGAAGCCCGAGCCGCCAACAGCGGCCATTGCCGGGACGAGAATTAAGAAGCCCCAAGGTATTGTCGTTTTGACCGCGATGATCTGTGCTTCGGTGCCAAAGAATTCGACGATCACAGTGGAAAGCCAAAAACTGGCGATCATAAGAAAGGCAAGGGCGCCTGCAATCGGGTGAATTTTCTTAGTCATCTGAAGTCTCCTTTCTCGCATCATACATAGTAAGCTATGTAAATGGTGTGAGTCTTATGTGAAACGACTCATTGTCAGAACACATATAGCAAGCTATACAATAATTGTATAGTCTACTATGTAAAAGAATCGATGGAATATGACCTTTTCACGAGAGAATTCTCCGGGATATCTGATTAATCACCTCGCGCGCCTGTTTGCGAACGCGCTGCAAGAGCAAATAAAGCCTCTTGGCCTTTCAACAGGTGTTTTCCCGATCATGGTGCACTTATGGGAAGACGACGGCCTGACGCAAAAACAACTGGTTGAGCGTGTCGGGATCGAACAGGCTACAATGGCCTATACTTTGGCTCGGATGGAGCGAGACGGCCTGATCATCCGTCGACGAGATACAGAAGATGGGCGCATCCGACAAACATGGCTGACAGAGCATGGTAAGTCTTTGAAAGAGCCAACGCTGAAGCGGGCAAGCAAGCAAAACGAGTTAATATTGGAGGGGCTAAGCGATACTGAGCAGCAGCAAATTGTTGCTCTTATTACCAAAGCTATCAAGGCAAATGGCACGCGAGCTAGATATTGAGACGCGGCCTAAATCGCACCGCACCCCAATCAGTTAGTTAACTTGGCCAAACCACATGCGCCCGAAAGTGCCGTCTTTTTTGACATAGTGATGGTAAAGCGCGCCAACGACATGAAGCGCTAGCAAAACAAGCAGAAACCGCGCACCGGCCCCATGTGCAAGCCGTGGCGGATAGTTGAAGAAGTTCGGTAACGGTGCAGTTGATCCGCCGAACAGAATAGTTCCGGCGCCAGACATCACGAGCATGCCTATGCCGCTGGCGACCATACCCAAGGTAACGATATAGAGCAGGAGATGGACCGCCTTGCCGATAAACACCTGCCAAGCCGGGTCAGTTTCCAAATGGGCGGGCTTTTGATCAGCAAACATCCACCACCCGATACGGATAAGTGTGAGCAACAGTACCGAAATACCGATTGGGACATGGACTGAAAGAACCCCTGCCTTCGCGGCGCTGACATCAATGGACGCCGCCCGAAACCCGCTTGCAAAAAGCGCAATGATCAATGCTGCGCTGAGCCAATGCAGAGTGATTGCCACAGTCCCATAAGACGTTGTTGTACTTTTCATTTCGATTGCCTCAGTTGAATTTCGAGTTCACTCAGCGCTGTCTTCCCAGCCAATGTCGACATGCGACCCATCGCAGAATGGTTTGTTCTTGGAAGCACCGCACCGGCAAAGGACGTATTTATTGGATGACGCGCCCTCAGCCCACTGAACATCCTGCAAGTCAACTCCGGTTACCCGAAAGGGTCCGTTACGCTCGATTGTAATGCCGGGGTTGTCGACGCTGGGTTGCTGTGGCTCGCCACCTGGTTCGCTCCAGGACAACGCGCCGGAAGGGCAGGCTGCAACAATTTCGCGAATTGCGTTGGCGTCGCCATTGTCAGGCTCAATCCATGGCTTTCTGCTCGAGTCGAAAACAGACTTCAATCTGCGGCCGCATTCCCCCGCATGGGAACACAACAGGCGATTGTAGTGAACTGTGATATCCTTGCCTTGATATGCGGTCAGCTTGTCCGGGGTTCGATCCTTGGACACCGCTGAACTAAAGCCAATACCAGTATGTGAACTGTCACAGTAAGGCTTGGACTTTGACGCTCCGCAACGACACAAGGCCAAAGATTTTTTCACGGCTACATCGGAACCGTCAGCATCGGTCAATCTGGGGATTTCTCTGGCCAGAAGGGGGCCATCCGGAAGACCGCGGATTGTCGCGGTTTTGTCCGCAACGCTAGAACCGCCGCCGATCTTGCCGGTCATACGCAGCCCATCCCGTATATTCATCCCCAGCAAGCTGAGGTTGGTTGCACCGGCAAGAAGTTCGACGGCCTGTACGACATAGAACACAGTGTCAAATTCTCCTGCCGAGGCCTTGCTGGAAAGGAAAAATGCACATGGGATAAGGACGAGAATTCCATTTCCGGCAATGAACGGCATGCGCCTTTTCTTGCCCAATACCAGCTGGTCCGTCCGGTTTTTCCCAAGCGCCATACCAGAGCCGCCCGCAACGATCATCGCGGGTATCAGGATAAACATACCCCGCAAAATCATGGTCTTCACCGATGCAATGGCTTCATGATCAAGGAACAGTTCTGAAAAAACACTCGACGTCCAAAATGTCAAAATTGTTAGAAACGCGATGCCACCGGCGGTGGCATGGATGCGGGTTTTCATCTGGATAGTCCTTCTATGCAGTTGCGCGTGTCGTACACTTGGCTGTGCATAGCCTGCTATATATCATTGCATCCACCGCTATGCAAATCTAAAAGGTTCTATGGAATTTGATCACACGTCTTCGCCCGGGTACCTCATAAACCATTTGGCTCGTTTGTTTTTTGAGGAATTGCGCAGACGTATTGAACCTTTGGGCATAGTGCCGGGACAATTCCCCGCATTACTTGCGCTGTGGCAGAAGGATGGGCAGACGCAGAAGGAACTTGTCGACAAGCTGGACATCGAGCAGGCGACTATGGCGAACACGTTGAACAGAATGGAACGTGATGGTTTGATTTCGCGTAAACATCACCCTACAGACGGCCGCGCAAAGTTCATTTTTCTGACAGAAAAAGCCAAATCGATCCGCGACGATGCCTACGAAGCTGCGACGAAAGTCAACGATTTGGCATTGAAAGACCTTGCTCCGGACGAACGGGAGCAATTTGTGAGCCTGATGCAACGCGTGCTTCATACGTTACAAGATTCAGAGCACTAGAACTGGGTGACGAGAACATACAGCCTATCAAAAGTAGCCGCCGGATCGTCTATGAGGGCTGGCTTTCTTCTGCAGCTATTGAATGTTGTTGTACTTGGGCAATGGGCGGCACAGATGTGCCGCCCTTTTTCTCGATAGATCAGAACGCCTTGGTGAAGGCAAAAGTGAGCCCGTTTTGCCGGCGCACACCGTTTAGGCCGAGGCGACCGGAATATGTCAGGTCGAAATAGCCGCCGGAATTCGTCAGATGCGTAATCCCCAGCCCGACAACACCGTAGGTCGGTTCGTCAAGGTACTCATCCAAGTCGTTGACCAACTCGTGTTCAAGGCCCAACGTCGCCTTGGGTGACCAAGTTCCTGGTCTCAGCTCTTTTGAGATCCTGGCCTTGGCCCAGATTGTGCTATAGGTCTCGTCCGGACCATCGACACCTGACGCCAGATTGCCAAAGCTGTCAGCAGTCTCTTCGATCCATGCCCGTTGGTACAAAACGCCAAAGATTGGGTTCAACACCCATCCTTGGGGCAACCATTTCAAGTCTGACTTATCAAACCGGCCGACAAGTTCAGATTGGATGTACAGGCGATCATCGTCCTGGTTTTGGGTCAATGTGGCTGTTGGGCTTACCGGCAGCGAGATATCAGTCTCGCCGAACATGTATTCCATCCGAGCCGACATGCCCCAATTTGGATTGAATTGCTTCAAGGCATCCGCGCGCAAACCCCATCCGCCATAGGTCAAATCGGCAACGCCAATGTTTTCGATGTCGGTGTTTTCGTAAAAGGCGCCGAATGCAAGCATCGTATTCACATCAAAAAATTTGACGTACTGAGCATCGAGACGAATGGTGTCGGCGTCTACCACGACGATGCTGCCATCACCATCTGTGGCGACGTATTCAGTCGAAAACCGAATGAAGGAATCCGGCCCGATCATCTTCAACGCATGAATATCAATGATGCCCGAGACAGGTGACGTCTCATATCCGGATGTTGGCCCTCCTGCATGCGCGACACCGGTAACAGCGCGCGCGACCCCAATCCTTGTCTGAGCTATGCCAAACGGCTCATTCGACAGATAGCTTTCCAGCAAGCCAGACCCGCCAAGGTTGTAGATCGCAGCAATCCCAACCGGTAGCTGGCCCTGCTGGCCGCCATCCTGAGTGTCCTGTTCTTCTGCCATTGCCATGGTAGCACACGCCGCCAAGGCCATGCCCATTAGTGGTGTCTTGGTATTCATGAGGTCCTCCCTAGAAATCCCTAAATATGAGTATTGGGAAGATTATATAGTACAGAATTCCCAAATACAAAGAAAACACTTTTAAAAATACAGTGTTTTTCCTTTAAAATGATAATTCTGTCATAGATTTTCAAACTGGGGTTGAAGTTCGTCAGGATTGACAACCAAAAGAGAAACTTTGACGCCTTTTGGGGGATGCAAAGCGAGAGATTCGAATTGCTATCTAGCATTCGTAGATCGCGCATAGATTGAAGTCGAATGGACTTTCGTCGCTGTTTTGATGTGCATTCACGCCCAGCGATCAGAAGCGATATTCAGACGGATCCACTCGCCGTCTATTGGTGATGGCGCTCTTCCAAAAGGGCCCGGGCCTGATCTGGAAATACAGCGGAGTCAGCCCCGACATTCAAGTCAAGCGCCGCGCCCCATATGACCTTTGCACGTTCGGAAGGCGTGTCCGATATTGAGGTCTGAGGATCGGACATTCCCCATTCGAAATCAGTTAAGTCACGCCAAACTACATTTAAGTGAACGGCCGCGTGGCTGAAGAGATGATGAAGCGCGCGGGCTGGAATTGTTGCGTATTCATGTATGTCATTTCGCCCAGGGACCGTTGTTTCAAAGCTGGGGCTATCAGATCGAACACGTTCAATCGTTTCGCACATGTCCCGGGCGTGCAAACCGACTGAAGCAATGACATGTCGCCGCTGCCAACCAGGCACAGTGCTGTCCGCTGATAAAGCGGTATCGGGTAGATCATTTAATAAGCGTGCAAAAAATGCGGTGCCGCGGCGGGCTAGAAGCAAGTCTTGCTTTGGTGCCAGATCTGAATCAAATCTGGCGCCAGAACCCATTCTTGCTCGGTGGTCTTGCCGTGCATTATCGGTCACTCTTGGCCTTCAACGTAGCTGCGCGCGAAGTTGAGCCGTTCCATAATCGGGGCATCCGAAAAACGGAAAAGATCAAATTGTGTTTCCGCCTCCAAGGCCCATGGAACCCAGGACGGGATCACAAACAGGTCGCCGATGTCCAACGCGCGACGTTCACCGTTTATGATGACCGCACCACTGCCTTCGAATACCTGGAACACGGTTGATCCGACATCGCGTCGTGTCTGGGTATTTGTTCCTTCACGCAGACGATGGAATTCGCACCGGATTGTCGACATCACATCGCCTCCGGTCGTTGGATTCACATATCGGATCGCGGCGTGGCCCGGCGCTATGGTTGCCGGGTTTCCTTCGTCTTCCAGCAAAAGCTGTTCTGTCAGCGCCCGGTCCGTGAACTCCCAGCGATATGCGCCGATTGGCGACGAAACGGTGTTCTGCAGTTGCGACAATGGCCGCAGACCTGGGTGGCACCACAGACGCTCTCCTTGTGAGAACCGCGGCGTCGCATAATCGGTTACCCGATCCGATCCGAACTCGAAAAATCCGACATCGTTTTGCTGGCTGAACGGAATGTCCAGACCATCAATCCAGGCCATGGGATTGTCGGTATCGTTGTGATGACCATGGAAGTTCCAACCTGGTGTCAGCAACAGGTCTCCGCGGCTCATTCGAACCGGATCGCCATTGACAACGGTCCAAACCCCTTCACCTTCGACAACGAAACGAAACGCATTTTGTGAGTGGCGGTGTTCAGGCGCGGTTTCCTTGGGGCCCAAGTATTGGATCGCTGCCCAAAGCGTGGGGGTTATGTATGCGTTGCCGCCAAGGCCGGGATTGGCCAATCCCAACGCGCGACGCTCGCCACCCCGACCGACGGGGACAAGATCACCAGACGCCTCTGCCAGAGGCAGGATCGTTTGCCACTTCCAAACATAAGGAACTGCCTTCGGCTTGGGATGCATCGGCATCAAATCCCCAAGCTGAGTCCAGAGCGGAATGATATGCTCGTCTGCAAAATTCTTGTACAAATTGCGCAGCTCGGGGCTGTCTTCGGGCTGCATTGAATGCTCAACGTTCTCGTGGCTGGTATCGGAACTCAAAACAGTCTCCTAAAGTCTTTCATTATACTGCATCGGGCTGGTTCGGTGGCGCCGCATTTCGGAACGCAGGAAGTGCATCCAATGCTTTGTAAATACGCGATATGTTTGGCCAATCATTCATCGGGATGCCAAATCTCTTATTGTTCCAGATTTGCGCATACAAACAGACATCGGCCAATCCGGGTGTCTCGGACAAGCAATAGATTGATTGTTCTTCCCGAGACGCCAGCGTCTGTTCAAACGCATCAAGTGTGGTTTTCACCCAATGTGTGAACCAGCTTTTCTGCTTTTCCTCATCCGCATCGAATTCACTGCCCAAATATTGCAATACGCGCAGGTTGTTCAGCGGATGGATGTCACATGCAATCATATAGGCAAGCGCACGGTCCTGCACCTTTCCGTCTGGATCGGAAGGAAAAAGTGCAGGTTCGGGATAAACCTCATCCAGCCATTCGATGATGGCAAGGGATTGGGTCATGACCGTGCCATCTTCCCGTACAAGGCAAGGAACCAACCCTTGGGGGTTCATAGCCAGATATTGGGGACTTCTGGTTTCGCCCGTGCGAAGAACATAGGCGATATAGTCGTAGTCCAACCCTTTCAGGTTCAACACCGCACGCAAACGCGTCGATGTTGAAGACCTGAAGAAGTTATGTAGCTGAAAGTTCATTCAGCGGCCCCGATTGTTGTGGTGATGTGCCCCAGCCCTTCGATGCTGACGACACAGACATCACCAGGATCCATCGATCCAACACCTGCCGGCGTGCCGGTCATGATCAGGTCGCCTGGTTTTAGCTCGATGAAGCTGGACAGGATCGAAACGATTTCGGGAACGGACCAAATTAATTCCGAAAGATCAGCCTGCTGCTTAACTTCTCCGTTGACGGTCAGCTTGATTTCCCCGGTTGACAGGTGGCCAACGGCCGAAACCGGGTGGATCGGGCCAATCGGGGCCGAGCGGTCAAAGGACTTACCCATGTCCCAGGGGCGTCCCTGTTCCCGGGCTGCAAGCTGCAGGTCCCGGCGGGTCAGGTCATTGCCGACAGCGTAGCCCCAGACGTGATCGAGGCTGTTGTTCATTGGAATGTTGCGACCTTCTTTGCCGATCGCAACGACCAATTCCGCTTCGTAGTGGAAATTGGCGGTCTCAGCCGGGTATGCGACGGTTTCGCCGTCCATAACCACTGCATCAGCGGGTTTCGAAAAGAAGAACGGCGGATCGCGGTCAGGGTCTTTACCCATTTCGCGTGCGTGTGCCGCATAGTTCCGGCCGACGCACAAAATACGGCGCACTGGCAGACGATCATCGCTGCCAGCTACCGGAAGGGTTACGGTGTTTTGAGGGGGGAAAACGTAGCCCATCTGTTATCCTTTAATTTTCAAGTCCATTCGATCCGTACAACCAATGAAGTTGGTCGCACCATTCGTCGGGTGTCATGTTCGACATTACGTGGTCGCGTACGGCGGCCTGCGCATCGTCCGGGTGATAGATATAGTCGCCGATCAGGCGCGAGTTCATCTGAACACGTGCCGTCCGAACCCGGCGTTGGTTCTGGTAGGTTTCCAACGCGTTCTCGATGTTGTCGCCATAGTTTTCCATGCAATGCGACAAGCAGACAGCATCCTCGAGCGCCATACATGCGCCCTGAGCAAAATACTGCAGCATTGGATGAGCCGCATCGCCCAAGAGAGCCACGCGACCATCGCGCCAGTTGGAAATCGGATCGCGGTCACAAAGCACCCAAAGCTTCCAGTCCTGACCGTGTTCGATGATCTGACGCGCTCGGGGGGCAATGTGTTCAAAGCCCTGCATCACTTCTTTGCGGCTAACGGGTCGACCTGCAATAGGCTCCTGCAGGTCGCGGTGATAGGTGACAACCAGATTGTAAACCTTCCCGCCCTTCAGCGGATAGTGCACGATGTGGCATTTGGGGCCAGCCCACAATGTTGCAGCATTCCAGCGCAGATCTTCAGGCATCTGCTCTGTGGGAATGACGCTTCGATATGTGGTGTGACCTGAAATTCTGGGCTCGCCATCTCCGATCATTTGGGCTCGGATTGGTGAACGAAGCCCTTCCGCACCGATCAGCGCAGCGCCTTTGAATACACCCAGAGATGTCTTGAGGCTGACGGATTTTCCATCCTGTTCGTAACCGCTAACAAGTGTGTTCGTTCGAATGTCGATCAGGTCACTTGCTTCGCAATAATCCAGTAGGACCGAGTGCAGATCGGCGCGGTGAACAACAGCGTATGGGTTGCCCATACGTTTTCTGAAGTCCTCACCCAGCGGGATTGTCGTGATATCATTCCCGTTCTTAGCATCCATTAGACGCAGTGAATCGACATACACGGCCTTGGATCGCGCTTCGTCTCCAACGCCCAGATAGTCAAAAGCGTGAAAGGCATTTGGTCCGATCTGGATACCAGCACCGATCTCTCCCAAAATGGGGGCCTGTTCGACAACGATCGAACGAAAACCCTTGCGGGCAAGACCAGCTGCGGCGGCCAAGCCGCCGATTCCGGCACCTGCAATCAAAATAGGCTCTATTGGCACTGTTGCCTCCTTAGTCACTTTGGCAAGAGGTCACACAGGCAACGCTCTTAGCTATATCCATTTGCCGGAAATGCGCGGCTCGGCTTTGTTACAAGCCGGCGAAGCCCGCACGCGACACCCAGTAATCCCAGGCCCGGGCCAGGGGCATGTCGCCCAAAAGCATCGCGCTGGTTTTGTCGATTTCACCATCTGTCAGATGTTTGAGGGAACCCAGCGCCAGCGACTGCTGAACTAGCGCGGCATTGTCTTTAAGACCGGTCGCAACCATGCAAACTGCCCGGATGTTTGCAGCCACACAGATACAGCCGTGGCCACGCAGCAGGGCAACACTGTTTTGCCCAAGCGCACGCGAAAGAGAGTGGCCCATATCCATCCGGTCAACCAACATATTGGTGTCACCAAACTCGTCCTGGCTGTCCCAGGTCGGAACTTCTTTGCCAATGACTGACGACATGTGAAAGATCGGACGCAAGGACACATCATTCATTGTGAACGGAATGATCGAGCGCGCATGATGATGCGCCACCGAGTTCACATCGGGTCGGTCTTTGTAGATCGCCCCATGAATATGTCGTTCGTTATATGGCCGACGATGATCTTCGCCGATAAGTTCACCTTCCAAAGTGAACTCCATGATGTCCTCGCGAGTCACATTGATAGGGCTGCGCGAACGGGACAGAAAATAGCGATCTTTCCGCAGCGGGTGGCGCACGCTGACGTGCCCAAAACTGTCTATAACGTCTTCACGCGCAAGAATTCTATTGGCCAAAACCAACTCGTTAATAGCCGCATCAATTAGCCGAGCGTCGTTTTGTGAGTCGTGATCAAGAGGCATCTACATCTCCAAGCCAAGTTGGGATGCAAAATAGAAACGCTGACGCCTGATGAAAAATATATAGTACAGGGGTAATTCATATCATATACTAGATATGACAGTGGAAGCTCATCAGAACAAAAAAGTCCAAGGGCGAGGGTCAACAGATGCGGTCACTCATCAGTCAGCTAACACTTCACAAGCTTGAAGTGTTTTGTCACGTCGCCGAGTTAGAAAGCGTTTCGCGGGCTGCTGAGGAATGCAGCATCGCACAGCCCGTTGTAACAACGCATATCAAGGCGCTTTCTGAAAAACTGGGGGTGCAGCTTACGCAGCGCAATGGGCGGCGGATAGCGCTGACAGAAGATGGGAAACGCATATACGTCTGGGCCAAGGAAATCGTGTCGCAGACACGAGAGCTTGAGCAGGAACTTCAGGATCGCAAATCCGGCGCGGTTGGGCACGCCTCAATCGCCGCGTCAATGACTTTGGGGTCATACATCCTGCCGTCCATTGTTTCTCAGTTCAAAACGGACCACGAACAGAGTGATATTTCAGTGCAGGTTGCGAGCCCAAAACTGGCCAGCGAGCAGGTATTGAGAGGCGAATGTGACTTTGGACTGACGATTGTCGACCAGATTCACGGAATCCGCGGGCTTGATGTAACGCCGTTGTACAATGAAAGATTGATCTTGGCGGGGTCAGATAAGACGACCTTTGTTGGCAATCAGGTGACACCAGAGAAGTTGAAGGACCTTCCATTTGTCACCGCAAGGACAAATACTGCCCGGCGCGATCTCGAAGACTATGCGCTGATGACTCATGGAATAATCAGAAGCAATGTCACACTGGAATTTGGACATGGCGAAGCCATCAAACAGGCCGTCCGGGCAGGGGCGGGCATCTCATTCCTGTTTTGGTCTTCTGTTAAAGACGAATTGGAAAACGGGTCTTTACGAGAGATAAAAACACCGGGGATGTCGCTGGCCTTTCCGATCTATCTTGTTCAACGAAAAGACCGGAACCTCACAGCATTTCAACAAAAGCTGGCCGAGTATATCTGCACAGAGATCAAACGCCTAGATGAAGCGCAGTCGTGAAGCGGCTCCATGCCTGAAATCTGACCTCACAACAACGATCCAGAAAATAGAGTGCGCAGGATATGTACGTGTATCTTCGCGACCTAAACCCATCTCCTTGATCCGGCTGTCTGGATGTAGACTCCGTTCCTAGTGAGGATGTTTCGATCAGAGCATGCGGATTTCCGATCAGATCACGGGAAATTTCAAAGACCGCATGGTACTTTCCTTTTCAACATAAGTTCCATTTCTTTCCCGCGCAGGGTATGTCAGGCCTGACCCAGCGAACCTGGTTCGTGAAAATGATAGAGGTCGTGAAGCAAACTATGGTCGGTGAATTGAGTTCCGAGCAGGCCGTGCGCGGCGCGATCCAGACGCATTCGAGGCGCGTCTGGCGGTTTGGGCTTGCCCTGTCGGGTGCTTCCGATGTGGCCGATGATCTGTTGCAGGCTACTTGCCTGCGTGCGCTTGAACGCCACCACCAGGTCACGTCATTTGAGCGGTTGGACAGTTGGTTGATGACGATCTGCCGTTCAATCTGGTTGAATGAGCTGCGTGCACGCTCGGTCCGAAAAGCACAGGCACTGTCGTTGACCCCAGAGTCAGAGCTGATTGCATCCGGACCGGACTCGGAAACGAATATATTCGCCGCCGAAGTGTTTACCCAAGTGATGCAGTTGCCAGAAGCACAGCGAGAAACGGTGATGCTGGTCTATGTCGAAGGCTATAGCTACCGCGAGGCCGCAGCATTGCTGGAGGTGCCAATAGGAACGATCATGAGCAGGCTGTCCAATGCGCGACAAAAACTGAAAGTCGTGATGCAGCATGAGGCGGCAGATGCCGTTCGACGGAGTCGCAAATGAAGTTTTCCGATGAAGTTCTCAAAGCGTACCTGGAAGGCAAAGCGAATGAAGCCGAGGCTCAGGCGATAGAAGCTGCGGTTGCGGCCGAACCCGAGCTTGAGGCGCGCCTGATGGAGCTCGATCCATTCGCACCGGTGGTGCAAGCGGTGTTTGAACATGTCCCGGCCGAGATGCCCCAGGTGGTTTTGCCTGACCCAAATGCCGAGATAAAAACCAGTGGCGGTCCTCTGCGCCTGTTGGCAGTAGCTGCATCTGTCGCGGTGATTTCTGTGTCGGCCACATATTGGGTAACCAGGCCTCAGCCCATGGGGTGGGCTGAGCAGGCGGCGATCTATCAATCACTATATGCGGCGGACACGATCGCGGGGATGGACAGCTCGGAACAGGCGTTGACAACTCAGTTTGATCAGGCCGAGGCACAGCTGGGTCTGTCCTTGAGACGTGACACTCTTGAGGCGTTGCCGGGGATGGAATTGAAGCGTGCGCAGGTGTTGTCCTTCAGGGGCAAACCGTTGGTTCAAGTGGTCTTTGCGAATGAACAGGGCCAGCCTTTTGCCTTCTGTGTCATTCGTCAGGGTGAAGGCGCGCCAAGCAAGGATTTGAAAGAGGCAGTGCTCAGCGGGTTGGCGACGGCCACCTGGTCCAAAGACGGTTATGGCTATATGTTGATTGGTGACAGCGATCAGACTGACCTGGAAAGTAAGCTGGATATTCTGACCGCGACCTTTGCAAGCTGAGGTGGCGTCAAAAACGCCTTGTGAACCTGCGGAAATACCAGAAATATAGCGGACATGACCACCACACCCGTCATTCCCAATCCGGATGAGGACGAGGACCCCCTCGGCCCGCGCAGCATCTATGATGATGACGACGCTGATGAGGATGATCTGTGGTTCCTGCCACCTGACGAAGAGGCCGTCGAGGATTTCCTGCCGCCCGGTCCAAGGGTCGACCGCAGTCTTTTGTTTGATCCCAGGGACTGGCGTGCGGCGCAGGCAGATCTGTCGTTGGAACTGGCCGATCTGGCAGTTAGTTTTGGCGCCTTGGACGAACGTTTGCGCGCCGGTCCGGATGGGTGGACACACCGGCTGGCGCTGATGGATGTATCCGATTTGGGATGGTGGACCGGCGACCGGATCAGCGTTGATCGGCTGGCGCTTTGGACCGGGCTTCGCATTGGTGCAACCGGGGATGATGTGCAGGCCCTGTACCGCGCGGGTTGGGCCGTACGGCGGCTAACATCCGGCGCCGCGCCATCGGATGGCGGGTGGGAGATTGGCCTGACAGCCTTTTTAGATCGAATTGCGCAGGGGATTGACGAAGTCCCCGAAGCCATCGCCGATCTTGCCGAAGTCATGCGCAATTCCGAGGGGCTGCACCCGGTGACGCAGGCCGCCATCGGTTTTCATGCCTGGCGGGCCCTGTCTCAAGGCATCGGACAGGATACCGAGGCTGCAATCATTGCCGCCCGTCATGCGGCCAAGATGGGGCGGGGCGGGGCTGTGTTCATGCCCTTGGTTCTGTCGGGTCCGGGTGCGTTGAGAGGTGTTGGTGAACCATCAGAAAAGCTTGCTACCTGGATCAGGGGAACAGGGCAGGCGGTATTGTCCGCCTTGCTGCACCTGGACCGGGTCAGCGCCTGGGAGCAACGCGCCAGAGAGACCACTGCAGAGTTGAGCGGGCGCACACCACCAAGACTGATCGACGTGTTTACGGCTTGGCCAATGGTTTCGGCCCCATTGGCGGAAGAGCTGACTAAAGCCTCACGCGCTGCGGTTCAGCGCAACATTGACCGTTTCAGCCGGAGGGGCTTGATCCGCGAGGTGACAGGGCAAGGACGTTACAGAGTTTGGACAGCGGCGCTGTAGCCCAAACAGGGTCATCAGACCAATATGCCCGGTCTGCCGCATTGAATACCAGCTTCCGCAGGTTTTTGCCTGTGCAGATGTGAATGCCCGTCCCATTTTTGCCCCCGCATTACTGGCTAGTGGAAACAGGTCTAAGGGCGGCAAAGTGTTTGGCCGGATCGTATATATGTCAAAAGTGGTTCTTAAATCAAAAATTTAACTCGCAATTTGTGAAAACTATTCTTGGTTGACGGTGTGGATGGCAAGCCACCTCAGGCGCAGTACTCCTTCGGAGGGTCCGGGCAGTGCTGTTGTCGAACAAACCATCATTTTAAATTGGGCTGTTGAAACATTGTCCGGCCTATTGCCGTCAGCAGAGGATCGGCTAGAGGTAGGTTAACGTGTTACTGGCGAAGGTATGGATCCGTCATCCGATCTGGAGGATTTGGCGCAGGTCGAATAGTGACCGAGAATGCCCCGCTCCGACCCGCCGCCAATTCCGAGGCATGCCGATGCACCGTCTGAAAAAAGGCCTGACCAAAATGAAGATCCAGGAAAACCGAACCTTTTCACAGCTCGAGGTCGGAGACGAAGCCCAGCTGACACGATTGTGCACGGTTGACGATCTTTACGCCTTCGCCTCGGCATCGGGGGATCACAATCCTCTGCATCTGGCGGCCTATGACGGTGACGGCGACGGACACCCCGAGGCGGTGGCCCCTGCGCTTTGGCCCGCCGGTCTGGTGGCGGCTGTCTTGGGGAATATTTTGCCGGGCGCGGGAACCCAGACCCGCGCGGCCAATCTACGGTTTCACGCGATCGTTCTGGCCGGAGATGAGTTGACCGCAGTTGTTCGGGTTACAGAAAAATCCGACGATGGTGATGTTATCTGCACCGCCGAGGTTCGGCGTGTTGGCGACAGCACCCTGGTCCTGAGCGGAGATGTCCGAGTCACGCCGCCCGCAAAGCATATGGAATTCGATTCGATCGAGGTGCCGGGACTTATCGTACAACGCCACCGACATTTCGAAGCGCTGCTGGCGAAAGCCAGACCCCTTGACCCGATGCCAACTGCTGTTGTTGCACCTGAAGAGCCAAACTCATTGGGGGGTGCTTTGCTGGGGTATAGCAACAGCATTATCACGCCGATCCTTGTGGGTGATCCCGGCAAGATCGCTGCCGCAGCCGAGGCACTGGGTGCCGATCTGTCCGGATTTGAAATTATCGAGGCCTATGGCCACCAAGCCGCCGCCCATCGCGCGGTTGACCTGGTGGTTGAGGGCAGGGCGCAAACACTGATGAAGGGGCATTTGCACACCGATGACCTGTTGCGCGCGGTTCTGCGCCGCGAAAACGGGTTGAGAACCGGGCGAAGGCTGTCACATATATTCGTTATGGATGTTCCGGGGATGTCGCGTCCGATCATGGTCACTGACGCGGCCGTGAATATTGCCCCTGACCTCGAAACCAAGGCTGATATTGTTCAGAATGCAATCCATCTGGCACATTCCATCGGGATTGAGACCCCAAAGGTAGGCGTGCTTTCAGCCATTGAGACGATCAACCCGCGCATGGCGTCGTCAGTTGATGCCGCCTTGCTGTCGAAGATGGCCGAACGGGGTCAGATCACAGGAGGGTTGGTTGACGGCCCCCTGGCTATGGACAACGCGGTCGATCTGAATGCGGCACGCACCAAAGGGATTACGTCCGAGGTGGCTGGTGCTGCGGACATTCTTGTCGCCCCAAACATAGAAGCAGGCAATATGGTGGCGAAACAGCTGACCTTCATCTCTCATGCCGAGGCGGCAGGGATCGTGGTCGGGGCTGCTGCTCCGATTATCCTAACCTCGCGTTCGGATGATGACGACTCGCGTCTGGCGTCCTGCGCGGTGGCGGCGCTTCATGCATATGCAAGTAAAGGCAAACTCCATGGCTGACCATGTTCTGGCACTGAACGCCGGGTCCTCATCACTGAAATTCGCGCTGTACGAACTGGTTGATGACAACCGTCCCAGCATGCGGTGGCGCGGACAAATAGAACGTTTAGGTGATGCACCACGCCTATTGGCCCAGTCGGCAGGCGGCAGATCAGTAGATCGTCCCCTGTCGAGCACCAAAAGCCATGATGAAGCGATCCACGCATTTCTTGAAATGGCGCGGGAATATCTTCCTGACATTCATGTGTGCGCAATAGGTCATCGCGTAGTGCATGGGGGAACGGTCTATTCCGAGCCTGTGCGCGTGGATGACACCGTCATCAACACTTTAGAAGGGTTTATTCCTTTTGCTCCTTTGCATCAGCCCTACAGTCTTTCGGGTATTCGTGCAGCCAGCGCTGCCTTCCCCGGAACAACTCAGGTTGCCTGTTTTGACACGGCGTTTCATCGCACCCATCCGTGGGTAAACGACACCTTTGCCTTGCCGAAAAGCTACTATGACAAAGGCGTTCGCCGCTATGGGTTCCACGGGCTGAGCTATGACTACATTTCGAACAAGCTGAAAGAAACGGCACCGGGTCTGTATGATGGCCGTGTGGTTATCGCCCATCTTGGAAACGGGGCATCCATGTGCGCGGTTTCAGGTGGGCGCGCTGTGGCTTCGACCATGGGGTTCTCGGCGCTTGACGGGTTGCCGATGGGCACGCGCTGCGGTCAGCTGGATCCAGGTGTCGTGCTGTATATGCTGCAGCAGGACGGAATGACCGCAGAAGAGATTGCCGAAATGTTGTACAGAAAATCCGGCCTGCTGGGCCTGTCGGGGATATCATCGGATATGCGCACGTTGTTGGCCGCTGATACGCCCGAAGCCCGAAAGGCAATCGACTATTACGTCTTCCGTATCCGGCGAGAGCTTGGCGCCCTGTCCGCCGCACTTGAGGGGATTGATGCGCTTGTCTTCACCGGTGGCGTTGGTGAGAACGCGGCCCAGATCCGGCAGATGGTGTGTGATGGAATGCGATGGATCGGGATCGAAATGGATCACGCCAGGAATGCCGATGGTGGAACAGTTCTGTCCACGGATTTCAGCCGTGTCCGGATTCTGACGATCCCCACAAATGAGGAGATGGTGATCGCGCAGGCTGCGGTGAATTTTCTGGAGTAGGTCTTATTCGTTCGGCGTTTCTTTCCGGCGCCGGGCGTATTTCAGCAGCATGCTCAGCAAGGCCGTGATGGCTTCGGGCGCCAGTACGCCAACCGGGTCGCGGCGAATTCCGGCTACGGTGTTTTGGACCTCGGCCAGGGATTCCCTGATTTCGGATTCAATGTCTTGCAGCGCCATATCCCGAAGTTCGACTGCGGCCGAGGCATCGCCGTGTTGGTTTATCGAATTGGCGAGCAGAACCAGAACCAAAGCAAGTACCAGATTGGTCCCCGCAACAAGTATCGCAGCAACGGGTTTCGACAGGGTCGCGGAAAGCCAGAAAAATCCGGCGAGATTCAGCATGATGATCGCCAGGCCCACCGCCACTCCGGCGGCTAGGTAAAACCCGGCCCGTTTCACGGTGATCGCAAGCTGTGCGCGTGCGATCAAGCGTTCAGCGCGCAAAATGACTGAGACATTGCGGGATATGCGGCTCATGGGCGTCTCCTAGCGTGACCGGCCAAGCATGTAGCCTAGGGCAAAAATACCAGCGGCAAACAGAATTGATTTTCTGTGCGGCAGATCTTCGAATTCCTCAAGTATATCGTCAAGCTGTGTGGACCAGGATTCGAGGTTATCTGTAAGCCGGTCGGCGATGGTTTCGTGCAGCGGGGCGTCAGCCCCTTTATCTGGCGAAGCGTTTTTTGCAGTTGGCTGCTCGGCAAGTTGCCGCCGCAACTCTGCGATCTCTGCTTCAAGCTCGGCTTTTGTCACCATTGCTCAGGCTCCTTCCCGGCGGACCACTATCAGCGTGCCAGTATCGCCCATGGTAGACTGATTTTCCGATTTAGTAAAAGGGGCTTATCGGGTTCAAAGCCGGTGCCAGCGCGCCTATGCGCCAATGTCAATAATCCGCAACCAGCAGGAAATCCGGGATGGCGTCTTCCTCGATTGTCGCAAAGCGAGGGATCGGCTGTTCGAAGACGTTGTCGGTTCGGTCGTCATTGACGGTAGACACTTCGCCAATCAAACAATCGCCTTTTTCCGCCCAGAACGCGTGCCAGATACCCGGCATCAAGGTCACGCTTTGACCGGGCTTTAGCCGCAGCAGTTCGCCAGGTTGAAGCGTCACAGGGCAGTTGTCGCTAGGCACGGTCACAGGGGTATCGCGGTCAATGCCGCCCTGAGGGTCTGAGGCGTAGATTTCCATCACCAGATCGCCACCGCCCCGGTTGATGATATCCTCGGCTTTGACGATGTGCCGGTGCATCGGCGAAAGCTGCTTGTCCCGCGACACCAGCAGTTTCTCGGCATAGAGCATGCCTTGCCCCTTGTTCAGATCGCTGACATCGCCATTGCGTAGGGTGAACAGGAACAGGCCAAGTTCGTCAAACCGACCCTGGCCATAGTCGGTTATGTCCCACCCAAGCCCGCGTTCACGGATACCGGCCGCCTGTTCGCTGCGCATTTTCTCGGGCGACCAGCCCGCAAAGGGCGGCAGCACCGCGCCAAAGGAACGGATAAAGGCCTCGGCCTCGGATTTGATTTCGTTGATTTCGGAACGTTTCATCGGCTTCTTCGTTGGGTCAGAGTTCATGGGCCCAGGGCGGGTTTGCCCCGGCGCGCGCGACGGTTACAGCGGCGACTTCCGCCCCTTTCGAAAGGGCTGCGCGCAAGGCGTTTGCTGGCAATGTGCGCAATTCGGGTTTTGTTAAGTGGCCTGATTGATCTAGGGCGGACAAGACGCCTGCGTTGAAAGTGTCACCGGCGCCAACGGTGTCGACGACCTCGACCTTTTTTACGGGAACAGAAACGTCGGACCCGTCCGCAAGATACCCGATCGCGCCTTCGCTGCCCCGGGTGACGATCACCACCGAAGGTCCTGCCTGCAGCAACAGCGGAATTTTCTCAGCAAGGCTTTCTGGGCCCGGAATGATCCAGTCCAGATCTTCGTCCGAGACCTTGACGATATCCGCTTGCGCAATCATGCGGTTCAGCCGGGTGCGATACCGGGTCTGATCCCGGATGAAATCCGGGCGAATGTTTGGGTCCAACATGACGGCGCGCTCTGATCCAAAGCGGTCAAGCACCGCCGCATAGGCATCTGCGCAAGGCTCGCATGCCAGACTGATCCCGCCCAGATACAGCGCCGAGACCGAGGGCAGATGGATTGGCATATCCTCTGGCGTCAGCATCCGTCCGGCCGAGTTTTCATCGACGAAACTGTAGGCTGCCTGCCCATCCTTGAGCTGTACAAATGCCAATGTTGTCGGGCGGTCCGAGTGGATTACCCGGTCGGAGTCAACATGGCTGGCCTTGAGGGCGGTCATAAGCTGTTGCCCGAACATGTCAGACGAAAGCCCGGTCAGCAGACCCACCGGCGTATCCAATCGACCCAGGGCAATAGCCGTGTTGAAAATCGCACCGCCAGAATGGGGCACAAACCCCAGTTCGCCCGAGATCGTGGGCGTCTCGATCATATCGATCAGGGCTTCACCACAGCATAGGATCATGCCGGGACCTTTCTGTTTCTGAAACGTGCGGTCAGACTACCGCCTTAGCGCATTTTTACAGAAATTGTTAGCGCCAACAATGCCAAATTCATCCTGTTCCGAGACATACAGGTTCATGGATCGGCGCAACTCGCTGAACCGGCCTCCGGCATTAAAGGCGTCTCGGAAGGCGTCCTTGAACAGCCAGCGGTTCTTTTCGGCCACGCCGCCCACAAGGAACACGCCACCGGAAGGCATCATGACGACCGCCAGATCGCCCATGACCGCGCCTAGATGTGTGGTGAACATATGCGCGGCCTTGACGGCATGGACATCGGTTCCGTCGCGTGCATCCTGAAGGATATCGCGCGCTGTTCGGGGCTCGGCCTTTGCCCGACCCCCTGCCAGTTCGATGGCCTGATAGAGGATTGGCAAACCCGTACCGCTGAGGAACATTTCCGCCTCAAGTGTCAGGGTGTCGTCAAAGAAACACTCGGGGGCTACCTGCCGCGCGGCGTTGAATATTTCGACCTCGTCCTGACTTCGGGGCGAGAGGCCGATATGGCCGCCTTCGCCGGACACCGTGTGATAGCGGCCATTCGAATATAGCAGCGATCCGACACCTAGCCCGGTTCCAGGCCCGACGACCAGACGTGTGCCTGTCGGCGGGTGCTTAGCCCCCTGCAGAACTTCGACATCGTCACCCGTAATCTCGGCAACAGACCACGCAGCGGCAGTGAAGTCGTTGATCACAAAGGTATGTCGGGCGCCCGTTGCCTGAGCGATATCATCCTCTGACAGATCAAGTTGGGCGTTGGTCAGCCTGATTGTACCGTTGCGGACAGGTCCTGCCCCGGCGGCAACCACGGCCCGTGGGTCGGTTCCGATCTCGTCGCGCAGGCTGTGAAAGGCTTCGAGCAATTCGGGCAGCTTGCCGGTGGGGTATTTGTGCAGATCTGTCAGCTCACCATTGGTGATAACGCCAAGCCGCGTATTGGTGCCGCCGATATCGGCCACGAGGTTCCAATGGTCGTGCATGGCCCCAGCCGGTTGCGCCAGCGGCAAGGACACGGTGCCTCCCGTCAGGGCCTTTTGTACTGCGGTGTAGGATGCCTTGGGTGTCCGTTCCATCGTCTGAAAGTCCACGTCCACAAGGCCGAACCGCTTCTCATATCCCAGCGCCCATTCGTAGTTGTCCAGCAGGGACCAGATGAAGTAACCCTTGATCGGCACGCCCTGTGCCAAGGCGTCCTGTACCGCCGATAGATGTTGGTTCAGATAGTCGATCCGGTCGCTATCCTGCTGCCGTTCGGGGCTGGCCATGCCATTTTCCGTCACCAGAATCGGTAGGTCCCCGGTGTAATCCTGCTTGGTGCGGGTCAGAAACCGGGTCAGGGCGGCGGGTTCGATCTCCCACCCCATCTGAGTTTTGGGCAGCGGGCCGGCGATTTCCTGCAGACTGGGCCAGGTGGTCTCCGAAGGCGCAATCAACTTGCGGGTATAGTAGTTCAGACCACACCAATCGACCGGCGTACCGATGATGTCGAAATCATCCTGCCAGCCAGCGGGCAGGTAGGGCTCTAACCCCTCCAGAACGTTGTCTGGATAGGCCTTGTTGAAAACGCCGCCCAGAAAGAACCGGTTGTAGATGCCGTCATACAGATCAGCCGCGCGGCGCGCTTCGGGGCTGTCATCTGCGGGTTCGGCCCATTCCAGGTTGAAAACCGCGCCCAGGTTGGACATGCCAAGGCCCCGCATCGCGTCGATGGCGCTGCCATGGGCCAGAAGGACGTGGTGCATTGCGCGGGCGGTTGCACGGATGTCGCGCAGACCCGGGGCGTGATGGCCTTCGAAATGGCTGAGCCAGCTGACGCACCACGGCTCATTTATGGGGGCGACGCTGTACATCCGATCGCCGATGCGGCCCATGATGACCTCGGTGAAATCGGCGAACCACCCGGCGATATCGCGATTGCGCCAGCCGCCCAGATCGGACAGCGGCGAGGGCAGCTCCCAATGGTAAAGCGTGGCGCAGGGGCGGATACCGCGTTCCAGCAGCGCATCGGCCAGCCGATCATAGTAATCCAGCCCGGCCTCATTCACCTGACCGCGGCCTTCGGGCAGCACCCGCGCCCAGCTGGTCGAAAACCGGTAGCAATCAAAGCCGCCATCGCGCACCAGATCCAGATCCTGCGGGAACCGGTTCAGGTGGTCACAGGCCAGATCCCCGTTTTCATTTCGCACAACATTGCCGGGGGTCCTGGCAAAGGTATCCCAATGGGTTTGCCCGGCCCCTCCCTGTGCGTGGCCTTCGATCTGATAGGCCGAAGTTGCGACGCCAAAGAGGAAATCTTTGGGGAAATCAGTGCGGTTGTATATCATATTCAGAACCTGTTGGGGGCGGGGCCGGTCGAGCCGCCAACTACCAGCTCAGCCTCCAGCAATCTAGTTTTGGCCGGGTCTTCGGGCGCATTTATTCGTTCGATCAGCATTTCGGCAGCTATTTCACCGGCCAACCGAACCGAGGATCGCGTGGCGGTGAAGATCGGTACATCCTGCCCGTTTTTCAGATAGGACAGGTCGTCATCATGGGCGATCACCGAAACATCGCGGCCCATCTGCAGCCCTGCTTCGTTCAATGCCCGCCGAACTCCGATGGCCGAAATCATCGACGAAACCAGGATGGCGGTTGGAGGGTTCTTAAGTTGAGCCATATCGCGCGCTTCGTGGTGGCCATATACCTCTGTCATCTCGGCGCTGCGCATCAATTCAGGGTCCGGTGACAGACCGGCTTGATTCAGGGCCTGCAGGTAACCGGCCCGGCGGCGTTGGGCGAAATCCATATCTTCAAGTCCGTTGATAAGGGCGATCCGTCGATGCCCCAGGTCAATCAGAAACTGGGTGGCGCGCATGAACGAGCTTTTGTTGTTCACATCAACCCAGTCATAGGGCGCGTCAATTCCAGTGGATCGTCCGTGCACAATGAAGGGCGCGCCCATGCGATTGAGGACTTCAATCCGCTGCTCGTTCACCTTGGGGCCCTGCAGAACGACACCGTCCACGGCACCACGCTGAAACAGGTCGCGATAAGCGCGTTCAATAGATGTGTCGTCGGCGCTGGTGAACATCATGTCATAGCCGTGTTCGGCATATCTACGAGCAGCCCCGGCGACAAAATCGCCAAAGATTGGGTTCACCATTTCATGCTGGGATGAGCTGGGAATCACGTGCCCGATCACGTGTGATCGACCTGTCGCCAGACCCTTGGCCCGGCTGTTCGGGCGGTACCCGTGTTTTGTTGCGGCGGTCTGAACCCTTGTGCGCGTGGCTTCGCTGACCTCAGGGTATCCGTTCAGCGCACGGCTGACGGTTGTTTGGGACAAACCAAGGATTTCAGAGAGCTGCTTTAGGTTCATATTTGTTCAAAGCGCCTACAAATTACTGCGTATTCCTGTTTTTGCGGGCATTTTCGCTGGTGGTCAACAGATTTCACGAACATCTTGTTTGATATTTATATTTATGGGCCTTCGCAAAGCAATCGTTGACAGGTGGAGGCTGTTAGCGCATAAACTCACTCCAGCCAAAGCGCTTTGGATATTTGAGACCAAAGGCGCGAGATATCGTTGGGAGGAGAAATTCATGAAACACTCGCTTTATGCTGGCGTCGCCGCATTTACCCTGGTCGGGGGCGTCGCGCAGGCCGACAAGGTTACCGTATTCGGCCCGTGGCTGGGGCCGGACCAAGAGAATGTCGAAAAGGTTCTGGATGGGTTCGCGGCGGCGACCGGGCATGAGTACAGCTATGTCGGCTCGGACAGCTTTGAGCAGCAAATCAGAATTGATGCCGAAGCCGGATCGGCGCCCAACGTAGCAGTGTTCCCTCAGCCCGGACTGGCGTCTGATATGGCCAAGGCGGGTTTCCTGACTCCCCTGAGTGAAGGTACCGCGGATTGGATTCGCGACAACTATGCGGCTGGCCAGTCCTGGGTGGATCTGGGAACCTACCAAGGTCCGGACGGGCAGGATCACCTATATGGCTTCTTCTACAAGGTCGACGTGAAGTCGCTGGTTTGGTTCGTGCCGGAAAACTTCGAAGATGCCGGTTATGAGATTCCGACCACGATGGAAGAGCTCAAGGCGCTGTCCGATCAGATCGTTGCAGATGGCGAAACGCCATGGTGCATCGGGCTGGGTTCCGGCGGAGCGACAGGTTGGCCAGCGACTGACTGGGTTGAAGACATGATGCTGCGCACGTTGCCGCCCGAAGATTATGACGCCTGGGTCGCCAACAAATTGAAATTTAACGATCCTAAGGTTGTCGCCGCGATTGAAGAATTCGGAGCGTTTGCGCGCAACGATGATTACGTGGCCGGCGGAGCCGGCGCGGTTGCAACGACTGACTTCCGTGACAGCCCGAAGGGCATGTTCAGCTCGCCTCCGCAATGCTACATGCACCGTCAGGCTTCGTTCATTCCGGCCTTCTTCCCTGAAGGCACGGTTGTGGGCGAGGATGCCGATTTCTTCTATTTCCCGGCCTATGAAGGTAAGGATCTCGGCAGCCCGGTCCTTGGGGCCGGAACAGTTTGGGCAATCACCAATGACAGCCCGGGCGCGCATGCGCTGATGAAATACCTGGAGACACCCGAGGCGCATGAAGCCTGGATGGCTCTGACCGGGTTCCTGACGCCGCACAAAGGCGTCGATACCTCGGTCTTCTCAGACCCAACGCTGAAGAAGATGAACGACATTCTTCTGGGGGCCACCACCTTCCGGTTTGACGGTTCCGACCTGATGCCGGGCGGCGTGGGTGCAGGCACCTTCTGGACTGGTATGGTCGACTATGCGGGCGGAACACCTGCCCAGGACGTCGCCGACGAAATCCAATCCTCGTGGGACGCGCTGGACTAAAGCGTCTGAGATTGGGCAACCCGCTCTGCCGGGTTGCCCGAACCTATCGTCGCAAGGGAGAGCGGCATGCACCCGGCATTTCAAGGCCTGCTGACCATCGCCATCGGCGTGTCAGGTTGCGTGGGCTACTTCTATCTATCCAACCAGTTTCTGGACAAAGTTCTGTTCCCGCCTCGGGGGCCGAATGCTGGCCGCAATATCAACCGCGCGAACATGATCCGGCCTTGGTTGTTTCTGTTCCCAGCGCTGGCTGCTTTGGGCTTGTATCTGGCTTATCCGGTTGTCGAAACCCTACGCCTGTCACTGACTGATCGTGTCCCGGGCGGCGGCTACAAATGGGTCGGGCTGGACAACTATATCCAGATGGCCAAGGAG
Organism: Ruegeria sp. CDSC042; assembly: GCF_059610745.1. Taxonomy (NCBI): domain Bacteria; kingdom Pseudomonadati; phylum Pseudomonadota; class Alphaproteobacteria; order Rhodobacterales; family Roseobacteraceae; genus Ruegeria; species Ruegeria sp. CDSC042. Next base: position 94,567 of record NZ_JBXWOF010000005.1, read on the forward strand.
CCCAAGTTTTGGGAAGCCATGCGCAACAACATGTTATGGCTGATCGTGGTGCCTGCAATGTCGACAGCGTTTGGCCTATTGGTGGCTCAGCTGACCGACCGCATCCGCTGGGGCAACATCGCCAAGTCTCTGATTTTCATGCCGATGGCCATCTCGTTCGTGGGGGCCTCGGTGATCTGGAAGCTGGTCTATGACACCCGTCCGGTTGAGCAGGACCAGATCGGGATGCTGAACGCGCTTTACATCTTTTTCGGAGGAGTCGAGCCGCAGACATGGTTGACCATTCCCTTCTGGAACAGCTTTTTTCTTATGGTTGTGCTGGTCTGGATTCAGACTGGTTTTGCCATGGTTATCCTGTCAGCCGCCCTGCGCGGCATTCCCGAGGAAACCATCGAAGCTGCCATTCTGGATGGGGCCAATCCGTTCCAGATTTTCTTCCGTATCAAAGTGCCGCAGATCAAGACCACCATCCTGGTGGTCTGGACCACGATCACCATCACCGTGCTCAAGGTCTTTGACATCGTGTTTGCCATGACCAACGGCCAGTGGGAAACGCAGGTTCTGGCCAATTACATGTATGACAAGCTGTTCCGCACCAATGACTGGGGCGTGGGCTCGGCTTCGGCCATGGTGATCATGCTGCTGGTGGCACCGATCCTTGTCTGGAATGTGCGCAATGCGCGGAAAGAGATGGAGTAGGCCATGAGCGATATAGCAGGAACCAAACCCGCCCTTCGCTGGGCTGTCCATGCCTCGGTTCTTTTTCTGGTCGTGCTCTGGGTGGTGCCGACGCTGGGGCTGTTGATCTCATCCTTTCGTACTGCCGACCAGATTGCCACAAGCGGCTGGTGGCGGTCGCTGTTCCCATCCGAGCAGAACCTAACGCTGCGCGCTGCCGCACCGGAAACTCAGGTGCTGGAGAACGGCGTTTACATGATCGAGGGCAACCTGTTTGAAACCGGCGCGCAGGCGGCGATCTCGAAATGGGGCATCAGTTCTCGTGCGATCGATGATTTTGTACCCGGTGACACGGCAGAGCTGCGCAAGGGTGGCACGATCACGGTGGATGCCGACGGCAAATACCGGATGGAAAACACCGAAGAGTTCACCGGCAGTCGCGGCACGCGCGTCTTTGTGACGGCGGAACTGCCTCCCGAGTTCACCTTGGCCAATTACCATAAGGTTCTGTTGGCAGAAGACAGCACCGACAGTATGGGACGGGCGTTTTTCAATACGCTGACGGTCACGATACCGGCAACGATCATTCCGATCCTTGTAGCCGCTTTTGCCGCCTATGCCTTGGCGTGGATGGATTTCCCCGGTCGGGCACTGTTGATCGCTGCGGTTGTTGGCCTGTTGGTGGTGCCGCTGCAACTGGCACTGATCCCACTGCTGAAATTTCACCTGAGCATCGGAATTGAGAAAGGCTATTTGGGCGTCTGGATGGCCCATACCGGGTTCGGGATGCCATTGGCCATCTACCTGTTGCGCAACTACATGGCTGGGCTGCCGCGCGATCTGATCGAAAACGCACGCGTTGATGGCGCGACCGAGTTCCAGATCTTTACCAAACTGATCCTGCCGCTCAGCTTTCCGGCGCTGGCGTCATTTGCGATCTTCCAGTTTCTCTGGACATGGAACGATCTGCTGGTCGCCAAGGTGTTCCTGATCGATGCGTCCGGCCAGACCACAGTGATGACAAACCGGATTGTCGAGCTGTTGGGCACGCGCGGTGGGAACTGGGAAATCCTTGCCACGGCGGCCTTCGTCTCGATCGCTGTGCCGCTGGCTGTCTTTTTCGCAATGCAAAAATACCTGGTCCGAGGCCTGCTGGCCGGGTCCGTCAAATAGAGGCGTCTGATGAACGTGCAGAACACAACAGAACTTTCCAATGCAACCAAGGTGGCCGCTGACTGGTGGCGTGGTGGCGTCATCTATCAGATCTATCCGCGCAGCTTTCAGGACAGCAATGGTGACGGGATCGGAGACCTGAAAGGCATCACCCAGCGATTGGGGTACATTGCCTCTCTGGGCGTTGATGCGATCTGGATTTCGCCCTTCTTCAAATCTCCGATGAAGGATTTCGGATATGACGTCAGCGACTATCGCAATGTTGATCCGATGTTCGGCACGATGGAGGATTTTCGGGACCTGCTGGATCACGCCCATGCCCAGGGGTTGAAGGTGATGATCGATCTGGTTCTGTCGCACACGTCAGATCAGCACCCCTGGTTCAGCGAAAGCCGCGCCAGCCGTGAAAACGCCAAATCCGATTGGTATGTCTGGGCCGATCCAAAACCGGACGGTACGCCGCCGAACAACTGGTTGTCGATTTTCGGGGGCTCGGCTTGGCAGTGGGACGCTCGGCGGTTGCAGTATTACCTGCATAATTTCCTGACCTCACAGCCGGATCTGAATTTTCACTGCGCGGATGTGCAGGACGCCTTGCTGGATGTCGCCAGTTTCTGGCTTGATCTGGGTGTCGATGGGTTTCGTCTGGATACAATCAACTTCTATTTCCACGACAAAAAGTTGCGAGATAATCCTGCCCTGCCTGTGGAGCAGCGCAATGCCTCAATCGCGCCGATGGTAAACCCGTATAACCATCAGGACCACCTTTTCTCCAAAAGCCAGCCCGAGAACATTGCCTTTCTGGAACGCCTGCGGGCCCTGACCGATCAATATGAAGGTCGCGCCTGTCTGGGCGAGGTGGGCGACGCACAGCGTGGGCTTGAGATTATGGGCGAATACACCAGCGGTAATAAGCGCATGCACATGTGCTATGCGTTCGAGTTCCTTGAAAAGCGCGCTTTGACTGCCAGCTATGCACAGCAGGTATTTGATCAGCTCGAGGACAAAGCAGGTGATGCCTGGCCTTGCTGGGCATTTTCGAACCATGACGTGGAACGTCACGCGTCGCGCTGGCGTCTGGACGATGCAGCCGCCAGACAGCATGCAGTTTTGATGATGTGCATGCGCGGCTCGGCCTGCTTGTATCAAGGCGAAGAGTTGGGCCTGCCCGAGGCGGACGTGGCCTTTGACGATCTGCAAGACCCGTATGGCGTCGAATTCTGGCCCGAGTTCAAGGGCCGCGACGGATGCCGGACGCCGATGGTTTGGGCTGCGCAGGATGAACAATCGGGCTTTAGCACCGGCAAGCCTTGGTTGCCTGTCAGTGACCCTCAAGCCGAGCGTGCCGTGGACCGGTCAGAGGCTGAGCCCGAGTCCATGCTTCACCATTATCGTCGTGCGATTGCATTCCGCCATGCCCATTCAGCTTTGATGTTGGGGGCGCAAAAGAACATGACGCAGATCGGGACCGTTCTGGCCTTCACGCGTGAAGATCATGCAGAAGAGGTGTTCTGCGCATTTAACCTCGGGACCGAACGTTCTGAAGTAATCTTGCCAGGCGGGAACTGGCGCGTGATCGGAGAAGAGTTGGGTGGCGTCGCGGGAACGGGGACAGTGTCTCTAGGTGCTGCACAATTCTGCCTGCTGTTGAGGGAGAAGGAATAAACCATGTCAGAGCTAAACCTCACAGATGTCGCCAAAACCTATGGCAATGTGGATGTTCTGAAGAACATCAATCTTGAGATTGAGCGGGGCGAGTTGATCGTTTTTGTCGGGCCTTCGGGCTGTGGCAAATCCACCTTGCTGCGCATGGTCGCCGGGTTGGAAAAGATCTCGGGCGGAACGCTCGAGATTGAAGGGCAGGTGATGAACGATGTGCCGCCAGCACAGCGAGGCATCGCGATGGTGTTCCAAAGCTATGCGCTGTACCCACATATGACCGTTCGCGAAAACATGGCCTTTGCGCTGAAGATAGCCAAAATGCCGGTGGCTGAAGTCGGCGCCGCGGTCGATCGGGCGGCCCGCATCCTACAGCTTGAACCTTATCTGGACCGGTTGCCCAAAGCGCTATCCGGCGGTCAGCGTCAGCGTGTCGCAATCGGGCGCGCCATTGTGCGTGACCCCAAGGTTTACCTGTTCGACGAACCGCTTTCGAACCTGGACGCGGCGCTGCGTGTCGCCACCCGGATCGAAATCGCCCGCCTGAAAGAGGCGATGCCGGACAGCACGATGATCTATGTCACCCATGATCAGGTCGAAGCGATGACATTGGCCAGTCGGATCGTCGTGCTGGCCAACAAAGGGATCGCTCAGGTTGGCACGCCGCTGGAGCTGTATGAGACGCCCGACAATGAGTTTGTCGCGCAATTCATCGGTTCACCAGCAATGAACCTGCTGCCCGGAGTGATCACTCAAACTGGTGCGCAGACTGTCGTAAAACTGGACGGTGGCGGAAAGGCCGTTTCGGCGATTGCAACCGAGGCCGATGACGAAGGCAAGCAGGTGAAGATTGGCGTGCGCCCCGAAGATTTTGTGTCTGTTGACGGCGATCCAATTCTCGAAGGAGTCGTGGACTTTACCGAAGCCCTGGGTGAGGTGACGTTGTTATATTTCGCGGTCGAGGATGGGACGGATGCCCTTATTGCCAAGCTTCCGGGCGTTCAGAAGAATATGCGGGGCAAGACCGTGATGGTCTCTGCGAATCCTGACAAGGTTCATTTGTTCCATCAGGGTGTTTCCATGCGGAAATAACCCTTTCCAACACGGTTCTTGACAAGACCCCTGATGCTGTTTCAACTTGATTGAAACGTTTCATTTTGTGGTAGAACCGTGGAAATGCGAGTTTCAGCGCAGTTATACACAGTCCGGCAGGTTGGGGATTTGGCGGCCCAGCTTGACTTGGTGCGTGCCTGCGGGTTCACCGATATTGAAACGGTCGGGTTCCACGATCTTACCCCCAAGCAGGTTACCAATGTGGTTAGACAGGCTGGTTTCACTGTTCGATCGGCCCATTTTGACTGGGAAGAATTTGAAACACGGTTTGATGACATTCTTAGAATGCTTGAAGCTTTGGAATGCCCTGTGGCGGTCATGCCTTGGCTGTCGCCCAAGGCTCGGCCCGGCACCGCCGAGGGGTGGAAGGCAGTGTCGGGCCGGTTGGCGAAATGGGCTGATGCCCTGTCTGCCGACGGTGTGCGCCTTGCCTATCATAACCACGATTTTGACCTTGTCGATCTTGGGCAGGGTTCGCCATTGGATATGGTCCTGTCGCATGAGGCCATTGGATGGCAGCCGGATATCGGTTGGCTATATTCGGCGCTTTCTGACCCCGCTGCACTGCTGAGCCATTATTCCGACCGGATCGTTTCCGTCCATGCTAAAGACGTCGATCCATTGGCCGGACAAGGCGACGAGTGCTGGCGAAATCTGGGGCAGGGGGTTGTGGACTGGCCTCTGGTCCTGCGTGTTCTGGCTGACAGTCCCTGCGCTGACCTTTTTGTGGAACATGATGAAACTGCCGATCACGCGCAAACATTGCAGACGGGACATGACCTGTTGATGCGAATGCGCAGCGTTGAGGTGACATAGTGGCGCGCGCGACGATCAAGTCGATTGCAAAGCAGACGGGGTTTTCTGTCGGAACCGTCTCGAACGCGCTGCGTGGTGCCGAAACCGTCAAGAAAGAAACGCGGCAGCAGATTCAGTCTGCCGCCGAACAGCTTGGATACCGGGTCAATCTGGACGGGCTGAAGCTGCGGACAAAAAAGTCCTATCGCATCGGCGTTCTGGTCAGCGTGTCGCCTGATTCAGATGAAGAATGGGAAGGTGTCGAATTCACTCGCATTGTCGCGGGTATTTCGCGGGCTTTGAAAGGGTCGCGTTATGAACTTGGCGTTCACAGCGTGGCGGGCCTGCAGGGAACGATGGCGACGCTGAAGGAAATCGTTCAGAACGGATTGGCAGACGGGGTGATATTCTCGGGTACGCGCCACGCCGATCCGCGCATTGCCTATCTGCAACAGAATGGTTTCCCCTTTGTCACCATGGGTATGAGCGACAGCGGCAGATCACATGCCTATGTCGATATCGACAGTCAGGCAGCAGGTCACGATGCAACGCAACGACTGCTAGCCTTGGGGCATCGCCGGATTGCCCTGGTGAACCCTCCGGATGACCTGGTTTATGCGACGCAACGCCGAACGGGCTATGCCCAGGCGTTCAGAGCGTCCGGTCTGGCCTTTGACCCGGCCCTGATCTTCAGCGGGCCTACGACCGCACGAACGGGGTATAATGCCTTTGAGGCTTTGATGCGGCTACCCGACAGGCCAACCGCGATCATCTGCGCGAACGAAGCCATGACCCTGGGTGTGCTTTCTGCTGCCCATGCGGCGGGTGTTGAGGTCGGTCGCGAACTGACCGTGATCTCGACCGATGATCTGCAACTTAGCCGTTATTTTGTCCCTCCGCCCAGCACTTATTACGTCCCTATTGAGGAAACCAGTCGATTGCTGGGTGAGTATATGCTCAAGGCTTTGGACGGGGTTGACCCGTCCGAAACACAAAAAAAGATCAGGGCCATTTTGATCGAGCGGCAACCTGACACAGTCGCGCCGGAAGCGGCGCTAAACACCTGAACCAACAAAGGAGTAACCGGAGATGTTAAGAAACCTATTTGCCGCCGCCGCCCTGACCGCGCTTGCCGCGCCTGCTGTGTTTGCAGCGGATCTTGAAGGGCGCGTACTTAAGATCGGAACAGATGCCACCTATCCGCCCATGGAGACGGTCGATGAGTCCACGGGTCAGATTGTGGGATTTGATGTCGATGTCATGAATGCGATCTGTGAAAAGGTGAACTGCGTCCCGAATTTCGTAAATACAGCCTGGGATGGGATCTTTGCCGCGCTTCAGCAAGGGGAGTTCGACCTCGTGATCTCGGGTGTCTCGATCACTCCGGAACGCGAAGAGAACATGGATTTTTCCGAGCCTTATATCATTGTAAGTCAGGCCATCCTGCTGCAGGTCGATAATGCCGACATGACGTTGGACGACTTCAAGGCGGGCGGTCAGAAACTGGCCGCGCAGACCGGCACCACCAATGCCCAGCTGGCCGAAGAGCTGGTCGGACGCGAGAATGTCAGCCTGTATGACAATTTTTCGGCTGCGATTCTGGCTTTGCAGAATGCTGACGTACAGGGGGTAATCATTGATGGAACCTCGGCATCGGCATATGAACAGGAATTTGCCGGGGAATTGGCTGTAGGCATCACAGGCCTTCAGTCTGATCCACTGGGTATTGTGTTTCAGGAAGGTGACGCAGCCGTTGACGCCATAAACGAAGGGCTGGCCGCCATTCAGGCTGACGGTACGATGGACGCATTGGTTGCCAAATACTGGGGCACTGAATGAGCCGTTGAAACCCTTTCTGACCCGGCGGGAAAACCTGCCGGGTCAAGCATAACCCGAGGGACGCCATGATCCGCCTAAGCTCGATCCGGCCGAGTAATCTTGTTTTGCTCGCCGCTGCCCCGTTCATCATCTACCTGTTTGCCTCATCCTCGAAATATCTGAGGTCATTGGTTGCCATTTTGGGGATTGGTGAAAATGCGGGGCCCATTTTTGTTGGGTTTCTTCTGATACTGGCTGTGGCCATATTGGCCTATCTCTCGGCGCGCCACATCCGGTTTCAAACGATAGCGCCGAACTGGTTGAGGGTTGCGGCGGTTTTGGCAATCCCGGCCTCGGTCGGGTTGGCGATCCTTGGACTTGTCCAGCCTCAGGTGCTGATGCCCTTTGCGGAATCCGTCTTCTTTAATGCGCTCAGCGAAAACACGTCTGAGTTCATTGACCGATCTTCGCAACCTTGGGTCTTGTTCCCCGAGATCGTCGCAAAGGTGCAAATGAGATTACAGGCCCTGCTGGTAGGGTTTGCGATGGTGGTTGCGGTGATCCCTCTTACGGCCCGTTTCCCACAATCCATGAAAGTCTATGTTCAGATTGGACTCGAACTGCTGACCGGGCTGGTTTTGTTTTACCTGATGTTTCTGGCGCATTGGCAATTTGCGACCGGGGTCGCGATAACGTTCCGTGCAGCGATCTTTGCCTATATCTTTGCGGCCATTATGGGTCTGGTCTGGGTCGGTTTGCAGTCCTTCAAGCCCAAAGCTCGGACAACCGTTGTCTATGGGTCCATCAGCCTGACACTATTGGCCGTGTCGGCGTTCTTTTTTATGCAACCAAAGGTGAGCTTTGTTCTGGTTGGCAGTACTGAAGCAAGAATTGCCATTGTTCGGGGTACGCCGCAGGCCCAGGCGGATTTGATCCGCTTCGGAGAGTTCGACGGAGGTGAAGGCCAACAGTATCGCATTCGCAGCGCCCCCGATGCCGTCTCTGCACTGGATCAGATTACAACCGTCGACAGCGTATCTGGTGCTTTTGTTCCGGCTGGCGTTCATACGCAGGGCTATCCGGTGATCTGGCAATCCAGTTTTCTGCCAGACAAGTTTCGTAACCCGGCGCTGACTTTTGCGGTTTTTGGGTTTTTGCTTCTGACACTGACGGTCGGAGGCGCACAGCACAAGCTGCATCCGCTGGCTGTAGGGGCCGAGTTTTTTGTCGATACCATTCGCGGCATTCCAATGCTGGTCATCATCCTCTATATCGGCTTGCCGCTTGCCGGTGCGGTCAAGGATGCGACAGGTGGCGGCATCGACATGACCAACATGACTCGCGGCATCATCGCCATTTCCATAGGGTATTCGGCCTATATGGCCGAGATTTTCCGATCAGGGATTGAGGCTATCCCACGAGGTCAGATCGAAGCAGGCGGCTCGCTTGGGCTGTCCCGCTGGCAAACTGCCCGGCTTATTATCCTGCCACAGGCATTGCGCATAGTGACGCCACCTTTGGGCAATGAATTTATCGCGATGATCAAGGATACCTCATTGCTGTCCATCCTGTCGGTCCGCGACATGACTCAGCGCATGCGCGAGTTTCAGGCCTCAAGTTTTCTGCCCTTCGCGCCATTCAACACAGCGGCGATCCTCTATGTCGTGGTGACGCTTGGTTGCGCTAGTTTCCTCAAATGGATCGAACGCCGCAGCGCACGGGAAAACCGATGAGCAGGCTTGAGCTGGGCGTTTGCTATTACCCCGAGCAATGGGACAAATCGCTGTGGCGCGACGATGCTAAGCGCATGGTCGATATGGGATTGGATTGGGTTCGGATTGCTGAGTTTACCTGGGGCCTGATCGAGCCGGAAAGAGGCCGGTTCGAATGGGGCTGGCTGGACGAGGTGATTGGAATTCTGGGCGATGCCGGTTTGCGCGTGATGATGTCGACGCCTACGGCTGCACCTCCGAAATGGCTAGTGGATGAATGCCCTGAGATCCTGCCAGTGGGGCCGGATGGCCGGGTGCGTGGGTTCGGGTCGCGCCGACACTATTGTTTTTCCAGCGATATCTACCTGACCGAGGCCCGTCGAATCACCACGGAATATGCCCGTCGATATGGCGAAAATCCATTTGTTTGTGCCTGGCAGATCGACAATGAATATAACGATCACGATACGGTTCTGAGCTATTCCAACGCCGCTCGCACCGGTTTTCGCAGATGGTTGCAAGACCGCTATGGCACGATTGAGGCGCTTAACCGAACATGGGGGACAGTCTTTTGGGGGTCGCTCTATTCCGATTTTGATCAGATCGAACTGCCTATAAGTTTGGTGGCCAGTCCGAACCCGACCCATGCTCTGGATTTTGCCCGCTATTCTTCGGATCGGGTGCGGGATTTCAATCGTGCTCAGGCGGATATTCTGCGCAGGTTTGCGCCGGGGCGCGATATTACCCATAATTTCATGGCAGGCAGCTTTGAGTTCGACCATCACGCTGTTGCGGCGGATCTGGATGTAGTCGGTTTTGACAGCTATCCGCTTGGCAACCTGTTGGGATCGTCGCTGTCTGATGAAGACAAACGTCGATACCTGCGAACAGGCGCGCCGGACTATCAGGGGTTTCACTGCGATTTGTATCGCAGCCAGGGCAGGGGCCGAATGTGGGTTCTGGAACAACAGCCCGGTCCGGTGGACTGGGCCGAAAAGAACCCCTCACCTGCGGATGGGATGGTCAGGCTTTGGACTTGGGCCGCTTTTGCGCACGGTGCACAGGCAGTGATGTTCTTCCGATGGCGTCAGGCGAAGTTCGCGCAGGAACAATTCCACACGGCGCTTCTGCGATCGGATGGCAGCCCGGATCAGGCTGCGCTGGAACTGGCGCAGGTTGCACAAGAGCGTGCTGCCCTGCCGGAAGTCACCCGGCAGAAGGCAGCTGTGGCAATTCTGTTGGATTACGAATCCATCTGGGCTGCAGATATCCTGCCGCATGACGACGCATTCCCGAATGCCGGGATTTTCCGGGTTTGGTATGCTGGCCTGCGTGCATTGGGGGTCGATCTGGATTTCGTTGGTCCCGATGATGATCTGACAGGGTATTCATTGATCGTATTGCCGCAAAACATGATCATCTCGCCCGATCTGGCAAAGAGATTGCACCACAGCCAGGCCAAATTGCTGATCGGTGCCCGTGCGGGCAGCAAGACTGTGGACATGTGGACCCCTGAAAATCTCGCTCCCGGAGAGTTGGCCGATCTTGCAGGGATAAAAGTCATACGCGTCGAATCCCTGCCGGATCTGGCGGGTGAATCCGTAAGCCTCGAGAGCACCGGAACCTTTGATTTTAAGGGCTGGCGGGAAGTCATCGAGACCGAAAATCAGGTAATCGCGCATTTCGTAAGTGCTTACAGGGCTGGCAGTCCGGCGATTGTGCAATCGGACCGGGCTTTGTATCTGGCGATGATCCCCAACGGGCCGTTGCTACGGGCGATCCTTATTAAAGCGCTGACATGGGCGGGCCTTCCGATACGGGAATGTGACCCGGACCTTCGTGTTACACAGCGGGGTGACCTCGGCTTTGCGTTCAACTTCGGGGCTGCCGCACAGGTTCTGCCGGATGACGAAAATCGGCAATATATTGTTGGTACTTCAGAAATCCCATCCTATGGTGTCTCAGTCTGGAAGTGGAAGTAAACCAGAGCTTGCGGACATGATTGCAAACTGGACCTATGAATTCTGCAAACTGTCCCTTTTGGACTGACAGCTTTGCAGCAACCCTCTAGCCTGTGATTGCATAACAATAGGACTGAATGTCCAACTATGGGAGAATCGAATATGGCCGAACGGAAAAACCTTTCCAGACGTACTATCTTGAAGAGCGCAGGGGCGGCAGCACTTGCTGCACCGCTTTACAGCAAAAGCGCGCTGGCGTCCTCGGGTGAGATCAACATTCTGATGTGGTCCGATTACCTGCCGCCAGCATTCTTGCAGGAATTCGAGACACTGACCGGAATCAAGGTGAACTATACCGGTATCGGGTCGAACGAAGAAATCATCAACAAGATGAAGGCCACCAAGGGGCAGGGTTTCGACATCGTGTCGCCGACCAATAACCGGTCTTTGCAGTGGGAACCGCTTGAGCTGTTGCAGCCTTTCGACATGAACAAGGTTCCGATTGATCTGGTGAACCCGGCGATGGCAGCGATTGGTACAGATGCCTGGAACTTTGGCGATTCCGGTGTGCATTGGTTGCCACATATCTGGGGAACTGAAGGCATCGCATATCGGACTGACCTGTGGCTGCCTGAAGGTGACGCACCGTCCTATGGCGACGTCTGGTCCGAAGCAAACGCAGGTAAGACCATGGGCCGCGCGCACTCGATGATGCTGGGCGCAGGCCTGTACATGGAGCGCGCAGGCGAGATGGAGCCCGGTTCCGTCTGGGCCGCTTATGGCGACGAAGATACCATGCGCAAGGTTTGGGGTCAGATCGCAGATTGGTGCATCGAACGTAAAAACCGCATCAAGCTGATCTGGAACGACGCCGACACACAGAAGAACGGTCTGTTGAACGAAGGTGTGATTGTTGGCCAGACATGGGATGGCCCGCCGCTGGCACTTAAATCTGCAGGTGAGCCTGTGCATTATCAGGCTCCGGTTGAGGGGGCGATGGCCTGGGTTGATGGTATGGCAATTCCAACAGGTGCTGCCAATATCGACCAGATCTATGCCTTCATCGACTTTGCCTACCAGGCCAAACCGGCCGGTGTTGCGATCGACAGCCACGGGTACAACTCGCCCGTTCTGGGTGCCGACCAATATTCGGGCGACACCTACAAGAAGAACTTCGCCGAAGCCTATCCGGGCGACTCGCTGGCCAACCTCAATCCGTGGCCGGCCGAAGCGCCCTGGTATGCGGAAACCCGGACCGAGTTCGTCAACAAGTTCAAAAGCGCCTGATAGCTTTTCAAAAAAGTGCCCTCCGCCAAACGCGGGGGGCTCCCAACCCGCACGCCACTGCGTGACGGAACCCATTTGGGTGCGCACCACCAAGCGCATCAATCGGAGATACCAAAAATGAGTGCAGGGGTCGGTGTAGATCTTGAAAACCTGTGGATCCGTTTCGGCGATTTTGTCGCGGTGCGGGACGCAAATGTGAACATAAACGGGGGCGATTTCTTTTCGTTCCTGGGACCATCCGGTTGCGGCAAGACAACGATTTTGCGCGCTGTTTCGGGGTTTCTGGACCCCAGCGAGGGTAAGGTTCTGATCGGTGGTAATGACATGCGCGGCATCGGGCCCAACAAGCGCCCGACTGCCCTGATCTTTCAGAACCTCGCGCTGTTCCCCCTGATGAAAGTCTGGGAAAACATCACTTTCTCGATGGAGATCAAAGGCGCCAGCGCGGCCGAGCGCCGCAAGCGGGCCGATGAGCTGTTGGACATGATCGCGCTGCCGGGACAGGGTGACAAGCTGCCCAGCGAACTTTCGGGTGGTCAGCGTCAGCGCGTGGCGATTGCCCGCGCCCTATGTGCCGAACCCGATGTACTGCTGCTGGACGAACCGCTTTCGGCGCTGGACCTGAAGTTGCGCCAGCATATGCGCACCGAGCTGCGCGAGATTCAGAAGCGTGTCGGTATCACCTTTATCTATATCACCCACGACCAGGGCGAAGCGCTGACCATGTCGGACAATATCGCCGTAATGCGTGCAGGAGTGATCGACCAGATTGCCGATGGCAAGACAATTTACAATGACCCCAACACGGCTTTTGCGGCGTCGTTCGTTGGCGAAAACAACGTTTTCCGCGGCAAGATCAAGCAAGTCATGGGAGATGAGGCGCTGATTGCAACCAACCGATCCGGCGATCTGGTCGCACGGATTTCCACTGTAAATCAGGGCAAGCTGAAAGAAGGCGATGACGCGATGATGTTCATTCGCCCCGAGGCGCTGGCGATTGCCCCGGACGGTGCAGTGGGCGACCATTTTGTAACCGCCCGCGTGAACCATGAAGAATTCGAAGGTAACGCCTTCAATATTTTCACCGAAGGCGATGGCGGCAAGGAAATTAAGGTATCGCTGCCCAATCTAGGCCAATCTTTCGATGACCATACCGGGCAGACCATCACGTTGGAATATCAGACCCATAATGCGGTTCTGGTTCCAGCGGGTGAGCTGGCCGCGGAATAAGGGGATAAAAATATGCCCCATTTTCTGAAAGAATTCTTCAACCGCAACGGCACCGGCATGGGATTGATGATACTGGGTTTGGTCCTGTTCTGGACCATCGGCCTGATCATCCTGCCGCAGCTGTCTATGCTGGATTTCTCATTCCGGCCAAACCTGCCCCCGCCCGAGATCGGGGGGCCAAAGGATGTCTATACGCTGGAGAACTACAAATACCTGATCTATGGCCCGGAAGGCGGCAGCCAGGACTATAACGCCGTCGATCTGAGGGTGTTTTTCCGCACCCTTCTGGCCGCGGTATGCGTTACGATTTTCAACCTGATCCTGTGCTATCCGATCGCCTATTATCTGGGTCAGTCCAAGGGCAGTCACATCCGCATCTTTGCGATCATGCTGATCATCCCCTACTGGATCAATGAGATCCTGCGCGCCTTTGCCCTGCGGATCATCTTTGGCGAAACCGGTGTACTGAACACGCTGTTCACTGGGCTGGGGGTCTGGGATATGCCGTTTGATTTCATCCGCAATGACATCGCGCTCTATGCCGGGCTGGGCTATGCCTATATCTTGCTGATGATCTTCCCGATGTATAACGTCATAGAAAGTCTGGATAAAAACCAGATCGAGGCGGCGCGAGATTTGGGAGCCCCCTGGTGGCGTATCCATTGGCGCGTGGTCATTCCCTATGCCAAGCCAGGGATCAGTTCGGGCTGTACTATGGTGTTCATGCTGTCCGCGGGTGCGCTGGCCGCGCCGCAAATTCTGGGCGGGCCGTCCTCCCTGTGGTTCACGCAGCTGATCTATCAGCAGTTCAACGACAACAATGACTGGCCGCAGGGTGCTGCCTACGCCATCGTTTTGCTGGTGACCTGTATCTTGTTCGTGCTGGCAGTTATGCGCCTGTTCAAGGTGAATATGGGGGATATCGGGAAATGAATTTGTCCTTCCTCCGTGTAAGCATCTGGGTCTACCTGGTGCTGTTCTTCCTGTACCTTCTGGGTCCGCTGGTGATCATGTCGGTCACGGCCTTCAACTCGTCCGAATTCCCAAGGATGACACCGTGGGAGTGTCTAACCTTCCAGTGGTTCGGCGAATTGTTTCAGGACCAACGCATCCTGAACGGCATCAAGAACTCACTGATCATCGGCGCCGGAACGGTGGTTCTATCGGTGGCGATGGGTCTTGCGGGCGCGCTGATGCTGACGCAGATCTGGCCAAAACTGCGCGCGACCTACTATACGGTCATCATCGCGCCGATCCTGATCCCGGGCGTTGTTCTGGGTATCTCGACACTGGTGTTCTGGGACCGGATCAACCGGATGTTGGGCTTGGGTGCCGACAGTTTCCTGTCAAACGGGATATTCCTGACGGTGATCGGCCAATCCACCTTTATCGCCAGCTATTGCATGCTGGTGCTGGTGGCACGGTTGCAGCGCTATGATATGGCGCTGACCGAGGCCGCGCTGGATCTGGGTGCAACCCATGCTCAGGCGTTCCGCAAGATCATGCTTCCGTTCATGCGTCCGGCGATTGCCAGCGCGGCAGTGCTGGCGTTCTTGGCCTCGTTTGAGAACTACAACACCACCACCTTCACCTTTGGTGAATACCCGACGCTGACCATCGAACTGGCGCAGAAGGTGCGCTATGGCATCACGCCCTCGATCTCGGCGCTGGCCTTCATCATCGTGGCGCTGACGGTGTTCTTTGCCCTGCTGAACGAGGCCAAGCTGAAGCGACAGGAACTGGTGGCTGCTGCACGCAAGAACGCCACGGTCGAGGAACTGGCGGGCAAGATCAAGCTTCCCAGCTTCTTTGCCGGGAACCTTGCTGCGGTTCTGCTGGTTGTCTTTGCGGTTGCCACGATCACTGTGGTCGGAACCGCAACCGCCTACAATCCGGCTCAGTGTGTCGCAGATGTCAAAGAGCAAAAGCGCCTTGAAGCTGATCTGCGTATTCAAGAGCTGCGCAAGCAGCGCGAAGAACAGCGCAAAAAGCGCGAGGCGGAAGCGGCTGAGCAAGAGGGAGAGGGTGCGCAGGAATCGGCCCCGAAACCCTCGAATAACAGCGGTTTCGGCAATGTGTTTGCGCCGAATACTCTGGGTGACGAAGAAGAGGATTCTGGTACTGAAACGCCTTCGGGCAATGGCGGTGCCTTTGATCCCAACAGTTTGCAGGCGAACTAAGCGCCTCGCAGTTTGCGCCCGCCGGGGTTACCCCTCGGCGGGCGTGTCATTTTCCTGAATGAACACATCACAGGCTTCGATCATCCGGCCGTTCCATTCAACCGGCGCCGAATTGTAGTTGATCAGGAATGTATGCCCGGCGGTCTGGCGCCGCCGCAAACCCTGAGGCATCGGATGCAAGGCAATGCCTGTCAGAGCAGCGGCCATGCTGATCACGCGATCCCATAACGTGTCATCCGGGAACCCGGCCAGATACCACATGTGGTCGGTCCCTTTCAGGGCAGGTGTTCCGTCTCGAAATGTCAAAAGGTCCGGGGCCTTTCCTGACAGGCGGTCGACCCAGTGACGGGCTGCGCCGCCACCATCAACTTCCCGGGTCACCTGAGGGGGCAGGGTTTCCACAAGATCGACAGTGCAATCCAGTGCAGTCAGCCCGGGGCGACCAGTTGCGGGTATCTGAAAGTCCTGCGTGATGGCGCCAGAGCGCGGGCCCAGAACAGCCAGATCACAACCATTGGTCAGGCGTTGTTCCAGATCGGGTCCGATGGTCGCCAGACCCGGTGCAAGGATCACCTTATATCCCGCCTTTGGGATGTTATCCGCAGGCAGGAAATCCACTGACAATCCAGCCCGGCGCAGGGCTTGGTAGGTTGAAAAGACCAGTTTGAAATAGTCGAACCCAGCCCCTTGAGGTTGCGTCGCCCAGGCCCAATCCGAGGCATAGTCGAACAGGATCGCGACATCCGCTCTGGCCTGTGTGATTGCTCCCAGCCCGGCCAGATCATCGGCGGTTTGGCGTGCCTCGGCCAAAGCCGGGGCAGAGCGGTTGTCCGGCGTCAGCAGTCCTGCATGCATCTGTTCTTGCGCAAAGGGCGCCTGTCGCCAGCGGAAATAGCTGACCACCTCGGCCCCATGCGCCACGGCCTCAAGCGACCACAGGCGCACCATGCCGGGCAGAGGTGCAGGGTTGTAAGGGGCCCAGTTCACCGGGCCGGGTTGCTGTTCCATCACCCACCAACGCCCGCGCCCCACAGCGCGATACAGATCGTGATGAAAGGCCTGCATGTCAGGATCGCCTTGCTGCAGAAAGGCCGACTTATGCGCCTTATCCGCCTCAAGCCGGTCAGATAGAAACCCGATCGGATAGCTGTCCCATGTGGCGATATCCAAATCGGCACCCACTGCGAAGTGGTCGAAATCCAGCACACGCCCCATGTAATTGTGCAGCAAAGGCGCATCGGTCAGGGGCCGCAGCACTTCGACCTGTGCCCTGTTGAAGGCCACCACCTGATCTGCACTGAACCGCCGGAAGGCCAGAACATGGGCCGGGTTGGGTTCTGTCACTGTCAGGTTCGGCAGGTCGATCTGATCAAACCTGTCATATTCCATTGACCAGAACACATTTCCCCACGCTGCATTCAGGGTTTCAATCGTGCTGTATTGACCTTCCAGCCAGTTTTGAAAGGCGTGTAGGGCGGGTTGGCTATAGCTGACAGTGGTGTCGTGGCAGCCATATTCATTGTCGATCTGCCATGCTGCGACATGCGGGTTGCGCCCATAGCGTTCGCCCATGACACGTGCGATCCGAACGCATTCTTCGATATAGCCGGTGTGGCTAAAGCAATAATGTCTGCGAGAGCCGAACTTGCGCGGCTGACCCTGCGCATCCACGGCAAGCATGTCCGGGTGTTTGTCCAGCATCCAGCGTGGCGGCGTCGCTGTTGGCGTGCCCAGCACCACTTTCAACCCGGCAGCACCTAAGGTTTCGATTGCGCGATCCAGCCAGTCGAAGTGCAGATCGTCCGACGTGGGCTCCATCCGGCTCCAGCCGAACTCGCCTATCCGTACCCATGTCAGGCCGGTCTCGACCATCCGTGCGGCATCCTCCGCCCACATCGCCTCGGGCCAATGTTCGGGGTAATAGCAAACGCCAAGTTCGGGGTTCATAGGATGACTCTGTGCTCTGCCTGACCTTTGCCTGCGTCGATCGTGGCAAAGGTCATTCCGTTGGTAGGTTGGGTTTCAATCTGTGCCGCATCCAGCCCTTGGCGAGCGGTGGTGCAGAACAGCGTTGTCAGGTCTGGCCCGCCAAAAGCCGGGCACGAGGCATGGGCCGCGTCAAAACCGACCGCCTTCAGGAACCGACCATCAGGCGAGTAAGCAGCCACGCGGTTGGCGCCCCATTGAGCGATCCAGATATTTCCGCTCGTATCGACCACCGCGCCATCAGGGTTCAGCTGGTCTTTGGTAAGGTCGAGGAACACGGTGCTTTGACCTTCTGGCCATCCGGTTTCCGGGTTCAAAGACCAGCGCATAACCTGTCTGGTGACCGTGTCGGTGAAATAGGCGCAGGAGCGATCGGGCGCAAAGCAGATGGCGTTCGAGATCGTGACATCTGGCACCAACTGCCGAACTTCGCCGCGCCAGAACCGATAGATGGACCCTGCGCCGGGTTCGGCGTTCTTGCCCATGGTACCGATCCAGAAACCGCCCCAGGGATCAGCGCGGCCATCGTTGGAACGGGTGACGGTATTGTCCGCTTCAAGATGGGTAACCAAGGCACGTTCGCCGGTTTTCAGGTCAAACTGCCATAGCCCGGTTTCAGATGCCATCAACAGCGTGTCTTGGTCCACCCAGCCCGCGGCCGAGACATTTTCGGGGAAGTTCCAGCTTTGCTGTTGCCCGTCCTTCTGGGTCATCAGGCGGTTGCCTGTGATGTCGAACCAGAACAGCTGTGCGCGCTCCGGGTGCCACAATGGCCCCTCGCCCAGATCGCAGGGACGGTCGTCAAACACGACACTCATTGGGTGGCCTTGTCATAGGCCAAGACGATCTTTTGCGCGCGCTCTGCAATGTCGGCAACGGCCATTCCCGGTTTATAAAGGGCCGAGCCGATCCCGAACCCGTCCGCCCCGGCCTTGAGCCAATTGGCAAAGTTTTCGGGGCCTGCCCCACCGACGGCAAAGACCAGCGCGTCTTTGGGCAGGATCGGGCGTATTGCGGCCAGGCCCGAGGGCCCCGCCATCACGCCCGGAAACAGTTTGAGCCCGGTTGCCCCTGCCCTGAGCGCGCCAAAGGCCTCGGTCGGGGTATAGACGCCAGGCCAGCTTTGTATGCCCAGTTTGATCGTCTGCTGTATCACCTCAGCGTCGAAATTTGGCGAGACGATCAGCTTGCCGCCGACCCCGGCCACCGCATCGACCTGTTCGATGGTCAGGACGGTTCCGGCGCCGATCAATGCGCGATCGCCGAAACGTTCCGCCAGAATGCCGATGCTGGTCAACGGATCGGGTGAGTTCAGGGGCACCTCGATCCGGTCTATGCCCGCGTCGATCAGGGCCTGCCCGACTTCGGCAGCCTCGGTGGGTTGCAGACCGCGCAGAATTGCAATGATAGGACGGCTCATGCGGTTTGCCTCGTCAGATTTTGGGCCTGCAAAAGACCTGCCAATGTAGATTGCGTGCTGTCGGCTATTTCAACAAATGTACCCTGCTGTTTCAGCGCAATGGCATAGATTTCCGAGAGGCTTTGGTCCCCGATAATGGCAATCTGCTGGCCCAACCAATAGGGACGGGACGCGGCCAGTTCCGCTCCGATCAGATATCCCGACAGACACGCACGTGCGACACCGGAGTCCTGACCCTGCAGCAGATCAGCGGCCCGCAGGCCGAAAAGGCGCGCGGCAAGTTGTTCCGGTCGGGACAGGGTATCCGCCACAGCCTCGGCAAAAGCCGCGTCGTCCCAGCCTTCGCTGACCGTATGTTTCAGGACGGATTGATTGCTGAGTAATCCGAAGATTTCGCCTGTCATGAATGTGCGGAAGCTGACGATTTCATCCGCGCTGACCTGTACCCATTTGGTATGCGTTCCGGGCAGGCAAATGATGCCCTCCCAGTTTGGCCGGTGGGCCAGAAAACCGGCGATCTGTGTCTCTTCTCCGCGCATGACATCGGGGGGGCTTGTTTGCTTTAGCCCGGGTACGACAAAGGCGCGGATACGCGGATCTGTTGCCGGAACGCGAACAGGTGCATCGGGAACAGGAACCGAAGGTACAGCGGAATATGGTGCCTCGACCCAGCCTTGACGCGCACCCACCATACCGCAGGCGACCACATCCATGACCGTATCGCCAAGCCAGCCCTCGATCAGGTTCAGCAATGCTTTTTGAAACCCATCCCGGGGAATTTGGTCCATGCCGCTTGCGGACTGAGCCTGGTCCAGAATGGTGTCACCTTGCATTGCCCATGCCCGCAGATGAGTTGTTCCCCAATCAACAGCGATCCATTCGATTGTCATGTTCTCATCCTGTTACTACAACACCGCCATCAACGGCCATGCATTGCCCGGTCATGGCGCGACTGGCTTCCGACGCAAGAAACAGGGTCGGTGCGATCATATCCTCGGGCGTCAGGTGGTCCTTTAGGCATTGGCGTTCCAGATGTGCGGCCAGATCTTCTGGCGTGGCCCACATGTCCAGCTGTTTCTGTGTCAGAACCCATCCGGGGGCCAGCGCATTAACGCGGATTTTCTGCGGGCCAAGCTCGCGCGCCAACGACCGGGTCATCCCGGTGATCCCGGCATTTGATGTCGTATAGATCGGATAACCGGAATTACCCATCATATAGCTGATCGAGCTGAAATTGATGATTGATCCGCCCTTGTCCTGCATTTGACGTGCGGCTTCTTGGCAGGCAAAGAAATACGCCTTCAGATTCACCTCGATCATCCAGTCCCAGAATTTGGGCGTGGTTTCGTCAAGCGAATGGCGTTTGTCGTTGGCGGCATTGTTGATCAGCACATCAAGGGGGCCATGGGCCTCGGCGGCTTTGGCCATTGTGGCGCGCAGCAGGTCGGTATCTGTCATGTCGCCTTGCAGAAACAGCGGCCCGCGCCCGTGCTTGGCGCGCATCTCATCAACAAAGGCACTAGCGTCGGAGCGCCCGATAAAGGCGACCTGCGCACCCTGCGCCAGAAATCCGTCCGTTAAAGCGGCCCCGACACCAGAACCACCTCCGGTGATAAAGACGGATGCACCGTTCAGGTCGTGGAAAGTGGCGGGTTGGTCCATCAGTGGCTCTCTCTGGTCACAAGGCGGGTGTCTTTGCCGACAAGAAAATCCAGGTCCGCACCCTGATCGGCCTGCAGGACGTGGTCTATGTAAAGCTTGGCATAGCCGCGGGTGTAATGCGGAGCATCCGGTTGCCATGCGGCGCGTCGGGCGTCCAGTTCAACTTGGTCAACCAGCAACTCGAGCGCGCCCTTGCTAGCGGATACACGGATACGGTCTCCGGTTTTGACCAGCGCCAGCGTGCCACCGGCCTGCGCCTCGGGGCTGACATGCAGGATGACCGTGCCAAAGGCGGTGCCGGACATCCGTGCGTCCGAGATACGGATCATGTCGCGCACACCGTCCTTCACCAGCTTGGCCGGGATCGGCATATTGCCAACCTCGGGCATGCCGGGATAACCCTTGGGTCCACAGCCTTTCAGCACCAATATGGTCTCGGGCGTCACCGGCAGGTCATCCCTGTCGATATTGGCCTTCATATCTTCGATGCTTTCGAAGACATGGGCCACAGCCTCGGTCTCCAACAGTGCGTCCGTGGCCGCCGAAGGTTTCACAATGGCCCCGTTCGGCGCCAGATTGCCGCGCAGCACACGCAGGCCTGCGGCAGGTTTTACTGGGTCGTTGAAGGGACGGATAACATCGCGGTTGAAACATTCTGCACCTTCGTAATGGGCCGAAATATCCTTGTTCAAAACCGTTTTGGCAGGTCGTAGGAAGGGTTTGAGTTCGTTTAAAACCACAGGCACGCCACCTGCATAGCAGAAATCCTCCATCAGGTATTGGCCCGAGGGCATACAGTTCACAAGCAGCGGGATATCCGACCCGATCTCAAAATCCTTCAGTGTCAAGTCGATGCCTACACGACCGGCCAAAGCCAGCAGATGCACCACGGCGTTCGTCGATCCGCCCACGGCAGCATTGGCCAGAATGGCGTTTTCAAATGCTTCTTTGGTCAGAATGTCCGAGGGTTTGAGGTCTTCATCCACCATCTCGACAATCCGCTTACCCGTCAGATGCGCCAGCGCCATTCGGCGAGCATCTACGGCGGGTAGCGCGGCGTTGGTGGGCAGGCTCATGCCCATCGCTTCGACCAGGGATGCCATGGTCGACGCGGTGCCCATGGTCATGCAGACACCGGCGCTGCGCGACATGCCGGATTCAGCACTCATGAAATCCTGCAGGGTCATTTCCCCGGCGCGCACGGCTTCGGAAAACTTCCATACATCCGTGCCCGAGCCGATATCCTGTCCGCGATACTTGCCGTTCAGCATCGGGCCGGAACTGACAACGATTGAGGGCAGATCGACCGAGGCGGCACCCATAAGTTGCCCCGGCGTAGTTTTGTCACAGCCACCCAGTAGAACCACGCCGTCAATCCCATAGGCGCGGATGGATTCCTCGACATCCATGGCCAGCAGGTTGCGAAACAGCATGGCGGTGGGCTTCATCTGCGTTTCACCCAGCGACATGACCGGGAATTCGACCGGGAAGCCGCCGGCCTCCCACACGCCGCGTTTGACGCCTTCGGCCAGATCGCGCAGGCCGGAATTGCACGGCGTCAGTTCGGACCATGTATTGCAGATGCCGATAATGGGACGCCCGTCAAAGGCATGGTCGGGAAAGCCCTGGTTCTTCATCCAGGACCGGTGGATGAAACCATCCTTGTCCAGCTTGCCGTACCAATGCTGCGAGCGGCGTTTTTTTGTCATTATTGTCAGCCCTTTAATATTTGGTCATGCCGCCTTGGCCGGTTTGCACCAGTCTGGCAACCAATCCGCATGCGCGATCAAAAGATCGCTGACCAGATTACGGATCTGGCGCAGGTCAAGCTCGGCGGCGGTATGTGGGTCCATCATGGCGGCGTGGTATATGTATTCGGGGTTCTGGTCGGTCAGCGCCCGCACGGTCAGTTCCTGCACGTTGATCTGGGTGCGCATCAGCGCAATCAGCTGCGGTGGGATGTCGGTCACGACCGAGGGTTGCACCCCGTTGCTGTCCACCAGGCACGGCGTTTCCACAGCAGCCCCCAAGGGCAGTTGCGGGATCTGGCCGGTATTGGGCAGGTTGCCATAGGCAGTATAGGGCGTATCGGTCACGATTGCGTTCATCAGGTCCGCCGCGAATTCGTGGCTGCGACATACCTCTACCGCACGCCCGTCGGTCAGGGTCTTGGCCTGTTCCTTCCAGTCCTCGACCTGCTCGACGCAGCGGGTGGGATATTCATCCAGCGGGATCGAGAACTGCTCGATCAGATCGTCGCGCCCATCCTTGATGAACCAGGGCACATATTCGGCCAGATGTTCCGAGCTTTCGGTGCAGAAATAGCCCAGATGCTCCATCACTTCGTACCGGACCTTGTTGGGGCAGCGTGGCATCAAAAGGGGCGGTTTCGGCAGTTGTCCACCGGCATATCCCTGTCGGAGCGCAGGATAGAGATCGCGGCCCCGATGCTCGAGCTTGAGGAAGAAAGCCACATGGTTGACGCCTGCGACCTTATAGCGAAACTCCTGCTTGGGCAGCTCCAGATCATGGGCCAGTTCCTCGACCGTGTTTTGCACCGAATGGCACAGTCCGACATGTTTCAATGTCGGAAACCGTTCGGCCAAAGCCCAGGTGTTGATCGCCATCGGGTTCACATATTGCAACAGCGTCGCGTTGGGGCAGAGCTGCATCATGTCCTGGGCCACGTCCCACAGGACCGGAACGGTCCGTAACCCGCGCATGATCCCTCCTACGCCCAGCGTATCGGCGATGGTCTGACGCAGGCCATATTGCTTGGGGATCTCGAAGTCAGTCACTGTGCAGGGGTCATACCCTCCGATCTGAAAGGCGGTAATCACGAAATCCGCCCCCTCCAATGCGGCGCGTCGATCGGTATGGGTGGTTATGGTGGCCCCCGTGCCGACCGTGCGCACCATGGCGCGGGCCACGGATTCGCTCTCAGCCAGGCGCTGTGTGTCGATATCCATCAAGGCAAAATGGCTGTCGGCCAGGGCGGGGGTCAAAAGGGCATCGCCCACGATATTGCGCATGAAGATCGTGGAACCGGCCCCGATAAAAGTGATTTTGGTCATCAGGCAAACCTTTAGCTTGATGTTATTTTACGGCACCGAGTGTCAGGCCCGCGATAAAATGTTTCTGCATCAGGAAGAACATAGCAACCGGCGGCAGCGCCGCGACAATGGAACCGGCACTCATCAGCTGATAGGCGGCGCGGAACTGCGCGTTAAAGCTGGTGATCCCTGCGGTTACAGGCTGGCTCTCAGCACCTTGCGTCAGCACTACAGCCCAGAAATAGTCGTTCCAGATGAAGGTAAAGATCAGCACACTGAGCGCCGCAATGGCGGGCTTCATCAGCGGCAGCACCACGTACCAGAAGATACGCCATTCACTGATCCCTTCGACCCGCGCCGCCTCGATCAGTTCAAAGGGCAGGGCGCGGATGAAATTCCGCATGAACAGGGTGCAAAACCCGGTCTGGAACGCGATGTGAAACAAGACCAGCCCGGTCTTGGTGTTGTACAGGCCCAAGTCTAGCGTCAGGTCGCGCACGGGCACCATGAGGATTTGGAAAGGCACGAAATTGCCCGCTACGAACAGGAAGAAGATCCAAAGGTTCGATTTGAATTTGTAGATGCCGAGTGCAAACCCCGTCATGCTACTGAGCGCGACGCACCCGATGACCGTGGGAACGGTGATCAGGAAGGAATTCATCAGATAGCGCGGCATATCCGAATTGAAAAACACCTGCCCATAGTTGAATGCGCCCTCAAAGCTGGACGGCATCCCCCAGTAGTTGGCATTGGTGAAATCCGCGGCGGGTTTGACCGAGAACAGGGCGACGGCCAGCAACGGCCCGAGCCACAAAAGCAAGGCCAGCGGCAGCAACGCCTGATAGGTGATCTGCGCTGCACGAGGTTGTTTTTCGATTGGCTTGGGAAACATCTCAGTGCCCCCTTTCTTCGCGGTACATTGACCACAGGAAATAACCGATGAAACACAGCATGATCAGGAACAGGATCACCGCGATAGCTGCGCCATATCCCATGCGGAATCCGTATTCGGACAAGGCGACCTCGAACATGTAATAGGCCAGCACGCGCGATGATCCGAACGGACCGCCCTGTGTCATGATTGAGATCAGGTCAAAGCTGCGAAGCGCGCCAATGATGGTGACGACAAAGGCAATGAAGGTGGCAGGGCGCAATTGCGGCAGGATGATATGCCACAACATCCGCCAGCTCTTGGCACCGTCCAGCCGCCCGGCTTCGATCTGTTCGGGGTCCACAGCGTTGAGGCCGGTCAGGTACAGGATCATGCAATAGGCGGTTTGTGGCCAGAGGCCAGCAAAGATGATGCCATAGGTGACGAAACGCTCGTCGCCCAGCACGTTCACCGGGCCCATGCCAAAGAATCCGAGGAATTCGTTCAACAGGCCGAATGTGGGGTCATAGAACCATGTGAACACTAGGCCAACAACTACCTGAGAAATCACGAAGGGGAAGAAAAACAGGGATTTATACAGGCGGATGCCCCAGACCGTCTGGTTCAGGAACAGCGCAATGAACAGACCCGCCGGAATCGCCGCCAGATAGAGCAGCAACCAGATCAGGTTGTTTTTGAGCGAGATGTAAAAGGCGTCCCGGTCCGACCATTCCCAGTACAGGTCTTCATAATTGCGAAATCCGACATATTCGGCAGCCCCCAGGCCGTCCCATTCGTAAAGCGACAGGTTGAAGGACTGAAAGACCGGAATGATCACATAGACCATAAAGAACAACAGGCCTGGGGCCAAAAATAACCAGGGCGCGATGCGCTGTTGGTTTCGGTGGAACCAGCTTTCTTGTTCGTGGGTATCGACGGCGGTCATGGGCGTCCCCGGTTTTGGTAGGCGGAGTAAGGCGGGTTGATACCCGCCTTACGCAGGTCATGGCTCAGGATGGGCTTTGCCAATCCTGACCGGTTCAGTTGTCGTAGATGCGCTGACGCGCCCGTTCGAGTTTGGCCAGGATTTTGTCCGCATTGTCTGGCTTGACCATGAATTCCTGGAAGCCTTCCATCGACGCCTTGGCCATTTCTGCCGGTGCGTCGCGGTCCCAGAACTGGGCGACTCCGCCCGGGCTGTTTGACGACAGCATGGTAAAGCCCTGCTGCAGGAACTTGTCGGCATCTACCGAGGACTGAGCATTGACCGGCAACTGGCCGAGATTCGAGCCATTGTTGATCTCGGTCTGTTCATCCGCAGACACAACGAAGCGCAGGAATTCACGGGCGGCTTCTTTGTTCGCCGCGTTTGACGGGATGTGGAACGTGTCGGTCGGTGCATCTTCGGCCAGTTCGACATCGGGGTTGATGGCAACAAACTGGTAGAAGTCCAGCTGGTCGTCACTCAGGCCCGCCTCACGCAGTGGCGCCACGGCGAAGTTGCCCATCAGATAAGCCGCCGCATCACCGTTGACCATAAAGGGCAGAGCTTCTTGCCAGCTATAGGTCTGGTGGTTGTCGATGAAGGCACCCATATCGATCAGCTGTTTCCAGTTGGCGAAGGTCTGCTTGACCCGGTCATCCTCCCAGCTGATTTCACCATTGGCCAGCTGGTTGTGGAAGTCATAGCCGTTGGTGCGCATGTTCAGGTAGTCGAACCAGCCACCGGCAGTCCACAGGAACTTGGTGCCGATCGTATAGCAGGCGCGACCTGAATCGACGATCTTCTGGCAATTCGCCAGCTCTTCTTCCCAGGTTGCGGGCTCGGTCAGACCCAGCTCGTCAAAGATGTCTTTGCGATAATAAACGCCCCACTGATAGTAGGTGTAGGGCACGCCCCATTGTTTGCCGTCGATCGTCATCGCACCTTTGGTTGAGGCCAGATTGTCCGCAATCGCAGGTTCCGCCCACAGGTCCGAGACGTCTTCGAACAGGCCAGCCTCGACATAGGGTTTCATCCGATTCGCCGCGTACCACGTGGCGACATCCGGCGTATCCGCAGTCAAGAAGTTGCGGATCTGGGTTTTGTAGGCCTCGCGGTCGATCACCGTTGTCTCGATGGCCAAATCCGGATGCTGTTGCTGAAATCTGTCGATCATTGCTTCCATCGTGGCCCGGGGTGCCGGGTTCGATGTGTCCAGGAATATCCGCAATTCGCCGGTAAGCTCGGCAGAGGCGGGAACAGCAAGTGCAACGCTCATGGCCAGCGCGGCCGTGGTGCGCTTGTAGATGGAATGCATGGTTTCCTCCCTTAGCTTCCATTTTAGTTCCATATATTGGAACTTAGTTTTATATGTTGAAAACTACACATCGACTCGGTTAGTCTTGTCAAGACCCTCGTGGCTGCGGCCGCAGGTTAATCGGAGGAGACAGAGCGCCCGTGGCAGGTGATGGAACAATAGGGAAAGCATGTGACGTGCTGGATCAGGTGGCCGCGTTTCAGCGGCCAATTCGCTTTGCGGAACTGCTGGAAAGCAGCCGCTTTCCCAAAGCAACGCTGTATCGGTTTCTGCAATCCCTTACCAATCAGGGGATGTTGTCCTATGACCCGGATAGGCAGACCTATGCGCCGGGTTTGAGGCTGGTTCGGCTGGCCCATGCGGCGTGGACGCAAAGCTCACTGGCGCCGATCGCAAGGCCGTTTCTTGATACGCTCAGCGGTGAAACGGGCGAGACTGTGCATCTGGCGCAGCTCGATTCTGGTCAGGTTCTGTATGTCGATAAGCGCAATGCTGCCCAGCCGGTTGAGATGTATTCACAGGCGGGCAAGGTCGGACCGGCCTATTGTACAGGTGTGGGCAAGGCGATGATGGCCTTTCTGGACGAGGCTGAGCTGAACAAGGTGATCTCACAGCAAAGCTTTCACCGGTTTACGGATAAGACCTTGGCCTCGGAAGCTGCGCTGCGGTCCGATCTAGAGCTGATCCACAGCCGGGGCTACGCCCTGGACGATGAAGAACACGAGACGGGGATCATTTGTGTTGCCTGCCCGATCCGAACGCCGGGCGGGCGGATGCTGGGTGCAATATCGGTGACCGGCTCGACCGAGCGGATGAATTTCGACCAGCTCGAGGCTTGGATTCCCCGCGTGCGCCGGGTGGCCGATCAAATCGCGGCCGAAGCTCAGGCCTGGCGGTTCCCTGAAACACGCCCCGATGGCCAGAAGGACAGGATACAAGCGACATGACCGGAGTAACTCTGAACCAAACGATTAAGCGGTATGGCCAGACACAGGTGATTCACGGGATCGACCTCGAAATCGAGGATGGTGAATTCTGTGTCTTTGTTGGCCCATCGGGATGTGGAAAATCCACTTTATTGCGGATGATCGCAGGGCTTGAGGAAACGACCGAGGGCCAGATTCACATCGGGGCGCGTGAGGTGACGCATCAGGACCCGGCGAAACGGGGCGTGGCGATGGTGTTCCAGACCTATGCCCTGTACCCGCATATGACTGTGGCCGAGAATATGGGGTTTGGCCTGCGGATGAACGGCGTGGCAAAAGCCGAGATCGACAGGAAGGTTCAGGAAGCCTCGGGTATCCTGAAGCTGGACCAGTACCTGAAGCGCAAACCCAAGGCCCTGTCGGGTGGTCAGCGCCAACGCGTTGCCATCGGGCGTGCGATTGTGCGCGGCCCCGAGGTGTTTCTGTTCGATGAACCTCTGTCCAACCTGGACGCCGAATTGCGCGTTGAGATGCGTGTGGAAATTGCCCGGCTTCACAATGAAATTGGCGCGACCATGATCTATGTGACTCACGATCAGGTCGAGGCGATGACCATGGCCGATAAGATCGTGGTGCTGCGCGATGGTCGGATCGAACAGGTTGGTGCGCCGATGGATCTGTATCGGGATCCAGATAACAAGTTTGTAGCAGGGTTCATTGGCTCGCCTGCCATGAATTTTCTGGATTGCGACATCGTTGATGGTCAGGTGACTCATCCGGCGATCACTCAGCCTCTGCCTGTCCCAGCATCGGTTCCTTTGGGTCTGTCTCGGGTCACGCTGGGTATCCGCCCGGAACATATTCAGGTTGATCGGTCGGGCGATACCTGCACCGTTGATCTGACCGAGGCGCTTGGCGGTGTCAGCTATTCCTATTTGCTGACATCGAATGGCGACAAGCTTATCGTTGAAGAGCGCGAAGACGAGCGCAGTAAGCAGGGTACACGCATCGGTATTTCGATCCGCCCGGAACGCACCATGCTGTTTGATCCTGAAACCGGTCTGCGGTTGAGATAATCGCCGTTTAGACAGTCAAAAACACCCGCGTCAGACGAAAGGTCCAACGCGGGCTTTTTGCGTCGAATTATGTATGGATTTTGTATCCAATATCCGTTATCGCGTGAAAACGGGCGCATGACGCCTATCTGGACCCCTGTAACTAGAGGATAGCACCGTATGTCGACCAATGTATTTAGCGGTACGATGCCCGCGCTCATGACCCCTTGCTCGGCGGATCGGCAGCCGGATTTCGACGCACTTGTTCGCAAGGGCAAGCAAATGATCGACGCAGGCATGTCTGCGGTCGTCTATTGCGGATCCATGGGCGACTGGCCGCTTTTGACGGATGCACAGCGCATGGAAGGGGTGGAACGTCTGGTGGATGCCGGGTTACCGGTTGTGGTCGGAACCGGGGCAATCAACACCAAATCCGCCGAGGCCCACGCAGCACATGCGCAAAAGGTCGGCGCTGTCGGGTTGATGGTCATTCCCCGGGTTCTGTCCCGAGGGAGCTCATCAACTGCGCAAAAGAACCATTTCAAGGCAATCCTGTCTGCTGCGCCGGACGTGCCGGCAATTATCTACAACAGCCCATACTATGGTTTCGCAACAAAGGCTGATCTGTTCTTTGCCCTGCGTGCCGAACACCCTAACCTCATTGGGTTCAAGGAATTCGGAGGCAAGGACGATCTGCGCTATGCAGCGGAAAACATCACCAGTCAGGATGATGATGTGACGTTGATGGTGGGTGTGGACACCGAGGTTTACCACGGTTTCGTCAACTGTGGGGCAACCGGGTCGATCACCGGGATCGGAACGGCCCTCCCACGTGAGGCGTTGCTGTTGGCTGCGCTTTCTCAAAAGGCCGCGCGGGGCGATGCCGAAGCCCGATCACGGGCGCAAGAACTGACCGAGGCCATTCAGGTGCTGTCCAGTTTTGATGAGGGCCCGGATCTTGTGCTGTATTACAAGCATCTTCTGGTGTTGAACGGGGAAGAGGAATACCGCCTGCATTTCAATGAAACTGACGCCCTGACAGATGCACAGCGGAATTATTGCGAACAGCAATACGCGTTGTTTGGGGCTTGGTTCGCCGATTGGTTGAAACAAGGTGGGGTGATCGCAGAATGCATGTGATCGACAGCCACACCGGAGGAGAACCGACCCGGGTCATCCTCGATGGTGCACCAGATCTGGGCTCTGGCCCTCTGGCTGAACGCGCCCGGCGGCTGGACACCGAATACAGGGATTTCTATCGTTCGGTCATGCTTGAACCGCGCGGACAACCGGCCATGGTCGCGGCCTTGTTGGTGGAACCGGTTGATCCAACCTGTGTCACCGGCGTGATCTATTTTGATGTCGATGCTGTTTTGGGAATGTGCGGCCACGGAACCATTGGCCTGACCGTGACGCTGGCGCATCTTGGTCGGATCGATGTTGGAATACATCGGATCGAAACGCCAGCCGGAGTTGTCACGGTCGAACTGCACGATGCCAATACTGTCACGGTCACGAATATCGAAAGCCGCCGCGTTCACAGCGACATTTCACTTCATGTGCCCGGTTTCGGTGAGGTTGCAGGGGATGTGGCCTATGGTGGAAACTGGTTCTTTATCGTCGATCCAAGCCCGCTTTCCGTTATTCCGGCCAATATTCGGGAACTGACCGATAGGGCCGTTGCTATCCGCAAAGCCTCGATCGCGCAGGGGGTTGGGGGCGAGCAGGGTGAACCGATTGATCATGTAATCTTTCAGGACGCATCGCCCGAGCAAGCGATTCACAGCCGCAACTTTGTTCTGTGCCCGGATGACAATTACGACCGGTCGCCCTGTGGCACCGGCAGCTCTGCTCGGCTGGCCTGTCTGGCCGCTGAGGGTCTATTGGCCCCGGGGCAGGAAATCGTCCAGCAAAGTGTGATCGGCAGCACCTATCGCTTGTCCTATCAGGCTGGGTCCAATGGCGGTGTTATCCCCTCGATCACCGGGCAGGCCTATGTCATGGCGGAGTCGCGGTTGATTTTTGAAGCGGCTGATCCATTCCGTTCGGGGATTGAGGTATGACCCAGCAGATCGTCGTCATCGGAGCTGGTGTGATTGGCATGACCATTGCGCTGGAACTACAGCGCCGGGGTCATGCCGTGTTGGTCCTGGACAAGGAAGGCGTCGCCGCGCAGACCTCGGCCGGAAATGCCGGGGCCTTTGCTTTTTCCGAGGTTGAGCCTCTGGCAACGCCCGGCATCATGAAAAAGGCACCGAAGTGGCTGCTGGACCCGTTGGGGCCGTTGTCGATCCCGCCTGCATATGCATTGCAGATTGCGCCCTGGATGTACCGTTTCTGGCGCGCGAGCCAGCCCGGTCGCTATGCCGAGCTGTTGGCCGCTCAGGCCAGCCTCATGAAAGTGTCCAGCGCCGCGCTTGAACGGTTGATCCCAGCGGTTGACGGCGAGGCGATGATGCAGCGCGACGGTCAGATGCAGCTCTATGAATCCGAGGCCGAATACCGCGCAAGCCTGCCCGCCTGGGAGGTGCGCCGCCAGCATGGTATCGACTTTGAATTGCTGGAAAGCCCTCAGGCGATTGCCGAAAAACAGCCGGGCCTCAGCCCTCGGTTCACTCATGCGGGATTTACGCCCAACTGGTTGAATACCGTTGATCCCAAGAAATGGGTCGAGCGCCTTGCCCAGACCTTTCAAAGCCGGCAAGGTCGGATCGAGCGGCGCGATATTCAGGCGTTGGTGCCACAGCAAAGTGGCATGCGCCTTGAAACGGCGGAAGGGCCCGTGGACGCGGCGAAAGTGGTCGTGGCTGCTGGCGCATGGTCTCATCACATCGCTAGAACTCTTGGTGACCGGTTCCCGCTTGAAACCGAGCGTGGATACAACACGACCCTGCCCGAAGGTGCATTTGATCTGCGGATGCACTTGTCCTTCTCGCGGCATGGGTTCGTTGCCAGCCGGATCAACAATGGCGTCAGGATCGGCGGCGCGGTCGAGTTGGGCGGTCTGAACCTCGCCCCCAATTTCAAACGAGCCGACACGTTATTGCACAAAGCCGAAGAGTTTCTACCCGGCCTCAAGACCGAAGGAGGCACGCAATGGATGGGGTTCCGGCCGTCGATGCCTGACAGCATCCCGGTCATCGGTATTTCTCCAAATGCGTCTGGCGTGTTCTATGCGTTCGGCCATGGGCATCTTGGGCTGACCCAATCCGCAGGCACGGCCGAACTTGTTGGGGCCATGGTTGACCGTCAGGCCCCCCCGATATCGCCAGCCCCCTTTGCTGCTGGCCGGTTCTGAGGGAGGGGGTCGTGCGCAGTATCAAAACTCTCCACGTGATCTCCGCCCATGCCGAAGGCGAGGTCGGAGATGTCATCGTTGGCGGTGTTCTTCCGCCACCCGGTGATACCTTATGGGAGCAGCGGTCGTTCATCGCGCGTGACCAGTCCTTGCGCAACTTTGTCCTGAATGAACCGCGCGGGGGTGTATTTCATCATGTAAACCTGTTGGTACCACCAAAACATCCGCAAGCAGATGCAGGCTTCATTATCATGGAGCCCGAAGACACACCGCCCATGTCTGGTTCAAACTCGATCTGTGTGGCCACCGTGCTGCTGGATAGCGGGATCATTCCGATGCAGGAACCGGTTACACATCTGACGCTTGAGGCACCGGGCGGGCTGGTCTCGGTGCGCGCCGAATGCCGGAATGGAAAGGCTGAGCGCATATTTGTGCAGAACCTGCCCAGCTTTGCAGACCGGATCTCCGTTCCGCTAGAGGTGCCGGGCCTTGGTACCCTGACCGTGGACACGGCCTATGGGGGCGACAGTTTCGTGGTCGTCGATGCAGCGGCGCTTGGGTTCGACATTGTACAAGACGAAGCGCGTGACATTGCGCGGCTGGGTGTAGCGATCACCAATGCGGCCAACGAACAAATTGGGTTTACGCATCCCGAAAACCCGGACTGGAATCACATTTCATTCTGCGCTTTTTGTGGCCCGACCGAGCGGGTCGCAAATGGCCTGCGCGGAAAATCCGCTGTGGCGATCCAGCCGGGCAAAGTTGATCGGTCCCCTACCGGTACCGCAGTTTCTGCCCGTATGGCTTTGATGGCCGCCAAGGGAGAAATGGCGGTCGGGCGAACTTTCCAGGCGGTTTCGATCATAGGCTCGTCTTTCACCGGACAGATCGTCGAGGCCACAACGATCGGGGGGCGTGCCGCGATCATTCCCGAGATCAGTGGCCGCGGATGGATTACCGGTACACATCAACACATGCTTGACCCGGACGATCCCTGGCCGGGCGGATATAAGCTCAGCGATACTTGGGGCGTCTGAATTTTGCCCATTGGCAAGCAGTTTGGATGATTTTCCGCAAACCGTGTCAAAATGCGCGGTCTCTGGCGATTGATCCCAAGGCAAACGTCATTTAAGGGAGGCCCTGTCAATACAGAGTCATCCCGGGACGGCAGTCTTGTAACGTCCCTTAAGTGCCACATCGACGTGGCCCCAACTCTTGGATCGCACGCCCCGAAAGGCTTAAAAAGGTAAAAGAATATGGCAGATAAATCGAACTTCGACATATTGTATACCATTGTAGACGAAGCGCCCGAGCTGGCCAGCGCCTCATTCCTACCCATCATTCGAAAGTTTGCATCCGCCGCCGGTGTCAGCGTCGGAACCAAGGATATTTCACTTGCTGGGCGGATTATTTCGACCTTCCCCGAAAAGCTAACAGATGCGCAGCGCATCACCGATGATCTGGCCGCATTGGGTGAGTTGGTGAAGACACCCGATGCCAATGTGATCAAGCTGCCCAACATCTCGGCCTCGGTGCCGCAGCTGGTGGCCGCCGTCGAAGAGTTGCAAGCACAGGGTTATGACATCCCGAGCTATCCCGAAGAACCTGCGACTGACGAAGAAAAAGCGATCCGCACGCGGTATGATGCTATCAAGGGTTCGGCTGTGAACCCGGTTCTGCGCGAAGGTAACAGCGACCGTCGCGCCGCGCGCGCCGTCAAGAATTATGCCCAGAAGAACCCGCATTCGATGGGTACATGGGCCGCGGACAGCAAGACTAAAGTCTCGTCCATGTCCGGCAATGATTTCTACGCGAACGAGAAATCGGCCACCATCACTGCGGCGCAAGCCGGTGACGCCAAAATCGAATTTGTCGGACAAGACGGCAGTACTACGGTTCTGAAAGACAGCTGGCCGCTGGCCGAGGGCACCGTTGCCGATTCGACCTTCATGTCCGTCAATGCGCTGTCGTCTTTCCTGGCCGAGGCCATCGAAGACACCAAAAAAGACGGCACCATGTTCTCGCTTCACCTGAAGGCCACAATGATGAAGGTCAGCGACCCGATCATCTTCGGCTATGCGGTCAAGGCGTGGCTTGCCCCGGTATTCGAGGCCTATGGCGCTGAACTGGATGCGCTGGGTGTGAACCCGAACTCGGGTCTGGGCGATCTGCTGGAGCGGGTTGCAGGCAACGCCGATATCATGGCCGCCATTGACGCGATCAAGGGCGACCGCCCGTCCATGTATATGGTTGACAGCGACAAGGGTATCACCAACCTGCACGTGCCGTCTGATGTGATCATCGACGCCTCGATGCCTGCCGTGATCCGTGCTGGTGGCAAGGGTTGGGACGAAACCGGGTCCAAGGGTGACACCAACTGTGTGATCCCCGACCGCTGCTATGCGTCTATTTATGATGAATCCGTCAAATTCTTCAAAGCCAATGGCGCGCTGAACCCAGCCACCGTCGGAGCTGTGGCCAATGTGGGTCTGATGGCACAGAAAGCCGAAGAATACGGCAGCCACCCGACAACATTCCAGGCGCCTGCGAATGGAACCATTCGTATCGTTCTGGCAAATGGCGAGACACTGCACGAGCATGCGGTTGAAAAGGGCGACATCTGGCGTGCCTGCACCGTGAAGAGGGCTCCGATTGAGAACTGGATTCAACTGGCGATGGACCGTCAGCGTCTGACCGGATCCGAGGCGATCTTCTGGCTGGATGCAAACCGTGCCCATGATGCCGAACTGATCAAATCCGTCCAACCCGCACTGGAAGCTGCTGGCGTGGCGGACAAGTTCCAAATCCTGGCACCGCGTGAGGCGACCCGCCAGTCGTTGGAGACCATCACCGCCGGTAACGACAGCATCGCCATCACCGGCAACGTGCTGCGTGACTATCTGACCGACCTGTTCCCGATCCTTGAGTTGGGCACATCGGCCAAGATGCTGTCGATCGTCAAGCTGATGCAGGGCGGCGGATTGTTCGAAACCGGCGCGGGTGGCTCTGCCCCGAAACACGTGCAGCAGCTGGTCGAGGAAAACCACCTGCGCTGGGACTCGATGGGTGAGTTCTGCGCGCTTGGCGAGTCTTTGAATTTCCTGGCCGACAGCAAAGGCAACGCCAAAGCCGGAGTTCTTGGCGCCGCTGCCGAGGCCGCAACGCAGGGCATTCTGGACAACAACAAGTCGCCCAGCCGCAAAGTCGGGCAGCCGGATAACCGCGACAGCCACTATTGGTTCGCGCGCTATTGGGCCGAGGCGCTGGCCGCGCAATCCGATGATGCTGATCTGGCCGCCGAGTTTGCGCCGATTGCTGCAGAGTTGGCCGCGAAAGAACAGCAGATCCTATCCGAACTGGCCAACGCGCAAGGGGCAGCGGCAGATCTGGGTGGTTACTATCACACCAACCCGACCAAGACTGCAGCAGTCATGCGCCCGAGCGCGACACTCAATGGTATCATTGACGGGTAATCCAGGTGCCCTGTCCTGATTTGGGCAGGGTTCTGAACCTGACGTAAAAACTAAAAAGGGACCGACCCCCAAAGTCAGTCCCTTTTTGAGCGAGTGGGGAGGCCGAAGCCTCTCCGGTGTAGTTGCGTTAACTGTAACAAAACCCTGCTGGCTGGATATTAGGGGTTTCCCGTATATTCATCCGTCTGCTGTGCCGCTGACGATACACCCGCCAAAATCATTGTCCTCCGGCGACGGAAAGGACTATGTCGCCGTACTGAATTCGGGAACAATAGGCCGTACAAGGACGGATTATGCGTGCAATGTGATAGCGCCGTGCGCCCACTAGGCGTTGAAAGAGCGGGTGATTTGCTTTTCGGCATAACGGTGGTAAAAAAATCTGGTTTTGTTTTGTATTCGAGTGTTGTGTGCTGTGTGTATTTATCCTGTTGTTTTTGAGCGTTTTTCATATTCTAGAGGGTCAGGCGATGCGTCTGCTTCCTGCGCTTTTCAGGCCGCCGCAGAAAAGCTTGCCGATGATACGCAAATCGGTTCAACTGAATTCGCCCGGTTTCGCCGTTAATGACGGCAAATGTCGATATCGGTCGAAAGGGACCAGATGGAATGACTGAAAAAACCCGCAGTTCGCGTTTCGGGTCAATCCTATGTCTGGTCGCCGCTCTCTATTTCTTTGGGGTCGTCGCATATGCACTGGTAAATTCAGCGGAATTTGCCAATGGAACAGCGCGGTTGATCCGATACATACTGGCTCCGGGCGCGATTGGGCTGGCCCTGGCCTTGTGCGCGGCCTTCTTGTCGAACGAAGCCAGGCTGACTGTTGGTTTGAGCGCGGTATCGCTTTTGGCGGCTCTGTTTGCATTTGAGGCCTATCTGACCATCAAAATAATCCCCGGACGCCTAGGGCTAGTCGGATTTGTCGGCGATGAGGTAAGCGTCGAAGAATACAAGGAAAACTTGCCTCCGGGCAGGACAATGAAACATGTAAACGATGCGCTGGATACACAACTGCTCGAAACTGCGTATCTGGCCCCCATGCCGGGTGACAAGATGCTATTGTGCTCGGTGTTGGGCGAGCCGGTGACCTACACGCCGGATCGTCTGGGGTTTCGCAATCCACCATCGGTCTATGAAAACGATGTGAGTGTGATGCTGCTGGGTGACTCGTTTTCCGAGGGGTTCTGCCTGAGAGAGGGTGAGCATCTGGCGGATAAGCTGCGTCAGGGCATGCCGAACCTGCTTAACACCGGCCACAGGGGCATTGGCCCGCTGTATCAACTGGCGGTTTTGGGCCGGTACGGGCCAGAGTTCCAGCCCGACCTCACGCTTTTCTCTTTCTTTGCGGGCAATGACTGGCGCAATCTGGAACGAGAGCTTGAGAAGCCATGGTTGAGCGCAGCACTAGACCCGGCTGTAGATTTTGGCCCAATCGAGCATCCGGACCAGTCGGAATTAACCGCACCGGTGATATCCGGATGGTGGGCAGAGACTACTTTATCCTGGGGCGATTACCTGCGGGCGCAACGGGTGTTCAGAAACTTTCTGGCATTGCAGAAAACGGCCGAGATCCTTGGGATTCACTATCCCAAGGCAACTGATGAAAATCCGGTATTTACCGATGTTCTGATGCGGGCAAAACAGATTACATCAGAATGGGATGGTGAGATTGCCATTGTGTATGTTCCGACGGTCAGCCGCTATATGGGTCTGGTCGCCCAGCCCTTTATCCACGACCCGCTGCGAGTATTGGTGAAAGATGCGGCTGCGCAGGCTGGGCTGGACGTGATAGACTTAACGGATGTTATCGAAATGCAAGAGGATCCGGCATCGTATTATGCGCCGGATTCTCATTTCAACGAAGCAGGCGCAGAACTGGCCGCTCGGGCAATTACAGAGGGGCTGCGCCAACGCAATTTGATAGAACAGTAACGAATTGGTGTGTTTTGCCAGGACCGCGCAACAAGCGCGGTAAAGAGGTGTGAAATGAAGATTTTGTCATTCAAGTCGGGTCACGACGGTACGGTTGCGGGTATTGATGCCCAAAACGGTAACCTGCTGTTTTCCTATGAATCCGAGAAAGACAGTTTTCCCCGCAACACGTCAGTCACACCGGATACATTTATCGACTCTGGCCTGTGGTTCCGGGACTTGCCTGATATCCTGGCCCTTAGCGGCTGGTCAACGACCGGAACACAACATGTGACGACCTCGGGGGCAGGGTATTTCGGCATTGGCGAAGATGCTCAGACCGTGGGGAAACGGACGTTTTTTGGCAAAGAGATCGACTATTTCTCATCGACCCATGAAAGGGCACATATCTGGGGCGCTTATGGGATGTCTCCGTTTCGTCAAGGTGAACCTTGTTATGTGTTGGTTTGGGAAGACACGCTTGGCGATTTCTACAAGATTGATGAAGATCTAAAGCTGTCTCATGTCGGTCGGGTGATGACCGGGCCCGGTGCCCGATATTCGTTCCTGAGCGCACTGGTTGATCCCGATTATCCCGTGCTTTCGCGTGAACAACGGCGTGAAGACCCCGGGAGGATGATGGCGGCATGTGCCTATGCAGAGCCCGGTTCACATGACGCGGATGAACATGCGCTGATAGACTATCTTTTGTCAGATCAGCCATTGGCCGAGATTCTACGCAAGGACCGTCTGACCGATTCCCCGTTTTTCAACGTCGGAATGCACAGCCAGCAGTTCAGTAATCTTGCACAGAAACTCTCGGATGCGATTTTTTCACGGTTCCTTGCCTTTGCCGAACAGAACCTGACAGAGGGCTATCCGCTGGTGATTGCCGGCGGATGTGGATTGAACTGCGATTGGAACACCAAGTGGCAGAATTGCGGCTTGTTCCGAGATGTATTTGTACCGCCTTGCAGCAGTGATTCCGGCTGCGCCATAGGAACTGCGGTTGATGCCATGCGCCACTATACGGGCCAGGCAAAGCTGGATTGGACGGTTTATTCCGGTCAGTCCTTTGTGGATGATAAAATCGACAGTAGCGGCATGCGGGTCAGCGAGCTGCGTCTGAACGATGTCGCGGATGCG
Organism: Ruegeria sp. CDSC042; assembly: GCF_059610745.1. NCBI lineage: Bacteria > Pseudomonadati > Pseudomonadota > Alphaproteobacteria > Rhodobacterales > Roseobacteraceae > Ruegeria > Ruegeria sp. CDSC042. The sequence goes on from NZ_JBXWOF010000005.1 coordinate 133,268, forward strand.
TTGATGTCCGGTGAGCTCATCGGTTGGGCCAGAGGGAACTGTGAAATCGGTCCGCGCGCATTGGGCAACCGCTCGATTCTGGCGGCCCCGTTCTGGGCCGAAACCCGCGTGCGCTTGAACAGGGCTAAAAACCGGCCGGATACAAGCCCCGTGGCCCCATCCTGCCTTGAGGAAGATGTCAGCCAGCATTTTGAGTGGGAAAACTCCGCGCCTTATATGTTGCATCTGCAGAAGGTGACCAATCAGAACCTGGCCGCGATCACGCATGTAGACGGAACAGCAAGGGTCCAAACAGTCCGCCGGGATCAGAATGCTTTCTTTTACGACCTGCTGAACGCATTCAAGTCGGCTTCGGGCACGGGTGTATTGTGCAATACGTCACTGAACTTTCGCGGAGCGGGGTTCATAAACAAAACCAGTGATCTGCATCACTATGCAAGATCGGCAAAGCTGGACGGCTTTGTCGCAGGAAACACGTTTTACAGGTTTAACTAGTAATATTGGCGCGCTTGCGGTGTCGCCGCACTTTTGGAGGTTAAGTACTTTGTCGTATGAATCAGGTCTGCAAAACTTTGAAAGACGCCGCCTTATAGCTTCTGCAACAGCAAGGATTCCGGCCTATTGTCTCTTGTTTGGAAACATTGAGCAAATAACGACAAGAAAATTCGGAAAAATGGCCAAGCTGTCCAATCAGTAGGATAAGAATTCGTTCGAACATGGGCGCAGCATCAAAGATTTGTATTTCAGGCGACGGTGATCTTGGTCGCTACAAGGGACGATAGAGAATGGATCAAAACCATATCGCAAACCAATTTGGCCAGCAGCGTCTGGATGGCATATGGCGGATGATTTACCGTCATCTGAAGTTGATCCTCGGAGTGACCGCAGCTGTGATCGTCGGCACGTTTATGGTCGTCAATCAACTGGACCCAAGATACAAATCCCGCGCCGAAATCGTTCTCACATCTCTGGATATGCGCGTCCGCGCCGACAGTGTCGAACTTGAATCCTACGAGCTGACCCGCACTTTGATTGAAACCGAAATCGACATCCTGCGGTCACGAGAGTTTGCGGCAGAGGTCGCCCTGGCGCTGGACCTGTTCGAGAATGAGGCTTTTGCCGGGGCGCAAAACCCCGCAAATCCGCAATCCACATCCGTTATCCGCAATCGTGTAATCGACAATACACTGTCGACATATAACGTACTTCGGCAAGGAGAGAGCCTTGCGATTGAGATCATCTCAACAGCAGAAGACCCGCAGCTGGCAGCCGATATTGCCAATACAGTTGCAGAAACCTTTATCCTTCGCCTGCAGCAGCGGCGGCAGCAAGGTCTTTCATCTTCCATTTCTTTTCTTAAGGACCGCGTAAATGAACTGGGTGACGAACTGACCCGTGACGAACTTCAGATGGCGGCCTTTATTCTTGAAGAAAATCTGGCGGATGAATCCGTGCCGGGTAGGCTTCGGTCGGAACTTGCGCGGCTGAACTCGCAAAAAGATGTGCATGAGATCAACGGAGCCAGCAGCGAAGAGGTCAACAAAATTGCTGACCAGATTGCCGTTGTTGAACAGGCATTACGCAGCCGGACCGGTTCGGAAATAGCATTGCTGCGGATGGAACGCGCGCTAGAGCTTCTTCGGATCCGGTATCAGACGACGATTGAAAAACTGAATGATTTTGAAACCCAGCAACAGTTTCTTGGCCAGGCAGTTCAGCAGGTTTCGGTTGCTCATGCGCCGACTTCGGCATTCTGGCCGAATACCAAAGTCGCCGTCGCAGTCAGCGCGATTGTCGGGTTCTCTCTGGCATTTGTGATCGCCCTGTTGATGGAGGGCAGCAACACGAGGATCGTCAACGAAAACCAGATCGAACAGCAAACCGATCTGACCAATTTGGGTTTCCTGCCGGATACAGTGATGGATTCGGACACGGATGGTCAGCAGGAGTTGTTGCGCTTTATCCGTGATCAGGGCCGCTCGCCCTATGTCGAGGCGCTGCGCAGTGTTTTGACGATGTGGTTTAACACAAATGATGACGGCAGCATCGTCATGGTTACCTCTGGTGTTCCTGGAGAAGGCAAGACCGTGGTTGCGGTTTCGCTGGCCCTAGTGGCGGGTACAGATGGGATGCGCGTTCTATTGTTGGATATGGATAACCACCGTTGCCGTGCCTCAAAAACACTGGGTCTTACCGGGGCGGCCCCGGTCGAGATCGAGGACGCGCTGAGCGGTGCCGTGCAACCCAGCCAGATTTATGTCGATGGTGAAAGGGTACCGGGGGTTTCGTCGATCAGTCTGAACCTGCGTCCGAAAATATCCCGCAAACAGTTGATGCAGCAGCTTGGCGAATACGGGCGCATGTTGCGCAATCAGTACGATCTTGTGTTGGTCGATACACCGCCGACATTGGTCATTGATGACACGATCCGACTTGGGCCGCTTGTCGATGGTACGTTCCTGGTGGTGCGCTGGGGGCAGACCACCGAAAAAATTCTCAAGGATGCAATCGAAAAGCTGCGGATGAGCAATATCAAGATTTCCGGTACGATCATGAATGGTGTGAACATGCGGAAGCAAAAGCAATATGGGTATGGTGCCTATACATATCATTACTCGGATGAGCCTGGGAAAAGCAGCTGATTACGGTTCGCAGACCCTTGTAGGATTTGTTAGATTGGTGATTGGGTATTGGTTTTTATTTGCGAATATGAGGGCACAGCGCCCGCGACGCTTTTGCGGCGTGGTCCAATGACCGGCAGCCGCCAAGGGGTGGAATTGGCCGGTCGTTTGTGCGGCGGGCGGGTGGATCAGACATGACCTCTCAGCCCGGCGCAACCTCAATCCCGACTGCTGTGCTTCGGCGTTTACTGCGCAATCTGAAATGGATCTTTTCCTCTCAGATAGCAGTCGCTTTGCTGGGCCTTGTGTTTCTGCCGGTGGCCGCTCGCGCACTTGGGGCTGCAGGCTTGGGGGTAATGGCAATAGGCGAGGCCTATGCACGGATCGTTTCCCGGTTCCTTCATCTTGAGCCCTGGCAGGCGGTGATTAGATATGGAAGCACTGCGCTGGAGGAAGAAGACCGCGAACGATTTCGCCGACTTGTCGGGCTGTCGGTCCTGATTGATGTGGTTGGGGGCGTATTGGCCGCCGGCGCTGCGATCGCATTCGCACCGATCATCGCCGGATGGCTGGGGCTGGATCAGGATCTTGCATGGGTGCTGCCGGTCGCATCGCTGGGAATTCTGGTTTCGCTGAGGCCAACCGGGCTGGCTTTGTTGCGGTCCTTCGACCGGTTCGATCTGTTGGCCAAACTGGATATTTTCGCAGCGTCTGTGCGGATGGTGCTGGGGGTAATTGCCTGGCAACTTGGGTTTGGGCTGCCTGGCTTTGTCGCGATATTTGTTGCTGTCAGCCTTTTAGACGGCGTTCTGGCCTTTGCCGCGGGGCTGCGAGAAATGTCGCGGAATGGCTATGGCCGCCCGATGCTTGGAATAAAGCAAACTCTGGGTGAAAATTCCGGGTTTCTGCGCTTTGTTTGGAACAGCAATCTCTCGGTCATCTTGCGTCAGACCACGCAGCGCCTGGACGTGATCATATTGGGTGTTCTGATTTCACCGACGATGGTGGGATATTACCATATCGCGAAACGGTGCGGCGAAGCTGCACTGCGTCTTGGACGGCCGCTAAGCCAGGCGATCTATCCCGAGTTCACCCGGTTTGCCGCCCGAAATGAATTTGACCGTTTGCAAAAAATGCTAACGGGTCTCAGCGCCGGGTTCTGGGGGGTAATTGCCCTTGTCTTGATTCCAGTGATCTTGATGCTGGAACCGATCGTTACTGCGATTTTTGGCGTGGATTATGCCCCCGCAGTACCGGTCGTGCGCGTGCAGGCAATCGCGGTAGGTATTTACCTTGGTGGGATACTGCTGAACCCTGCACTGCTGAGCCTGGGGCAAGACCGGGCTTTGGTTCGGATCGGTTTGTTGAACACTATTTTGTTTCTGATCCTCATTGCACCGTTGGTTTCTGTTTTGGGCGTGGTCGGTGCCGCTGTGGCGCATGTGCTGTGTAATTCCGTCTGGCTAGGGCTGTGTGTGTTACACTTGCGGCGTACATTGCTGAACCCTGCATTACACGGAAAGGAGCAGGTGCGCCCATGAGACCTGCATCGGCCCAATCAGTTTCCTTTGGCAAGCCGACCAATGGAATCGGCTATTTGCCAAGCGTAGACATGGCAGCTCTCTATTTCCTGATGGCGGCTGTAGCCCTTGCGCCGATGAACTATCTCAGAGTGGATTTCGTCTATTTCACCCTCTCGGATTTCTTCTTTGTGCTGGCTGGGTTTGTCATGCTGGCAACTGGCCAGCTGCCGGTTAAGATATTCGGGCCCGCAAGCGGGTTCTGGTACAGTTCGTTCCTGTTTTTCACAGGGGGCCTGACCATAGGTTCGTTGATCAACGGTGACCCGACCGAGCTGCTGACAGTGTTTGTTCAGTACTTCTTTTCGTTGATCGTGCTGCCAGTCCTGATCGGCAATCGAAGCTTTGATCAGATCGTCCTGCTGATGAAGGCATTTATTATTGGTATGGGCATTGTTGTGCTGTTTGGCATCTATGCAATCAACTTCATGGAAGACCCGACACACCGGTTTGTATCCGCCAATGGTCGCATGCTTTCGCTGGTCGAGCGGGCAAATGAATGCGCGCTTATGCTGGCGATGGCCATCGTTTTCCTGCTTAGCCTGATCCTGCAGAAGCAAAGCAGCCGCATCTGGGGGCTGATCGGGCTGCCAATCCTGTTTTACGGCGTCATCCTGACCGGTTCGAATTCTGGTCTGATCGTGACCATAGTGGGGACTGTCGCCATTATCCTCAGCAGCGGGTCCCCGCGTCATGTTGTGACCCTGATCGTCGGCACGTTGATTGCGGTTTTGGTGGTCCTGAACTTTGGTGAGCTTTTCTTGCCCGAGGTCTTTCGCGAACGAGTTCTGAATGCCGTTCTTGCAGGTGACATTAGCCAGGCGGGCACGTTCTCTGACCGGTTATTCCTGCTGCAAGAGGCTTTCGAGGTATCCCGTGGCACTTTGTTGATCGGGCTGGGTGCAAACCAGTACAGCCTGGCCAGCGAACAGGGAATCGTGGTTCATTCGGCCTATTTGCTGACTCTGTCCGAAGGTGGCTTGATTTCTCTGCTCGGTATGGTCGGCTTTATTTTGGCCAGCATATACTTGGCCTGGATGGCCATTTCTGTCGGCCGCTCGCCATCGGTCGGGGCACTGACCATCGTTGCCATGCTGATGTATGTCGTGCTGCTTGCCGGGGCGACGACCTTTTATGCCCGGTTCTGGAACGTACCCTTTGTCCTTGCCATTGCGCTTAGCGTGTCGCGCCTGCCGGTGTTAGGACCAACGAATACACTTAGGAGAATGTCGTGAAATTATTGCAAAAACTGATGCTTTCTGTGATCGCGGCTTCGGCTTGTTTTATCGGTGCGCTTCAGGCCGAGGAATATGTTCTGGCACCGCAGGACAAGATCAATTTGCGTGCGATGCGTTGGGATCCGGTGGTTGCGTCTTTTGTGAACTGGCAAGGCGTTTCCGGTGAATATGCGCTTTCTTCGGGAGGGATGCTGATGGTGCCTCTGGCCGGCCAGGTTCAAGCTGAAGGGAGAACGACCGAAGAACTGGTACTGCTGCTGGAAACTCAGATGCGCACTCGCGTGGGGATGGCAGAACCGCCTCATCTGGCGATCGAAGTCATCGGCCATCTGCCTGTATACATATTGGGGGATGTCCAGATTCCAGGCTCGTACCCCTATCGGCCACAACTGACCGCGCAGCAGGCGATGGCGCTTGCGGGCGGGGAATACCGGTTGCCGTTGCAAAATGACGTAGGAACGAACTTTACCGGATTGCGGGTTCAGGGTGAAGTTCAGTTGTACAATGAACAGATCGAAGCTCTGCAAGCCGAACAACGCCGACTGCTGGCTGATCTGTCAACACTAACCCCGGACGGTGGTGATGCCAAAATTGAACCCCCGCAAGGTCTGCAGGGGGAGATTCTGCAAGCGGATCAACAGGCCCGGGAAGGGCAGGGTGAACGCATCATCCAACTACAGGAAACCCTGAAAGATCAGATCGAAAGCCTCGAGCGGCAGCTTGAACTGCGGGCAAATCAGATCGCGATCACGCGTGGTGATCTGGATGATGCGCTCGAGTTGCAGAAGAAGGGCCTGACCGTCAGTTCGCGCGTGTCCTCCCTGTCCAACGCGCTGAACGATCTGGAAAGCAAAAGTGTGGATATCGAGATCGCTTTGGGCTTGGCCCGGCAACAGCTGAACCGCGCGCAACGCGATGAGCTGGAGTTGCTTGATACCGCGCGCTCGAATGCGCTGGTGCGGCTGAATCTGGTGCAGATCGAACTCGAGGATTTGCAGACCCGGCTGGGCACAGCGAAAATCCTGCAGGCCGAGCTGGCAGCGCTTGGCGTTGTTGAAGAGGTTGATGCGGTCGAAGAGATCGTGATCGAATACTCGGTCACCCGCGCGGCCGGAGGAGCCGCAACGGCGATTTCGGGTGACACTGTCTTGTCCCCGGGGGATACGCTTTCGGTTTCTCGAACCTTCGTCACGCAAACACAATAGATTTCAGTTCAATGATTTATGGTTCAGCGCGCGGTTCTGATGTCCGGCGCTGAGCCAAAAAGGCGGCAGGCCAGAATGAAAAAGATACGCGTTTTATTTCCCTTTGCAGGTTGGGCAGATCTGGGCGGCAGTCATGTTTCCGCGCTCAAACTTGCGTCCTGTCTGGACCGGGATCAGTTTGAACCATTGGTCCTTTGCCACAACGAAGCTGGGTCGGTTGGGCAGTATGCTCAATCGCTGGGTCTGAATGTCGATGTTTTGCAGGGCCCCAGGCTTATGGGCCCTCCAAACAACAAAACGGATGCAGATGTTGGCTTTCCGGAATACTGGACCCGGACCTACGGCCAGCTCGTCCGGTTTTTGCGGGACAAAAAGCCAGATATCGTCCACACAAATGAGGGCCGATTGCATGTGAATTGGGTGTTTCCGGCCAGACGGTTGGGGATCAAGCATATCTGGCACCACAGGCAGGATCCGCGCGCGGTAGGCGTTAACTATGTCGCGCCGGTGTTTTCGAACCGCATCCTAAGCGTGTCGTATTTTTCGAAACCCTCGCGCCCGATACGCTCGGTTGACAAAAAGTTTCAGGTCATCCGCAGCCCCTTCGACCTGAGCATTCAGCGCCCGGATCCAGACGCGGCGCGTCGGATGATCCTGAACGAAATCGGTGCGCCGGAAAATGCAGTTCTTCTAGGATATTTTGGCCATCTGGAACCGCGAAAACGGCCGGTTCATTTTGTCCAAAGCCTTGTGGCCATTCAGAAACAGATTGGGGACAGGCCGGTACATGGCCTGCTATTTGGCAAAGTACTCAATCCCGATGACGGGTTGGACACAGGCTCCATGGACGTGGCCCGAGAACAGGGGATGGGCGCGCAGATTCATATGATGGGGTTTCGGCAGGATGTTGAAAAGTGCATGGTCGCCATGGATGCCACCCTTGTGCCGGCCTTGAACGAGCCATTTGGACGTACTTTGATCGAGGCAATGCACCTTGGACTGCCTGTTGTGGCCACACGGCACGGCGGCAATGTCGAGGCAATCGATCATGGCAAAACCGGTTTTCTGGTGGATCCAGAAGACCCCGAAGCCTTTGTTGAGCCGGTCGTTTCTCTGATCGAGGACCAGGAGCTGAGGCAGCAGGTTACACAAGCGGCCTACCAATATGTGCAGGATAATTTTGGGTTGGATAAACACGTGGCCGAAGTGTCCGACGTGTACCGCGAATTGGTATCGTGATCCCGATGCGGATCGTAGGGATTAGAGGATAATATGGGCCTGGCGAACGAGCGAAAGATAGATTTCCTGATATTCGGTGCTGCGAAATGTGCGACCACCTGGTTGCAGAATTCTTTGACGGCGACGCCGCAGATTTTCATGCCGGATCCCGAGCTGCACTATTTCTCGGATCATTTTGACCGGGGGGCGGTCTGGTATCGCGATCAATACGAGGGATATGCGGGCCAGAGCATCGTGGGTGAAAAGTGCAATACCTACCTGACACATCCAGAGGCCGCCAAAAGGATCGCCCAGGATCATCCCGATGTCAGGTTGATCCTGCAGATGCGCGATCCGGTTCGAAGGGCCTATTCCGACTACTGCATGTTGTATCGCCGGGGCACTGTCGGGGACGACATTCATCGGTATCTGGACCCTGACAAGGCCGGTGATGAAAGGTTCCTGCACAATGGTAGATATGCCTATCACCTGCGCCGTTTCTACGATCTGTTCCCGACAGATCAAATTCTGTTGCTGGCCTACGAAAACACGATCTCACAACCGGTAGAAACCTTACGCCGTGTCGCCGAACACATCGGTTTTTCCGGTGTCGTGGAGCCGCCACTAGAAGAGCGGGTCAAAAACAAAAATACGCCAATCGTGCCCTTGCCTCTGAGGCGGGTTCTGGCGCCGCTTCGACCGTTGCTTGACCCGATCCGGCATACGGGGCCGTTAAAGGCGATTCGCAAAGCGGTGGCGCGGCAGGTGGAGTATCCTGAATTGCCGGATGTATTGGCGCAGAAAATGGCCGATTTCTATAGGCCTGACGTCGCCGAGCTTGATGCTATTGATCCGGGTCTCAGCCGCGGGTGGCGCAGTTTCTCGGATTAGACGTGAGCTTAGAATGGGTGTGGATCAGTCGGTGGCAGTGGAGGGCAGCTTGGTATCGCTGTCGATTAGGCCCATCTTCCGCAGCAGGATCGTGTTGATCCGCGCGACGTCGAACTCTTGCTCGGCACGCGCCCGCGCGGCCTGACCCATGGATTCGATTAGGCTCCGGTCTTCAACGAATTTTCTCATCGCCTCCGCCAGCGCCTCTGGATTGCGTTTGGGGACGATAAACCCGTTTTCCCCGTCGCTGACCGCATCGGCGCATCCCGGGGCATCGGTCGTAATGACGGCGCGCCCTGTCGACATCGCCTCAAGAATGGCGCGGGGGATGCCCTCACGATAGACGGTGGGTAGTACGAAGACCGAACATTCCTTGAGAAATGGCCGAACATCCTTGGTTTCGCCCAGATATTCGATATGCCCCTGCTGACCCCATTCTTCGAGCTGCTGTGCGTTGACCGAGTCCGGATTGTCATCCAGCGGGCCCAACAACTGACAACGAACATCAGGGAATTGTTCCCTAAGCTGCCGGGCGGCCTCGGCATATTCGAACACGCCCTTGTCGCGCAGCAGGCGCGCGATCATCAGGAAAACGGGCGGATCTGTGGGCGGGTTGGATTTTGCGTATCTGGCGAGATTGACACCGGAACCGGGCACAATCGACAGCGCGGCCTTTTTCGCCATCAACCGTCTGCTGCGAAACTCCTCGGCGTCGACCGAGTTGTAAACCAGAACTTCGTCGACACCTTTCAATCCGATGCGGTAAAGGCCTGTCGCCACCGCTCTCAGCACTTTTCGGCGCACGGTCAGTTTGGCATCGGCAAATACATAACCTAAACCGGTACACATCGCGAACCGCCGCCGAACGCCGGTCAACCGCGCCGCAAGGCCGCTGAAGATGATCGGCTTCATCGTATAGGCAAAGACGATATCGGGCCGTATTTCCCGGCAGATCCCGATCAGTGTGAACAGGGTGGACAGATCCTGAAATGGATTTAACCCCGCGCGCGCCATAGGGATTTGCCGAAATGTCACGCCGATCTCGGCTAGGGCTGCTTCGGTCGCCGCATCGTTTTCCGGTGCGCAAGCAAGTACGTCTGCGCGTTCAGCAAGCTCTTTCAACAGATCATAGCGAAAATTGGTCAGTGAGGTCGTAAGATTGCCGACAAATAGAACTTTTGGACGTCCGCCAGTTGTCGAACTACGTTCGGCAGGTACGGCTTGGGCACCGGAAGCGGTGTTGGGAATATCACTCATCAAAGAAACATTTCAAACTTTAAAAACCAAGGTTGAGGCGATGCTGATCCATGTCGCCGAAGCTGTCAACGGCGCTGTCACCAGAGCCGATTGTTGCCTATTTTTCACCTCTGACTGTCTGCGGCCTGATTGTTGAAAAATCACGCCGTTAAGTGACCTGGAACCTTGCATAAGCAATCGATTCAGGTCAGGTTTTGCCTGCCGCGGCACAAAAAGATATTTCCGAACCTGCGGAGTTTGTTTCCAATTCAGGCGCTTGCCGCCAAAAATTTGTTAATTGTTGAGTTTGCCTGACCATCCTCGGATGGGTTGGCGTGAGGTAAAGAAATGATCCGGAAATCCTGCTGTCTAAATTTGAGCAATAATAGGCTTGGCCCATCTTCCATCGGCTATCCTCTGGCCGCTTATCTGAAGGGAAACAGCTGATGCCCAAATGGCCATTCTTCGAAGAAGATGAAATTGATGCTGTCAGCGCAGTGCTAAGATCCGGTTGCGTGAATGCCTGGACCGGCCCCGATGTCAAAGAATTCGAACGTGAATACAGCGCCTATACCGGCGCGCAGCATGCGATCGCCATGGCAAATGGCACGGTCACTCTGGACGCCGCGCTGCTGGCGTTGAACATCCGACCCGGAGACGAGGTTATCGTCACACCGCGTAGCTTTATCGCGTCTGCCAGTTCGATCCTTCTGGCCGGTGGCAAGCCGGTATTTGCAGATGTGGATCGTGACAGCCAGAACATCACCGCAGAAACGATTGCACCGGTTCTGACCGACAGAACCGTGGGGATTATCGCGGTCCATCTGGCCGGGTGGCCATCGGATATGGCGGGTCTCATGGATCTGGCGCGCAGCCGCGACCTCTGGGTGATCGAGGACTGTGCGCAGGCGCATGGTGCCATGATCGGTGACCAGCACGTGGGAACCTTTGGCACCTGCGGCTCGTATTCGTTCTGTCAGGATAAAATCATCACAACCGGCGGCGAAGGCGGAATGCTGATCACCAATGATGATGAGCTGTGGTCCAAGGTCTGGAGCTATAAGGATCACGGTAAAAACTATGAACAGGTGTTTAACAAAAGCCACCCTCCGGGGTTTCGCTGGCTACATAGTGGCCAGCCGGGCACCAATCTGCGGATGACCGGGCTTTCCGCCGCCATCGGGCGCATTCAGCTGGCGAAATTGGACGGGTGGCGCGCCCATAGAACCAGAAATGCCGAGATTTTGGCGGGAGCTCTATCCGGATGCGCTGCGTTTCGGGTATCTGTTCCACCTGCCGGGCTGACACACGCCTATTACCGGTTTTATGCGTTCATAAGACCTGAGAATCTGGCCTCGGGTTGGAGCAGGGATCGCATCATAGCTGAGATTTCTGAGGCGGGTTTCCCCGTGTTCTCGGGCAGTTGTTCTGAAATATATAGAGAAGAGATGTTCGCACGCCTTGGTGTTGGCCCGGTTGATCCCTTGCCGGTGGCGAAAGAGCTTGGTGAAACCAGCCTTGCTTTTCTGGTTGATCCGACCTGGTCGCATCAAGACATCGTCGGTCTGGCCGAATTTGTACGCGAAATCGGAGATCGGGCGCGTGCATAGGCAGTTCACACCGCCGCATCCAGGGGCGTGTCTGAAGGTTCCGACCCGGCATCTGCCGCCGGATCAGGTTAGTGAGTTTCGGGTGTTGAACGGATGATCATGCATGTCATCACCGATTTTTCCGGTCAGGGCGGGGCCCAGGCGATGCTGGCGCGGTTGGTTGCCATATCCGGGGATCGGGTATTGGTGGTGTCGCTGACGGAGGTTTCGGACAGGATCAAAAGCCAATGTGCAAATCCAAACGCCGTTCTGATCGGATTGAATGCCAGATCACTGTCGTCCATGCCCCGCGCGATATTGCAGATATCGCGTCTTATCCGTCAGTATAAACCGCAGGCGGTTCTGTGCTGGATGTACCATGCGATGGTCATCGGGCTGATTGCCAGCTGGATATCAGGTCGAAAGGTACCAATTTACTGGACGGTGCGGCAGGCTTTGGACGATACCAGCTCATTCACGCGCAGCACGCGGATTGCCGTTGATCTGTGTCGGCGTTTGTCGGGCAGGTGTGCAGGGATCATTTATAACTCGCAACGCGCATTGGATCAGCACACGAAGAACGGGTTTGCTGCTGCGCGGTCTTGCGTCATTCCGAACGGTCTGATCATGCCTCAAGCCTCTGTGGTGCGGAGCGACCCGCCCAGGGTTTTTGGGATCGCGGCGCGGTTTCATCCACAGAAGGATCACGAAACCCTTTTCCAGGCTCTGTCCCTGGCGCTGCGGTCAGTCCCCGATCTGCGCATCATCGCGGCCGGAGAGAATATGTCGCCTGAAAACTCCGAAGTACAATCATTGCTGGCGCGCTATAACCTGACTGCGGACAATGTAGAGCTGTGCGGCGACCTGCATGATATGGCTGCATTCTACAAACGGATTGATGCGCTGGTGCTTTCATCCCGAACCGAAGGGTTTCCGAATGTCATTGTCGAAGCGATGAGCTATGGCCACCCCGTTGTGTCGACGGATGTGGGTGATGCGGTGGTGATCATTCGCGACTGCGGATTGATCGTACCGCCCCGCAACGCGGAATTGCTGGCAGACGCTTTGGTCCATGCCGCAAATTGGTCGGCCCCAGAGTATCTGGAGAAAAGAGAAAAAGCCCGGGCGATTGTGGCCAGCACTTACCAGCTTGACCGCGTTGCCGCACAGTATCGGGACATTTTGGAGAGCGGCAGTCTTGATCCCGATAAGATTGCCTCTCAGCCAGAACAGAAGGGGATCTGAGCGATGTGTGGCATCACCGGATTTATCAACTTTGGCACCGTTGATCGGTCTCAGGCCTCATCCGTCCTTGGCAAGATGTGTCAATCGATTGAACACCGTGGCCCGGATGGAACCGGGTTGTTTGTGGACCCAGATCAGGGCGTGGCCCTGGGGCATCTGCGTCTGGCCATTATTGATCTTTCGGAAACCGGGGTACAGCCGATGGATTCCGCCGATGGCCGGTTCACCATTGTGTTCAATGGTGAGATCTATGGCTATCTGGAATTGCGTCAGGAATTGCAGGATCTGGGCATAAGCTTCAGGGGCACGTCCGATACCGAAGTTTTGCTGGCGGCGATGCAGCTTTGGGGTATCCGCAAGACACTGGACCGCGTCCACGGGATGTTTGCCATTGCCGTGTTTGACCGGAAAACCCAAAGCGTGACACTGGCGCGCGACCGGATTGGCAAAAAACCTCTCTATCTGGGCCTGGCCGGGAAAACCGTTCTGTTTGGGTCTGAATTGAAGTCACTGCGCGCGCATCCGGAATTTGGACCGGCAGAGGTGGACCGCGCAGCCTTAGGATCGTTTCTTCGGTTGGGATATATTCCTGCCCCGCGCACGATTTACCCAAATGTCCTGAAACTACCTGCGGGCTCTATGGTCGAGATCAAACTTGATGCCGCACCGGCCTCGCTGGATGCGCTTCTGCAAGGGATCGAGCGGTTTTGGGATATCGAGGCGGTAGTGACTGAGGCGCGCGCAAACCCATATCCCGACGATGAAACAGCAATAGCTGAAATTGAATCCGAACTGCTGCGCGCGGTGGGCGAACGGATGGTTGCGGATGTGCCGGTCGGGACCTTCCTGTCGGGCGGTATCGACTCGTCACTGATCACTGCGATGATGCAAGAGCAGTCGAACAGGAAAGTGCCCAGCTTTACCGTGCGTTTCGATGATGAAGACACCAACGAAGCCGACCATGCAAAGGCCATCGCCGAGTATCTTGGGACGGATTATCACGAGGTGACGGCGACGCCGGAAATGGCGTTTCAAGCCATCGAAGGTTTGCCGCAAGTGTTTGACGAACCCTTCGCCGACCCGTCACAACTACCGACCCTGCTGGTTTCGCAACTGGCGCGCCAGCAGCTTAAAGTCGTCATGTCCGGCGACGGCGGTGACGAGTCGTTTGGTGGCTATGCCCGCTATGTGCGGATGCAGGCCTTTGAACGCCTGAAGGGCAAAATGCCCGACCTGGCAATTCAAGCCCTGTCGCAGGCGCCGCAATCAGTTCTTGCCGCTCTGGTGCCTGTGCTAAGGCCATTCGCCCCGCGCAGCATGCGCGATGATCTGAGCGCCGACCGTCTGGCCAAGCTTGCGCCGGTTCTGCAGGGACGAGAGTTCCAGTGCCGCTATCAGGCCCAGTTTTCGATCTGGTCCTCCGGTATGCTTGGAAAGTCCGGCATCCCGCTGGGCAATGAGATCGGAACGCATGATTTGCCCGCAGGATTGAGCCGGTTGGACAGCATGATGTTGTTGGATTCACTTTATTATCTGCCGGATGATATTCTGGTGAAAGCTGACCGCACGTCGATGTCGGTCGGGCTTGAGATGCGCGCCCCATTGTTGGACTATCGCGTTGTAACGGCCGCCTGGCGTTCCTCGGCTTCGCTTCGGTGCGACGGGAAGGCTGGCAAGGTGGCGTTGCGGGAGCTTTTGAAAAAGCGGGTTCCGCAATCGCTGTACGACCGGCCAAAGCGCGGGTTCGGTATCCCACTCAACGCTTGGCTGCGCGGGCCCCTAAAGTCCCGTGTTTCCAGCATTCTTCTGGATGGGAACGGGCTTGAGGGTTTTGTGGACAAGGCAGCGTTGGAAAAATGCTGGGCCGAGCACCAATCAGGCAAACGCAACTGGGGTGCTCAGCTGTGGACGGTCTTTATGTTCCAACTATGGTCCGAAGCGTGGATGCGCTGATCGCAGCTTGGCGATTTTGCGATCAGGTCAGTCAGATAACCGACCTGACCAAGACAAAGCCCTCAGCCGCGGCCCGGTGAACCGTCGCGCCACGCAAAGTTGCCAACGCTTTCAAGCTCTGAACCGAACGCTCGTGCGGGGGCTGTTTGACCTGGCTTGCAAATAACTGGAAGGCTTCCAGTTTACGCTCCAATGTATCCGAAATGTCCACAAACATGTTTGGCACGAACGGCGGCGTCAGATATGGCGCGTTCCAATTTGTCTCGGACAGCGTCTCATAGGCCGCGATCGTCGTCGGGTATTTGTCCTGATAAGGTCGGCTTGCCACCAAAGTCGAAAGGAAACTCAACTGGTGGTCCAGATGGATGTCGCCGGGATGCGGCGCCAGGATGACACTTGGGTCGAGGTCACGGATCAGCGTCCCCAGACCTGCGTTCAGGTCACCATGGGGGTGCTCAGCCAGTTCGGCGGCAGGGAAGTCCAGCCAGTGCGTATGCGTCACACCAAGATGCTCATGTGCGGCCCGGGCTTCGGCCTGTACATTGGCGATCTGTTCCGTGCTGAACCGGGGCGACCGACCCGTTGTGACAATCGCGATATGGACTGCGCGACCTGCATCTGCCAGTCGTGCGATGGTGCCGCCAGCCCCAAGGACTTCATCATCCGGGTGCGGAGCAACCACAAGTACCGGTCCGTCCTGTCCGTCAAAAGGTGTCAGCGCTGTCATTCGGAATTCCTGAGCTTTGAGTGCAGATCGGGCGGCGCATCGGCGCCGGTCCAGTTTATGATGTCCAGACATTTCCCATCCCCACAGGCGACCGTAAACCGGTTTCCTTTGATGGCCTGTATCTGACCAGGCAGGCCGATATAGTAGCCCTGCAGGGCGGTGTTCTGTACACCCAGCAGGACCAACTTCTCACCGGATGCAGAATACGTGTAAGCGCCGGGATAGGGCGGCCCGGCTGCGCGTATCAACCGGTTAATCTCTGCCGCCGGTCTGGTCCAGTCGATCAGGCCGTCCTCGGGCCGCCGCCGCGCACAAAGGCTGATCCCGGTTTCCGGTTGCGGCGCCGCCGGGATGTCACCTTCGGAGATTTGTGTCAAAAGCTGAGGCAGCAGCTGCGTCAGGGCCTGAAGCGCCCGGTCATACAGCTCGCGCGCTGTTACCGTGTCGGGATCGACCGCATATCGAGCTTGCGCCGCAATCGGGCCGTCATCGGCCCCTTCGCCAAGCCAGAACAATGACGCGCCTACATCGGTTTCGCCCAATATGACAGTCCAGGGGATTACACCGCGCCCGCGCAGACGGGGCAGGGCGGATGGGTGAAACCCGACGCATCCGATCTTTGCCTGGGCCCGAAATTCCGGCCCGCAAATCTGAGACCACCCGATGACCAGTATCAGATCAGGTTTTACGGCTTGAATGGTTTTGATTGTTCCGGCCGAGTCACTTTTGGCGGTATAGTGGACAGGAATATCATACCGATCTGCAGTGGGTTTGAGATCTGCAAAATCAGAGTGCCGGTGAGACAAGTCCGGCGGTAGTGTCACCACCAAATCCGGTACAAACCCTCGGGCACATATGGCGGATAAGGCGACATGTGATCCTTCGACCGCCCCCACAAATACCGTCTTCATGCAGGTGTCTCCTTTCGGCTGTCCAGCCAGTTGTCTGCGGCCTGAATTCGGTCAGGGCGTTTATGCTCTCCGGCCAAGGCTACCATAATGGTTTCGAACAATATCTTCAGATCAAGCGACAGTGACCGGTGCGCGACATACCATAGATCCAGCTTTAGCTTCTCGTCATTTGAAAGCGCGGTATTGCCGCTGACCTGAGCCCACCCTGTCAGACCGGGCCGAACCGTGCAGCGCAACCGCCCATTGTCTCCAAACTCTTCGATGGTTTCGGGAAGCAGGGGACGGGGGCCAACAAGGGCCATATCTCCGCGCAAGATGATCACAAGCTGGGGCATCTCATCCAGCCTTACGCGGCGCAGAAGCTTGGTGGTTTTTGTCTGACGTTCCGAATCTGGCAGCAAAGCCCCGTTTTGATCGCGTGTGTCGGACATTGTTCTCAGCTTCCAGATGCGAAAGACGCGCCCGTTGCAGCCTGCCCGCCGTTGGCCAAAAAACAAAGGTTGCCCGACCGAAAACAGCACAATCACACAACCCGCCAGAAAAAAGGGCAGCGCGATCGTGCCCGCGATCAGGCAACACAGTATTTCGAGAAATCTGTTCATATTCAAACCCAAGAACTGTAGCTGAAAACTACGAATATCAAACCAAGAACCAACATCTCCCCGGATCATCCTGCTGGCCGGATCCAAGTTCCGGCGCACTGATACGAAGTCTGGGCTGAGTTGATCCCAAATCGATTCTCGATTCAAGCGGCAGAGCTGACCGGCACCCTGACTATGCGGAAATTTTTCCAAGCATGCGCCAAGTTCACAAAGCCTTTGTCAGGAAAACCGGCCTGCGACTCATTAGAGGATTGGCCGAAAGGAGTTGTCATCTTTGTTGCGTCTTGGTTCACAATGCCCCGATAGGGGCTTATTGTGGATCGATTGGGCAATATTGAGACCCGGACAGCGGCCCCCGAAGATTTCATCGGATTGAGAAAATGACTGTAATTTTCCCCGTGAGATTAGCATTTCTCTTGTTTACGCTAGGTCAATCGGCGCTCAAGTCAGCCGAAACAGGGAGGAAATTCTGCAACCCTCAGCAAAATATCAGTCAAAGAGTACTTCAGAAAACGCTGCAATTCGTTAATGAAGTGTGAAGAAATTACTTTTGAGGGCGCGGAAACGTATGTTAGCGTTGAAGGAGATTGAAGAAATTGCGCTAACCGGCGAACCAGAGGAACAATTTTGTTACTTGCGCGAATTATTATTATTAACGAGTGAAGTGAGTGTGTTCAACTTGGGCGATTGAGACAAGCTCAAGTGAAGGGGGCAAAACAAAGATACGGGTACAAGGCTTTCGGTTGATCATCTGATCGCGAGCCTTTGGTTTATATAGGACAGCTGCAAGCGGTCTGTGAGTGATCAGTTGGGAGCTGTGGCAATGTTTTGATGCTGCAGGACCCTGTTGGGTAACGATGTACGAGTAATTCTCGATCGGAATTGAGCCGGTGATGAGATAAAGGGGTGAGGTAAATGGTTTCGGGTTTTCATTGCTGGCAAACGCAGATTGTTAGTGAGTTGCGTGCCAATCATCGATTAGTCTTTGGAGACATTGTTGCTTCGTCTTTCTCAGCCGTAGTGGCAATCAATCTTGCGAATGGTGGAACGGTAGCGCAACAGATGGCGCCAGCCATGTTCCCGCTGATGCTCTTGTCCAGCCTGATTGGACTGGCGGTTTTCCCGCTTGCGGGCATGTACCGGCGCCACACACGCTCGACATCACTGCGAGACATTCGTCTGATTCTGCGGGGATCGACAATGTTGGTCCTGTGCCTCATGGCTGCCAGTGCAGTTTTCGAAGTGACCAAGGCTGTACCCTTCGCTGCTTTCATTATTCAGCTTGGCTTGATGATCCTTCTGCTCAGTGCCCTGCGTGTAGTTGCCCGTAGCCGTGAGCTGAATCGCCAGAATGCGCGGTTGATGGCCGAACATCAGGACAAGGTTCCGGTGCTTTTGGTTGGCACGGGTGCAAGTTGTGATCTATTTGTCAGGTCTTTGCGGAATACGCATTCCAAGTATCAGCCGGTGGGCATTATTGACGATGCGCGCAATACCATGGGGCTGTATTTCCACGATGTTCAGATTATCGGATCTCTTCTGGATGCCGATCGCGTGGTCGAGCGGCTTAAAGCCTGGGATCATTTGCCCAGACGCTTGTTCCTGACCGAACCGATCACGCATTTTGAAAGTGACGGCATCCGCAAGCTGACCAGCTGGTGTGAATCCAACGGTATCGCTGTCTCACGCGTGCCGGGTCTTGGGGAAGAAGGCCAGGATGCGGCCAACGGTTGTATTATCAACCCGGAAGAAATTCTCGAGCGGCCACAAAAAGCTGTCGAACGCTCGATGTTGCGCGAGATGTTCCGTGGGCGCCGCGTATTGGTGACCGGTGCCGGTGGTTCGATCGGTAGCGAACTGGCACGTCAGATAGCCTCTTTCGATCCGGCGGAACTGGTGATGATCGACCATTGCGAGTTCAACGCCTATACCATCGACATGGATTTGTCGCAGAACTTTCCAGATGTTCCCCGGCGGATGTATATCGCAAGCATTCGCAATGCGTCGCGTGTGAATGACATCTTTGAACGTCATCGCCCCGAGCTGGTATTCAATGCCGCAGCCCTGAAGCATGTTCCGATGGTTGAGATGAATCCCTGCGAGGGCGTTTTGACCAATGTGATCGGAACCCGTAACGTCGCGGATGCGGCCCGGAACTATGGTGCTATCGCGATGGTGCAGGTTTCCACCGACAAGGCTGTAAACACCACCAGTGTGATGGGTGCAACCAAGCGCGTTGCTGAGTTCTACGTTCAGGCGCAGGACCGTGTAACCAACGGAACCGAGGAAGAAACCCGGTTCTTCTCGGTACGGTTTGGCAATGTTCTGGGGTCGTCGGGCTCGCTGATCCCGCTGTTTCAACGTCAAATCTCGAACGGTGGTCCGCTGACCGTGACTGATCCCCGGATGGAGCGGTACTTCATGACCATCCGTGAGGCCGTGCAACTGACTCTGGTTGCGGCCGCCAGTGGGTTGAAAATGGAAAGCAGCCACGGAGAGATTTTCGTTCTGGATATGGGTCGGCCGGTCAAGATCGTGGATTTGGCCGAACGGATGATCCGCCTCGCCGGGCTAAAGCCTTATGAGGATATCGACATCGAATTCATTGGTATTCGTCCAGGCGAAAAGCTGTTCGAGGAATTGTTTGATGCGTCTGAAAAGCGCCACGAATGTGGCATTCCGGGCGTCGGGTCCGCACGGCCCGAGGGCATTCCTGTTGCCCGCCTGCGCGCCATGATCCGGAAACTGGAACAGGCTGCGGCAGAAGGTGACGAACTGGCTGCCAAACGCCTGCTGAAAGAGTTGGTGCCAGGGTATGGTGCAAATGGCCTGCGTCCGGTTCCGATCTCGGAATTCTCGTCTAAGCCCATTTTCAAAAGCGCTGGCACAAACGCAGCAAATGCAGTCAGTCAGTCTGAAGGAGAAAACCCGGAACTGTTGCCCGCTGGCAGCTGATTAAGAATTGTTTTCTAGTGTCGGTTATTTTGCCGAATTTGGTTTCTGTGTTTAATATTTCCGCCGAAAGGGCCAACATTTGATGGCGAGGCTTAATATACGCTCGGCTTTCGCGCCGTCAGAAGAACGTGCGCAGGTGGTACGGTTTCTCTGGGCTGGCCTGATCAACACGGCGTTTGGCTACAGCGTGTTTGCCCTATTGATTTTTGCGGGCATGCATCCACAGCTTGCGCTTCTGCTTCAGTTTATCTTGGGTGTGATCTGGAATTTTTGTATCCACGCCCGGTTTGTCTTTGGCGTGCAGGGATACCGCCGTTTCCCGCTATATGCGATGTCTTATGTCGTGCTGTATTTTGTGAATGCGCTGCTTTTGCGCGGTTTGATGCAGGTTGGGCTTGATCCCTATCTGGCACAGGCGGTCGCATTGGGGCCGGTTGTCATATTGTCTTACCTCATGATTTCGCGTGCGCTTGGCCGGGGTCAGGCGTTGGATCGGAGGGGCTGAGATGAGCGATGCGAGAATATCAAGCTTTAAGGGCACCACCCCGTCAAGTACGCGCATGGGTGCTATGCTTGGGATCGTGACCGCTGGTCTGGGGCTTGTGTTGCTGATTGCCGGTTTGTTCGGCCGCCTGATGACCTATGATCTGCGCCGGGATGAGCTGATGTTCGTCCCTCCGGCACGTTTGCTCGGAGAGTGGGAGCTTTATTCGGACTTCTTCTACAATCACGTCCCTTATTCGGCGTGGTATTATCTTGGGTCCGGCATTCTGTTCGATGAGTTCGGCCTGTTGGGGTCCGCTCGGATCGGCCTGTTTCTGGCCTGGCTTGGATTGATCGCTGCGACTGGCTGGGTAACGCTGCGCTTGTCGGGATCGCCGGTTCTCGCCGTCTTTTCAGTTATCGGCATCGTGACATGCGAGCTGTTTCTGACCGGTGCCGGTATGGCCGCAACCAACAATCTGTTGCCACTGCCATTTGCGGTCATCGGGCTTGGCCTGTTTTTGATCGAGACGTCAAAGCCCGCGCCGCGATTTTTGACGCTGGTCCTATCGGGCGTCGCATTGTCTATTGCGGCGGGGATGAAGGTCAGTGCGGTACTGTTTATTCCGCCGATTGCTCTTGCCGCATTCTTGTTGCCTGCGGATGTTTCGATGGCACGACGACTGAAAGCCGTGGTTCTGCCGCTGCTGATCGGAGGGTTGATCGGGGCCTTGCCCCTGTTTGCCTTCATGCTCGCTGATCCGGGCGTCTTTCTGGCGCATGTCTTGGGGTTTCACACCGGACCACATGTCGCCTATTGGGAGGCCAACGCCGCAACAGAACCGGGGCTGGCCCTGGGATTGTCGGGCAAGTTGATGCTGGCCCATTCGGCATGGGTGGCCGGAGTGGGCCTGGTGATGGTTATGGCCATTCTGTCCGTGCTTTGGATTATCCTGCGTGGTGGTGCGCGTGTCGACGAAATGCAGCCCTCGCAACTGCGGCATGGTGGTGTTGTTCTGGCGATCATTATCTTGACTGCCTCGATGGCTTTTGTCCCAACGCCCGGTTTCCCGCAATATTATATCCAGCCTCTGGTCTGTCTGCCTCTGCTGCTCGCGGTTCTGTTCCGTCGGCTTGACCCGCCACGGCGGCACGAGGCAGTGCCTGTGCTTGCGGCAGGTATTGTCTTGATGGTCATCCTGGGACTCCCGCGTATCGGGATGGGCCTGGTCTCGCTGACAGAGCCTTCGAAGTTCACCTCGGCCCGTTTTGCCGGTTCCGGCGCTGTCCTGCGGGATGCGGTGGCAGGCAGTGCACTGCCTGATGGTCCGGTCGCGACTTTGCTGCCGATCTATCCGCTTGAGGCGGGCCTGAGTGTTTATCCAGAATTTGCAACGGGGCCATTCGCTTACCGAATTGCACCCTTCACGGATCCGGAACTTGCCGGCAAATACGTGATGGCAGGCGCCGAAGACTTACCGGCTCTGTTTGCAGATAACCCGCCTTCGGCTTTCCTGCTTGGATACGATTCCGTTCTGGAAGCCCCATTGTTGAGCTATGCGCGAGCAAACAACTACCGCCCGGTCGAATTATCAGGTCTGAACAACCGCTACGGCCAAGGTGTGGTATACTTGAAAGCTGCAGGGGCTGAACAATGACCAGTGCTTGCGCGACTCAACCTGCCTATATTTTTCCTGGGCGGGCCCATTCACATGACCATCAATTCTATTGATCGAATAAAGGAAGGATAGACAATGAAAACGGTACTTCTGGCTGGTGGACTAGGCTCGCGTCTGGCCGAAGAAACGGTTTCCATTCCCAAGCCCATGGTTGAAGTGGGCGGGCGTCCGATCATCGCACGCGTGATGGATATCTACAGCCATTTCGGACATCGTGATTTTGTTGTGGCTGCCGGGTACAAAGCATTGCTGCTGAAGCAGTTCTTTGCCAATTATCACCTGATCGCCAACAATATATCGGTATCGTTGGACACTGGGGAATTGCAACTGGTCCCTTCTGCTCCGGGCGGGTGGAATGTGTCAGTGGTCGACACCGGTGCGCATACCATGACCAGTGGTCGTATCCGTCGGCTCAAGGATTGGCTGACTCCTGATGAGCCGTTCATGTGCACCTATTCGGACGGCGTGGGAAATATCGACATCAATGCACTGATTGATTTCCACAAATCACACGGCAAGCTGGCGACCGTAACTGCGGTTCAGCCCCCGGCGCGGTTTGGTAACATCGAGCTCAAGGGCGACAGGGTTGACGCCTTCACAGAAAAGGTCCGCAATCGCGAAACCTGGATCAATGGCGGCTTCTTCGTCTTCGAGCCGGGCGTCTTGGACTATATGGTTGATGACAATGAGCCGCTGGAACAGACCCCGCTGACCCAGATGGCCCGCGACGGAGAGTTGATGGCCTATCGCCACGATGGGTTCTGGCATCCGATGGATACTCTGCGCGACAGGAATACGCTGGACGGTCTGTGCGAAGGTGAAACGCCGCCCTGGCTTAATTTCAACGAAGGTTCGGGCAAGAGCTACCCAGCTCTGGCGATATGAGGTGAACCGTGAGCGGGCAGGTCAATTCTCAGTTTGATGGCGTTTTTGCCGGCCGCCGTGTTCTTGTGACCGGGCATACCGGATTCAAGGGCGGGTGGATTTGTGCATGGCTGAGGCGTCTGGGGGCAGAGGTGACAGGCTTGTCACTGCCTCCCGAACAGGGGCATTCATTCTTTGATGCCTGTTCTGTTGACGGGCTGACCGACAGTCGGATTGCGGATATCCGCAATCGTCAGGCGGTGCTGGATACACTGTCAGGCGTGGACGCTGAAATCGTGTTCCACATGGCCGCCCAACCCTTGGTGCGCCGGTCTTACAGGGATCCTGCCGAAACCTTTGCGACCAATGTATCTGGAACGGCCCATGTTCTGGATGCCGCTTTGGGGATGCGCTCACTGAAGGCGGTGGTCGTTGTCACCAGTGACAAATGTTACGACAACAAGGAATGGACCTGGGGTTATCGCGAAAACGATCCGATGGGCGGCAGGGACCCGTATAGCGCCTCGAAAGGCTGTACCGAGCTTGTGGCGCAATCTTATGGTCATTCCTTCTTTTCATCAGCGGATGGGCCGCAACTTGCAACAGTCCGGGCCGGGAATGTGTTCGGAGGGGGCGACTGGGGCGAAGATCGGCTTATCCCCGACGTGATCCGCGCATCCGAGGCGGGCGAACCGGTGGTTATCCGCAGCCCGCTCAGCGTGCGCCCCTGGCAGCATGTTCTTGAACCGCTGTCGGGCTATCTGGCCTTGGCCGCGCGAATGTATCGGGATGGGCAAAGCTTTGCTGGCGCCTGGAATTTTGGCCCTGATGTGTCGGGGACGGTGGATGTCCGGCAGTTGGCAACCTTGATGCAGGATGCCTGGGGCGACGGAGCGCCACAGTTTTCGATGGCGTCTGCTGAACAGACATCTGCCGCGCCGCATGAGGCAGGTATTCTTCGACTGGACAGCACTAAGGCGCAAACGGGATTGGGTTGGCGTCCGCAACTGACATTGCCCGAAGCCGTTCGCCTGACAGTAGACTGGTACAAGGCCCATGCCGCCGGTGCGGAGATGGGTGGGATCACAAACAATCAGATCGGGTTCTACAGTGACCTGATGTCTTCACGGGATTTCGACCGGGCTCCGGTCGCCGCGCAATAGCGGGTTATTGAGGAGAAAAGAATAATGCGAGTGAATTACGGTCAAACCGTGCATGGCCAGGAAGAGATCGACGCGGTTGTCGAAGTTCTGAAAACGTCCACCCAGATGGGCCCCAAAGTGCGCGAGATGCAGGAAAAAGTGGCTGCTTTGTTTTCCAAACGCCACGGCATCATGGTGAACTCGGGGTCATCGGCGAACTACCTCGCGGTCGAGATTCTGGACTTGCCAAAGGGCAGCGAAGTTATCACTCCGGCCCTGACTTTTGCCACGACGGTTGCTCCGCTTGTCCGTCAGGGCCTGATCCCGACATTTGTGGATGCCGCGGTCGGGACCTATAATATCGACGTAGACGCGATCGAACGCATGATCACGCCAAATACATCTGCCGTCATGATCCCGTCACTGATCGGAAACCTGCCAGATTGGCGCCGTATCCGCGAGCTGGCCGATGCGCATGGTCTGAAGGTAATTGAAGACAGCGCTGACACGCTGGGCGCAACCATCGACGGTACAAGCACGGGCGTCTATTCCGACGTCTCTACCACCAGCTTTTACGGCAGCCACGTCATCAATGGCGCCGGGAATGGCGGCATGTTGTGCGTGAATGACGAAGAGCTTGGCCGCAAGGCGCTTTTGCTGAGGTCCTGGGGGCGGTCGTCCTCGCTGTTTGTGGAATCCGAGGCCATCGAGAACCGGTTCAACGTCAAACTGGACGGGATCGAGTATGATGCCAAATTTCTGTTCGAGGATCTTGGCTATAACGTTGAACCTTCGGAAATCAGCGCGGCATTCGGGTTGGTGCAGCTGAGCAAACTGGACAACAACATCCGCGTGCGCGAAGAGGCCTTCGCTGCTCATCGCGCCTTTTTTGCCCGCTATGAAGACTGGTTCATCCTGCCTGAACAACTGCCGAACTCGCGCACCGGGTGGCTGGCCTTCCCGCTGACATTGCGCGAAGGTGCCCCATTCACGCGGCGCGAGATGCAGATATTTCTTGAGACTTCTGACATCCAAACTCGGCCCGTCTTTACCGGAAACATTCTGCGTCAGCCTGCCATGAAGCAAGTAGAATACCGAGCAGATCCCGCAGGCTATCCCAATTCCGATGCGGTTATGCGCGGGGGTATTCTGCTGGCTTGTCACCATGGTCTGATACAAGCGCAAATCGATTATATGCATGCAAAATTTGAAGAATTTGCATTGAAATTCCAAGGAGCACTGGTCTGATGAACGATCAAAGCATCAATACGTCTGTTCGCACGACCTGCCGGACCTGCCGGTCTACCAACCTTATGCTTGTGCTGCCGATGGGCGATCACCCGCCCGCCAATATGTTCGCACGGCCCGAGCAAAAGGATGTTCCGCAACCGGCTTTCCCGCTGAATACTCAGGCCTGTCTGGATTGTGGCTTGATCCAGGTTGCAGATCAGGTGCCTGCTGATTTCTTTACGGACTATCTTTATGTCCCGTCCGGTGCGGCAACAATGCATACACATTTCGCCGAACTCGCCTCGGTCGCGGTAGAGCGTGCGCAAGGTGGGCTGATCATTGATATCGGTTGTAATGACGGTCTGATGCTGTCCCATGCCAATGATCAGGGCGGGCGCACATTGGGCATCGACCCGGCGGCCAACCTTGCCAAGATCGCAGGTGAACGGGGCGTCCGGGTCCATGTCGACTTTTTCAACCGCGCCACCGCACAGCAGATTCGCGAAACCGAAGGTCCAGCCAGCGTCATCACGACGACGAATACCTTCAACCATATCGACGATCTGCACGGCTTTACCGAAGGTGTGCTGGACCTGCTGACCGACGACGGTGTCTTCATCATCGAAGTGCCTTGGGGCAAGATGATCCTCGAGACCAACGAGTTCGACAATGTCTATCACGAACATGTCTCTGAACTGAGCCTTCTGTCCGTCGTCAAACTGGGCCAGTCCGTTGGGCTCGATGTAGTGGATGTTACAAAACTGCCGGTTCATGGCGGTTCGATGCGCGTGTTCATGCAACCCGCCGCGCTGAACAAAACCCCGGCGCCGATTGTTGCTGATATGCTGGCTGACGAAAATGCCGCGGGCATGACCAACAAAGAGGCATACGAAGCATTTGCCGAGCGTGTTCACGCGATGCAGGAAAGCCTTGTTTCCATGCTGGCCGAGCTTAAGGCATCTGGCAAAACGATTGCTGGCTACGGTGCGCCCGCTAAGGGTAACACGCTGTTGAACTACTTTGATATCGGCACGGAAACTCTGGATTTTCTGGTTGACCGGAACACGTTGAAACAGGGCCTGTATTCGCCGGGCAAGCTTATTCCTGTATTGGCCCCCGAAGCGGTCATGGAACGCAAACCTGATTACCTGTTGGTTTTGGCCTGGAACTTCTTTGACGAAATCCGCGAGCAGATGGCTGATTTCGAAGCCGCTGGCGGCAAGTTCATCGTGCCTTTGCCAATGCCAGTAGTTATTCCCTGAAGGGAAAACAATGACGCGCGTACTAATCACCGGAGCCAGCGGATTCATCGGCTCTCATCTGGCTCGGGCCTGTTTGGCCCGGGGCGATGAGGTCGCTGTGCTTACGCGGCCGGGTTCCTCTCTGGACCGTTTGCAAGGTGTTTCGGGAATCCGCGTTTTCACCGATGGGTATTCGGATGTTGCCGCGATCAAACGCGTCGCGAATGCGTTCCGACCCGAGGTAGTTCTGCATACCGCCGCGCAGACAAAATTTGCCGAGACTGATGACCTGGCAGATCTGAATGCCAGTATTTTGCAAAATCTCTCGACGCTGGTTGCGATCCTGTCGGCTTTGGCCATCTGTGATCAGCCACCCAATGCGTTTGTGCGCACCGGATCCATTGCGGAATATGGCGATATCAAGCTGCCCTATGTCGAAACTTCGCGAGAGAACCCGCGAAATTCCTATGGCGCGTCTCTGGTGGCCGGAACGCAATATATTGAAATGGCTCAGCCCCGGCTGCCGTTCAAGGCTGTTACGGCTCGGTTGGCGCTGACCTATGGTCCCGGACAGTCAGAAGATTTCTTCATACCCCATGCCATTGGCCGCCTGTTGCGGAAAGCCCCGGTTTTCCTTCATCGTCCACATGATCGGCGTGATCTGATACATATTGACGACATAGTCGAAGCGCTGCTTTTGATTGCTGACGCGCCGGACAAGGCGGGGTCGGTCATCAATGTTGTCACCGGCGATGCTCCGGATATGGCAGCAGTCGCAGGAGAGTTGCAGGTGTTGAGCGGAGCAGCTCTGGATTTGGTTTACTCTGCGCCGCCGAAGGATGACCCGGTATTGTTGGTTTCGGATCCTTCACAGATGGCGGAACGTTATGGCTGGTCGGCAAAAATCGCTTTGCGTGAAGGCCTTGAAAGGACGGTTCAATGGACAAAACAGTCACAACAAGCGGAGATGAACGCGTGACTTTGGTTTCAATCCTGATCCCCGCTTTGAACGAAGAAGATAACGTTCGCACGGCCTATGAACGTGTGACCAAGGTGTTTGACGATCTGCCCTCTTATGAGCCCGAGATCATTTTCACTGACAACCATTCCACGGATCGTACATTTGAAATCCTGTCGGATATTGCTGCTGCTGATCCCCGTGTCCGGGTTATCCGATTTGCCCGCAATATGGGATATCAGTCATCAGTTCTGACGGCCTATCGATCCGCAAACGGGGCCTGTTCGATCCAACTGGATTGCGACATGCAGGACCCGCCCGAACTGATCCCGCAGATGCTGGATACCTGGCGGCAGGGATATCACGTGGTATACGGCATTCGCCGTAGCCTGCCGGACGGACCCATCGTCGCTGCCGCGCGGCGCGGCTTTTATGCGTTGATCGATATGATCAGCAATGATGATTTGCCGAGAAATGCGGGCGAGTTTCGGCTGACTGACCGGCGTATTCTGGACGAGCTGCGCCGGGTCGATGATCGCTCTCCTTATGTTCGCGGGTTAATCAGTGGGATGGGTTTCCGCCAGATCGGCTTTGAATATGATCGCAATGCGCGCACCGCTGGCGAGTCGAAATTTCCGTTTCGGGCCATGCTGTCGCTTGCTGTCGACGGGTTGATCAACCACTCGCTTCTGCCCTTGCGCCTTGCCTCGATGATTAGTCTGACGGTTGGCACAGGGACTTTTTTGCTGATGATCGGATATGTGATCGGCAAGCTGTTCTTTGGCCAGAACTGGCCGGGCGGTTTTGCCACGACCACCATCCTGTTGCTGCTGTCGATGACCTTGAATGCGATGTTCCTGGGAATAATGGGCGAATATATTGGGCGGATTTTCCTGCAGTCCAAAGACTTGAATCGACCCATTGTCGAACAAGAGTTGAACCGTCCGGAAACTCTGGATCTGGTACAGCAAGCTGATCGTGTAAAAAGCGCCGCTGAGTGAAAAATGAAACTGTTATTGGTGCAAGCTGGGTTCGGAGCGGGCGGTGCGGAAAAGATCGCCGCAATGATCGCCGCGCATCGAATCTCGGCCGGGGATGAGGTTCACGTCGCCGGGATGGCGACAGAGGATTCTGGTTCCTACTTCGCCTATCCTGAGTGCGCGCATTTACACATGATTCAGCCGCTAAAGATCTCGCGGCGACTGACGCAGGCACGGCGCTACTTGCATATTCGCAAGGTCATCCGGGCTGTGCGTCCCGATCTGATCATCTCGTTTCTGACCAAGGTGAATGTGCTGACCATGTTGGCCGCGCGTGGAACCGGGGTGCCCGTCGTGATCTCTGAGCGGAACAATCCGCTGGTTCAAAGCGGAAATCCCATGTGGCTGAAAGCGGTGAACAGGCTTGCGCGGGGGGCATCCGGAATTGTCATGCAGACCGAACGTGCGCGTTTGGATTTGCCTGCGGACCTGATCCCAAAGGCCAGTGTAATCCCCAATCCATGTGCTCCGCTGGGGGGGATCCACATCGGGTCCGGACAGACCCGGCTTGTGGCTGTCGGGCGTTTGGATCGTCAAAAGGGGTTCGATATGCTGCTGCGGGCAATGCCCGAAGTGCTGCGCGACAACCCAGACATCCGGTTGACGATCTTTGGCGAGGGCCCAGAGCGCGACGCGTTGGAACAGCAGATCTCTGCTGCGAATTTATCGGATGTCGTATCATTGCCCGGCGCCAGCCCAAAACCCGGAGACTGGATGCAAGACGCGGATATTCTTGTATTCCCGTCTCGCTTTGAAGGGTTCCCGAATGTAGTTGCCGAGGCCACGGTCACAGGTCTGCCGGTCATATCGTTCGATTGCGCCTATGGGCCACGGGAATTGATCCGCGACAGGGAAAACGGATTGCTTGTTCCGGCCGAGGATGTTGCCGGTCTGGCCAAGGCGATTTTCAGCCTGTCAAAGGATGATGCCTTACTGCATAAAATGCGTCAGAATGCACGCCATAACAGGGAATGGCTGGAACCGCAGCACGTTCTGTCGGACTGGGATTCTTTGATTGCCAATGTGCAAATCGGAGTTGCTGCCAAAGCCGGCACGGCTAAAGGTCTGACAGAACTTCTGTAAGCTGGCCTAAGCTGGTGACCGTGGCATATGCGGCATGCTTAGAACTGGGTGGAATCGGATCATGCACAGCCCCGGGTCGGAGGATTTGAACCGTCCGCCAGCCTCGGGCATTCGGGGTGATAAAGTCCTTGGCCGGATTGTCCGCTACATAGACCATTCTGCGCGGGTTTTGCGCGGCCAATTCCATCTCTTCATAGGCGCGGGGATGCGGTTTCCCGTAGCCATCCGGCCAGGCGCCGGTCGGGCGGATATGAGCAATAAAGCGGTCCAGATCCAGCGCGGCGATCTTGTTGCGCTGCATCTTTTCGGGCCCGTCGGTGATCAATCCCATTGGCTGATCTGCGTTTGTCAAAAACCGCTCGGCGTCTTCGCACAGCGAAATAAGGGGCGGGTGTGATCGGTATTTGGTGATCAGGTCCTGTATGAAAGCATCGGTCGCATCAAGGCCGGTCTGCGTGCAAGCCACATTGAATATGCGTCGTCTTTCCCCCGCATTGTACGCGGCCTGACACTGTTGTCCGAATCCTTCAGCGCCGGTTTTTTCGTGGACCCAACCGTTCAGCCAGTTATAGCCGCTAAAGGCAAAATCGCGCTCCAGATACAGGGTGTCGTCCAGATCAAATACCAGCATCAGCCTTGATACACCGCACTGTCATATCGCATCATTTTCACACCATCGCGCCAGTTGTTATGAGCGGTTGACGGTAATTCGGCGACCTCTTCCAAAAGCCACTGTGCGAACTGTGCGCCCGCATGATCGGCCAGAGGGTAGCCACCCCCGAAACGCGCATTGATCTCAAGCACTGCGGGGCCATGTTCTGGGTCATCGATGATCTGAAAACAGGCGACACCGCGCAGATCGGGCAGGGCCTGTGCAATGTCTTCGGCGATGGTTTGCAGATCATTGCGTCGCCTGGTTTCACCCTTTTCAACCTCACCGGCGCGAATTTGAATGCGCAGATGCGGGATCACCGTGCAGAGCTGACCCGAGGTATCTACAAACATGTTGATTGTGTATTCCGGTCCGTTCAGCTTGTCCTGAAAGATCATCGGTTCGGGGAATTCAGAGGGGACATCAGCGAGGGTTTCGAATACGTCCAGCCCCCGGCTTGCACTGCCGCCGCTTGGTTTTGCAAAGATGGGCCAACTGATGTCCTGTGGCCGCTCTAGCAATTCCTGATGATCCAATGTGCGCGGAACTGGAACCCCGGCTTCGGACAGTTTCTGGATTGTCAGGCGCTTGTCCCGGACAACCTCGATCACGTTCACCGGCGAGACATGGACTCGCGCGCCCAGATTGGCAAAGGCGGGTGCGGCCTGTGCCAGGGGCATCAGTTCCGGGTCGATTGTGGGGATCACCAAGCTGACCCCGTGTTGACGCACAATCTCGAGGATCGAGGTTGCATAATCGGGGCTGTCACATCGCGGCACGGCGGCGGCGTGATCGGCCAGTGCACAGGCCGCGCTTTCATTTGGGTTCAGGTCGCAGGCGATGATGGTCAGATCAACATCCAGACGTTCCGCAGCCGCCCTGAAGCATTGCAACAAGCCAACACGGCGACCCGCCGACGTAATCAGGATTGCCAGACATTTTCGCGCCATCGGAAACTCACCAATTCATAAACAATTATACGTGCTTAACCTAGCACAGGGTGTCTTGCCCTGTGAACGGGGTAGGGGTGAGTTTGCCTCAATATTGTTTTGAGTTGCGGCAATCCGACAGTGCGGACCCTGCCAGAGATATGCAGCAGTGCGGTTCAATGAAAATCCCGGCTTGGAAACAGCCGCTTTGCCTGATCCCGTGGGTGCATTGCCCTGGCAGGATAGCGGGATTTCTTCGGTGTATCATCAGTGCGGGACCCTTCGGTGCTTAGGACCTCTGGTTGCGGGTGCCCCAATTCGGAAAGCTTATGTGACATGTCCTGAACGTCCTGGGCGATCAGGTGCACGATAATCCCTTCACGCTGCAGATACCCTGTGATCCGCAGCAGGCGCCCGCCCATCACGGCCCGGCGGAAACGCTCATAAACCTTGGGCCAGACCACCACATTGCTGACCCCGGTTTCATCCTCTAGCGTCAGGAAAATTATACCCGACGCCGTGCCCGGCCGCTGACGGGTGATAACCAGACCACAAACGCTGTGCCGCCCCAGGGGCACCTCTAGCAAGGCGACATGTGTGGTCAGCCCTGGCAGAGAGGGGCGCAGCAGTTCCATCGGGTGGGCCCGCAGGGTCAGGCGGGTGGCAACATAATCCTCGACCACCTCTTCGCCCAGCTGCATGGCGGGCAGGTTGACCAGGGGTTCGTGAACCGTTTCCCCGTCAATCGGATCATTGAACAAGGGCAGAGGTTTGGGGCTTTGAATGGCTTTGACCTGCCAGAGTGCATCGCGCCGGGTCAGCCCCATATCGGAAAAAGCGTCTGCCTCGGCCAAGCGCGTCAGTACATCAGGCCGCAGCCCCGCACGCAGCCACAGCGCCTCTGGATCCTGATATCCATTGCCGCGGGCGGCCTCAATCCAGCCGGCGTCTTCTTCCCTGAACCCCTTGATCTGGCGGAATCCCAGCCGCAGCGCCAGCGCGCCATCGGGGCGGCGTTCCAGTATATTGTCCCACTCGGAATGATTGACGCAGATAGGGCGGATTTCGACCCCATGCTCGCGGGCGTCGCGCACGATCTGAGCGGGCGCGTAAAACCCCATGGGTTGAGAGTTCAAAAGCGCGCAGGCAAAGATCGCCGGGTGATGGCGTTTCAGCCAGGCCGAGACATAGGCAAGCATGGCAAAGGCCGCCGCATGGCTTTCCGGGAACCCGTAATCGGCAAAGCCTTCGATCTGGGAAAAACACTGCTCAGCTACTTTGATGTCATAGCCGTTGCCCAGCATCCCATTGATGAATTTATCCCGGAATGTGCCGATTGTGCCCATTCGCCGGAACGTGGCCAATGAGCGGCGCAGATGGTCGGCCTCTTCCGCCGTGAATCCGGCCCCGACCACGGCAATCTGCATGGCCTGTTCCTGAAACAGGGGGACGCCCAATGTGCGCGCTGTCACCTGTTCCAGTTTCGGGCCAAAGGGTTCGGGGTTTTCCAGCCCATTGCGTCGCCGGATATAGGGCTTCACCATATCCCCTTGAATGGGGCCAGGGCGCACAATGGCAACTTCGATTATCAGGTCATAAAGCTCGCGGGGGCGCATCCGGGGCAGGAAATTCATCTGCGCCCGACTTTCGACCTGAAAGACGCCGATCGCATCCGCCCGGCAGAGCATGTCATATGTGGCGGTGTCGTCCTGAGGCACCTTGGCGATGCTCAGGGTCTGGCCTTCATGCTGTTGCAGCAGGCCAAAGGATTTGCGCAGACAACTGAGCATACCAAGCCCCAGCACATCGACTTTCAGGATGTTCAGAGCATCAATATCATCTTTGTCCCAGCAGATGACGGTGCGGTTTTCCATTGCGGCATTTTCAATCGGGCAAAGCTCGTCCAGGCGTCCTTTGGTGATCACAAAACCACCAACATGCTGGGACAGATGGCGGGGAAAGCCGATGATTTCGCCAATCAGATTAATGGTTTGCATGAGACGCCGGTCGCTGAGGTCCAGCCCCAGCTCGCGAATACGGTCCAGATCAACGCCGCCATTGCTCATGCCCCAGATCTGGCTCGACAGCCCAGCGGTTACATCCTGCGACAGCCCCATGACCTTGCCCACCTCGCGAATGGCTGCACGGGTGCGGAAATGGATGACAGTTGCGCAAAGACCAGCACGTTCGCGGCCATATTTCTCGTAAATCCACTGGATCACCTCCTCACGCCGCTCATGCTCGAAATCGACATCAATATCCGGCGGCTCGCCCCGGTATCTGGACACGAACCGTTCAAAGACCATGGCGATCTGGTTGGGGCTGACATCCGTGATGCCCAAGAGGTAACAGAGCACCGAATTGGCCGCGGACCCGCGCCCCTGACACAGAATGCCCTGCGACCGGGCATATTGTACGATGTCATGTACAGTCAGGAAATAAGCGGGAAACTGCAGATCCGCGACCACCGCCAGTTCCTTGCGCATCAGCCCGACCACCGTGTCGGGCGGCCCTTCGGGGTACCGGCGCTGCAACCCTTCGTGTGCCAGACGTTCCAGACGCGTTTGCGGATGTTCCCCGCTTGCAATCTCATCGGGGTATTCATACGAAAGCTCCGCCAGATCAAAGCTGCACCTGTCGGCAATCTCCATCGTGCGCCGCAAGGCGCTGGGGTGATGGCGGAACAGCCGGACCAGATCATGGCCGGATTTGAGGCGGCGTTCGGCATTGGGCAATGCGCGGGTGCCGATCTGATCAATCGTGATATTTTCACGCATGCAGGTCAGGATATCGGCCAGTTGCTTGCGGTGGGCGCGGTGCATCAGAACATCCCCGACCGCCACCATGGGGGCGCAGCTTTTCTGGGCCAGTTGGGCGCATTCGGCCAGGTAGGCCTGATCGCTGCCGTCATAGCGCGGAACAGCGCCCAGAAAAACATGATTGGGAAAGCGCCGTCGTACGGTCTGAATATTTGATGCGGCCTCTGACAGGGTGGTCTGGGGCAGGGCGATCAGGATCATGCCCTTGCAGGCCGTCAGCATGTCTTGCGTATAGAGCTCGCAATCGCCCTTATCTGTACGCCGTTTGCCCAGAGTCAGCAGGCGGGCCAAGCGTTTGTAGGCTGCCAGATCACAGGGCAACGCCACCCAATCTACCGCACTGTCGCGCAGCAGCAGCCGGCAGCCGGTAATCAGTTTAGGCAGAACAGTGCAGTCCGGTTTCGCAAGCGCCTGCCTGTGGCCAACCTCTTGCCGGGAGGAGGAATCAACCCGATATTCAGATCTGATTTGAAGGGGCTGTTTGGTCTGTCGTTTAAGCTCTCGCAGTGCCGACCATGCGCGCACAACCCCTGCCAACGAATTGTGATCCGTGATAGCTATTGCCGACAATCCCAGCTCGGCGGCGCGCAGGACAAGCTCTTCGGGGTGGGAGGCCCCGGTCAGAAAGGTGAAATTCGTGGTGACACAGAGTTCGGCATAACCCAGCCCCTGTGCATGGGGCTTTGGCATATGGCGGTGCAGGGCGTCTGTCGGGCGGTTTGCTGTGATCATGCGAACTCTCCCTGTACAAACCAGCCCGGATTCTGAGGCGTGTAAAACAGCCAGAGCCTGCGCCCCTGCGTGGTTTCCACCCGCCAGTAATCCCGCAGACCGGACCGCCAGCTTTCATCCTGATGCCACCACTCGGGCGCGATGCGTTCGGGGCCCGTGGCATGGCCGGTTGTCAGGGACATACGTCTCCAGCGGAACCGCGCGGGCGGATGCGGGCCGGTTGCCGCAATCGGTTCGGGTGGAAACAGGTAGAGCGGGCGTGGGTTCAGGCTGCTCCAGCCGCTGGAGGGGTTGGAATAGGCGGCGGCCGCGATGATGAAACTGTGTTCGGGAATATGGCTGTCCGCAGGTAGGAAACGCTGTATGTTTTCAAGCCCGACCCGGGTGCCCAGCCGGGTGATCAGGTCATCCAGCCGGCTCTTGCTGTGGTCCGACACATGGCTGATTTGTTGTACTGGCAGCGCTTCAACCCCGGTAGCCTCCAACCGCATTTGATCAATGCCAAAGCCAGCATCTATTTCCCCCAAACCGCGTTCGAACAAAGACAGGATACGCTGAGGATCGCGCAGAGGTCGGGCCAGACGCAGTTCAACCAGCTGGCAGTCCTGGTCCACCCGACGCAATGTCATGCAAAGTTTCCGGGCGCCCATCTCTTGCGCCTTCAGCTTGGCGCAGAGCTGGGCCAACAGCCGTTCGGTACCAGCCATCACGTCCGACAGTAATCCGATGGGGTCCGGCAGGGTCATGCGCGCCGCGTAATGGGGGGGATCGGACAGCGGCGTGATTGCTTCGGGTTGCGCGCCCAGAGCCTGATCCAGCCTGAGCAGCAGACCGGGACCAAAACGCCGTGTCAGCGGTGCGCGCGGTGCTGCCGCCAATGTACCAATTTTGCGCAGGCCCATGCGCTGTAAGGCGACCGAGGTCTTCTCATCCAGACGCAAGGCCGCCACCGGCAGCAACTTTAGGGCCGTCAGCATATTGCCAGAGGCTGCGACCCCCTCGTTATAACGGGCAAGCGCCCAAGCCGCACCGCGCGTATCCCCCAACCCGATCTGCACCCAGAGCCCTGCGCGCGCAAACCGTCCGCGCATATCAGCCAACATCGCCTCTTCGCCGCCAAAGAGATGGGCTGACCCGGTGACGTCAAGCACCAGCCCATCCTCGCCTTCCATCCCCACCCAGGGGCAATAGCGCGTTGCCCAGCGACGCAGGATGTGCAGGAAACGCATATCGGCCTGAGGATCGGCTGTGCAGCTTTGCAAAGCGGGGCAAAAGGCGCGCGCATCCGCATAGGACATGCCCTGATGCAGCCCCTGTTCCGCAGCCTGAGCGTTCAGGCAATAAATACGATTGGCATTCTGTTGTTTGAGCGTCAGGACAAAGGGCCCATTCACCAGGCGTCGACGCAGAACCCGGTCGCTTGCCAACCGAGGAAACCACAATGAAACGACGCGACGCTGCATTCCATCGAACATGCCAGATACCAATATGTTCTTGATTTGTTCTTTTTATGCTTCCACTTTTATAGAGTCGAGTCTTTTGGATCAAACGCCGGCAGATAGTGCCACCGGGGCCAAGTTGTTTCGGCTTCGAAGGGAAGGTCGACCCTTTTAGGCATCAAACCGCGGCAGCCACTATTCGGACTCTCATTCCTGTCGCAAAAATCTTCGGATCTTGAAAAAAGACAGGGCCGGTCCAAAGACCGGCCCTGCGACTGTTCATATGTATCGGTATTAGTTTGACGCGGCGTTCAGCTTTTCGTTCTGTTCACGCAGCGTGTCCGAGATGATCGCGTACCATTCGCCGGATTCACGCATTTCGTTCAGGCCCTTGTTGACCATAGCGATGTATTCGCGTGCAAACGGGTTGGTGCGGTGCGCAAGGAAGCTCATCGAGGACAGCGTGGAAACATAGGGGTTTTCTACGATATCTTCCGAGGTCAGACCCATGTCCTTCATGGTTGCGGCGAAAAGATCGACCTCGAACGCGGCCACATCGGCTGAGCCGGTCAAAACGGCATCCAGACACTCGCGGGCCGAGCTGGGGTGAACCAACGTCAGGTTCTCGGAATTCAAGCCAACTTCTTCAAGTACAACCATGCTCCAGCCGTCCATACGACACAGGGTTGCACCTTTGAGGTCTTCGAAGGCCGTCGCTTGTGAGTATTCGCTTTCCGGCAGAGTGAAGAAACCGCCGACGATGTCATAGACCGGAACCGAAGCAACAAACTCGTTGCACCGGGATTCAGTCGCTGCAGACCACTCATAGGTGTGATTTGTACAATCTGGAACTGTCCAGGCGATCGAGATGTCGAATGCGCCGAGCGGCAAGAGAGTTTCCAAATGCGAAGTCCAGTCGTCGACAAAGCTGACCGAGAAATCACGGCTGTTGCCGGCACGCTGAAGACTTGTGGTCGCCAGGCGGGTCATGATCCCACCACCACTCAGACTTTCGGTCGTGAATGGCTCCCATCCGTTACCCGCTACCAGCTTGATTGGCGGGGCGTAGACGTTCGAACGTTTCACACTGGCCGCACGCTTTTCTTCTGCTGCGATCAGTTCCTGTGCTGACTGGCCATTCGGCAGACTGCCGTCTTCACAGGGCAAGGACAGAACCAATCCAGGCGCCAGCGCGTTTGGGTTGGTGATGATGTTGCGGTTGGCGTTGAAGATCGGCTGATAGTTCGAGGTGCCATAAGCCGCGATGGCGATGGTCGCCATCGTGTCACCATCCGCGACGGTATAGTTGCTACAGGCCTCCTGTGCTGCGGCAGCTCCGGCGCTCAGGGCGGTGACGGCGGTGGCCGAAATCACGACTTTCTTCAGGTTAAATTTATACATGTCCACTTCCTCCAGACTTTTTTGAGTTTAGGCCAATAAGGGCCTTAGCCATTTTCCATTTGATAACGCAGAGCGGTTGAGACGATGTCGCGCCACTCGCCTGATTGCTGCATGATCGCCAGACCCTGATTAAGCGTTTCAAGGATCGCTTCTCCATCAGGATTATCCTTATGAGTCATGATGTTAAGAGACTTGATCGCTGCCAGGTTGGGGTTTTCTACAATGCGATGCTCGTAACCCAGCCGACCGATTGCCTCGACGGCCAGATGGGCCTCAATTGCGGCAATGTCGGCGGTTCCATCCATCAATGCATGGAAACATTCATCCGGCGAAACCGGGCGCAGCATCGTGATCGCGGGCTCGTACAGCCCCACCGCGTCCATATGCGACAGGGACCAGCCCTCGGGTCGGCAGATGGTTGCACCGGCAAAGTCCGCATATGTCAGGGTCTCTTCATAGCCCGAACCTTCGCGAGCAAAGAACGTGTCCACAACTTCATAGAACGGGTTCGAGAAATTGTAAGTTTCACAACGTGAACGGTCATTTTCAGACAGTGCATCTGCGTCGTCACAATCTGGACGCGACCACGGGAAGGTCGCGTCAAATGCCAGCGTCGGCATCAACAGATCCAGATGTGAAGACCAGTCATTGACGAACTGAATCTTGTAGGACTGTTCCGGCGCTGCGCGCAACATCGCGGTTTCAACAAGATTTGTATATAGACCACGATGCGGCAGAGCTTCATCCGTGAACGGGGAATAGTTGCCGCCAGTGATCAAAATCAACTGACGGTCCCGGATTTCAGGACGTTCACCGGTACCTGCATTGCGGATTAGGGCAGCACCTTCAGCACGCGCGGCCTCGATCTCATCCTTGGCCGCAGCCTTGGCGGCGATGACCGCCTCTGCTTTGGCTTCGGCCACGCGGGACTCGGCTTCGGCGATAGCTTTGGCAGCGCGATCTTCCGCAGCCTTGACAAGTTCGGCGGCCATTTCGGCGGCCATTGCTTCGGCCTCTGTCTGCGGCACGGCAGCTGCGCGCCCGATATCTTCCAAACACGGAAGGGTCAAAACGTCGCCGACGCGGATGACATTGGGATTATTTCCGATTACATCGCGGTTTGCCTCGAAGATGATCCGAAAATCTTCGGTCGAATAGACTGCGATGGTCAGTTCCCGCAGGCTGTCGCCTCGCTGGATTTCATAGGTTGAGCATGCTTCTTGTGCCGAAGCAGCGCCCGTCGCGGCAGCTAGTGCCAGGCTGGATATGATCAGATGGAGTTTCATTGGTCCGGTTGCTTTGCCTCTAGTCGTTTCTTCTGAGTTTGATGACGCCAATCGACGTATTGTCTTGATCCGGGTCGTTCCTGGTTCTCAGTGCCCGCAACAGCGCATCCGCAATATCTTGAGCCAGCGCATCTTCGTTTTCCTCAAGAATTGCCTGAATTTCTGTGTTGCTCAGATATTGCAGCCCATCACTTCCCACGATCAGCACATCCGCGGTGCTAAGACCCAATGGTTCTTCCGGGCAATCGACCTTGGGAATTGCGGCGCCCATTATCACCGAAGTCAGTTGGTTTCGGTCGGGGTGAGACGACGCCTGGTCTGGCGTAAGGGTACCTGCAGCAACCTGAGCATCAATCATCGGAGCCATCGAATGGTCTTCGTTGATTTGGCTGAGGGTACGGTCGCGATAGAGATAAAGGGGGCTGTCGCCAATCGAAATCCAGAAGACGCGCTTTTCCAGCAGCAAAACTCCCAACATGGTTGATCCCATGTTGAAATCTTCACCCTGCTCCTCGCAGTAAGTCGAAATCGCGGCATTTGCCTGCATGGCTGCCAAGGGTAAGGCGTCGATCAGCGCAGTCTCAGCCGGAGCGTCTGCTTCAAGTTCGGTATCCAGTGCATCGCGCCAGGCTTTGACTACCAGTTCAGATGCCACTTCTCCTGCCGCATGCCCACCCATTCCGTCCGCGACGATGACATAGCCCGCATCCGCCGCGTCGAACATACGCGACGCGACCGCGTCTTCCTGCGTGTCGCGCTGACCCTGATCCAGGATCAGCGCAAGATCATATGCCGGGGTCGCCAGCATCA
Source organism: Ruegeria sp. CDSC042 (assembly GCF_059610745.1). Taxonomy (NCBI): domain Bacteria; kingdom Pseudomonadati; phylum Pseudomonadota; class Alphaproteobacteria; order Rhodobacterales; family Roseobacteraceae; genus Ruegeria; species Ruegeria sp. CDSC042. The sequence continues at coordinate 173,027 of NZ_JBXWOF010000005.1, forward strand.
ATTAAACATCCCGCCAATCAAAGCCGTCATCGCAGAAGGCTGCAAAACGGATTGAGGTTTCACTGATCCGGATAAGATCGCCTGTGGAGAGTGGAACCGTGCTGAGAACGGGTTTGCCGTTCAGGCGCACCAGATTGGCCTTGCCGCCGTGGCCCAGATAGCATTTGCGGTCTTCCGGGTCATAGGCAATTACCGCATGGTTGCTGCGGGAAATCCCAGTGTCGCCAAAGTCCAGCTGGATCGCCTGGTCATCATTACGCCCAATCTGCATCAGGCCTTCTGTCAGCGTAACGCTGGAACCGCGGCCGGGGCCGGAAGTTACAACAAGCCATCCTACCGGGAATGTCGCCTGCGCGGTCTCGGTCTTGGCCATAGCCACCGGCTCGGCTGTTTCCATCAGGTCCTGAACATGCGTATCCGCGCGCTCGAAGCCCAGGAAGGTGGTTTTCACACGGCTGCGTCTGTCTTCTTTTGCCGCAGGAGCAGGCTGAGGTTGTGCCTCGACCTCCGGGGCAGAAGGCGCTTCTGGTTCCGGATCAACTGTCTCGACGACCACGTCTACGACCGGTTCTTCCATCGCCATTTCAGGCGCGGGATCTTCAATCGTGGCTGTCAGTTCTTCGGTTGACACATGCAGTGTCACAACCGGTTCGTCGTCCTTTGGGTCGGCATCAACTGTAACCTCGGTGGCGCTTTGCACTTCGGCGACCACTTCCTCGACGATAATCTCATCGGCAGTGGCTTGTTCAGCTTCGGAGAACACCGGCATCCTGCCTTCGGGTAATAGTTCTTCGCTTTCATCGTAGCTATCAGCAGCAATGTTGCCGCCTGCCAGTGCATTACGAAGTGCGTTGAAATCCGCAATCGGTTCAGCGTTATCAGACTCAGGTGACGCGACCTCCTCGGTTTCGGTCTCTTGAGGTTTGCCGGCACCTTCGAGAAGCCGGCTAAGGGGGCTTTTATATTTAAACATGGTGTCGACACCTTTGTTTCTTGGCACAGGAACTACGTCCCATGGGGCTGCTACTCACCTCTGCACGTTCGGTACACAGGCACTGATGATTGGGAACAAAAAAACTCATTTACCTTCTGCGACGGGCCGGTCCCCGTCAGAGTGATGGCTTTCGCTTCACTCTCAGCAAACACACACAGGCAGATCACAATCAGACCGGATCATTACTCCTGTACCAGGGGCATAACCGCACCCGTTTCAGTACCGTTACGCAGAACTGTAAAGCGGGCTTCGGGCTGGTTTTCAGAAACAAGGAGCTGCAAAAGCGCGTCCAGCCCTTCAGGGTTGGTAATGTTCTGACCGGTATGATTTTCCGAGATCAGTACATCGCCTTTGCGCAGGCTGCCTGCTGCGGGTGCGTCTGGTGCAGTGTCAACAACAGTTGCCCAGCCGTTTCCATTGCTGTTCCTGATAGTGAACACATAACCATTCTCGAGACCCAACATGCGAATGGCGGGCAGGGCCAGCAATCCGTTCTGCGCACGGGTTTTTCCGAGTTCCCGATAACGGGCAGTGATGCGGATATACCCATCCGGATCGACCTTCAGGTCATCCAAAATCTGGGCGGCAAAACTTGCATCTGCCTGGACCGGCACTCCATTTACAGTATAAATTGACGCCCCATGCTGCACCCATTCTCCGATCACGGAAGTATCCAGCGTGGGGTCAATGCCGGTCACGACAACGACGCTGCCAGTCGAGGCGCGGCGTTTCGAGGTCTGGAACGGTATTTCCACATCCCAATGAGAATACGCAATCTGCGTTTCTGCCGGTTGGCCAGCAGCAGCGCTGATTTCTACCGGGTCGGCAGCAACAGGGGCTGCCTCGACAGGTTGCGCTTCGGCGTTTTGCGCCGTGAGGGTATCCGTCTGCTCAACAGGTTCTGTGCTTGCGACTTCTTGTTCTGGTGCTTCAGCTTCCGCAGCGGCCGGTCCTGCCGTTTCCACGGCCTCTTCCGCAGCGGCCGGTGCCGCCGTTTCCACGACTTCTTCCGGCTGTTCCGAGGCTGGTGCCTCTGTCTCGGTCACCTGGACCGGCGCTGCTGTCGGTTCGGGGGTTTCTTCGCTGCCACTGAACAAAACGAATCCGCCTGCAGCCAAGGCAACCACCACCGCAGCAGCGCCTGCGATGACTTTACCGCTGCCGCCTGATCCGTTCTTGACGATCGTGTCGACCGCAACCGCGGCCTCTTCTTTTTGTGCAAACTTGGCCAGATCGCCCTCTGACTTATCCTCATTACCCAGGGCAATGTCAGGGTTCCCAGCCAACAAGGCAGTCACCACCGCCTCGGCATTTTCACTTTCGGCTTTGATCCGGGCTTGCTCTTCGACTTCGTCCTTACGGTCCATCGCCACGATGACCGAGACCGGACGATAGGCGAAGGAGTCAAACATGACGCCGGGACCACGGAACATCCGCAGCCAATCCAGGGCCGTTTGCAGACGATCTGTTGCGTGAACTTCCATCGCTTTGTCGACCGCTTCAAGGAACCCATCGGGATAGCCGCTGTACTGACCTGCGAGGGGCGTATAGGGATCATCCTGGCCATTGTTGAAGGCATTCAGTCGGGTTTGCCCGTCGATCGGACGTTCGCCACTGATGGCGTGATAAAGCGTCGCCGCGAGAACATAGAGGTCGCTGCTGGGTCCCTGATCTGCGCCGCGTACATAGAATTCGTGCGGGGAATAGCCGTCTTTGATAACGCGCAAAGTCAACAGGGCAGCAGATTGATTGGCTGCCTGTTCGCGCGCGGCACCAAAGTCGATGAGGACCGGGTCTCCGTTTTGGTCAATCAGAATATTGTCCGGTGAGATATCGCGATGCAGCATTCCGCTTTGGTGGATGAACGAAACGGCCGACAGCATTTTCTCGGTGACTTGGACAATGAAATCCGGGCCCGCGTCGTTTTCGGGGTTCTCGGAATAATCCAGAAGATCGCAACCCCGGATCAGGTCCATTGCGATATACGCCGTGTCGTTGTCTTCAAAGACCTGATGTACGTCAACGATATTGGGATGAACCAGTCGGGCGTGATTGCGGGCTTCCTGAATGAACAGGTCGATGATCGCGCGCAGATCTTCTTTGTGGTCGGGATTGATGGGTTCAACCGCGTCACCATTCCGACGGCACAGAGCGCCCGGATAGCACTCTTTGATCACGACATCGCGTTCTAGGCTGTCGCGGGCCAGGTAGGTAATCCCAAACCCGCCATTGCTGAGGAAACGAAGAATCTCATACTGCCCGCGCAACAGCTTTGCGCCAGGTTCAAGTCCTTCAATCTTAGGTTCGTCGTGCGTTGCACCGACAGCCTGGTTATGGCTCATTTCATTCCGCCCGTTCTAATCGTTTTGCGGCAAAAAACCTGGGCAAATAGCCCGCAAACACACAACCAAAAACAACCGCAGGACACTCAAGTCGGTTAGACGATTCAAATTTGACTTTATTGGGGCCGCCTGATGGCTTCACTAAGGATCGTTTTTGCGATTGATCTATATGTAGTGTTTGTTTGACGGTTTATACTACATATAGAAATATATTGTGATAAAATCGAAAGCTAAAAACAAATTCTTAAGGATTGGTCTACAAATTCGAAACAATAGATTCGTAGGAATCGCCTTTACGATTCGCGGAATTGCCGCTCAGCCTTGAGCGGAAATTTCAGGTTCCGGTCTTTGGTTGTGCCGATTCAACCCGGCTGCCGGCCCAAGCAAGGTTGTCACTCAGCTGTGCCAGGATGCTAATCGCATCCTTCAGTGGCGCAACGCCGCTTTCGAACTGAAGCAAAAGCAACAAGTCCGTGGCCTTTTCGAACTCACCCGGAATCCAATCCGCCGTCGGGTCAATCTCGCCATCGTTTTCCAGGCGCTCGGCGAAATCCTCAACGATTTCCTGACAGCTTTGCAGGAAAGCCGCAGGCTCCATATTTGAGGTTTCCCGCAGGTCTTCATAGATACTGGCAATTGCGGCAAGCCAGTCTTCCAGGATCGGATTGTCGATAGGGGGTAGCACGTTTTCCAGCGTAGCCTGCATAGAGGGCGCGTCGAGGGCGGCTATGTCCGGCACCTGAACGTCAATCGATTTCAGATAGGGTAGAAAGTGCTGTTCCAGATCTTCGCGCGCCGAACTCAGGTCTGCCTGTCGCCGGTTCGAAGCAATATCAAGCACCTGCTCGGCCAGCCCCTGTCCACCGCAGGTTTCCCAAAGGGCGAAATCCGGTTCTGGCTCTTGCGCCATGGCACGGACAGCCACTGGGGTGCCGATCGGCACAACCGAGCGGAACATATTGCGCTTTTCTTTGTTCAAGCGGGCCAACACCCGGTCAAGCGCGTCGCGTACCGGAGGCAAATCTGTATGTGTCACAGCCAATATGCTGTTTGCTCGCAACTCTTCCGGAACCTTAGCCCAAAGATGGCGTTCCGTTTCGCGCCATGCATTTGTGCCGTTGGTGCACCAGATCGCGCAATCCACAAATTTGAGCAGATCGAGCGTCGGTTTATAGGTATCATCCAAAGCGCCTGACCCAGGCAGATCGTAGAGCGATATCTCTTGCAGGGCAGGGGTGTTCAATCCAACAGAGATAAAGTCGGGTTCGTCTTTGGCGGCTTTTTCAAGTGCAATTCCAGAATAGACCTTAGGTTCCCGGTCCCACCACCCGACAGTTGTTTCGGGGGTTTCGGAATATGCCACAATAACGAGCGGCAGTTTCAGATGTTGCGGCCCGGTAGGCAGAATATCTGCCCCGGCCAGCATGTTGGCCAGGCTGGATTTTCCCGCCCCAAATTCTCCGGCGAATCCAATATTGACCGCGTTTGACAAGCGTTCGGCATGCGCCAAAGCACGGGCGCGCATATCTTCGAGCGCCACGTCGCTCGGCAGGCTTTCGGTCGCGGTCAGAAAGCGCTCGAGCTGCCTCACTTCCTTGTCGGTTCCGGGAAATTCGATCATTCCGCTGCCTCTGCTAGTCTTTCATCTGTTTGATGCTGGCTGAATAGGGTGCCCAGCTCGTCAGAAATATGTTGTGCGTGGTTGAAGGAGGCTTGCGCCTCGGCCCGGGCATTTGTTTCGCCGGTTCCGGCACGATGTTCAAGATGTGTGGCGAGCAGGGCCAGATAATGGTCCAGCACAGTATTAAGCCGCTCGGTCAAATCACCGCGGGCGGTATCCACCAGATCATCTCCGATCATCTCAAACTCCTGAACGATCATGCGTTCGGCACGGGACACGACACTTTTACGCGAAATCAGCCGGGACAACCAGTTTACCCGAAGTTCGACAGTGATGCCACGGGTCAAAGCGGACGTGTCCGGACGGAACCAGCGAACTGCGCTGGTATTCATCCGGTTGTCGGTTGCGTCCTGCCAGCCGGGCAGAGCCCGCAGCGTGGCATTGCTTTGCATGTCGATTGCGTAGAGCTCGCTCAGCATTCTTTGGCGGACAACTTGGGTGGCCCCCTGAACAAGTTCGCGCATGCGGTCACGCAGCGGAGTGAAATTCAGCTCGGTTTCTCCGGTTTTCGACAACAGCGGAGAATCTCCGTTCGGGCCGCGAACAACGCCCGACACGGCCTCGGCCACGGTGTCATCCATTACGCCCCTCAGGTTGGCCAGGACGTCATCCATTTCGTCAATGATCTTGGTGGTCTTGTCGCTGACCGAGTTCCGCAGATCGGCCAATATCCTGTTGTTTTCACCAGCGTCTTCTGCCGAGGTTGTGGTGTCGTTCTCGATCGCGCGCAGATGCGCTTTGGACCGGTCCAATTCACCTTGGGCAAAGCTGTTGAGATGCTGCCAGGCCATACGCAGTTGTTCATCGCGCGGGCCTTCTGTCAGCGCTCGGGTCACATGCCGGCGCAGATCGGGCAACCCGGAGGCGATCATAGCGGCAAAGCGCAAAACACCTTCGCGGCTGATCGGGCCGGGGCCTTGTTTGATCTCTTCGACACCGTCCAGATATTGCTTCATCTGATCGGGGTGCGCGCGCAGCCAGGCCAGGACATCGTCGTGGTTGATACCGGCTTCGTCACCGGTCAGGGCGTAATGCGCCCATTGGGCACTGCCGGTCAACACGTCAATGTTCGAGTTCCCAAGCGCCTTCTCAAGCCCGTCCAGAACATCGGCCCGCACCTTGAACGCATCTTCGGCACCATTTCCCAATTCGTCCACGCGGTTGATAAAAACCACGATCTGGCCCAGCTCGAGCGCTTGCATTAGGCGGAACAGTTTCAAGTCCGCCCGAGAAAGCGCCTGATGCGCCGACAGGACAACCACAAAAAAGTCGGACTCTTTGAGGTATTGACGAGAGATCTCTTCGCGGATCAGCAGAGGGTCATTTACACCGGGCGTATCGGTGACCGTAAGCGGAAATGGGAAATGTCCGATGTCAAAATAGACCTCGGCCTTTCGGGTGATGTCGCTGTAAAGGCCCCGGTCCGATGCCGGATCATGTGTCCCACCCTCGGTCGGGTCATCGCCTGCGCAAACATAACGTGCCAAATCATCCGAATTCAGGTCTTCCAGATCATGATGTTGGCCCAGCAGCTGTTCATAGCTATCGCCCAGCCGAAGCTTGGCGCGGGTCTTCATTGCGTCGACCTGTTCTTCGATCATCTCGCGCTTATAACTGTCCTCGTCATCGGGGAACATGTTGCGCAGCTCTTCACCTTCGGCAATCAGGGACTGCCACTGACGGTTGTCGAAGAAATGGAACTCGGCACCTTGCGTCCGGCCCGACGGGTGGCCGAAATGCATATCAGTGATTACGGTTGTCCAAGGGTTCACATCCGACGGCAGATATTCGGCCTGTCCGGTAAAACCATTGATCAGTCGGGATTTGCCGGCCTTGATCTGACCAACAAAAGCAATCGAGGGCTTCAGGTTCGAAAGATCACCAATGATCCGAGAGATAAACTGCCCGGTTTCGTCATTGCTGACGCCTTTCATCTCGTTGGCTATACGAAGTAACTCGCGACGATTATTCTCACTCATAACACATACCCTGACTACTTAATTTCACGGATCGAATTCGTTGAAAAATTGAACTGTTGGCACCGGATCATTTTTCCGATCCCGTAACTGATTTCCAAAGGTTTACGACGGCTCCCAGTTTGCGCGCTTCATGAATGGCCAGCGCAAATTGAGACCCGTCATGCAGAACGGCAAGCGCATCCCCTTTGCCCCCTGAAGGCCGCATTACAATCAGCTGAGGATGATCCAGCGCGATGGCGGCGTCACCGTCCCACCCAACAAGATCCTGTGCAAACTGACGAACCAGATCCTGATCGGCGTGCATGGGTTGCCCGACGTCGCATACTCCTTCGAGCCGCGATATGGCTGCACCGTCCAAGGCGACTTCGGCGCGTCCCAATGCGAACCGTTCAGCGCCATCAAAAAACGCGCTGGCAATGGTTCCTGCTGTCGCCTCGGTGGCGGGCGCTGGAATATCTGTTTCTTGCGGGGCAGGCGTGTCGGGAACCAAAGAAACGACCGTCTCGGGCGGCAGTTCGATAGTGCCGCAAGCCTTTGCAATCTCGCTGAAAGTCACACCGACATCATCGACCTCAAGCGCCGTGTCCGGTTGCAGAGAAAGCAGCTCCAACGGGGCAGGGGCTGCTGCAATATCGGACACCAATTCGGCCAAGCGGGTCGCAAGCTCTTCACGCGGAGTAGTTTCAAAATCCGGTATCATGCCCGAGCGGACCCGGAAAACATCAGTTACCCGCGAGCTGTTGACCTCCATTGCCAGACAATCACCATTGGCTGCGGTAAATTCCAGCCGACGCGGCAAAATGGTTCCGCGAATTGTACGCAGGATCTTTTCACGACGAATCTCAGTCGTCTCAGCAGCTAATGTAACCGTCGGATTCAAACGGGCGACCGACAACCGCCCGATGTCTTCGAGCATGTCCAGTATGTCAGTATCCATCATGCCGTGACCCCCTCTGGTCCCGTTATACAGCGGCCGTAACCGGCCCCAGGCTTATGTGCGATTTAGTAAGCGCCAGCCCCACATTGGCACTGTCGCGACAGATGTAGCAGACCACATGGTCCGGGTAGTCCGGGGTCCGCAGGAAAATATTCAGCCGATCCTTTGAAAACACTGCGATTTCGCCAAACCCAGGATTTTCCGTATCGTCGGCGTCGGTCGAACGCAGCAGATTCTCAAACGCGATCACACCGTGCCCCTGAAAAAGGTTGGCCACCGCAATGGCCAGAGTATCCAAGGCTTCGGCACTTTCCGAGTCTGTGACATGGGTGCCTAGCAACATACCTGTCTTCATGTCGACATACCCGGCTGCTATGCAGTCGGGTATGGTCGCCATCGCATCGTTTAATGCTGTTTCGATAGACATCAGTTGCCCTGTCTCCTAGGTTTCTCACCGCTAAAGTACATGTCGTTCAACACCCGTGTCTTCAGAGGTATTGGCCATGGGCCTTACCGCGTTATCTGATTTTCGCGCATTGTGTTCGGCCGTGATTTGGTCAAACTCCTCAAGAAATGCTTGAAATACCTTCTTCAACGCTTCTGGGTTGGTGGGCATGTCTTCGCCATCCGTGACCTCGCGCCACATCGCCGCCGCGCTAAGCGGGGTGTCGACGGACACGTTCACAATGTCTTCAAACGAGCCCGCGATTTCCGGTCTGCTCTCTGGCAGGGCGACAACCTGAGTGTTCACCAGGCCATTGGTTTCCGGCTCTGGTTCGAACTCATCCTCGGCATCATCCGATTGTTCAGCCATCAACGCTGTGATCGAGGATACGGAAAGTTCGACCGGGGTTGCTTCCGGCTCTGCCTGAGTGGTCTCTTCGGGCTCCGGAACATCTGTAAGCTGGTCCTCCAAAGAGGCCATGAATGTGTCAGCTTCGTCTTCGTCACTGAACAGGTTTTCTTCTTCAGCAACTTCGACTTCCGCAGAAAGTGACTGAACTTCAACAATATCAGTTTCATCAATGACGGATACGGCCTGTGGGTCTGTTTCATCATCCTCGGCAGGAGCAACGGACAGATCGGCAACGTCCGAGTCCTCGGGAGTGGTCTCCCGGAAGAACGCCCGCAATTCGTCTTCTTTTTCTTCTTTTACGATCTCGGCGCCCGAGGTCATGTCGGCGCGCAGACGTTCGGCCTCTTGTGGGTCAATGCGCGGGGCACGTTCAACCTCATCAGGGCGCAGTTCGACCCGGGCAGGGCGCACGGGGAATTGTGTCACCACCTCGGGCTCTGTTCCCTCATGCAGCGGATTTACTAGCTTCAGCGGAGCGGTTCCCTGTACATTCGAGAAATTGCGCCGCGGGCGCAGCGGGTGTACCTGAGGAGCATCGGACAAGCTGGTGTCAATTTGATAACGCGCCAGCTGATGAGCGCGGCTGTCCATGATCAGTTCTGTGATTTCCAGGAAGCTGTCGACCATCTTGCCACCGCCACTGCGGGTCCACAATTCGGCGTCCCCGCTTTTGTCGCGGGCCATGATGGCATCACGGGCTGAAAACAGGATCGAACGGTTGAACAGGTGACCTGCTTCGCGGTTCACACGACGAAGGACCTTTTGGCGATCCTTGACATCCAAAACGTCTGCACGTGTGACCAGCAGCAATGAATTATGTTGCAACCGTTCGGGCAGGGAAACCCAGGTTGCCCGTTCCGTTTCGCGCCATGCCTGCGTGGCGTGCGTACACCAAATAACGCCATTTGCCTGACCGACAGCCCGTCGCCAGACATCAGTAGAAATCTTGGGGTCGGAAATACCCGGAGTGTCAATCAGGTCGACGGCTTCAAGAATGTCGGATTCCAGAAATATACGAATAAACTGGGCATCATTCACCCCGACTTGTTCCAGCTGGTCCAGGTCAATGTTTTCGCGAGTTCCGTCAGGGCGTTGTACATAGGCCGACCTTCTACCCCAACTGAACCAAACTGGTGGCAGCTGTGTGGCTGTAACCTGTGTAGGCAGTGCCTCCGAGCGCAGCAGAAAGTTCATCAAGGTTGATTTGCCGGCGCTGAATTCCCCCATAAGTGCAAAAACAGGTTTCCTGCGGGACCATTTCTCAATGCGGTCCCATGCTTTTGAAGAGACGAAGCGGGTTTGTGAATCTTTTGCCATATCGCTACTTATGCTGCCTCGTTACTAAGATCTTTCAGGATATCGCCGAGGATATCGTCGCGGGATTTCTGAGGGGCCAGCCCCTCCATCAGCGCTGCACTGCGACCGGGGTCCTTTTCGGCTGAGGCCGAAATGTTCAACAGAGTCTCCTTTTGCTCGCGCATAAAGTCGGAAAGGGCGGCGCGGACATTTTCAAGAACTGCTGCAATCTGGTTTTCTTCGATATCCTTGGTGATCGAATTCGCCTCTGATGTGATCAGGCGCGTATAATCCGCCGCATAGGCCTCGAAACCATTGCGGCGTTGCCACCAGCGGCGCCACCATGTGCTTTGCAAGTCCAGGGCAATCGTGCGTCCGATACCCAGTGGAGGTGGTACCCGCGGGACGATTGGTGCCTCGATGCTGAACTCTCCCAGATGGTTGCCCAGCAAGCTTTGATACAACGCTTCGATGTCAGCGGCTGCCGCTGAATACAACGCACCAACTTCTTTGCGCATCGACCGGGCAAAGCTAAAATAGGCCGCTTTTTGCAAGGTCCGCAGCCCGGCAGGATCGTACTGCCACGTTCCTTGCTCGCCATTTTGCTCAAGATGCGCGATCAGAGAATCGGTGGCACGTTTAACAAAGTTGGCTTCGGCCGAGTTCAGACGCTCAAGCACTTTCGCGCGCAAGGAAGCAGTAAGCTCAGTGGCCTTCTTTTCATATTCTGCGTTGACCTCGGCCACGGCGTCTTCGGGTGCTACCCCGTTCAGCTCTCGCACGATCCCTTCGCTGTCGGATAGTTTTTTGGCCACGGCGGTCGCCCGGATCTGACTGGCGATGTTGCGCGCCCGGTGGCGTACACGGTCCAGAAGTCGAGTTCCTGCGCCTTCGGCAATGCGTTCATTCATCGCCAGCAATAGGTCGGGCAAACCGGACAACGCCCAAATCTTGTCCAGTGACGGGGCCTGATCGCCAAACCCGGCCGCCAGATAGAACGTGTTAAGGGCTTTCCGGGATTCCTCAGACAGAATATCGGGATTGCCAGTTATCGCGGCCTCGGCCCACAGGGCGCTGCCGAACACGACACTTGCCTTGGTGTCGATATTGTTCTGTTTCAGCGTGTCCAGAATCCGATCCCGAATCTCAGGAACCTGGGTGACCGGATCTGCAAGTTCGTCAATTCGGTTAACAAACAGGATAATCTGACGATTTTCGAACTGAGCGATGATCCGCATCAGCGCCATGTCCATTGTGGTCAGAGCCTGACTGGCTGCCAGAACCACAATGCAGACTTCGGACCCGCGCAGGCTGCGCAGGGTGATCTGTTCACGCACCATAAATGTATCGTTTACACCCGGTGTGTCGCACAGCTTGAGGGAAATCGGGTACTGGGGGATGTCCATGTACAGCTCAGCCGACTTTGTCACATCCGCAAAACGACCGGTCTTGGGGTTGATGTCCGGGTCGTCTTCATCACCCAGACACACATACCTTTGGATCAGTTCCTCATCGAAATAGTCGTATTGATGGCTTTGCCCCAGAATCAGGTCGAAATGCTTACCCAGTCGTTCCTCGGACTTTGCTTTCATTTCGCCGATCTGACGGCGGATATCGTCCATTTCATCGTCGGCGCCGGCCCGATTGGCCAGCTCTCCCAGCCGGCCGCCGCCAACCATCAGATTGTCCCATTCCTCTTGTTCGAAGAAAGTGAACCGGGATTTTGTATCACCCTGGGTTCTGGTGTTGATGTTCAGCGTGGTAACCACAGAGGTCCAGGGGTTCACATCCGAAGGCAGCAGGGCAGGGCGTGCGGACAGAATGTTCACAAGCGAAGATTTTCCCGCCTTGACCTGACCGACCAGCGTGACGCTGGCAGTAAAATTCTCCATGCGTGTCTTGAGCGTCGCAAGACGTGCCGAGGAGCGCGCGTCCGCCACCTCTGTCAGTTGGTCAATCTGTGTCGTCAATGCCGACATGGCCGAAGTCATTGGGGTCAGCGCTTCGTTTCCAACAGACAAAAGATGATCGTTACGCGCCATGGTTAGCCTCCGGTTCCTGTAGCGGCGATATGAGGTTCGATCTGCCCGTGAGGTGCGCTAGTCAGCGTATCAATCCGGGCGATCAGGTTCAGGGCGTTGCCCAAAATTGCGGCTTCGGCGCTTGGTGTGATCGATTCATATGCGCGGGCATCGGCCAGCACTTCGATCGAGCTGAAGCAGTCGCTATTTTCCAGGCACGCAACACTGCGCCCTGTTGGGAAACCCTGGGATTTGACCTCGGGCAGGGGCATTCGGGAATTGGCAAGCAAATAATGCCCGCCAGAATGCGTGCGCAGCGAGATGCCAAACCCGGTATTCGGGTGTTCGCGATTCAGGGTTTTGAGTTCACCAAGAAAACTTTCGCGTGCAAGACCAATCGCGTCTTGCTCGGCAGATGCAGAGTTCATCATGTTGGTCACGGTAAAGACCCTTGTACTGGAGTTGAGCGAACGAACTGGTAAGACGCCCGAAGGCAAAAGACTCATTAACTCCTTTCCACCCATCAACTACTGGCAAGGCGGTCTTATTTTGACGCGAATAAGATTTTTTGGCGTTTGAATTGTGGCGCAAGTATGGCTGCGGACTTGCCCGGGCCCACTACTAAACTAAAAAGCGTATAAAAATATGAGCATATCAGCTGAAGTTCACAGCGAGCCGAATTTGATAACTGACCCCTAAATGGGGTGTAACTATTTATTAAATTATAGTTTTACATACATGCGGTCAGCTCCATATTTGGCAAAATCTTGTCATGAGACAGAATCCATCGCCCAAACAAAGTGCGCTTTCGGGAAAGGCAACAACAACACGGCACAACGTGAGGGTGTTTAAATTTGGCAGGTTCATCAATGGTGAATTTTAACAGGACGCTATGTTTCACAAAGTCTTTTTTGGGTCTGCCTGGTCTACGAGATTTCTGTTTTAGGCGGCGTCAGGCAAAGCTTGGTCAGCTGCAAGCCCATTGGCCTTTCCGGTCGGTGTGGTCGTGCGGTCTTTCATATGTTTTCGGGTTGTGTGGTGCCTCTGAGCAGAGGTTGGGTTTGTTCTGAAACGGGCATCAATATTCTTCGTGTAAACTACAATTTCCCTCTCGCACTCGTTCAAAAGCTTTGCTATTGAGCGGCATTCCGGCAGCTGCTGCTGGTCGTGCGGGTGTGGCGAAATTGGTAGACGCACCAGATTTAGGTTCTGGCGCCGCAAGGCGTGGGGGTTCAAGTCCCTCCACCCGCACCATAGTTCAGTGTATTGCATTGATTATATTTTATAAATTAGACTCAATAGAGCAACTTTCCCGATTGCCCTGAGACCTTCGCACGAAAGAAGGCGCGCTTCTGACAGCTTTTCGAGACATTTTGGGTTTCCGGTCGCGCAATAAATATCGCAGAATGAAGATTATGTTAAAATAGTGCGACATCCTTTGAATATCGTTGCTGCAATTCGATTCTAGGTGCTGGCTGCTGGACACAGTTGGTTCAGCCCGCGCTTATCATTGTCCAGCAAGTAGATTGTCGTGTTGAGACAATTATGGGCGGCAGAGTTGACCCATATGAAATCATCCCCCATCCTGAGCTGATCCGGTCACCGGCATGTATTTTCGCCTGGTGGCCAATTTCTTTTGTTTTTGGCAAGGTTGCATCATGTCTGACGTATCGGAAAAGCAATATGTGCTTGATACTCATCGCCTGCGAAGCCCCAGCCAAACATTGGAAATCGTAACGCCCTATTTGCGTGAAATGGGCATTACGCGAATTGCGAACTTAACCGGCCTGGATCGTATCGGATTGCCCACGGTCATGGTTGCGCGCCCGAATTCCCGATCGGTTTCGGTGTCGCTCGGCAAGGGATTGTCAGTCCCGGCCGCGCAAGCGTCGGGGGTTATGGAAGCGATCGAAAGCTGGCACGCGGAACGGGTAACGGCGCCTCAGCGTCTGGCACGATTTACCGATATAGCGCGCGATGCGCCGGTGGTGGATGTTGATAAGCTACCTCGGGTGACTGGTGGCCGATTTGATCCTGATGCGAACAGATTGTGGGTAGAGGGTCGGGATTTGAATTCCGCTTGCGCCCGTTGGGTTCCAATGGAGATGGTCGATACCGATTATACGTCTTTGCCGATGGGTGGGCAGGTTGCTTTTCCCAGAACGACAAACGGTTTGGCATCCGGCAACAACCTGTTTGAAGCCAGTTGCCATGCGATCTTTGAACTCATCGAACGCGATGCCACCACACTGTGGCAATTTCAGTCCGCGCCAGCACGGATCCACCCAGACACTATAGATGATGACAGGTGCAAGGACGCAATAAGCATGATTGAAGCGGCGGGCCTGACCCTGGGCATCTGGGACACCACCTCGGACATCGGAATCGCCTGTTTCCGCTGTACGATCTGCGAGCCGGACGGGCAGAACGGCCACATCGGTATCGGTGATGGCTGCCATCCAGATCGCGCCATTGCTTTGTTGCGGGCCCTGACCGAAGCGGCACAAACCCGCCTCACCTATATCTCTGGCGCGCGTGATGATCTGGACCCAGAAGAGTTTACTGACCAGGCGCAGACCGAAAGATGTGCCTATATTCGCAATCAGATTGATAGCTCGGACGCGACGCAGGATTTTTCGAATGCTCCGACATATGCCACCGGATCATTCCAAGAGGATTTGAACTTGCTGACTACCCGCCTCGAAACTGTAGGTATTTCGCAGGTGATCACGGTCGATCTATCGCGCCCGGAATATGAGATCGCCGTTGTCCGAGCTGTCATACCTGGGCTTGAAGCGCCTCATGACGACGCCGATTATATCGCCGGGGAACGCGCGCAGCGTGTAATGGAAACATACGGATGAGTGTCGTTATTTTTGTGGGCCCGACGTTGACAGCCGATGCTGTGGCCCAATGCTTGGACCCTGTGATCTTGCCCCCGGTCCGGCAGGGGGACGTATATCGCGTGGCACGTGATCGTCCGCGTGCGATCGGGATAATAGACGGCTTTTTTGAGGGCGTCCCGTCGGTCTGGCATAAAGAGATTCTTTGGGCGATGGATCAGGGAATCCCCGTTTATGGCAGTGCCAGCATGGGTGCTTTGCGCGCGGCAGAGTTGGCTGATTTCGGTATGATCGGCGTGGGTCGAATCTTTGAGGATTTCTACAGCCGAACCCTGCAGGATGACGACGAAGTTGCGGTCCTGCACAGCCCAGCAGAATTGGGCTATTTGCCATTGAGCGAGCCCATGGTCTCGGTCCGAGCAACGGTTGAGGAGGCGCAAAATCTAGGCATGTTGGTCGCTGAACGTGCCGCAGAGGTTCTGCGGATTGCCAAAGGCATGAACTATCGTCAGCGCAGTTGGCCCAACATAATTGACGCGTTGAACGGGCTTTCTGATATCCAGAGTTTTGTGGACTGGCTGCCAAACGGCAAGGTCGATGCAAAAGCGCGTGATGCCGTTGAGATGCTTGGGCGTATGGCCGAAGATCTGGCAAACGACCTTCCCTTCCCGGCGACGCAGCAACCGACCGAAGAAACGCTGATGTGGAAAGGGCTGCGTGCCCGAGTGGATGCCGATCAGAAGGCCGATCAGGCGGTTATCGACGAAGTCAGGCTGAACCCGGACATGTATACGCGGCTGCGTGAACGGGCCGCGCTGACTCTGCTGGCGCGGGAAGAGGCTGATCGGCGGGATGAAGAGCCTGACCGCCCTGCCCTGATGGCACAAATGGATGCGCACCGGCAAAAAGCCGGCCTGTCGCGCCGCGCCGCTTTGATGGCATGGCTGGACGAGAATGATCTGAGTGTCGAGGAATACGAGGCGATGCTGGCCGATGCCGCTCGGGTGCATGGCCACATTACCTCTCGGGCTTCGGTCCTTGACTCATCGCTTTTGCGCGAGTTGCGCCGTGACGGGAGCTATGCCGAATTGCGGGATCGTGCCCATCGCAAGGCACAAAGGGGAGCTGAATCAATGACTGCCCGAGGCGGTCCCGCAAGCGGGCGCCTACCTATGGTTATGTGGTATTTTGAAACACAGCTTGACCAACCAGTGCCGGATGATCTTGAATCATATGCAGTTTCACTTGGATTGGCCGGGCGGGAAGCATTTTTTGATTTGATAGAAGCAGAGTATTTGTTTTGTCACGCGGATGCCGGATTAAATAGTACCGTTGACTAGCCGCCCAAGGCGGAACCGAGGCGTGGCCTGAAAGGGGGGTATTGTGAACTTACCAGATCACCTTGATAAAGAAGAGCCTGGAACGCGATTTCTGCTGTATCCGCAATCCCCTTTTCTGGAAGAGGACCCACAGCTTGAGCTAGTCGAAATATCGGCCCCGCAGGGCAGTATCGGCCCAGGTCCATCGGGTCCGCGCATGTACACGGTTAACCCTGTCGGAAAGACTACACCCTATGGGGCCATCGTGCCCGGACCGGATGGTCCGGGAATGTATCTGCCGCCCTGGAACGGATATATCCATCCCCCTGCAATGCCTGATGAGTTCGGTAACTTTATCCATATTGGCCCGTCGGACCCGGCTTTTGAGGCAGCGCATCTGTTTGGCTCGGCGCATTTCACGATGGACGTCTGGCAGGGCTATTTTGACCGACCAATCCCATGGCATTTCGCCCGCGATTTTGACCGGCTGGAACTGTCGCTGCTGCCAAGCTTGGACAATGCGCATATCGGTTGGGGTTTCCTTGAAACCGGGGGCACCCACGAACACGGGGACGAATATCGCCCCTACAGCCTGAATTTCGACGTGGTCGCACATGAAATCGGCCACTCAATCATTTACAGCGTCGTGGGCATGCCCACCGACGGAGATGTTTCGGGCGAGTATTACGGGTTCCATGAATCCGCCGCCGATATGGTGGCGCTTCTGGCCTCTTTGCATTTTGGCTCGGTGGTAGAGGCGCTGTTGGAAAACACCAAAGGCAATCTCTACAGCTTCAACCGACTGAATCGCTTTGCCGAGCTTTCGGAAAATGCACAGATCAGAACGGCCGCAAACAACCGGTCACTATCGGAATTCGCTGCCGGATGGTCCAGTGAACATGCACTTTCCGAGCCACTGACAGGTGCAATGTTCGACATTTTGGTGGACATCTATCATGAGCGCCTGTTGGTTCATGACCTTATCACACAGGCCGAGGAAGACCTGTCCGATCAGCTAGAGGATTCACCCGATTACAGCGCGGTCATGCAGGGTATTTTTGACAAGCGATATGCCGAAAACCCTGATGGATTCCGCGTAGCACTTCTTGAGGCGCGCGATTTCCTGGGCACCTATCTGGCCGACGCCTGGAGCATGTTGGACGCCGATATGCTCAGCTATTTCGGTGTCGAAAAGGCCATGCTGGCGGTGGATCAGGAAATTACCGCGGGTGCCTTCCGTCGGATCATCGAAGGAAACTTTCGGATGCGTGATATCGGGGTGGCAACTGCCGGTCCGCGGCTGCCGGACCCCGATGAAGACAGTCACGCACACTCCGTCCGCACGCAGGTTCCAGACTGATGACAGCAAAATTCTTTTTTTTTCGGCAGATTTATGGCATTTAGAGGCGGGGTGATTTTTGAGGAGACACCGATGCGGTCATCCTCGGGATTTAATCGAAGGGGGTTCGGGTGATGAACCCATATTTGGGAGATGAGTTTATGGCGGAATCCTTGCTCAGTTTTTCGGAAGTGTTGATTTACGGCAGAGTTATCGACGATTTGGATTACGACCCTGCGAAAAAGAAAAGCAGAGGCAAAGGCAACAACAAACATCTTGATGAGCAACTCGCGAGTTCAGGAAATGACGAAGCAAAATTTGCCAAGATTTACGGGTTTGCCTATGAAGGCACCTACTACGACCTGCCCGAGCCGGTGATTTTCCTGGTTCACGGCAATGGTCAAGACGTCGCCAAGAAGGGCGAGCCACCAAACCAGGCCTCGCGCGCGCCCACGGATCCTTCGATCGGCGGTGTTGCGGCGGCGGACTATCAGGTCGCTGACGGTATCAAGTTCTGGAGTTATGATAAGTCCGATCAGACCATGCGAATGGATGTCACGACAGGCCAGTTCGAACAGGTTCTTCTAGACCTCTATTTTGGCTTTGACAGCCCTGCTATCAGCGGTGCAAAGGTCAGCGGTGCCAAGGTAAGTGGCGCCAAGGTCAGTGGCGCGAAAGTCAGCGGAGCCAAGGTCAGTGGCGCCAAGGTTAGCGGAGCCAAAGTACGCGGCGGCGACTGATCTTCGGACAAAGTCAGCAAAGAAGGCGCGGGTTCTCGCGCCTTTTTCCGTTCTAAAATCCCGCTTTTTTCAGCCCTTCGACAAAGTGCTGCGTGTCGTCTTCCAGACGGTCGGGCAGCACCTTGGCCCAGCGTGACAAAGAAAAGTTCGGGTGTGCGGCGCGGTGCTTTTCAGCAATCATACGTGCCATATCCATGTTGCCCAGCTGCGCATGGCTGGCGGCCAGCATCCGTTGACCCTCGGTCGGATTGTTCATCTTGTTGACGGTTTCGATAACATCTTCATAGCGCCTGAGATTGTAATAGGCGCCGCCGAGGTGCCAGAGATACTGATCCGGAAAGTACGGGTTCAGACGCATGGCCTGTTGCAGATGCGTGATGGCAGTCTCATTTTCCCCTGAATGTGCAAGCGCATCGGCGAAATCCGAATGCATATCCGCATCATTGGGGTTAAGAGCCAAAGCACGTTGGTAAGACTGAAGCGCCGCACTATGTTCCTTGCGATACAGGTGGACAAATCCCAGCTCGCCAAATCCCCGTGCGTCTGTTGGGTCCAATTCGATCGACCGCTGTGCCAAAGACAGCGCCTGCTCGAAAGCACTGCCTGGATCTTCGGTCCACGAGTATCGCCAATCCAGATTCAACGTTCGGGATAAGGCGGCGGCGGCACGGGCATAGTTGCCATCCCGTTCCAGCGCAGATTGATAGAAGTTCTGTGCCTTGCGGTTGTCGTTGCGCGTGTATTTGAAGATGTGCTGCTGCCCCTGCAGGACAGAGCCATATGCCTCCAGATCTGAAGGAACGGCCTGAACCATAACTTGGCGCTCATGGGATTCGATCATTACGGCCGTGGCCGCGACGATACATTCAGTCACCTCGTCCAGAATATCAAATATATCGTCAATGTTTCGATCAAATCGCTCACCCCAAATCGTGCGTTCAGTGTTTGCATCGACCAGTTCCGCAGTAATGCGGATTCGACTGGAAGAGCGACGCACACTGCCACGGGCGATATACCGGACATTCAGCTTTCTTGCGGCTTCCTTCGGTGGCATGGACTGCGCCCTGAAGAAGAATGATGAGTTTCGGGCGATGACGAAAAGGTTTCTGAATTTGGAAAGGTTCAGAATGATGTCGTCGGTCAGACCATCGGCAATCCAGCCGTCAGACTCATCCCCGCCGCTGATGCTGAACGGTAGCACAGCGACCGACGGAGTGTCCGGGCGTTCCAACAGATCGACAATAGCGTCGGGACGCATGGTGCCCGCCAAAGTAGCACCGGCAACTTCGCTGCGGACACAGTAGGTAGAAACCGGCGAAAGAATGTTCTTCAGATGCTGCGGACCGAGAAATTCGTACCCATACCGCAACCGGTTACAAACCTGATCATACACCGCAGAGCTGACATAGACCCTCTCGGGTTCCGCAATTTCTTGCAATCGCGCTGCAATGTTGACGTTGTCGCCATGAATTCCACGCTCATCTATCAGGATCTCTCCAAGATGGATGCCAACGCGAAACTTGATTTGCTGTTGATCTGATCCTGAATCGTTGTGCTGGGCAGAAATTTGGTGCAGCTCAACACCAAATTCGACCGCGCTGGTCGCTGTTTCAAACAGGGCCAGGATGCCGTCACCGCGCACTTCGACAACACGCCCCTGATAACGGGCACATGCGGCTTCGATCTGCGATAGAAGTGTCTTCAAAGCGTTGTAGGTGTCGAGTTCGTTCTCACTCATCAGGCGAGAATAGCCGACGACATCTGCAAATAAGACTGCACCCAGCTTCTGAGTGATTGATGAATTCGGGTTAACTGTATTCACTGGCGGTACTCGATTCCTGAGTTCTGAACGAACCCTAACTTTTGTATAACAAAAAAAGATTTGAAATGATTGGTAATAACGTCTCTTAGTCCGACCCAGTCTCTTGCGGGGGCCAACACCAGCAATCCGAGGCATTATTGCCAAGCTTAACGATGGTTTCACCGCCCAATTCTTTCGCCAGTGAATTTCGGTTTTCGAACCAATCGCTGCTCAGCAACCCGACCACAACCATATCGTGAAACTGACCATCTGCAAACCAGGCCTGACGCATCGACCCCTCGATCTGGCACCCCAGTCTGGCAACCAAGTCTCTGCTGCTGACATTATCCGCCCTATAATACGACGTCAGCCGGTTCAGCCCCAGTTGTCGAAAGGCGAAATCGGCGACCAAAGCCGTCGCTCTGATACCAACCCCATGGCGGCGCACCGAATGATCGACGAACATCGCAACGACAGCATCGCGATTGATCGGCGATATCCCCTCGAGGCCGCTCATGCCGACCAGTTTTCCCGCCGAATTCTCAACAACGAACCAACACCTGCGGCCGATGGCTGAGCCGGTGAACATGTCGCTCCAGCTTTCCTCTGTCTGTGCAAGATTAAGAGGGATGCGGGACACGCGTTCGAATTTGGCTAAATCCTCTACATTTTGAAACCAGGGCAGAATTGTCTCAAGATCGGATTTTTCCAGAGGACGCAGGACATAGGTCTTGTTGCTGGGCTTTTTTTTCACCGGAATTTCAACCTTCAATAAACATCAAAAAAATAACCCGTAGAGGATAGCATGAAAACGCCACAAACAGAAAAGATGATTGTTGCAACCCAGTAAAACAAAAATACCGGCCCGCCGATCGGGCGAACCGGTCCGTATTAAGCTGTCAGGCTCTTAGTCGTAAAGAACTGCCGCGATCTTCGGATCGTCAATATTGGAAGCATCGTAATAGTAAAAGCCTGTGTCGATTAAGGCCGGGACTTCTTCGCCTTTCATCGCCGCGACGGCCGCCTTGACCGTTTCATAGCCGATACCAACCGGGTTCTGGGTGATTGCCCCGGTCATCAGACCACTTTTGATCGCGTCTTTTTGGGCTTTGCCGCTGTCATAGCCAATGATGACAAGGCCCTCGGTGCCCAATTCCTGAACCCCGTTCACGACACCAATGGCAGAGCCTTCATTGGTGCCGAAAATACCATCCAGATCGGGGTTTGCAGTGAGGATCGCTTTTGTCACCTCGGTTGATTTCAGATGGTCTCCCTGCCCGTACTGAACGGTGACAACCTCGATATCAGGGTATTTTTCCGCAATGCGGTTCACAAATCCATCGCGGCGGTCAATGCCAGTGCGGCTGGTCTGGTCGTGGGCTACCACTGCAACTTTGCCTTTTCCACCAATCTTTTCGGCCATTTTGTCAGCGGCAAGCCCCGCTGCAGCTAGGTTGTCGGTTGTGGCAGTAGAAACAGGAATATCACTGTCGACACCGCTGTCAAAAGCGATGATCGGGATACCCTTGTCATTTGCCTGCTTCAGCAACGGAATGGCGGCCTGACTGTCGAGTGCGGCAAAGCCGATGGCTTTTGGATTGTTTGCCAGTGCTGCGGCCAGCATGTCGATCTGACGGTCGACCATCGTTTCGTTGTCCGGTCCTTCGAATGTGATTGTGACGTCAAACTCTTCGGCTGCCTGTTCGGCGCCCTGCTTTACCGCCTGCCAGAATTGGTGCTGGAACCCTTTGGATACCAGCGGAATATAGATTTCTTCCGCCATGGCCATCGAGGCCGGAGCTGCGAGGGTGGCTGCGCTGAGCACCCCCAGAACGAAACGACGTGTTAACATGATATTCTCCTCCAGTTGGTCGTTATCTTCTTTGGTCCTAAAAATTGTTCACCCGGTCTTTTTGCGCCGCGCCATGTCGGCATAGACGGCCAGAATGATGATCGCGCCGGTGACAACGGTCTGCCATTCCTGCGCGACAGACAGAACGCGCAGCCCATTGGTCAGGACAGCCATGATAAGCGCGCCGATGAGCGTTCCCAGGATCGTGCCGCGCCCGCCGGACAGAGAGGTTCCGCCAATGACCACAGCCGCGATGGCCTCAAGTTCGTATCCCAGCCCCAAAGCGGGTTGTGCCGAGTTCAGGCGCGAGGCGATCAGGATGCCGCCGATGCCGCAAATTCCCCCGGCCAGCGCGTAGATTCGCATCTTCCAGGCGTCGGTGTTGACACCCGACAAGCGGACCGCCTCTTCGTTTGATCCCAAAGCGAACGTATAGCGGCCCAAAACAGTGCGGCTGAGGATATAGGATGCTGCAATCGCGACCAAAAACAAGATCAGCACGCCGTTCGGGATAGGTACCGAGGGGACGATTTCTCCAATCAGAGACCCGCGCGAGATCTGATCGAAACCAGGCGTGTCATTGAAATAGATCGGTCGTGTGCCCGAGATAACCAGCGATAGACCCTTGAGGATCAGCATCATGCCCAGCGTCGCGATGAAGGGCGGGATTTTCATTTTGGCCACAAATGTGCCCGAACACAGACCACAAAACGCACCCGCTGCAATGGCTGCAGCAGCACCCAAAAGCAGGGGCATGCCGAGATAAGTCAGGGCTACGCCCGCAATCACGGCGCAGAAGGTCATCAAAGTGCCAACCGACAGGTCGATTCCGCCCGTGATGATCACCAGAGTTGCGGCAACGGCCAGTACGCCGTTGACCGAAGTTGCCTGCAGAATGGCAATCATGTTCGAGGTTTGCATGAAGTTCGGCGATGCGATCGAAAAGCCGATCAACAGGGCGATGAGACTGGCAAAGGCCAGCAGCTTTTGATACGCGCCGCTTTCCGACAGGCCCGCCAGGGGCTTTTTCTTGTCTATTTCCGTTGCTGTGGTCATGTTGCTGTCCCTGTGACCTGCATCGCCGCCGTGCGTTGGGTGGCCAGATGCATGATGTCTTCCTGAGTGGTGTTGTTTCCGCCGGGCAGAATTCCGGTCAGCCGGCCTTCGCACATGACGGCGATGCGGTGGCTGAGGCGCATGATTTCCGGCAATTCGGATGAGATCACGATAATCGTCTTTCCCTGCGCGGCCAGCTCTTCGAGCAGTTTGTAGATTTCCGATTTTGCACCGACATCAATACCGCGCGTGGGTTCGTCAAAGATCAGGATGTCGCAATCTCGCAAAAGCCATTTTGCGATGACTACCTTTTGCTGATTGCCGCCGGACAACAGGCGCACTTCTTGCACATCCGAGGGTGTGCGAATGCCAAGCTGGGCGATATAGCCTTTGGCCGTAGTGCTGATTTTGCTATCGTTCAGAACACCGGTGGCACTGGTAAACCTATCCATCGAAGCCAGAGCGATATTGTCGCGGACGTTCATTCCCGTGGCGAGGCCGAAATGCTTGCGATCCTCGGACAGGTACCCGATCCCGGCCCGCACGGCATCCACAGGGGAACGGATGGACACGATCTGCCCATGTACCCGGATTTCACCGCCATCGATAGTGTCAGCCCCAAAGATTGCCCGCGCAACTTCGGTCCGCCCTGCCCCCATCAGCCCAGCAAACCCCAAGATTTCACCCTTCCGGACCGAAAAGCTGACATCTTTCAGATCCGTGCCTCGCGACAGTCCTGCGACGTCCAGAGAAACCTCGGCATCGCTCAGGTCCGGCACATCCAGAGGGTCTTCGGATACTTCGCGCCCAACCATCATCGCAATGATCTTGCTGATCGGCGTGTCACTGGCACCGACAGTGCCAACATATTCACCGTCGCGCATGACAGTCACACGGTCGGCGATTTGTTTCAGCTCGTCCATTTTGTGGCTGATATAGACAATCCCCACCCCCTCGGCCCTCAGGCGGCGGATGATGACGAACAGCTCGGCAATCTCGGCGTCGTTCAGGGCCGCGGTCGGTTCGTCCATGACCAGAACCTTGGACCGATAGGACAGCGCCTTGGCAATTTCGACCATCTGCTGCTTGGCAATGGTCAACCCGCCGACCAGCGCTTTGGGATCGAGATTCAGGTTCATCGCCCCGAAGATTTCGGCGGTTTGAGCGTTCAGCGCAGCCTCGTCCAGGCGACCAAAACGTTTCCGGGGCTCGCGTCCGATAAAGATGTTCTGCGCTACGGTCAGATCGTTCATCAGACTCAGTTCCTGATGGATGATCCCGATCCCGAGGTTCTGAGCCTCACGCGGGGATGTGGGACTGGCTGATTTGCCTTGAATGGCCAAGTCGCCGCCATCGCGCTGATAGATCCCGGACAGGATTTTCATCAACGTACTCTTACCCGCCCCGTTTTCCCCCATAAGCGCGTGGACTTCGCCCGAAAACAGATCGAACTGCACGGATTTCAGCGCGTGCACACCGGGGAAATACTTTTCGATCCCCGTCATTTCGACCAGTTTTTCCATCTCTCCTCCCATTTTGCCCCTACCCCAGACGAACCTGCGGCTACATAACAGCGCCGATTTGCCAGGGGACAAATTCAACGCCCCCAAAACCAAGCTCTTCGCTTTTTGTTTGTTCGCCCGATGCGACACGGATCAACATTTCGAACAACTCTTCGCCCTTGGCCTCGATACTGACCCCGTCAGTGACGATGTCGCCGCAATTCAGATCCATGTCTTCGGACATGCGGGCGTACATTTCCGAATTTGTTGCCAGCTTGATGCAGGGCGTGGGTTGATATCCGGAGACCGACCCCCTGCCCGTGGTGAACACGATCAAATTGGCACCCGCTGCTACCTGACCCGTGACTGAGCAAGGATCGAACCCGGGGCTGTCCATGAAGACAAAGCCCTTTTTGTCGATAATTTCACCAAATCTGTAGACGTCGCGCATCGGGGCCGTGCCCCCCTTGGCCACCGCACCCAGAGACTTTTCAAGAATGGTCGTCAGTCCACCGCGCTTGTTTCCGGGGCTTGGATTGTTGTCCATCTCGCCGCCATTGCGCTTGGTGTAATCTTCCCACCAATGAATACGGTCGATCAGTTTTTTGCCGATTTCCGGCGTTTCTGCGCGCCGGGTCAAAAGATGCTCGGCGCCATAAATTTCAGAGGTTTCCGATAGGATTGTCGTTCCGCCATGGCGCACAAGCAGATCAGAGGCATATCCAAGCGCTGGATTGGCAGTGATGCCGGAATAACCATCCGAGCCACCGCATTGCATCCCGACCGTAATCGCACTGATCGGAGCGGGCTTGCGCACCGCATGATTGGCCAGCCGCGCGATCCCCTCCAGCTCGGCAAGCCCGCGCTCGATCGTGCGGCGCGTACCGCCTTCGTTTTGGATGGTCATATAGCGCAAGGCACCGTCCTCGCGGATGGGGCGGCCATCAACCAGACTGGCCACTTGCATGACCTCACATCCCAGCCCAATCAGCAGAATGCCGGCAAAGTTCGGGTGCTGGGCGTACCCGGCCAGGGTGCGCATCAACGTAGCATAGCCGTCATCCTTGGACGACATACCGCAGCCCGTGCCATGCACGATGGGCACCACCCCGTCCACGTTGGGATATGGATCAAGCAACCCGCTTTTTGAGGCCGCTTCGGCGATGAACCGGGCTACTGAACCCGAACAATTCACCGTCGTCAGAATTCCGATATAATTGCGCGTGCCAACCTTCCCATCGGACCGGTGATACCCAAGAAAACTCCGCTCTTCGTCGATATGCGGCAAAGGAGTATTTGCGGTCGCATGGGCATAGTCCTGCTGATGGGCCCCCATACCAAGATTGTGGACATGGACGTGATCTCCGGCTGCGATATCTGCCTTTGCCTGACCAATGATCTGACCATAGCGAATGACGTTTTTTCCGGCAGAAATTGGGGTAATAGCAATCTTGTGCCCACGCAGAACCTGATCCCGAAGCGGGACATTCAGCCCGGAAGGCTGCGTGCCGATCTTCAGATCTCGGAGTGCAATGACGATATTGTCGTCCGGGTTCAACCTGACTGTATCGCGCGCTGCGGGCTGAGAAGCCTTTATTTTCTGATCTGGTTGCATCATTTTCCTGTTTGCTGATCCCGACTGCTAATCGTCGGGCACGCACTTGTCAACTAACATGTTAGTATGCTAGGTCACTAAATATGAATAAACCACAGGACATAAACGCTCTGCACCTGCGCGATATTTCTACGTCTGAGGGCTCTTTGTCTCAGCGCGTTTACCTCTCAATCAAGCATGCAATCCTGTCGCTGGACTTCGCGCCGGGCGACAACCTCAGGAAGGCGCCGATATGCGAACGCCTTGGCGTTTCGCGTGCGCCCGTGACCGAGGCGATTGCCCGACTTGCTTCCGAGGGTCTGGTGGATGTCGTGCCCCAATCCGGCACGCGCGTATCCTATTTCTCGATGTCCGAAATTCGCGAGGGCATGTTCCTGCGTGAAGCACTTGAACTTGCGACGGTCGCCAAAGTCGCGCGCGATTTGACCGAGGATCAGCGCAAGATACTGGGCCGCAACATGCGTCTGCAAGAGCTGCTGATCGAAGATGAAGATGTCCCCGGCTTTTACGAGGCGGATGAAGAATTCCACGGCTTGCTAATGAAATTCACAGGATTCAACAGGTTAAGCGACGTCGCGCAAACCGTTTCATTGCAAGTGACCAGAGCGCGAATGCTGCTGCTGCCCACCCCGGGCCGGGTGGTGGAAACGCTGGCCGAACACCGCGCCATTTTCAACGCGATTCTTGAGAGAGATGAAAAAGCTGCACAGGACGCCATGCAACGTCATCTTGGGCAGTTGATGCCTCGGATTCAACGCTTGCAGCAGGAACAGTCCCACCTTTTCACGGACTCCCCTCATCCAATACGCGAGGCAGGATGACAGTTACCGCAACAGAGCTTCTAAATGGCCGCACGGCGCGACCCGTTCCGCTGACTCGGATGGGTTTTGGTGGCGCGCCTTTGGGGAATCTCTATCGCAAAGTATCAGATGAGGATGCGCAGGCTGCGCTACAGGCAGCCTTTGATTTGGGTATCCGATTTTTTGACACCGCACCGCAATATGGGTTGGGCCGCTCCGAGCAACGATTTGGCCAGGCTATTGCCCGGTTCGGACGCGAAGAGATTCAACTTTCGACCAAGATCGGGCGTCTGCTGCTGGATTGCGCACCGCATCAGGTCACACCCGAAGCCTTTGTTGATGTGCCGCAGAAACGTATCGTTTTCGACTATACCTATGACGGGGTCATGCGATCCTACGACGCCAGCCGCGACCGGTTGGGTGTCTCATGCGCCGATATCCTGCTTGTGCATGACGTCTGTGCGTTCAGTCAGGGTAGTCAGGAGGCATCTGATGCCAAGATCCGGGAACTGTTCGATGGCGGCGGATACAAAGCTCTGGTCGAACTTCGTGACGCCGGTGAAATCGCAGCCATTGGAGCCGGTGTAAATGAATGGCAGGTCTGCGAAAGATTATTGGGCTTGGGCGACTTTGACGGGTTTCTTCTGGCAGGCCGTTATACCCTGTTGGAACAAGACGCTTTAGACAGCTTTCTACCCCTTTGCGAAAAGCGGGACGTGGGCATAATTCTTGGCGGGCCGTACAACTCGGGTATCCTCGCAACCGGCGCTGTTCCCGGTGCGAAATACAATTATGCTGATGCACCCGAAGACATCCTTGCCCGAGTTCGCCAGATCGAGGCTGTTTGCTCAGCCCATGATACACCACTGATCGCTGCTGCCTTACAATTTGTCCTTGGCCATCCCTGCGTCAAAACCGTTGTCCCCGGCGCGGTGAATGCTGCCGAGGTGCAGGCCAATGCGGCCCTGCTCGAACGTCAAATCCCCGCTGCGCTTTGGTCTGATCTGTGTTCGGAAGGATTGATCCGTTCCGACGCCCCCCTTCCCGGAGAGGCTGCCTATGCTGCGTAATATTGATCCCATCCTGTCGCCTGACCTGTTGTACACCCTGCGCGCTATGGGGCATGGCGATGAAATCGTGATTGCGGATGCGAATTTCCCCGGCTCCAGCTCTGGGCCGGGCTGCATACGTGCCGACGGGTCAAGCGCCAGCGAAATCCTAAGAGCTATTTTGTCTGTCATGCCGTTGGACACATTTGTCCCTGACCCGGCCCTGACCATGCAGGTTGTTGGCGATCCGGATGCTATACCTGAGGCCATCGCCGATTTTCAGACCATTATCAGCGAAATAGCGGACCACCCGGCCACGATACAGGGCCTTGAACGTTTCGCCTTTTACGACCGGGCGGCCACAGCTTTTTCGATCGTGCAAACCGGCGAACGTCGGCTGTATGGCAACATCATCCTGAAAAAGGGTGTTCTTGGATGAAGATCGACGCCCATCAGCATTTTTGGACATTGGCGCGCGAAGACTATGGCTGGCTGACACCGGATCTGGGGCCGATTTACGCGGATTTCGCGCCCGCGGATCTGGCCCCATTGCTGAAAGGAGCGGGAATTGACGGTACGGTCTTAGTACAGGCTGCGCCGACAGCTGCTGAGACCGAGTATCTGCTGTCACTCGCCGAGCAGGCCCCGTTCATAAAAGGCGTTGTCGGATGGGTTGATTTTGAGGCCGCCGACGCACCGGAACAAATCGCACGACTGGCTGCCCACCCGGTTTTTGTCGGTTTGCGCCCCATGGTTCAGGACATTCCCGACCCATTATGGATGCTCAGGGATGGGCTGACACCGGCTTTTGACTCTCTGCAACAGGCAAACCTTACCTTTGATGCGCTGACCCTGCCGCGACATCTGGGGCCGCTTCAACAGCTGCTGGAACGGCACCCACATATGCGTACGGTAATTGATCACGGTGCCAAGCCCCTGATCCGGGAGGGAGTCATGGAGGGTTGGCAAGAAGACATGTCGACATTGGCCCGAAATACAAATGCCTGGTGCAAACTTTCCGGGTTGGTGACCGAGGCCGGGGCGAATTGGACGGTAGAAGACTTGAAGCCTTATGTGGATCACCTGCTGAACACATTCGGGCCCTATCGCCTGATCTGGGGCAGCGACTGGCCGGTTTGCACATTAAACAGCAGTTATGAACGATGGCTCGAGGCGACCGATACGCTGTTAACCGGTCTGTCACCACACGAGCATCAGGCGATACGGGGCGGTAATGCTGCCCAGGCCTATGACCTCAGGAACTAGATTGATCTTTCCGAGGCTGTATGCCGATGGGATTTTGCCGTCGTGGTTCCCCGAAGCTTGGATTTTAGAAGGAGAGTGAAATAGATGATGACATCATCCGAAAACCTTGGCCGTCTGGCTGGAAAAACTGCTCTGATCACCGCTGCGGGACAGGGCATAGGGCGTGCAACAGCCGAATTGTTCGCCGCCGAAGGTGCACAGGTTTTTGCCAGCGACATCAATGATACCTCTCTGGCAGAGTTGCAGAATATCCAAGGCGTTACGTCGGTAAAACTTGACGTAACCGATGCGGCGGCATTGCAGGCCTTCGTCGCGGACACGCCCCCGTTGGATGTTTTGTTCAACTGCGCAGGATATGTGGCTGGCGGGTCCATTCTGGAATGTGATGAACGTGACTGGGATTTCAGTTTTGAGCTGAACGTCAAATCGATGTACCAGCTGATCCAATGTGCCCTGCCAACCATGCTGGAACATGGTGGCGGGTCTATCATCAACATGTCTTCGGTCGCCTCTTCGTTGAAGGGCGTTCCAAACAGGTTTGCATACTGCGCCTCGAAAGCCGCCGTAATCGGACTGACGAAATCGATCGCAGCCGATTTCGTCACACAAGGCATCCGGTGCAATGCGATCTGCCCCGGCACTGTCGACAGCCCCAGCTTGCACGACCGGTTGCGCGCAACTGGGGATTACGAGAAAGCAATGACTGATTTTATTGCGCGGCAACCCATGGGCCGCATCGGAACCGCAGATGAGATCGCGGAACTTGCGCTCTATCTGGCCAGCGATGCCAGCAAATACACAACCGGACAGCCCTTTGCCATTGATGGCGGCTGGACGATCTGAAGCAAATGAGGAATGTGAAATGAAATTGCTACGATACGGCCCAGCAGGCGCGGAAAAGCCGGGCATAGTTGATAAAGACGGCACTATCCGGGACCTGTCGGGGATCGTCGCCGATATTGCTGGGGAAGCGCTTAGCGATGAAACCCTTGTACGGCTGCGCGCGCTGGATCTTGAAACGCTGCCACCTGTCGATGCCGACAGCCGTATCGGCGCCTGTGTTGGACGTGTCGGAAAGTTCATCTGCATCGGTTTAAACTTTGCCGATCACGCGGCCGAAAGCGGCATGGACCTACCTGCTGAGCCGGTGGTCTTTTTCAAAGCGACATCCGCCATCATAGGCCCCGATGACACGGTTGAAATCCCCCGCGGGTCAGTCAAGACCGACTGGGAGGTGGAACTGGGCGTCGTCATCGGAAAAGAAGCAAAATACATCTCGGAGGATGAAGCACTGGCCCATGTGGCAGGATATTGTGTGATCAATGACCTGTCAGAACGGGATTTTCAACTGCACCGTTCAGGTCAGTGGGTCAAAGGTAAATCCGCAGATACGTTCGGCCCAATCGGTCCCTGGCTGGTAACACGGGACGAAATCCCTGATCCCCAAGACCTGCCAATGTATCTTGAGGTGAACGGGCATCGGTATCAGGATGGCTCGACCAGAACGATGCATTTCAGTGTCACAGCGGTGATCTCGCACCTGTCGCAGTTCATGTCACTGCAACCCGGCGACGTGATCTCGACCGGTACACCCCCCGGTGTGGGTCTGGGGCAAAATCCGCAGGTTTACCTCAAACCTGGTGACAAGATGGAACTGGGGATCGAAGGTCTGGGGGTTCAACGTCAGAACGTCATACAGGGATAGCCCCTGGGACCTATCAAGTGGTGCTCATCCAGTCATTCTGGGTGGGTTTCCTCGGACCAGGATCGCCGGAAATTATGCGGTGATATTCTGAATCGGTTCCGGAAATGCACAGAAAGCCTATCCGTACTGGAAAACCCGGATGCAAAGGCTATCTCAGAAACGCTCAGGTTTGTTTCATTCAACAGGGCAAAAGCCCGGTCCAGCCTGAGTTCATTGTAGAACCGTCCCGGCGACATGTTAGTGTGCTGCCTGAACAGCCGCTCCATATGCCGCCGGGACAGGGACGCCTGATCCGCTATTGCCTCGAGGCTAAGCTGCGTTTCAATATTTTCGCGCATGATTTGCACCGCTTCGATCAATTTGGCATTTCGCGTGCCCAAAAGCGCCGAAACCGGCGATACCTGTTTGCTGCCGCCTTCTCCCAGCCTTCTGTGCAGGCACATTTCCGAAACATTGTTTGCCAAGGCGTTTCCAAACAATTCCTCGATAACTTCAAGCATCATGTCAGTGCTGGCGTGCCCGCCCCCGCATGTTCTAAGTTTCCCGTCAATTTCATAGAGGTTCTGGGTCGGCTCCATTGTTGGGAAGTTCTCACAAAAGCCAGGCCGGTTTTCCCAATGGACGGTAAAGTTTCTGGTTCCGATCACGCCCGCCTTTGCTAAGGCAAATGCACCGGTACAAATCCCACCGAACTCACATCCATGCGCCTTTTGGCGCCGAATCCAGTTCAGGACATTTGTGTTGAAAGACCTCATCGGTTGCGTTCCGGAACACACAAAGACAAACGCTCCCTTCTCCAGGTCATGAACCGAGTGATCCGCCTGAACACGTATGCCGTTGGAACAGGTCACGGGTTCTCCGTCGGTGGAGAGCACGTACCATTCGAACAGCTGCTTTCTGGACAGTTGATTTGATATGCGCAGAGGCTCAATCGCGGCACTGAAAGCCAGCATCGTCGTGTTGGGTAAAAGCAGAAAATAGAAGGCCTTGGGCGGCCCGTCATAGGAAACGTCCACGGAAATTGCGCCTTTTGGCAAAAAGCGCGGATTATCCATACGATCCTCTTTCATGTTTAATCCTTATAGAACGTGACCATTTTTATTGTGGCAGCCGAGGCGGCTTGAAATCAATCAACACTTTATATTCATTAGTGAATGCAAGGCTCTTGGAAAATCGGTGTCTATTTTGTATTTTGGATACAAAATTACACCAGCAGAGACTGTAACAATGCCAAGAACCCGCGCAATTCCCAGGCAAAGTTTGCCCGATGTCATCACAAATGACCTGCGCGAGCGTATTCTAAGCGGTGAGATGGCAGAAGGTGAAGCCATCCGTCAAGAAGCCTTGGCAGAAGACTATGACGTGTCACGCATGCCCATACGAGAAGCGTTAAAACGGCTTGATGCAGAGGGTCTTGTGCAGCTGACCAACAATCGCGGCGCTGCGGTGACAAGACATTCGCTGTCAGAAATCGGTGAGATATTTGACCTGCGGATAATGTTGGAGGTCGACCTGTTCAGGCGTGCAATTCCACAGATGACCGAAGCAAATTTTGCCGAATGCGAAAGGTTTCTGGAAGAAATGGAAACGTCCTACGAAGCCTATGATGTCGGGCGGTGGGGTGGTTTGAACTACGAATACCACAATGCGCTTTACGCTGCAGCAGGCCGTGGGATCACCAATGATATACTACAACGGATCAATCTACAGTCCGATCGCTATGTCCGTATGCACCTGAGCGTTATGGAACAACGCGAGCCCGCGAAAAAGGACCATCGCCAACTGCTGACGCTGGCCGAGAATGGGCAAGTTGAGGAAGCCTGCGCGCTGTTGACCCAACATATTGGGCGTACAAAAGACCATTTGCTTGCGATGGTCACCGCAACGCGCAGTTCCGAGAGCTAACCTAACCCAGCGGATGCAGGCATGCAGCCTGATGGGTTGTTCCTTGCAGATCGGGTGGTGCCGCACGGCATTCGTCAGTTGCCAGCCAGCATCGCTGAGCAAAGGCACATCCCTTGGGGATATTCATCGGTGAGGGCAACTCACCTTCCAGCTTGATCCGTTCCTTACGCGCCTCGGGGTCGGCACGCGGTGTCGTCGACAACAACGCTTTGGAGTAAGGATGCCGGGGCGCCGCGAACAACTGTTCTTTCGGAGCTTTCTCGACTGCGCGTCCCAGATACATGACAATTACGTCATCAGCGAAATGCTTCACCACAGACAGGTCATGCGAGATGAACAGGTAGGCCAGGTTCAGACGCTCTTGCAGTTCAACCAGCAGGTTCAGGATTTGTGACTGGATCGAAACATCCAGCGCCGATACCGGTTCATCCAAAACCAGAACCTTGGGGTTCAGCATCAGGGCTCGGGCAATCGCAATCCGCTGCCGTTGGCCGCCCGAAAACATGTGGGGGTAGCGATCATAATGCTCGGGGCGCAGACCGACAAGATCAATCATTTCGCGTGCGCGAGTTTCCCGTTCCGCAGCGGTCATATCGGGCCGGTTGATGATCAGAGGTTCCTGAAGGATCTGACCGATCCGTTGTCGCGGATTAAGCGAACCATAGGGATCCTGAAACACGATCTGCACGTTTTCGCGCATCTCAGCCCATTTTGACGGGGTGATATCGACGCCGTCGATGGTCAGTGTTCCAGAAGTGGGCTCTTCAATCATCGTTACGACGCGAGCGAGGGTGGATTTACCGCACCCGGACTCTCCTACAATGGCCAGCGTCTTGCCAGGCTCTAGGGCAAAATCCACACCGGAAAGGGCTTTGACCGTTGCCGATTTCGACAGCAATCCCCCTTTGACCTCATAGTGCCGGGCCAACGCGTTTGCCTGAACGATCGGGGCGGTCATGCCAATTCTCCAGCGGTGATTTCCTTGACGTGGTGACAGCGGGCCTTGCCGAAATCTGCTCCATGCGGAGCGGGTGGTGTGTTCCGGCACAGGTCATCGGCGAATTGGCATCGCGGGCTGAACAAGCAACCTTTGGGACGGTCAAATTGACCAGGAACAACACCTGGAATCGTCGGCAGCAATTTCGAAGTTGCCCGTTCAGGCAAAGCGTTCAGCAAAGCTGAGGTATAAGGATGGCGCGGTGTGCGGAATAGATCGCGTACCGGCTGTTCCTCGACCTTTTGACCGGCATATTGGACCTGAACCCGCTCGGCGGTTTCTGCCACAACACCCATGTCATGGGTAATCAGAACAAGGCCCATCCCCTGCTCATCGCGCAATCGGACCAACAGATCCAGAATCTGCGCCTGAATTGTTACATCAAGCGCGGTAGTGGGTTCGTCCGCGATCAGAAGTTTCGGGGTGCAGGCAATCGCCATCGCGATCATGACCCGTTGATTCATGCCGCCCGACATCTGATGAGGGAACGTATTCAGACGGCTCTCAGGTGCCGGGATACCCACCAGGTCAAACAGCTCAATCGCGCGGTGATGACGGTCTTTGCGGTTTAGCCCCAAATGGATACGCAGTGCTTCCTTGATCTGGAAACCGACCGTGAAACAGGGGTTTAGCGAAGACATCGGCTCTTGAAAGATCATGGCAATATCTTTGCCGATGATCTTGCGCCGATCCCGTGCCGAGATTTTAGTCAGGTCGCGACCCTCAAAGCTCATTTCATCTGCAGTGATTGTCGCCGTCCATGGCAGCAACCCCATCAGCGCCAGCATTGAAACGGATTTCCCCGAGCCGCTTTCCCCGACAATGGCCATCAACTCGCCCTTGTTGACAGACAGATCAACGCCATCCACAGCGCGGAACTCACCCGACGCAGTAGCAAACTCGACCGAAAGATTTCGGATTTCCAACAGGCTCATGTCGTCAGCTCCGTTTCAGCTTGGGGTCCAGCGCGTCGCGCAGACCGTCGCCCATCAGGTTGATTGCCAGCACCGTGACCAGAATGGCCAGGCCCGGGAAAGTTACCACCCACCAGGCGCGCAGAATGAATTCGCGCGCTTCGGCCAGCATCGTGCCCCATTCAGGCGTTGGCGGCTGCGCCCCCATGCCCAGAAAGCCAAGTGCCGCAGCATCCAGAATCGCGGTCGAGAAGGACAGCGCCGCCTGGACAATGATCGGCGCCAGACAGTTCGGCAGCACGGTTTTGAACATCAGGCGTGCCTTGCTTGCACCGGCCACACGGGCCGAGGTCACATAATCTTTTTGCCGTTCGGCCAGAACCGAGGCGCGGGTGAGGCGCACGTAATGTGGTTGAAACACAATGGCGATGGCGATCATTGCATTGGTCAGAGACGGGCCCAGAATGGCGACCAGAACCAGTGCCAGCAGCAGCGACGGAAAGGACAAGATAATATCCATCACGCGCATGATCATCGTATCGACCCATTTGGGTGCAAACCCGGATAGCAGGCCAAGAACCACACCGCCTGACACGGCCACACAAACCACGACGATCCCGACAAAGAAGGAATAGCGAGATCCCATAATCAGCCGCGACAGCATATCCCGGCCCAGTGGATCAGTCCCCAGCGGGAAGGCCCAACTGCCGCCTTCCTGCCATGCCGGAGGCTGCAGGATATGCTCGCGGAACTGTTCGGTTGGATCGTAGGGGGCCAGCAAAGGTGCGAAGGCAGCGCAAAAGACAAAGGCGGCGAATACCCACAGGCCAATCACCGCGCCGCGGTTTTCACTGAAATAAAACCAGAATTCGCGCAAGGCGCTTGGGCGGTCTTCGGTTTTGGGTGCGTTTGCGGATAGTTCAGCCATCACCGCCTCCGGATTTTTGGATTGATGATGCCATAAAGGACATCGACCAGTAGGTTCACCAGCATCACGATCACGGCGATCATCAGAAGACCGCCCTGCACCACCGGGTAATCGCGCCGGAAGATGCTGTCGACCATCCACTTGCCGATGCCCGGCCAGCTAAAGATCGTCTCGGTCAGAATTGCACCAGCCAGCAAAGTTCCAACCGACAGGCCGATCACCGTAATCACGGGGATCAACGCATTACGCAGAGCATGCAGCCCGTTGATCCGAGTGGGTGACAGGCCTTTTGCCCGCGCGGTACGAATGTAGTCCTCGCCCAAAACCTCAAGCATCGCCGAGCGCGTCTGACGCGCAATGACAGCCAGCGGGATCGTCCCCAGAACAATCGTTGGCAGAATCAAATGCCGAACAGCCGACGTGAATGCCCCGGGTTGCCCCGACAAAAGACTGTCGATCAGCATAAAGCCGGTCACGCTGGGGAAGTAATACAGAAGGTCGATCCGACCCGAAACAGGCGTCCAGCCCAGGTTGCCCGAGAACACGATGATCAGCAGCAGCGCCCACCAGAAGATCGGCATCGAATATCCCACCAGCGCAGATGACATCAGCGCCCGATCAAAGAATTTGCCCCGGTTGACTGCGGCAATGACACCGGCGGGCAACCCAAGGGCCACCGCGAAGATCATCGCGCAGATCGACAATTCCAGCGTCGCTGGGAACAGGGCAAAAAACTCGTCCCAGACCGGTTTCTTGGTGACAAAGCTTTCGCCCAGATCGCCCTGCATAACGCCGGTCAGATAGTCCCAATATTGTTGGAGGACCGGCTTGTCGAAGCCCAGTTTGACCACCATTTCCTGATAGCGTTCCTCGGACATTCCGCGTTCACCGGCCATGACGATGATCGGATCACCGGGCAAAACCCGAATGAACATGAAGGAGATAAGCGTTACACCCAGGAATGTCGGAATGAACATACCGAGACGAGAAAGAAAGTAGCCAAACATCAGCGACCTATGATTGTGAGATCTTTGGGAAAGTGGGTCAGCGACCGACAGCCATCCCCTGTAACAAGCACGTCATCTTCTATGCGCACGCCGAAATTGTCCAGCGCGTATAGGCCCGGCTCGTTTGTCCAAACCATGCCCGGAAGGATTTTCTGGTCGTTTCCACGCATGATATACGGCGCTTCGTGAACGTCGCGGCCCAGCCCGTGGCCCGTTTTAGTGCGGATCCGATCGGCATAGGGTGACGCTTCGAGCACGCTGATCACGGCATCGTCGATATCATGCGCCGTGACACCGGGACGGCAGGCTTTGAACCCTGCCAGATTGGCGCGCAGAACGGTGTCATAGACCGCCCTGCCCTCGTCCGAGACCTCTTCGACAAAGAACGTGCGGGTGATGTCGGCGGCAAACCCATGTTTGCGGGCTCCGAAATCAAACAAAAGCGCATCGCCCGGTTTGATCTGGTAATCCGCCCGCGCCTTGCCATGGGGCCGCGCCGAGTTGTCCCCGGCGGCAACAATCGGCGAAAATGCCAGCGAGGCGGCGCCTTCCGCAAACAGTGCCTGAATCAAGGCCTGTTCAATCTGCAATTCGGTCTGACCGACGCGCACATCCGCAATCACGCGCTCTAACGCGCTTTCAGAGATGTCGATCGCGGCTTGAAGCGCTGCGATATCGTCTTCTGTCTTGATAATGCGCAAGCCAGAAATTTCACGCTCGGCATCGACAATCCGCAGGTCCGGTAACGCGTTGGTAAACGCTTTCGACACAAAGACTCGCATCACCTGCCCTTCCACAGCCAGCGATGTCAGCGGCATATGCTTGGCGAGGGCTGCAAAGGCGTCATCATATCCGGTCTGGTCGAACCAGTCGAAAACGGCGCCTTCAAATTCAACCAGGTCCCAACTGCCGAGCTCAAGGTTGGGAACGATGGCCGCAGGAGAACCTTCGCCGGGGACCACGACCACAAAGGGCCGCTCGTGGCTCATGAAAGGTTTTCCCAATGCACGGGTGAAATTTGGGCCGGGCACAAGGGCCACGGCATCAACTGACATGTCCTTTGCCAGTTGACGGTACTCGGACAAATTCGGCATCAGGGCCGACCTCCAATAAGAAACCGGAGCCGCCACGCGGGCGGCTCCGGTCGGTAAGTGATGAATTATTCGACGCTCACACCGTAGAAGATGTGGCCGCCCAGCGGGTGCACTTTATAGCCCTGCACTTCGTTGCGCATCGGCATAAAGACCACCGAGTGTGCGATCGTTGCCCAAGGCGCCTGCTCTTTGAATACCACCTGAGCGTCTTCGTACAGCTTGGTGCGTTCGGCCTGATCGGTGGACTGCTTGGCCTTGAGGATCAGCTCTTCGAAGGGCTCGTGGCACCACTGCGCCCGGTTCGAGGCTTCGCGTCCGTCACAACCCAGCAGAACCGCCAAGAAGTTGTCTGGATCGCCATTGTCACCGGTCCAACCCAGCAGAACGGCTCCGTCACGGTCCAGATCTTTCGAACGCGACAGGTATTCACCCCATTCATAGGACACGATTTCGACGTCGACACCAACCTTGGCAAAATCCGCTTGGATCAGCTCGGCCATACGGCGTGCATTCGGGTTATAGGGACGCTGTACCGGCATAGCCCAAACCTTCATCGACAGGTCGGATACGCCTTCGGCTTCCAGCATCGCCTTGGCCGCTTCGGGATCATACGCGTCATCGGTGATGGCGTCGTTATAGCCCCACATGGTTGGCGGGATCGGGTTCTTGGCAACTTGGCCCGAGCCCTGGAACACGACGTCGATGATCGCATTCTTGTCGATCGCCATGTTCAGCGCCTTGCGGACCTTCGGATTGTCGAACGGTGCCATGGTGGTGTTGTAGGCGAGGTAGCCGACGTTCAGACCTTCCTGCTCCAACATGTTGATATCTGCATCGTCCTGCATCGCCTGAATGTCGGCCGGGTTCGGATAAGGCATGATATGACATTCGCCCGCTTTCAGCTTTTGATAGCGAACCGATGCATCCGGCGTGATAGCGAAGATCAGGTTCTCCACATCCGCAGGGGCCTTCCAGTAGTCGGCATTCTGCGCATAGCGGATCACCGCGTCTTTCTGGTAGGCTACAAACGAGAACGGACCAGTCCCGATCGGTGCTGTGTTCAGATTCTCAGGCGTACCCGCGGCCATCATCGCATCCGCATATTCCGCAGACAGGATCGAGGCGAAGTCCATCGCCATGTTGGCCACAAAAGGCGCTTCAGGCTTGGACAGGGTGAACTTCACTGTGTAGTCGTCGACTTTTTCAATCGACTCGACCAGGTCCGGCATACCCATGCCCTGGAAATATTCCCAGGTACCACCAGATACCTGATTATAGGCATGGCCTTCATCCTTCTGGCGCATGAACGAGAAGATCACGTCATCAGCATTGAAATCACGCGTCGGCGTGAATTCGTCATTCGAATGGAATTTGACGCCCTGACGCAATTTGAAGGTATATTCCAGACCATCATCGCTGGCCTCAACGCTTTCCGCCAGACCGGGGATAACATTGGTAGTACCGGTCTCAAACTCGAGCAGACGGTTGTAAATCGGGTGTGACGAGGCATCAAAGGTTGTCCCTGCGGTAAATAGCGCCGGGTCAAAGCCTTCGGGTGATCCTTCCGAGCAATATACCAAAGTATTTGCTTGGGCCGCAGCACTGGACAACGCAATCGCTGCAGTTGCGGCCATCAATCTAAGTTTCATGAGTTTCTCCCAGAAATGTTTTTTCTTCAGATTTTCGCGTTGTTCTAATTTCTAGTCAGAACAATCTTTGATGACTGTCACCGCCGCGAAATCCCTGCCCAATGTATCCAAAATACAAAATCCATTGTCAACTGAGTTCACCG
Source organism: Ruegeria sp. CDSC042 (assembly GCF_059610745.1). Lineage (NCBI taxonomy): Bacteria > Pseudomonadati > Pseudomonadota > Alphaproteobacteria > Rhodobacterales > Roseobacteraceae > Ruegeria > Ruegeria sp. CDSC042. The sequence continues at coordinate 212,657 of NZ_JBXWOF010000005.1, forward strand.
CCCAGCGATCAGGAAGTAAAAAAGAGGGCAGGTACAGCGTTATGATTTGCCTGGTCGGGCCTGTTTTCTAACTGATTTCGGTTCTTTGGCGATTAGAGCCAAGCAGTGGCGAAGCCACCGGGCAGGAGCGTCCGAACTCTTGAATGCCATCAATCCTAAATGCCGCGGGCTTCAGGGATCGACCTCCACATCCATATCTTGAATCGAGTCGATCCGACCCAAATGTCAGGCGCCGTAACGGGCCATGAACATGTCGACAGCCTGCAGCGCGACCTCTTCAATCTCAGCCTCTGAAAAGCTGCTTTGAATGCCGAATGTGGATCGGGGCCAAAGGCGGACCTTGCACAATTCCGAAAACTGTTCAGCGGCAAATTGAAGGTCCTCGATAACCAATTCGCCTTTATTCACCGCTTTTTGCAGATATTCTGCAAGTTGCCGGGTGCCATTTTGCGGCCCCGCCTCATAGAAGGCGCGGCCAAGTTCGGGGAATCGATCTTGCTCGGCCACGCAGATGCGGAACACCTGCTGCGCAAAATCCGACACCAGAAATGCGGCCAGCTGGGTCGCAGCGATGGTCAGCACCTCGCGCGCGGGTTTTGTATCGTCAACCATCGAAACGACATTCTCGGCCATACGGCAGCATTCGTTCTGAGCGACCTCCATGAAAAGAAGACGCTTATCCGGGAAATAGCTGTACAAAGTCGCCTTGGAAACACCCGCCGCGCGCGCAATGTCATCTACGCTAGCTCCTTCGAAACCATCTGCCATGAACACCGATCGGGCTCCTTGCAGGACCTGATCAAATTTTCGGCCTGTTCGCAAAATGGCAGTTGCTTCGGACATGCGCTCTCCTTCAGGGGTGAATTCGTCGAATCTATAAACTGATCAGTTCAGATACAACGATTCGCATAGGATTTCGTCCATGGGCAGGCGGGATTATGGTAATTTTTCCGTTAGGCCAGTCCGCGAAGGTCGTTCGACGGGGCCTGATTGGCCAGGGGTTGCCGCCAGAGAAAACCGTGCTAACACTCTGGCCATGGCTGATATTTTTCTGCGTACGCTGCCGTTCTTTGCGATTATCGGCCTGGGGTATTGGGCTGGGCGCAGTCGGTTCTTTTCGGAAGAAGCCACGGCCTATCTGACGAAATTCGTGTTCTATTTTGCACTTTCGGCAATGTTGTTCCGCTTTGCCGCCACCCTGCCCTTTGCCGAGATATTCGACGGCAGATTGGTCGCGGGCTATCTGCTGGGAACGCTTACGGTTTATGCTCTGGCCAGTCTGATCGCGTGGATGCGCGGCCTTGACATACCAACTTCTGCCGTCGAAGCCCAATGCGCTGCGATCGGCAATGTGGGCTTTCTGGGGCTGCCGATGCTTGCGCTTTTGTTCACCGAAGCAGCAATCGGCCCGGTCATGCTGGTATTGACTGTCGACCTTGTGGTGTTTTCCTCGCTGATTGTGATTTTGATCAATGCCGGACGCGATGGGCGGCTGACGCCGGCAACATTTCGGTTGATTGGCCTCGGTTTGCTCAAAAACCCGATGATCGTATCTATTTCAGCGGGGCTATTGTGGTCAGCCTTCCAAATTCCCGTGCCCGTTCCACTGAACGATTTTCTGACAATCCTGGGCGGGGCAGCCACTCCGGGAGCCTTGTTTGCGATAGGGGCATCGCTCGCCAGCAAATCCGCCGAGCGTGTTCAGATCGCTGCCTGGCTGAGTTTTTGCAAGCTGATCATTCATCCGCTCTGCGTTGCTGTCTTCGTAATCTGGCTGATCCCGGCGGAAAGCTTCTCGGCTTCGGTTGCCATTGCAGCGGCAGCACTGCCGGTCGCTGGGAATGTCTATATGCTGGCGGCCTATTACGGGGTCGCACCCCATCGGGCTTCGGCCGCAATTCTCTTGTCTACCGTGGTCAGCATCCTGACACTGCCACTGGTGATTGCCATAGCCGGAACATTCTAAGCCACAGATAGGGAAAATACTCGCTGGCCGCAGGAACACAGACTTTACGCACGGACCGAGTAACGATAGCCATGGCGCGAACCTAACGTAAGGACGGAACCAAATGGAAACCCTTTCGGAAAACGCTTGTTTCGGAGGCGTCCAGGGCGTCTACCGCCACGCCTCGGCTGCCTGCCAATGCGACATGACTTTTGGACTGTTCCTGCCCGCCGAGGCAAAGGACGGCCCGGTTCCGGTTCTATGGTATCTGTCTGGTCTGACCTGTACCCATGAAAACGCCATGACCAAGGCCGGGGCGCAGGCCTGGGCCGCGGAACAGGGTATCGCCCTTGTTTTCCCTGACACATCCCCGCGCGGCGAAGGCGTTGCCGATCACGAGGACTACGATCTGGGCCAGGGCGCGGGGTTTTATGTGAATGCCACGCAATCACCCTGGGCACCGCACTTCAACATGTGGGACTATGTGGCCGAGGAATTGCCCGCTCTGCTGGTTGAAACCTTTGCAATCGACGCAGACCGCCAGGCCGTTACCGGCCATTCCATGGGCGGCCATGGCGCCCTGACATTGGCAATGAACCTACCGGGCCGGTTCCGATCGGTTTCGGCATTTGCACCGATTTCAAACCCAACAAGCGCCGATTGGGGCCGCAAACAACTGAAGGCATATCTGGGCGATGACGCGGCCCAATGGGCCAAGCACGACGCATCGCTGATGATGAAGAACACCGGTTTCGACGGCCCTGTCCTGATCGACACCGGCGACAATGACCAGTTCATCGACCTGTTGCGCCCCCAGGCGCTGGCCCAGGCGATAGCCGAACGTCGCCAACAGGCAGTTTTCCGTCTGCAGCCCGGCTATGACCATTCTTACTTCTTTGTGTCGACCTTCATGGAAGACCACATCACTTTCCACGCCGAAGCACTGTATGGAGACTGAGGCATGAGCAAATACGACTATGACCTGATCATTGTCGGGTCCGGCCCTTCCGGTCGTTCGGCGGCGATTCAGGCAGGCAAGTTGAAACGCCGGGTGCTGGTTATCGACCGCAAGGATCGGTTGGGTGGGGTCTCGGTCCATACCGGGACCATCCCGTCAAAAACTCTCCGCGAGACAGTGCTGAACCTGTCTGGCTGGCGCGAGCGCAGCTTTTACGGGCGCTCGTACCGGGTAAAGGATCAGATCCGGGCCGAAGACCTCAAGGCTCGGCTGCACATGACGCTGGACCATGAGGTCGATGTGCTGGAACATCAGTTCAACCGGAACCACGTGGAAACCTTAAATGGTCTGGCAAGATTTGTCGGTCCCCACGAGATTGAGGTTGCAACCGACGCAGGCGAAACCACACGTCTGTCCGCCGCAAAGTTCCTGATCGCCACCGGAACCAAGACCTATCGTCCCGATTATGTGCCCTTCAACGGGAAGACCATCGTCGATGGCGATGATTTTCTGGAGATGGCCGAGATACCGCGCTCGCTATGCGTGATAGGGGCCGGTGTAATCGGTGTTGAATATGCCACGATGTTTTCAGCGCTTGATGTACGTGTCACCCTGATTGAACCCCGCGAGACGTTTCTGGATTTCATCGACAGCCGGCTGATCCACGACTTTACCCACCAAATCCGCGAAAACGGCGTGGATTTGCGGCTGGGCTCTGCCGTTGAAAAGATCGAAGATGGAGGTAGCCACGTAGAAGTGACGCTCGAGAATGGACGGCATGTCCGGGCCGAGATGTTGCTGTTTGCCGCCGGGCGGATGGGCGCGACCTCGGCCTTGAATCTGGATGCGGTCGGGCTGACAACCGATCACCGCAACCGGATTGAGGTCGATCGCAAGACCTATCAGACAGCGGTACCGCATATCTATGCGACCGGAGATGTAATCGGACATCCCTCGCTGGCATCAACCTCGCTGCAGCAGGGGCGCGTGGCGGCATGTCACGCGTTGGAGACCCCGACCCTGCCGGAAAGCCCCTGGTACCCTTACGGCATCTATTCGGTGCCCGAGATATCCACCTGCGGCATGTCCGAAGAGGAACTACAGGAGCGCGATATCCCTTATGAGGTTGGCGTCGCGCGATTCCGCGAAACTTCTCGCGGGCACATCATGGGGTTGGAACATGGCATGTTGAAGATGCTGTTTTCGCTGAAAACCCGCCGGGTTCTTGGTGTGCAGATCGTAGGCGAAGGCGCGACTGAGCTGATCCATATCGCACAGGCTGTATTGAACCTGAAAGGCACAGTGGATTATTTCGTTCAAAACACATTCAACTACCCGACCTTGGCCGAGGCTTATAAGATCGCTGGTCTGGATGCGTTCAACCGGATGCCCATCCCCGAGGAATTCAAGGTCAAGAAGAAGCCTGCCGAGAAACAGGCAAAGAAAGCGTGACAACCCTGTACATAGACGCAGATGCCTGTCCAGTGAAGGCCGAGGCCGAGCGTGTAGCGACCCGACATAAGATTCCGATGGCTCTGGTTTCGAACGGTGGCCTGAGGCCTTCGGCCAATCCTCTGGTACAGGTTGTGATCGTGTCCGCAGGTGCGGATGAGGCCGATAAATGGATCGCAGAGCGTTGTGGTACAGGGGACGTGGTTGTGACCTCAGACATTCCTTTAGCCGCGAAATGTGTTGAAGCAGGTGCGCGTGTATTACGTCACAACGGCGAGGCCTTTACCGCCGCCAATATTGGTCAGCAACTGGCGATGCGCGACCTGATGGCAGACCTGCGTTCGGCAAACCCTCTGGGCGCCGGGGGCGGTGGCAAGCCTTTTGGCAAGGCCGATAGGTCCCGGTTTTTGGATGCGTTGGAACGGGAATTGCGGGCGGCACTAAGGGCGTGACCCTCCCGCCCGTCACAGACGCATCAGAGATGCGTCCCCTCCGGTTGGGCCGGGCAGCGCTGCGCGCTGCAGTTCCTGTCTTGAAAAGCGCGGCAAGGATTGATTCAGTCAGCCCCAGCAGAGATTCTAAGAAGGATTGTTCATGCCAATAGAAGCGGTGGTTTTCGACATCGGGAATGTCCTGATAGAATGGCAGCCAGAACGCTACTACGACGCGGTTATTGGTGAAGACCGTCGCCGGGCCATGTTTGCCGAGGTTGACCTGCATGGAATGAACGATCTGGTTGATCAGGGGCAACATTTCACTGACACTATCTATGGCTGGGCTGATAAATATCCCCAATGGCGGGATGAAATCCGGATGTGGCACGACAAGTGGATCGAATTGGCCACGCCCGAAATTCCCCACTCGGTACGACTGCAACGTGCGCTGCGCGCCAAAGGCATCTCGGTCTTTGCGCTCACAAATTTCGGGGTGCAGAATTTTGAGTATGCAACCACGGTCTATCCATTCCTCACCGAGTTTGACCGGCTGTATGTTTCAGGTCGCATGCAGACTGTGAAACCGCATGTCCCGATTTACGAGATGGTCGAAGCCGATTGTGGTCTGGCGCCTGAGGCGTTGTTGTTCACCGACGACCGGATCGACAATATCGAAACGGCGCAGGCGCGAGGCTGGCAAACGCATCATTTTGAGGGCCCGCAAGGATGGGCCGACCGGTTGGTGGCAGAGGGGCTTTTGACCCGCGAAGAGGCCCGCTAGATTAGGCTGCGACGGGTAGCGGCCGGTTCTCGCGGATGGGAAGGTGAACGATGGCGCTGAAGGCGCCGATGGCCACGCCGATCCACCAGACAAAGGTGTAATCTCCGTACTGGTCATACATGCGGCCGCCAAGCCAGACGCCAAGAAAACTGCCGACCTGATGGCTGAAGAAGATGATGCCGTAAAGCGTACCCATGTAGCGCAACCCATACAAATGTGCGACGAGCCCCGAGGTCAGTGGAACCGTTGCCAGCCAGAGCGAACCCATGACCAATGAGAATACAACGACCGTGATTGGCGTGATCGGCAGGATTATGAAAGCCGCCGCTGTAAGCGTGCGGGCGGTATAAATAGAGGCCAGAAGGTATTTCTTGGGAAAGTGCATTCCAGCCCACCCCGCCAGCAATGTCCCTCCGATATTGGCCAACCCGATCAATGAAATCGACACAGCCCCTAATGCGGAAGTTGTCGTTATACCAATGGAATGCAGTATTCCACCCGGCTGAATCGGGCCGCACATTTCGGTAACGAAAGCGGGAAAATGCGCTGTGATAAAGCCAAGCTGGTACCCACAGCTGAAAAATCCCAGGAAAATCAGGGTATAAGACGGGTCCCGGAAGGCCTTAGCCAGAATCTGGCCCATGCTCTCTTCGATTTCAGCTTTGGTTGCCGCTTGGGGGGCGCGCATGAAAGGCAGAGTCATGACCAGTGCCAGGATGGCAACGGCAAACACGATGAAAACCTGTTGCCAAGGCATAAAAGACAAAAGCCATTCGGCTGTTGGAGCACCCAAAACCTGGCCAAAGCTTCCTGCCGCTGTCACGACGGCCAGAGACATAGAGCGGTTATGATCAGAGGACGCCCGCCCAACTACGGCAAGCACGACACCAAACCCCGTGCCGGCAACCCCAAAGCCCACAAGCCAGGCGTACATCTGATGCTCGAACGGGGTAACGGACCACGCCGACAACACCATGCCCGCTGCATAGGTCAATGCCCCTAGCACAATCGCACGGCGATCCCCCACCTTCTCGGCGATGGCGGCAAAAATGGGTTGTCCAATTCCCCAAGCGAGGTTCTGGATCGCAATCGCCATCGAAAAATCGGTGCGCAGCCAGCCGAATTCAGTCGCAATAGGGATCTGGAATACGCCAAAGGATGCCCGCACTGCAAAACTGACGGCGATAATGATGCAGCCGACGATCAAGATCGGGTTTAGCAGGCGCGCGTGCTGTGGCATAGGATCCTCGAATGTCCGAGCCGCGACGGTAGCCAAATTTGTACCGTGGTCAATTCAGGAGTTTTGACGCCGTGGATAAGCAAAATTGATGCATCTTCCAAATGCCTTCTTTTCAATGCTCTGAGGTGAAGGTATCCCTCGGGATATGTCAGATTTGATATCGATTTACGAGGCACGCATCGCCGATGACACTTTGACGCGGGACGATGCGCAAGAGGCTGTCCTTCCGCATTTCGAACGCATTCGCGCGGCCTTGGCTACCCCGGTCAAGCGTGGTTTCTTTCGCAAGGCACCCCCGCCGCCCCAGGGACTTTATCTGTGGGGCGGAGTTGGTCGTGGCAAGTCGATGTTGATGGATATGTTTGTCGACGCGCTTGGCGACATCCCCGCCCGTCGCGTCCATTTTCATGCTTTCATGCAGGAAATCCACGCGGGAATGCACAAAGCTCGTAAGGACGGAGTTGAGGATGCGCTTGCACCGGTCGCGGACTCGGTTGTTAAATCCGTAAAACTGCTGGCATTTGACGAGATGCAGATCACCGATATCACCGATGCGATGATCGTCGGGCGGCTGTTTGATCTTTTGCATGCTGGCGGGGTCGTGGTTATCACCACATCCAACCGGCACCCGGACGAATTGTACAAGAACGGCTTGAACCGCCAGCTCTTTTTGCCATTCATCGCGCATATCAAGGAACAGCTTCAGATATGGGAGCTGGTCTCGCCCACTGATTACCGACAGAACCGTCTTGAAGGTGCGCCAGTCTATTTCACGCCGATCGGCCCCGAGGCTCGACAGAATATCCGATCCGTCTGGAACGATCTCGCGGGCGGTGCGGCGGAACCGCTGGTGTTGCAGGTAAATGGCCGTGCTGTCGAATTGCCGGCCTTTCGGAACGGGATAGCCCGAGCAAGCTTCTATGATCTGTGCGGACGGATGCTGGGTCCTGCAGATTATCTGGCCGTTGCCGAGGCGGTCAAAGTTCTGGTTCTGGAGGACATCCCGCGCCTGTCCCGGAATAATTTCAATGAGGCCAAGCGTTTTGTGACGTTGATTGACGCCTTGTATGAGGCGCGGGTTCGCCTGATCTGTTCGGCGGCCGCAGAGCCCGAGATGTTGTATGTCGAGGGTGAAGGGACGTTCGAGTTCGAACGCACTGCCTCGCGACTGCGCGAGATGCAAGCCGAAGATTGGGGGGCATAGGGGCGCTGCCCCGTCACGTTTTGCGCGCCTTCCCCAAGGTATTTCCGCCGGGTGAAGACCTATCCGTTTTCGCGTAGAATGTTGCCCGCCAAATAGAGTGATCCGCAAATCAGGATACGGGCCTGAGGGTCTTGGTCTGTGATTTTCTGCAGGGCCGCGGATACACTCTCTGCTGTGTCGGCTTTCATGCCAACCTGGTCAGCAGCCTGCGCCGTATCTTCAGCGCTAAGCGTCGCAGCCTCACCCGGTATCGACACTGCGGTCAGGCTTTGAGCCTGCGTGGCAAGCGGTGCAAGATAGCCAGCGACATCTTTGGTGTTGAGCATTCCGCAGATCAAATGTGTCGGAGATTGCGGTAATTTTCTCAGCACTTCAGCAAGCGCAATTCCTGCGGCGGCATTGTGCCCACCATCCAGCCACAGCTCGGCCTGCGCGGCCTGTTCAACAAGCGGGCCGGATTTCAGACGCTGCATCCGTGCTGGCCACTCGGCCTTGGTAACGGCGGCCTCATAGGCCTGATCACCAAGTTCGAGATGGCGCAATACCGCTATTGCCGCACCCGCATTCTGAATTTGATGTGCGCCAAGCAAGTTGGGCAGCGGCAGATCCCGCAGCCCGATTTCGTCCTGATACACAAGACGTCCGTTTTCCTCGGTCACATGCCAGTGCTGACCGTGTACCAGCAATGGGGCACCCAGACGGGCCGCTGTATATTCGATGACCTCAAGCGCTTCGTCCTGCTGTGGGCCGACGATACAAGGGACGCCCGGCTTGATGATCCCGGCTTTTTCGGCAGCGATCTTGCCCAACGTGTCGCCTAGAAACTGTTCATGGTCGATGGAAACCGGCGTGATAACCGTCACGGCGGGTTCGTGCACCACGTTTGTTGCATCCAGGCGCCCGCCAAGGCCGACCTCAAGCAAGGTATAATCAGCCTGTTTGCGGGCAAAGGCCAGGAGGGCCGCACAGGTCGTAATCTCGAAATAGGTGATGTTCTCACCACCATTGGCGGCATAGCACTCATCAAGGACGTTTGTCAGTTCGGCTTCCGAAATCAACTCACCTGCCAGCCGAATACGCTCGTGAAACCGGGCAAGATGCGGAGAGGTATAGGCGTGAACCGTTTTCCCCGCCCCTTCCATACCGGCGCGGATCATAGCCTGCGTAGACCCCTTGCCATTTGTCCCTGCGATATGAACGACCGGAGGCAATTTGGTCTGAGGGCTTTCCAGTGCGGCAAGCAAACGCCACACCCGATCCAGCGTCAGGTCAATGATCTTGGGATGCAGCGCCATCATCCGATCAAGGATGACGTCTGACGATGGCGAAGTCATTCCTGATCCGCGTCTTTCTCTGGGGCTTCGGGGGTGGGCGCGGGCAAATCACCTTTGACCGCAGGAGGCTGATTCATCAGCATGCGGGTAATCGTGATCAATTCGTCACGCATTTCGGTACGCTTCGTTACCCGGTCCAGCATTCCGTGGTCCAGCAAGTATTCTGCGCGCTGAAATCCTTCGGGCAGCTTTTCCCGAATGGTCTGTTCGATCACGCGCGGGCCTGCAAAGCAGATTAGCGCATTGGGTTCCGAGATATGGACGTCGCCCAGCATCGCATAAGAAGCGGTCACGCCTCCGGTGGTAGGATGGGTGAGTACAACGATATAGGGCAGTTTTGCCTCTTTCAGCATCTCAACCGCCACGGTGGTTCGCGGCATCTGCATCAAGCTCAGGATGCCTTCCTGCATTCGCGCGCCACCCGCTGCCGAGAACAGGATCAGCGGGCGTTTCAACTTCACTGCCTCTTGCGCGGCCGCAATGATGGCATTGCCGACATACATACCCATCGAGCCGCCCATGAACGAGAAATCCTGGGCCGCTGCCACGATCGGCGTACGTCCGATATCACCTTTGGCGACCAGCATCGCCTCTTGCTCGCCAGTTTTCTTCTGCGCTGCTTTCATTCGGTCGGGGTATCTCTTCTGGTCCCGGAACTGCAGCGGATCATCTTTGGGAGCGGGAACATCGACCTCGGTAAATATACCACCATCAAACAGGTGCCCGAACCGGTCGCGCGGAGTGATCGCCATATGATGATCACATTGGGTGCAGACATTCTGGTTTTCCGCCAATTCGCGGTGGAACAGCATCGTGCCGCATTCGTCACACTTGTGCCAAAGGTTTTCGGGGACTTCCCGGCGTGAGAAGATCGAATTAATCCGGGGACGGACGTAGTTTGTGATCCAGTTCATGTCGGAACCTTGCTAGTACGGCGTTGACGTCACATAAGACGCTACGGAAAGAATTGCAATCAGCGCCTGAGCGCAAGGCGCGCGATAAACCAGCTGACAATCATCACGGCAAAATCCACATATAACCATTGCCGCAATGTCAGAGTATCGGTCATATCAAAGGGCAGTACAAATAAGGCAAGACCGCTGAGGGTGTCAGGGAGCGAGACAAACAAGAGCGCTATGACATTGTTGAAAAAATGCAGCGCTATGGCCGGGCCCAGGGTTCCCGCCCGCGCGGTCAAATCCGCAGCCAAAAGTCCAAACAGACCAGTCCACAGCACCAGCAACTCTGCATTGCCGCCCGCCGCATCGGGCGAATAGTGCCCCACCGCGAATAGAAGCGACGGTACCCCCATCCAGATGATCGGAGAACGGAATCGCGCCGCCAGGCTTTGCTGCATATATCCGCGGAAAAGCAGCTCCTCCGCACTGATTTGGACAAACACAGCCAATAGCGACAGAGGCAGGAATACCAGCCAAACCGAAAAGGACAGGTTTTGAACAAGCTGCGCGCCCATAATGACGTGCGGCACGGTTACGATAACCACGCCAAGCACCATCAGGGCGCGCAGCACAAGCCAGAACTGTCTGGCCGCTTTGCCCCGAGTCCCTAAAATAGAACCCAGGGATCGCTTCTGAAACTGTCGCGCTGCGGTCCACACACCAAATGTGACAAACCCAAAGCTTGACAGCAGGATCACCATCGAGATCGGGGTCGAGCCGTTCATCAACCCGCTGGCCCATTCCTGCGGTCCGGCCACGGTTACGACTGCAAACAGGATCAGATTGAAGACGGTTGCAACGACCACAATTGTTGCCAGGCCGGCCAGCAGACGCCACAGCTGTGGTTTGTCGCGTGCGTCGGCGACCAGTTGCTCATGCGGGGCGTAAGAGGGCGCGCGGATTTCAGACATTCTGGTGGGAACTTTCGGTCTGGTCCTCATCATCGAAGAACAAGGTCGATGCTTTGGTGGCGTTGATCTTTTCCGAAATGGTTGTCAGGTATCCGGCAACTGTTTCAAGCAACTGAACCGCAACGCTTGCATCGCTTTCGATCACCGCGCGCAGTTCCACTGCACCAATCCGCAGGAATGAACAGTTTTCGCCTGCCACAAGATCCAACTGCCTGGTCTCACCGGTGATAACAGACAGGTCACCGATCAGGCGCCCGGGTTCAATGACAGATATGGACCGGGTCGAACCGTCTTCTTCGTGCCACATCAGCTTCGCATGACCCGAAATGCACAGATAGGCCGCATCCGGCGCCTGCCCACGAGAGAAAATGACCTGACCAGCGGCAGCATAATACCACTGCGCCGAAAACGCCAGCAATCTCTGGTTGCGACCGTCGATATTGGCAAAAAGCGGAGTTGACGAGATAATCTTCAGCTTTCGGCTGAGGTCAGCGGTGGTGCCGGATTCTTGTTCGAGCTGCGTTTTCGAGACACCGTCAATGCGGCCATCCTTGATTTCAACAAACAGATCATAAGCCTCGGGATGGGCGAAACTGTCCTCCATGAAAATCATGATGGAATCGGGCAGCAGTTCGCGCAGTTTCAACCGGGTGCGTAAACGGCTCTCAGAGTCATGGCTGGCCAACGCTTTATCCAGGATTAGCAAATCCGGCCGTTTAATCCCGGCGCGCGAGAAGGCAATTCGTTCCTGAAAGACGGTTGTCAGATTGTTCCCACCCAGCCCTGCGGACAGATCATAGACGATGGCCGCTGCCTGTCTGCGCAGACCTGCGGCATTGATCACTTCGGCAACCACATCCTCTATCTCGTCAGCATGAGCACCCGCCGTCACAGACACCCGCCCGAAAAGCGCATTTTCCATAACTGTCATACGCGCGATGTATGTGTCCGGTGTGACCGGTACAAATATCTCTTGCAGGCTTCCGCGTAGCCTCTCGCCCTGTTCAGTGCGGATTTTCAGAATCTTCTGTTTGTATTCATCCGGGAAATCAGGGCCAATCTGTTCGGCGGTCAGCAGGAACGGAACGGTCAGAAGAAAGGCGTGTTCGCGCTGCGACAGCTCGTCCACGCCTTTTGCCTTGCGCTTGTCTTCGATTGCCAGCAGCCGGTGGAACATTTCCTTGCTCAAGCCCAGGCGCAGGAACAGCGGATGGTCGGTTCCGTCCCGCCCAAAAGCATGGCTCAGCGTTTCCAGAACAGCGCTTGAGATACTCAGCGCGTCGTCATCAAGCTCATGTGTACGCAGCATTTGCATGAACCGATTATCGCCGGCCAGAATGTCCGGCGAGATTTCCTGCGACGGTGCTGCATAAAGAAGGTTGCCGCCCAAAGGCACAGTTGGGTTGAACCTGTCCGGATCGAACCGGTAGACAAAGCGGTCCAGATCTTTTTCCACCAACTTGTCATGGATGGGGCCACGGAGGTCGATGATATTTTGCACAAATTCGGGATGCTGATCCGGATTCAACTGGCTGCGCAGGGTGCGGCGGAACATGAATTCATCCGTTCCCATCGCCTCGACCAGCTTGAACCACCAATCCTGGATGTCGTCAGTGTTGTTGAGCCCGGCCAGACCGGGATCAATCCATTCATCTGACAGCGAATCCACCGAGTTCCCCGCTCGCGCGGCCTCGATCTGGCGGCGGCTAGGGGCCCTGGCGGCGTCGGCTTCATGCTGAGGGCGTGTTTTCAGGGGCATCATCAAGTTGTCCCCAATCGACCCATCAAACAGATATGGTCGAGAATAGGCATATCCGATCCGCGCCGCGATGACGGATTGGTGCAAAGATTGGATGTCATGTCCGGCAATCGTGACGTCGCCCTGAACCGGCAGCAATTCGCGGGTCAGCAGCTGAGCCAATGCCCCTCTTTCGGCCGCATTCGAGGATTTGATGGCCACGCGGGCCCCTTTGGGTATGACGAGGTCTATATCCTCGAGAACAGTTTTCCCATCGTTATCCCGAACGGTAATATTCTGCAGCTTGATCTCGCCAGTCAGATGCGGAATGGAATCAGGCTCGCCCTCGAACAGCTCTTCGGGCACCATGTTGTCGGGTGCGAAGCGTTCGGTCACGATTTCCCACCGCAACGACATGTCCTGAACCTGATTGTAATAGGTCAGCAGATCCTTCCAAGGTCCGCTAAGATCCTTATATGCTCCCAGTGCCGCCACCAGCGCGCCCACTGTTACCTCGCCCGTGATCGCCAGGTATCCGCCCACCGAATAAAACAGAAACGGGGTCATCTGAGTGATCAGATTGTTGAGAAACTTCATGAAGAACTTTTTGTTATAGATCTTGAATCGGATCTCGAACAAAGTTCCCAAACGATGGCTGAACTGGGCCAATCTGTGCCGCCAGCCTCCGTTGGTGCGCAGATCACTGATCCCGGCTGCGCTTTCGCCGATTTCTGAGCTCAAGCGCCTAACTTCTTGAATTCGGTCTTTGTTCAACAGGTTGATCTGGCGCTGCAATTTTGGAATCAACCAAGCCTGCAGCGGGATCAGCGCAATACTTGCAAGACCAAACCACACGCTTTGCATGAACAGAAACGTCACAATGGTCATCATCTGACCAAACTGGAATACGGGTTGTGCGATCGCATCCCCCATCAGGCCGCCCATCGGTTCAGCTTCGGACGTGATCATCGACACCAACTCGCCCTGACTGGTGGTGGCAAAATAGGATTTCGGGAACCGCAGAGTTCGGTGGATCAGCGTGTACCTCAGTCGGCGTAACATGCGTTCGGCCAACACACCTTTCATGGTGTTGATCCGCATTTTCATCAGACCGCTGGCGATGACCGTCGCCAGAAAGGCCAGACACAGAATCAACAAATACTGCACCTGCGTCACCGTAACTCCTAAGAAAGTTACCGAGCTGCCTGGTGCACCAATCGCATCGTTAATGATCTGCTTGGGCAGCTCCAGTGATGCATAGAGGAAGGGAAAAGAAAACAATGTCAGCAGCAACAAAACCAGTTGCTGTTTCTTGGAATGCTTCCAGATGAATGCGAATAGAGTGGGTTCCATGCCCCGTCTTTGCCTCGGAAATATTGCTATAGGGTTGTAACGGATGGTCCACTGCAATCAGGTGTCAGACGGTACGCACTGACCGGGTCGATTGCAAGAACGGCGCCCTCCGTAACAGGTCACAACTTTGCTGCCTAGCCAAAAGCGTGTTCACATTTTCGGTAATTTACCGACGCTATGATGCAAATCGGCTTTATCCTCGGGTGGATATCCGACAAAAGATGTGTGGAGCAATAGATTGGGATCATGGGCAAGCTACTGGATCGCTATATTCACCGCAAAGCACTTACGCGCTGGCAGCGGGACGCCCGGGCAGCGCCCGAAGCTGTGCTTTCTGAATTGCGGCTGCAGCGTGATGATGCACGTCGCTTGCGATCCGAGCTGGATGCGCTGATCCTTCAGGCTAACAGCCGCCTTACACGGCCTGTGGCGGGATCAACCCATTTCCCGAAACCGTTGGGCACCGACTGGAGCTGGAGGCCCGAGCTGTGGCGCTATCCTCAGCCCCGCCCCGGTGTCGCCTCGGCCCCGCGTAAGGCACGTATCAACGATGAGGCAACGCTGTTTCACGACTGTCCGCGCCAGGAAATCAGCACGCGCCAGATCAGGAACACGCGCAAGCATGATCTGTCACCGTTCAGCTTGGCGGTCGAGGTTTTCGGGTTCGAGGGATCATTTCTCTCTCTCTCTATCGAGCTTCCACAAGAGGCTGTGCAAGAGCTGACGCGGCAGCATCTGATCCGAGTCGATTGCCATATTGAGGCCGAACGCCCACAGGAATTGTTCGCGCGGCTCAATATTCGACACGGCCCAAACGCCGAACAGGTTCTGCGCAAACTTGATCCTACTGGTCCTTCAAACAGCGTGGATTTTGATCTTGCACATTTACCACTGAATGAACGCCGCATGGACAAAGTCTGGCTGGATATCATTCTGGATAATCCTTGGATGAACCGGATAGTGTTGCAGGACCTGACCGTCTGTCGTCACCATCGCGCCGATTTATGAGAACCCTGCCATGACCGATCTGATACTCACATCTCTGGGCCTGGAAAATGGTACCTGGATGGGCCACCTGCAGGCCGATACGCAGCCCGAGATCAGCGTGTCCTACCGTGGTGACGCGCTGGATGAGGTTCACCTGTCACCAGCCGACACCGGATGGGAGCTTCGTGTACAGGTGCCTGATGTGGCCCTGTCTGACGGGGTCCACAGTTTTGTAATCTCAGATTCCGTTTCAGGGCTTAAACTGGGCGGGTTCTCGATCATTGCAGGAAACGCCGCCGCCGATGACCTGCGCGCCGAACTGGACCTGATGCGAGCAGAGCTTGATATGCTAAAACGAGTCTTTCGCCGGTCTCAGTAGGCGGTAGAAGGGCGGACGAAGTGCGTGCCTATAATTCAGGTGTCATTGTCCGCTTACTGTTGGCCATGACCCGATCACATCGAAGAATCATCAATTACCAATGAGGGTTGAAATTTTTCTTTCGGCAGGAGCTTGAAGCGCATTTCGCCCATTGAGGCCCCAAGCATCCGGTCGCACCGAAATGTCCTTGGTTCGTTTCTCAGACGGTCGATCGCAACGACGTACCAAATGGGATACTTCAACAAGAGATACTGAGGCTCAATTTGCCGGTTGGAAATAACACCGTCTTCTCTTTGATATCGCAGCTCCAAGACCTTCTGATCGACGAAAGCCTGATGAACCGCTTGCACAATCCTTTTTGGTGGGGCGCTCGCGCTGGCTTGAACATAAGTCGAAGCCGTGACGCCTATGATAATACGGGACTTGAGCTGGTTCACCTTGTTGCGTTTCTCGGGTGAAAACGAGGCCACAAGCTGCCGCCTTACCGAAGCCAAGTTCGCAAGCAACATTGGTGATTTCATCTGCTCTGCGACAGCAATGCTGATTAGCAGGTCGACCGCCTCAGCGTATGTCAGGTTCATGCGACCAACGCCCCAGTTGCGGTCGAGGCGCACACCTCCTCCACGACCGCGATCAGCGTCTATCTGCATGCCTTGGTCCCGCATAAGCACAAGGTCGCGGGCTATCGTGCGCATACTGACACCATGCTGTTGCGCCAAGTCTCTAACCGTACAATGGGCATCTTGCTTGAGTTGAACCGCAAGCAATTCCAATCGCCTCAGTCTGTTGTGTGTATTAGCCCGTGCCATGAATCAAATAAGACATAAAATGGCACATTAATCGATATAGCTTGGATCACTGAAACCAATGCCTGACGCAGGCCACTCACTTGCAGGAGCTAAATCGATGAAAATGAATTACTTTGTTGTCGGAACGAATGACATGGCAGCTGCAAGAACCTTCTACGACACACTGTTTTCGCAATCGGGTCTCCAAAGCATGTCGCCTTCAGAAAGAATGACTTACTGGCTTGGAAAGGATTTTGCCTTCGCCGTGGCCAAACCCTTCGACACGTTGCCGGCCACCAACGGTAATGGAACGATGGTTGGATTTTGCGTTGGTGGCCACGCAGAAGTCAGAAGGCTGCACGCTTTAGCTACAGATCTCGGGGGTGATTGTGAGGGGGCCCCCAACCAACGCGGGCCAAAGTTCTCTGCATACGTTCGAGACCTGGATGGAAACAAGATGTGTTTTTCTGACTAGCTTTTCACAGAGCGGACGTTGGTTGGGAGACAACATAGGTGGCATCGGGCTCTAATCAGCCACCCTACCTCGATCGGCAGCGGCCCCATCAGGAAAAGGGCCGCCTGTCAGGCGGCCCGGTTTCTTTATTGCGATGGCCCGTCCGGGTTGAAGGCTGACAGCCCCTTGAGGATGTCGATGGCATAGGCCAGCTGGTAATCCTCTTCCCGCAATTCGGCGGTGGCTTCGGCCTTGGCCCTATCTTCTTCGATCTGGCGGATTTCATCCTCGCTCAGGCTGTCATTGTTCAGACTGCCACGCAGATCAGCCTCGGAACGGGTGTTCCCATTGGCCTCTTCTTCCTCGGTCTCCGGGGCTGGGCGGGGCTGTTCAACGATGATGTCGGGGCTGACACCAAGCGCCTGAATAGACCGGCCCGACGGCGTGTAGTAGCGCGACGTGGTCAAACGCATCGCGCCATCGCTCCGCAGTGGCATGACAGTCTGGACCGAGCCTTTGCCGAAACTTTTGGTTCCCACAACGATTGCGCGGCGATGATCCTGCAGCGCGCCGGCTACAATCTCGGATGCTGAGGCGGACCCGCCATTGATCAGCACCACAATCGGCTTTCCTTCTGCCAGATCACCCACAGTTGCGTTGAAACGCTCACCATCGCTTGGATCGCGGCCACGGGTTGATACGATCTCACCCTCGTTTAGGAATGCGTCCGAAACCTTGATTGCCTGTGTCAGCAGACCACCGGGATTGTTGCGCAGGTCCAGAACGACACCATTCACCTTGTCGATCCCTCCGGCCTCTTCGATCTGCTCGGCCAGACCTTCCTGCAAGTTGGGATAGGTTTGGTCGTTAAAGGTGGTCACACGCAGAACCACACTTGTCCCTTCGGTGCGCGCGCGTACTGCCGTCAGTTTGATTGTGTCGCGGATGATAGGCACGTCAAAAGGTTCCTGTTCACCCTCGCGGACAACGGTGATCACGATTTCCGAGCCCACCGGCCCGCGCATCAGATCGACCGCTTTGTCCAGGGTCAGGCCCAGTATGCTTTCGCCATCGACATGGGTGATGAAATCTCCGGCTTCGATCCCGGCCTCATCCGCAGGCGTATCATCGATCGGCGAGACAACTTTGACAAAGCCCTCTTCCTGCGTGACTTCGATACCCAGACCGCCAAACTCGCCACGGGTCTGGACCCGCATTTGTTCGGCATCATCCGGCGACAGATAGCTGGAATGCGGATCCAGCGAGGTCAGCATACCGTCAATGGCCGCCTCAATCAGGTCTTCGGGCTCAACCTCTTCGACATATTGCGCGCGGATGCGTTCGAAAATATCGCCAAACAGATCCAGCTGTTCATAGACACTGGCCTTGTTTTCGGCTTCTTGGGCAAGCAACGGACCGGCGATCTGCGTCGTTACAATCAGGCCTGCTATAGTTCCAGCCAAACCGGCCATCACAAATTTCTTCATACTCGTTTATCCATCCTTGTCGGTCCGAAACCACGATTCCGGGTCCACGGGGCTGTTATCCTGTCTTACCTCTATATAGAGCGTTTCTGATCGGTCAGTTCCAGTGCCATCACCGCTTGTTGACAAAATTGCGCCGATTTCCTTCGATTCTGCAGGCATCAATCCGACTGGCGTCCCCCGGGGAATCACCTGACCGGCTTCTCCGTAGACCTCTTGTAGCCCGGAAAAGACAAATAGAAGCCCCGGTTGCGGCTCGAGGATCACCAGATTCCCCAACTCCAGTAGTGGCCCGCGATACCGTATCGTGGCCGCCGTTGGCGAGGTGACTATTGCGCGCGGTCGGGTGCCCAATACGATACCAGGGCGTTTGACACCGGCCGCATCGGTTTCATTTGCCCGGTGCAGGATGATGCCCTGCGTCGGCAGCGCAATTTGACCCTTGATACTTGATATATCCGCATCCGTTTCGGCGATTTGCCCTTCGGAGATCTGGGAAAGCCCGCTGGCAAAACCGTCAAGCGTTTCAGTCGATGAGATCAGGATAGCAGTGCGGATCGGGTCCTCGACAAAGCGCCGCGGCAAATCCGTTCGGTCTGCGATGGCGGTGCTCAACTGGGTGCGGGCATTCTGTACGCCGGTCAGCCCCTCGACCAGGGTTTCCGAGGCGCTTTGCTGCAGCAGTCGCAATGTGCGTACTTCCTGAAGATCACGCGCGAGGGACTGCGCTTTTGCGTTCAGGCCCGGTGTGACCTCGGACAACATCATACCGGCCCGGGCCGAGCCCAACGGCCCCGACGGGTGCAACATCAGAACCGGAGGCGCCGTGGTTTCGATCGTTTGCAATACGCCCAACAGCTGTGCCACATCCTTTTCCCGACTGCGCAATTCGGCTGTTAACTGGGCTTCGCGTGTTGCCGCCCGTCGTAGGCCATCCCGCATGGCCGACAGACCAGCCTCATACGCCTGTATGGTTTCGGTCAGGGCACGGACCCGGTCGCGGGCGCTTTCGGCCTCGGTCAACGATACTGATGCCTGCTCAAGCATCTGCGCTGCATTCAATGCGGCGGTTGCGGGGTCGGTCTGGGCAACCGCCCTGGATGCAAAGAAAATCGCCAGAAGCAGCGCACGAAGCGTCATGAAAGCAGGCTCTTTCCAGTCATTTCAGGGGGCTGATCCAACGCCATCAGTTCCAGCAGTGTGGGCGCCAGATCGGACAGGCGACCATCTCGCAAGGACACCCCTGCTGGTCCCCCGACCAACGCCACAGGCACGGGATTCAGCGTATGGGCTGTATGCGGCCCACCGGTTTCGGGATCGACCATCATCTCGCAATTTCCATGATCGGCCGTTACAATCATTGCGCCCCCCACTTTTTCTAACGCGGCGACGACTTGCGCCAGCCCTTGATCCACAGCCTCACAGGCGCGGATTGCCGCTTGCAGGTCGCCGGTATGCCCAACCATATCCGGATTGGCATAATTGGTTATGATCAGATCATAGCCCGCCCCGATGGCTTCGACGAATTTTGCGGTCACTTCGGCCGATGACATCTCGGGTTGTAGGTCGTAGGTCGCCACTTTTGGCGATTTCGGCATAAAGCGGTCTTCGTGCGCCTCGGGCGTTTCCTTGCCGCCATTGAGGAAGAAGGTCACATGCGGGTATTTCTCGGTCTCGGCCAGACGGAATTGGCTGAGCCCATGTTTCGCCACCCATTCACCCAGGGTATTCACGATTTCGCGCTTGGGGAACACCGTGGTCATATAGGCGCTGTGCCCGTCGGAGTATTCGACCATGCCCAGCAGGGCTGAAAGCTGCGGGCGCGGGCCGGTGTCGAAATCGTCAAAGCCGGGTTCGCCAATCGCCCGCAGGATTTCACGAGCCCGGTCGGCGCGGAAGTTGAGGCAGAAGAAACCGTCTCCGTCTGATATGCCGTCATACCCGGTGAGAACTGTCGGGACGATAAATTCGTCCGTTTCCGACTGCTGATAGGCCTGATCCACGGCATTGCGCGCCGAAACAGCGCTGCGCCCCTGCCCTTTGATCATTGCACCATAGGCTTCGCTGACACGTTCCCATCGGTTGTCGCGGTCCATGGCAAAATAGCGCCCGCAGACCGAGGCAACACGGGCGCCGTCGGGCAAGCGCTCCTCAAGCTCTGTGATATAGGTCAGCGCTGATTTCGGGGCCACATCCCGGCCATCCGTAACCGCGTGCAAGGCAACGGGCACACCAGCATCCGTTATCGCCTTTGCCGCAGCAATGATATGGCTCAGGTGGCCATGCACTCCCCCGTCCGAGACCACCCCCAACAGATGCGCGGTGCCACCTGCAGCCTTTACCTTACCGATAAAGTTCTGCAGCGCGGAGTTGGCAAAGAAAGAACCGTCCTCAATCGCCAGATCAATCTGGCCCAAATCCATCGCAACAACGCGGCCAGCCCCAATATTTGTGTGACCGACTTCGGAATTGCCCATCTGACCACTTGGCAGACCAACATCCGGACCATGGGTGATCAGCTTGGCGTGTGGGCCCTTGGCCATGATCGCATCAAATGTTGGCGTGTCGGCAAGGTAAGGCGCATTGGCCTCGGTGTCCTCGGACAGGCCCCAGCCATCAAGAATACACAGGACGACGGGTTTCGGGGCGGTCATTCGGCTCTCCGGGTTTGCTGCTCTTGGTTGGTCTTGTATCGCCTGCCCCGCGCAGGGTGAACCGCCTTTTGCCCTGATCAGGTCAGAATTCATGTTACAAAGGCTATTCCTTGCCGGTATGGTCCAGATAGGGGCGAGCTTTGCGGCCTCTGTATTTCACGGTCAAATCCAGTGGCGCGTCGTTTTCGTCATAGATTCCAATAACCACCCCTCTGCCCCGACTATTGGTGCGCATTTCGATCAGTTGCTGTTCGGAACGTGTTGTGCGCTGCGACGGGCGACGCGCCCAAGTGAACAGATGGTCATACATCTTGGCGATGATATCCGCGTGTTCAGCACTGTTGCCAAGGTCGGTTAGTTCATTCGGGTCGTTTTCAAGATCGAACAGCAGTGGCCGATGCCCGCCTTCGCAATGGATCAGCTTCCAATTCTTGTTGGCCACCATGAACATCACTGCATCCCGAACCGAGGCATTCAGCTTTTCCGCCATGGGCGAGGCGGAATAGTCATACTCACTGACTACCACATCCCGAGGTGTCTCGACCTGATGGCCACGCAAGATCGGCAACAAGGAGTGACCTTCCAGAATGTGACCCGACGCTTCGCCTCCGGCTATGTCCAAGAATGTTGGGGCGAGGTCGATGGACTCGACCAGCGCGTCGCTCACAGTGCCACGGGTCGCCTCAGCCTCGGGGGATGGGTCATAGATGATCAACGGCACCTTGACCGATGCGTCCTGGAAAAAGGTCTTCTCACCCATCCAGTGATCGCCCAGAAAATCCCCGTGGTCCGAGGTTAACACGATCATCGTGTCCTCCATCCGACCCGTCTTTTCCAGCCATGCGAACAGCCGGCCCATCTGGTCGTCGGCCTGCTTGATCAGACCCATATAAGCGGGGATCACGGCGTCGCGCACATCCTGCCGCGAGAACGCCTCGCCAACCTTGGTGTCCATGAATGCTCGGAGCACCGGATGCGCTTTCTGGCGTTCCACCTCAGACCGGACCACGGGCAGGATATGTTCCGGTCCGTACATTGAGGCATAGGGTTCTGGCACCACATAGGGCCAATGCGGTTTGATAAAGCTCAGGTGGCAACACCAGGGGCCGTCATGGGTTTCCATGAATTCGATCCCGCGCCCGGTCAGATAGGGCGTTTCGCTGTCTTCCTCGGCAATATTCGCCGGCTGGGAAGAGTTCTTGAGAAACCAGCCCGACAGAACATTGCCCTCAGCGTCGAGACCTGAATTGGCGAAGTCATGCCAGGGGTTGTCGCTGTCATATCCTTTGGCCGATAGGTATTTGTTGTATTCCTTGGCCCCGTCCGGGTCATAATACCCATCCGGCCCTTCGGGCAGCATTCCGTCATCACGCTCGAACACGTCGAACCCGCATTCGGCCACGCGCGCACCAATCAGACTGTCCGGTTCCAGCCCCAGCCGCGCCATGCCTTCGGCATCCGCGCGCATATGGGTTTTGCCCACCAGCCAACAGTCCATCCCAGCCTTGCGCAGATGATCACCCATGGTCATCTCACCCACTTTCAGCGGGATTCCATTCCAAGAAGCCCCATGCGAATGCACATAGCGCCCGGTATAGGTCGACATACGGGAGGAACCGCAAATAGGTGACTGAATATAGGCCTTGTCAAACCGCACACCACGCGCAACCAAGCGGTCTATGTTGGGGGTGTGCAGATGTGGATGTCCGTAACAGCTCAGATAGTCCCAGCGCAGCTGGTCGAACATGATGAACAGGATGTTTCTTGCTTTGGCCAAATCTGCGCCCCCGTTATTCAGGGACCTGCTTAGCCAATTCCAACCACCAAACGAAGCGCTAAGTTATTAGGCCTGCCGTTCCATCTGCTCAAGCATCTTTTGGGCGCGTTTGCACTGAAGCTTGTCGCGCAAGGGGCTGTTAGGGTCCACGTCCTTTTGACAGACCACACATTTATCCGCACCCGAGATCGCATTCAGGCCACCGCAGCTGCCCTTGATGGTCTTACCCATCAACATTACACCCAGCGACATGCCAACCATGATGATCAGCAGCAGAATGAAGGCCAGAATAAAAGTGCTCATCTCAGCTCAACCCGTCAGTTGGTGCCCAACGCCTCTTTGAACGCTGTGCTGTGTACCGTGATATAGGCATCCTCACCGCCTGTCACATCCCGCGAGATGAAATACACGGCAAGTTTATGCGTCTCGGCAAGTTTCAAACCCTTTTCCTGACCCAAGGCCAACATCGCTGTCGCCCAAGCATCTGCCATCATAGCATTTTCGGCCAGTACCGTGACCGAAGTGGTCCGATGCGTGATCGGGCGGCCAGTAGTTGGGTCAATGATATGCGAATACCGCACACCATCTTGTTCAAAGAAATTCTTGTAATCGCCGGATGTCGCCATACCCAGATCATCAAGTTGTACGATCAACTGCAGATTCTGCGCATCGGCCTGGGGTTTTTCGATCCCGATCCGCCAAGTCTCACCCTTGTCGTTTTCGCCTCTTGTGACCAGATCGCCGCCTATCTCGACCATATAGTCTTCAATCCCAGCCGTGCGCAGCGTTTCGGCCACGGCGTCGATGCCATACCCCTTGGCAATGGCGGACAGGTTAATGCCGACTCCGGCATCGGCCTTCGCCAAAGTTCCGGCATCGCGATCCAGTTGCAGCAATCTGGCCTGTCCGACCTTGCCCAAAGCCGCCTGGATGTCAGCATCTGCGGGCACCGGATCTTCCGGTTTGCGCGGACCAAAGCCCCAAAGCTCAATCAGCGGGCCGAGAGTCACGTCGAATGTACCCCCGGATTTCTCGTGCACATCATTCGCGGCATCAAGCACCAGCGCAAATTCATTCGAAACGGCAACAGGTTCAGTGCTGCCCGAGTCCGAGAAGGTCGAAACCTCGGAATTCGGGTCCCAGTTCGACATCTTTGCGTTAACTTCGGCCAGCGTCTGTTCGACCGCACCCGCCAGCGCTTCTTCATCAACATCGACACCGATGGCCGTGATGTTGAATGTCGTCCCCATCGTTTCGCCTGACAGGCGTACCACCTCGGGCTCTTTGTCGAACAAGCAGCCGGAAATAAGTGTGGCGACAGCCAGGACTGGCAAGAAACGCATATGGGTCCCTCCTGAGGAAAAGCGTGCCCGGCATATGACAGCGGCCCCAATCAGAGTCAAACCTGCATCAGGCTTTCAGCGGCAGGAAGCCTAGCGCCAACAAACCGATTCCGGCGGGCACCCCGAACAGCCATGCTTTCTTCTGCCATCCCGGAGCCTGCTGTTTCCAGGTCATGCGAAAATTATGGCCACAAACGACAACCGCAAAAAATATCAGCACGGCAACAGGGGGGGTCAGATAAAAGTTGGACAACGGGCCGGATTTCCTTGGTTTTTGGCAGATTTCCCCGGATTGGGCATTTGTACCCTATACAGGTCATATGGCTGCGGTAAGGTGAAAAGCAAAGCAAGAGGAGATTGCCCATGGCCCCAAGCTCTTACCAGCCACCGACACGCGGCGACAAGGCCGCGGCTGCCTCGCATAGCCAGTCGGTTGAATCGAACCTTTCTCATACACAGACAACAGTCGAAAAGCTGCTTGTTGGCAAAGGGGACGCGGTTTTTTCCGTGCGCCCGAAAGACACAATTCATTCGGTGGTGAATATCCTCAAGGAAAAGCGGATCGGCGCTGTGGTGGTGACAGATCAGAATGGTACGCTTCAGGGTATCCTGTCCGAGCGTGATATTGTGCGCCGTATGGCCGATACTCCGGGCCAGACCCTGCCCCAATCTGTCGAAGATCTGATGACCCGCAGCGTACAGACCTGCGCGCCCGAGGATCTGTTGAACGATGTGCTGAAAACCATGACGGAGGGGCGCTTTCGCCACATGCCCGTCCTCAGCGATGGCCATCTTCGTGGCGTGATCACGATCGGTGATGTCGTGCATTTCCGCCTCAAAGAGCTGGAGTATGAAGCCCTTCGCATGAAGCAGATGATCGTCGGTTGACAGCTATTCCGGCTGCTCGTCGGTTGCGATGAACCGGACCTCGCCGGCGCGAACATTAGTGGCGGTCAGCCTGCCACTGAAGAAGGCGCCGGTGTCGATCGAAACAACACCATTCTCAGCGCGGGGCTCTGACGTGATCGTATGACCATGGACAACCCACTGACCATCTTCGCGCATTTGCCGTGAAAAATTTGGGTGGCCCCACAGGCAAACCTGGCGTGTTTGGTCGTCCAAAGCCTTGCCCGGGTCCAGACCTGCGTGCACCACGGTAACGTTTCCGCTGGTCCAGGTCAGGGGACGGTCGTGCAGCCAAGACAGCAAATCATCGCCCATTGCGCGTCGCAATCTGTCAGCCACCGAGACAGCATCCGCACCAACCGTGTCTTCATCCACACCGGTAATTCCAAATGAGGCGAGCGTTTGTAGGCCACCGTTTTGCAGCCAAAGCCTGCCGACCCGTTTTGGGTCATCGGTGAACCGCAACAGCATCTCCTCGTGATTACCCAGCAGGCAAATGAAATCATTGCCTCGGACCCGGCTAAGGTGCCGTAACTGGTGCAGCACCTGGGCGCTGTAATTGCCACGATCAATGTAGTCCCCGACAAAGATTGTGGGGCAATCTGGATCCAGCCTTGCCAGCAAAGTCTGCAACAGATCCAATCGCCCGTGGATATCCCCAACGGCATAAAACCTCTGGTCAGGCGCGATGTCAGAAACTGAATTCTGTGCCGCCTGAGGTTTTTTCCACCTGGTTTTGATCCAATCCCACACCATCGCAATTTCCTACCCTGACTGGCGGGCAACAACAATCCGCAAGTGAATTCGGGTACCGGATTGCCCCAATGGCGCGGTTTGTGGGAAAATCCCCTTGACCTTGAGGGGCTGAAAGTATCCCTGATGTTTCAAACGGTTTTGGTTTGGGTCGAGGGTTAAATGAAGCGCGTATTAGTCACAGGCACAGCAGGGTTCATCGGTTTTCACCTGGCAAAACTACTACTGGCCGAGGGGTTTCAGGTTCACGGCTACGATGGGATGACGGATTATTACGACGTCTCGCTCAAGCAGCGCCGCCATCAGATGCTCTTGCAATCCCCTGGGTTTTCCGCAACCGAGGATCTTTTGGAAAACTACGACCAGCTTGCAAAGGTCGCTGAGGAGTTCCAGCCCGAAGTGATCGTGCATCTCGCGGCGCAGGCTGGTGTCCGCTATAGCCTTGAGGACCCGCGCAGCTATATCAATTCCAACGTGGTCGGCACGTTCAACGTCATGGAAATCGCGCGCGAGCATAAGGTAGACCACCTTCTGATGGCTTCGACATCCTCGGTTTATGGCGCCAACGAGGTCATGCCCTTTACTGAGGTCGAAAAGGCCGACACACCGCTGACGATTTACGCCGCAACCAAAAAGGCAAACGAGGCGATGGGCCATTCCTATGCTCATTTGTGGAACCTGCCCACGACCATGTTTCGGTTCTTCACCGTGTATGGAACCTGGGGGCGACCCGATCTTGCGCTCTACAAATTTGTGGACGCCATCCTGGATGACCGCCCGATCGATATCTATAACCACGGCGACATGTATCGGGATTTCACCAATGTCGAAGACCTTGTCCGCGGTATCCGACTGCTGATCGACGTCCCTCCGGTGCGGCCGGACAGCGCAGATGAGATTGAAGAAGGTGACAGCCTGTCGCCGGCGGCGCCCTGGCGCGTGGTGAATATCGGCAATGGCGACAAAGTGCGGCTGATGGATTTTATCGAAGCCATTGAGGAAGCTATCGGCAAGAAAGCCATCCGCAATTACATGCCTATGCAGATGGGTGATGTTCCTGCCACTTGGGCGAATAGTGATCTGCTGCAAAAGCTGACCGGCTATCGTCCGCAGACAAATTTCAAAGATGGAATCGCCCAGTTTGTCGAATGGTTCCGCGACTATCATGGTAAGTGACGCATATGCTTGAAACCGACCCCAATTCCCGAAAGATTGCTGTGATCGGGCTGGGTTATGTCGGCCTGCCCCTGGCCGTGGCCTTCGGCAAAATTGGCAAGGTGATCGGATTTGACATCAATGCGGCGCGGGTCGAGGCACTACGCGCTGGCGTAGATGCAACGCATGAGGTTGAGCCACATGATCTGAGCGCGGCGGGCGGCCTGAAATTCACAACCAACCCCTCGGAGATTGCCGATTGCGATACCTATGTCGTAACCGTCCCCACGCCGATCACCGCAGGTAAGCAGCCTGATTTAGCCCCCCTTCTGGCTGCGTCGGAAACAGTTGGCCACGTATTGAAACCCGGTGATTTGGTGATCTACGAATCCACCGTCTATCCCGGCGCAACCGAAGAAGATTGCGTTCCGGTGCTGGAACGCGCCTCGGGCCTGACTTTCAACACGGATTTCTTTGCAGGCTACAGCCCCGAGCGGATCAACCCCGGTGACAAGACCCACCGTATCGCGGACATCTGCAAAGTCACCGCTGGTTCAACCCCGCAGGTCGCTGATCTGGTTGACGCGCTCTATGCCCGGATCATCACCGCTGGAACCTACAAGGCCGAAAGCATCCGCGTGGCTGAGGCCGCGAAGGTGATCGAAAACACCCAGCGCGACCTGAATATCGCTCTGGTGAACGAGTTGGCGATGATCTTCGGTCGCATGGGCATCGATACCGAGGCTGTGCTGCGCGCAGCCGGAACCAAGTGGAACTTCCTGCCCTTCCGCCCCGGTCTGGTCGGCGGGCATTGCATCGGCGTGGATCCTTACTACCTGACGCACAAGGCCGAGGCCGTGGGCCATCACCCGCAGATCATCCTTGCAGGGCGGCGCCTGAATGACAGGATGGGCAGCTATGTGGTGTCGCAACTGGTCAAACGTATGACCCGTTGCGGTATCAATGTTGGCGCCGCCCGTGTTCTGGTGATGGGCCTGACGTTCAAGGAAAACTGCCCCGACCTGCGCAACACCCGTGTCTTCGACATTATCGAAGAATTGCAAAGCTATGGCATCAGCGTCGATGTCCACGACCCTCATGCCGACCCCAAAGCTGCGCAAGAAGAATACGACCTGGACCTGATCGACCAACCTGAGCCAGGGCTCTATGACGGGGTCGTCCTGGCCGTCGCGCATGCGGAATATCGGGCACTCGATCCTTTGCAGTTTCGAGCCTATGGCAAAGAAAACAGCGTAGTCTTCGACATCAAATCCTGCCTGCCACGCGAGGCAAGCGACCTGCGCCTGTAATCGAACCAAAGGACCTAAAATGAAACCGGCGCCACAGGGCGCCGGATAACTGATTACCCGCCGAAATCGTCGAGCATGATATCTTCGCGGTCCACACCCAGATCCAGCAGCATGTTGATGACCGACTGGTTCATGATCGGCGGTCCGCACATGTAGAACTCGCAATCCTCGGGTGCCGGGTGGTTCTTGAGGTATTCGTCGAACAGCACGTTATGGATAAAGCCGGTATAGCCTTTCCAGTCGTCCTCGGGCTGGGCATCCGACAGGGCGACATGCCATTCGAAATTGTCGAACTCTTCCGCGAGGCTGTCGAAATCCTCGACAAAGAACATCTCTTTCTTGGACCGGGCACCGTACCAGAAGGTGATCTTGCGGTCGCGATTCTCAAGCCGTTTGAGCTGGTCGAAAATATGGCTGCGCATGGGCGCCATACCAGCACCACCACCGATGAACACCATCTCTCTTCCGGTCTCGCGGGCGAAGAATTCACCGAATGGACCCGAGATCGTGACCTTGTCACCCGGTTTCAGGTTGAAGATATACGACGACATCTGGCCCGCCGGTATCCCTTCGGAACCCGGAGGCGGTGAGGCAACCCGGACGTTCAGCATGATCATGCCCTTTTCGTCCGGGTAGTTGGCCATGGAATAGGCGCGTTCGATGGGCTCGGCAACGACCGAGTCGTACTGCCACAGATTGAAGCGATCCCAATCTTCGCGGTACTCGTCTTCGACATCGAAATCAGTGTATTTCAACTGGTGCGCCGGGGCCTCGATCTGAATGTAGCCACCGGCGCGGAAGTTCACATCCTCGCCTTCGGGCAGGTCCAGCGTCAGCGCCTTGATAAAGGTGGCAACGTTCTCGTTCGATCGGACGGTGCATTCCCATTTCTTGACGCCAAAGACCTCTTCAGGGACTTCGATATCCATGTCCTGCTTGACCGCAACCTGACAGGACAGGCGGTCACCGCAAGCGGCCTCGCGCTTGGTGATATGGCTTTCCTCGGTAGGCAGGATCGAGCCACCGCCGGAATGCACGCGCACGCGGCATTGCGCACAGGTGCCACCGCCGCCACAGGCGGACGGTACGAACAGTTTCTCAGCCGCCAGCGTTTGCAGCAGCTTGCCACCGGCGGGCACGGACACGGTTTTCTCACCATTGATGGTGATGTTGACATTGCCCGTCGACACCAGCCGTGACCGAGCGGCCATGATAAGGGCGACAAGCGCCAGAACGATCAGCGTGAAAAGAACGACGCCAAGGCTAAAGGTTTCCATTGCCGCCCCCTTACAGTTTCACGCCCGAGAAGGACATGAAGGCCATCGCCATCAGACCCGCGGTGATAAAGGTGATCCCCAGACCCTGTAGGCCATCGGGAATGTCCGAATATTTCAGCTTTTCGCGTACGCCCGCCATTGCGGTAATCGCCAGCGCCCAGCCAAAGCCGGAAGACAGACCATAGGTTGTCGCCTCGGCAAAGTTGTAATCCCGCTCGACCATGAACAGCGACCCACCCAGAATGGCGCAATTCACCGTGATCAGCGGCAGGAAAATACCCAGCGCGTTGTAGAGCGGCGGGAAATACTTGTCCAAGACCATCTCGAGGATCTGAACCATCGCCGCGATCACGCCGATATATGAGATCAGGCCAAGGAAGGTCAGGTCCACATCCGGGAACCCGGCCCAGGCCAGCGCGCCCGGTTTCAGCAGATAGGTCAGCAACAGGTTGTTGGCGGGAACGGTGATCGCCTGCACGACCATGACCGAGATCCCAAGACCCAGAGCGGTCGAGATCTTCTTGGACACGGCGATGAAGGTACACATGCCAAGAAAGAAGCTGAGCGCAAGGTTTTCGACAAAGATGGCCTTTACGGCCAGTGAGATAAGCCCTTCCATCAGTGCGCCTCTACCTGCTGGATTTTGTATTCACGTTCTTCGACCTGGTTCGGCTTCCATGTTCGGAAGGCCCAGATGATCAGGCCGATGATAAAGAACGCCGAAGGTGGCAACAGCAGCATACCGTTAGGTACGTACCAGCCGCCGTTGTTCACGGTCTGCAAGATGGTGACGCCGAACAGCGACCCGGCCCCCAGCAGTTCGCGGATAAAGCCGACGAGCAACAGGATCAGACCATAGCCCATGCCGTTGCCAACACCGTCGATAAAGGACGCGACGGGGGGGTTCTTCATCGCAAACGCCTCGGCGCGGCCCATCACGATACAGTTTGTGATGATCAGCCCGACGAAAACCGACAGGGTCTTTGAAATCTGGAAGGCATAGGCCTTGAGAACCTGATCCACCAGGATCACCAGCGACGCGATGATCACCATCTGAACGATGATCCGGATCGAGCCGGGTATCTGGTTGCGCAGCATCGAGATGAACATCGACGAGAAGGCGGTCACGAAGGTCACCGCCAGCGCCATCACAAAGGCCACCTGCAACGACGAGGTCACGGCCAGTGCGGAACAGATGCCCAGAACCTGCAGCGTGATTGGGTTGTTGTCGACAAGCGGGTCGACCAGCATCTCTTTCTTGGTCTGAGACATCAGAACTCTCCTGCTTGCAGTTTGGCCAGGAACGGGGCAAAGCCCGCGTCACCCATCCAGAATTTCACCAGGTTATCGACACCAACCGAGGTCAGCGTGGCCCCTGCCAGCGCGTCGACATAGAAATCGGGACCGGCGGCGGGTTGCGACTTGGCGACGGTGATTTGCAGATCGCCCGCATCATCGCGCAATTTCTTGCCATTCCACAGACCTTTCCATCGCGGGTTGTCCACCTCGGCGCCAAGGCCGGGGGTCTCACCATGCTGATAGAACTGCAGGCCGTAGATGTCGTTGCCGTTATTTTCTAGAGCGATAAAACCATAGAGCGTCGACCACAGGCCATAACCATGCAGCGGCAGGATCACTTTGTCTAAATCGCCCGCATCATCGCGCAACAGATAGATCACTCGGTACTTGGCCTGACGACCAATACCCGCCGGGTCAGTGTCCAATGCTACGCTGAGTTCAGGATCACTTGCAGCAGCCTGGTCATCAAAGGTTGCCGGATCGAACTGATCGTCGACAAATTCGCCGGTGGCAAGCTCGAGCACATGCGGCTCGAACGCAGCGAAGGCTTCGGTCACATCTATGCCCGGCTCGAAGACACCAGCCACCTGCAAAACGTTAACCTGTTTGTCCTTCAGCGCGTTGGCTTCTTGCACCGGGCGCAGGCTGACTGCAGCGGCGGAGACCACCATCGAGGCAACAAGACAGACGGCAACGGCGACGAAGATCGTCTTGCCAACCGAATCCGGCGAGGCGGCCAGAAAGCGAGCCAATGCGCCCTTGGGTTCTTGAGGTTGCGGATCAGACATGGCGACGCGCCCTCCGTTTGATATTGGCCTGCACGACGAAATAGTCGATCAGCGGTGCAAAGACATTGCCGAACAGGATGGCCAGCATCATGCCTTCGGGGAAGGCCGGATTAATCACGCGTATCATCACAACCATCACACCGATCAAGGCGCCATAGATATAGCGGCCCAGGTTGGTGTGGCTGGCGGAAACCGGTTCGGTCACCATGAAGGCCAAGCCAAATGCATACCCACCCAGAACCACATGCCAATACCACGGCATCGCGAACATCGGGTTGGTATCCGACCCGATCAGGTTCAGCAGCAGAGTAAATCCGATGGTCCCGGTCAGACAGCCAACGATCAGGCGGTAATTGGCAATCTTGGTCATCAGCAAGAAGGCCATACCGATCAAGCAGGCCAAGGTCGAGGTCTCGCCAAAGCTGCCCTGAATGGTGCCGTAAAAAGCGCTGGACCATGTGATCCCTTCGGCAGCAAGAGCCTGTACGCCCTCGGCCGCTGACACCGCCAGCGCGGTTGCACCCGAGAACCCGTCAACCGGGGTCCAGACCGAGTCACCCGACATCTGCGCAGGATAAGCGAAGTACAAAAACGCACGACCAACCAACGCGGGGTTAAGGAAGTTCTTGCCGGTGCCGCCAAATACCTCTTTGCCGATAACCACACCGAAGATGATGCCCAAAGCCACCTGCCACAAGGGTGTAGTGGCCGGCATAATCAGCGTGTAAAGCATTGATGTTACGAGGAAACCTTCGTTCACCTCATGACCGCGCACGGTGGCAAAGATGACCTCGAATATGCCGCCTGCGACCAGTGTGACGATGTAGATAGGCAGAAAATACATCAACCCGTGCATCACATTTGCAAAGACACTGCTGGGGTCCAGCGAGATACCAAACATCTGCAGCAGAGCGATGCGCCAACCGGCGGCAGAGTCCGGCCCGAGGCTGGCGATAGCCGAGTTGGCCTGATAGCCGGTGTTCCACATCCCCCAAAGGATACAGGGAATGGTCGCGATCACGACATAGGTCATGATCCGCTTCATATCCACGTAAGACCGCGCATGCGGGGCCACAGAGGTCACGGTTTTCGGAGTGTAGATAAAGCTTTCGACCATCTCGTAGATGGGGAAATACTTTTCGTACTTGCCGCCCTTGGTAAAGTTCGGCTCGATCCGATCGAAGAAGCTGCGCAAACCCATTTGGATCAGCCCTCCTTTTCAATCTTGTTCAGGCAGTCGCGCAACGCCAGCCCGTATTCATATTTTGCCGGACAGGCAAAGCCGACAAGGCCCAGATCCTCTTCGTCCAGCTCGAGCGCGCCCAGAGCTTGCGCGGTATCGGTGTCCATCACCAGTAGTGCCCGCAGCAGTTGCGTCGGCAGATAGTCCTGCGGCATCAGCTCTTCGAACGTACCCGTGGGCACCATGGCGCGGCGCCCCCCATTCAGATTCGAACTGAGCGCGTACAGCTTTTTGGCGAAAGCAGAACCCAGCACCGGCTGAACTGCAAATTTCGAAGGCATCGGGCGGATCCAACCCATCGGAATCTGGTCGTGGTCCTCGCGGATGATGCTGATCTGCCTTGCAAAACGCCCCAGATAGGCCGTTGGGCCATCCGCATGCTGACCAGATAGGATCGAGCCCGAAATGATCCGTGCCGTGCCGTCCACATCAACCTCATCCCGGGTCAGGTCTTCGGTCGACGCTCCCATCACCGTACGGATCAGGCGCGGCTGACGGGCACCCGGGCCAGTCAGGGCGATCACCAGATTAGGGTCCAGATGGCCCGTCTGCATCAGGCGGCCAATGGCGATGACATCCTGATACCCGATGGTCCAGACCTGCTTTTCGCCCGCAAGCGGTTCGAGGAAATGGATGTGGGTTCCGGCCAAACCCGCAGGATGCGGACCAGAGAATGCCGCCGCCTCAACGTCTGGCAGATCGCTACCCGGAACTGAAGCACCGTCCTGCTGGCACAAATAGGTTTTGCCCTCGGTCAACTTGGATACGGCTACCAGACCATCCGCAAATGCTTTGCCCGCGTCATTGATGATGAGTTCTGCATCTCCGGCCAGTGGTTCGCTATCCATGGCTGTGACGAAAATCGCTGCTGGCTTGGTGCCCGGAACTGGCATCTTGGAATAGGGACGCGTACGGAAAGCGGTCCACAGCCCCGCGGCGCATAGCTTGGCGGTGACACCCTCGGCGCTGTCCGCATCACCAACACCCGAGAAATCGATACCCGTGTCGTTGGCATCCGCAACCTCGATCACAACGCTCTGCAAAACCCGGCGCGCACCACGGTTGATGGCAACGATCTTACCACTTAGCGGGGCGACCATCATCGCCTCGGGTGCGTCCTTGTGACAGAATAGCGGAGTGCCACGTTGAACGTCATCCCCCTCCTGAACCAGCATTCGCGGTTTCAAGCCAAGGTAATCGCCCCCCAAAACCCCAACAGTCTTGAATTCTGGACCCGGATGGATGGTTTGCTCCGGTGCGCCTTGCACCGGCAACTCCAACCCTTTTTTCAGTTTGAAAGTTTGCATGTCGCTACGGTCTTCCAAGCCTCTTTACCTGTGCCGGCTGAGCCAACACCTATCTAGTGTCAGACAATAACGCGAGAATTCCAAGCAGTCGTCGCAAAAGCGTCGAATTGCGACTGAAATCCGCGGCCGTCCCTCTGATTGTGGCCCCTTTACGCGGGGATGATACCAAAAGCAAACCTGTAACCGTCAAAATTCCCTCACGGTATTCACTTTCTTGTATCACTTTCGCTGAAATTGCCTGTCGCGCCCCGATCATGTCCGGTGTAAGCACCCTTGATGGAACAAACGAACGATCTGGAAATTTTTCTGGTAGCAACGCCCGGACTAGAGGCGCCGCTGCATGCCGAGGCCACCGAACAGGGATTCGCCGATGCCAAGGTCATTGCTGGTGGCGTGGTTTGTCGGGGCGGGTGGCCCGAAGTCTGGCGTGCCAACCTTTGCCTTCGGGGCGCAAATAAAGTTCTGGTTCGGATTGGCAGCTTTCCCGCTGTCCATCTTGCACAACTGGACAAACGCGCCAGAAAATTTCCGTGGTCAGATTTCCTGCGCCCGGAAGTGCCGGTAAAAGTCGAGGCGACAAGCCGCAAATCACGCATCTATCATGCGGGTGCCGCGCGCCAAAGGATCGAACGAGCGCTGGCCGAGACACTGGGGACTCCAATCTCGACAGATGCAGCCCTGCGCGTGCTTTTGCGGATTGAGAAAGACATCTGCACATTCTCGATCGACACCTCCGGAGATCCCCTGCACAAGCGAGGTCACAAGACTTCCGTCGCCAAGGCCCCCATGCGCGAGACAATGGCGGCCATGTTCCTGCGCGAATGTGGCTATCACGGGACCGAACCGGTGCTGGATCCCATGTGCGGGTCGGGCACTTTCGTCATCGAGGCTGCCGAGATCTCGTTGGGCCTGCTTCCCGGTCGCACGCGTAATTTTGCATTCGAAAGCCTAAGGAGTTTTGATCCCGACATCTGGTCCGACATGCGCGCCGGGTCACCCTCCCCTGCCCCCGAGGTTCAGTTCTTCGGCTCCGACAGGAATGCAGGTGCGATCGAGGCCGCAAAAGCTAACGCGGAACAAGCCGGTGTTTCGACCAATACAACATTTCATTGCCACTCCGTCAGCGATCTGAAGCCCCCGCAAGGTGCTGAGGGGTTAGTGATCGTAAACCCCCCTTATGGCACCAGGATAGGCGATGAAAAACGTCTGCGATCCTTGTATGGGAGTTTCGGCAAGGTTCTGATGTCACGCTTCAAAGGCTGGCGCGTTGGCATCGTAACAAGCACCCCATCCCTGGCCCATGCCACACGCCTTCCTTTGCTTCCGGCAGGGCCGGTAGTGGATCACGGCGGCACAAAAATCCGACTTTATCGCACTGACCGCCTGATCTGACATGGGGCTAATCACAGGGATTTTGAGCCTGTCCAAAGCCTGTTACTAATCACAAACCAGACCCAGAATCCCTCTTGCACATCCAAACCCTCAGGTATAAATCACCCGCCACGGTCGGAGTGTAGCTCAGCCTGGTAGAGCACTGTCTTCGGGAGGCAGGGGTCGGAGGTTCGAATCCTCTCACTCCGACCAATAAAATCAATCAGTTAAATACGAATGAACTGCGCCGCCACCGCAGCATACCCGGATTTTGTCCGGATTATTCTGTTTTCAGGGTCTGGTTTCCGAAGAAAAGTGAAAGAAAAACCGCTGAGGGGGCGGCCACCCACCTCAACGGTAATGCAAATTTATCCGCACGAACAGAATACCAAATTCGCAGCCGGTCCGCAATCGCGGGAGGCGCATATGTCTAGGCTCAATCGCTTTGAATGGCTCAAGGCCGTTCTGCAATGCGCTGACCTCAACTCGTCAACTAAGGTAGTTGCCTCAGCGCTTTCGGTACAGTTCGCCAACGACAGGACCGGCCAACTCAATCCCTCACTAAAAACGCTTGATGAGTTCCTGGTCGGAATGTCGCTAGCAACCATCAAACGCTGCCTCAAACAGCTTGTCGAGTTCGGTTGGCTGTTTCGAACTGAAGGGCGTGGCGCAGGCAATCACACAGAATACGACCTTCGCTCCCCAACAAAAATCATCCCGTTTCGCCGGAGGAAAAAGGATGCACCGATGAGCCTTTCAGAAGGGCGAAAGGGTTCGCCCGTGAGAGACAAAGGGCGCATGGGTGATCTTTCCTATATAAAGAAAGAACAATCCATAGAACAAAACCTCGCGCTTGAGCCGGATCTGCCGAATGGTGGGCCATCCGACTCGGCGCGCGTGGGCAGTGCGCAACCCGAATTCGTCTCGCGCCAATCTTTCGGCTGCCGCCAATGGGAGCAGTTCACCGAACGAATGTTTGGTGCTTGGATCGACCGGGTACTTCCTGAAGCCATCGAAAACAACGAGCGCGGCTACTGGCTCCCCGGCAGGTTCCCTCCAACGAACAAGAACGAGTGGCCCGTGTTGCGCAGCTGGCTCATCACCGAAGGCTGGACCCTGTTTGCACCATCGAAGCAGGAACTGTGCCATGCGGTCTGAGCAAAGAGCAAGGCGACCCATGTCATACGCTGGCGCTGCTGACACGGGACCTTGCGAGGGGTGGCAAGCCTCCCCTTCGAACCCCACCGGCGGAGGCACGCCGCCCGCCAAAGCGCCGCTCACCGAGACCTTCGTCTTTCGATGTAGCGTTGCTGAGAAGGCTGAGCTTCGCGCCAAAGCCGAAGCTGCCGGAGTGTCTGCCGCGACCCTCTTGCGCGAAGCCTTGGGTCTGACGGAAGCACGTCGTCGCAAGCCTGCGCCTCGCGTCGACCCCGCTCTGGTCCTGGCACTAGGGCGCATTGGCGGTAACCTCAACCAGGTTGCGCGGGTTGTGAATCGGGCGCTTCTGATTGGTCGGGTTGACATGGATACGCTGGCCGTCGCCCGACAACTGGTTGTGATTGAACGCCAGCTTACCAAGATCCTTGATGAGGCACGACAATGCTGATCAAGTTCTTTCCCAATGGCAAAGGCGCGGGTGCTGGTCCAGTTGGCTATCTCGTCACGCGTGAGGTCTTGGCCTATGACTCCAATCGCGATCTAATCCGCGATGCTGATGGCCAGCCCATGACGGTCATACGCGATCCTTTGCCTGAAGTGCTGCGCGGCGATTCCACCCGCACCGAGGCCCTGATCGACGCCAGTCGCAATCAGTGGACCTACCGCGCGGGCGTCATCAGCTTTGCCAGCGAGGACGCACCCACCGTAGCCCAGCAGGTCGAAGTCATGAACGCCTTCGAGGCACTGGCATTCGCTGGTATGGACAGTGAGCAATTCGACTTGCTCTGGGTCCGGCACAGCCACGAAGACCGAGTTGAGCTGCATTTCTGTACACCGCGTTTGGAGCTGACAACCGGTAAAAGCCTCAACATCGCACCACCTGGCTATCGGACAGCCTATGACAGTCTGCGCGACTTAATGAACAAGACGCACGACTGGGCCGATCCGATGGATCTGGAACGCACACAGGAGGTTCAAGCCACCGTTGAGGCCCCAACTAGGGCACAGGGCCGCGAAGAACTCCACGAATGGATCTTAGACCAGATCAGCATCGGCACCATCACCGACCGCGCAAGCATGGTCGATGCCCTGACCGACGCAGGTTTCGATATCCCCCGCGTAAGCAAAAATTACATCACGGCCAAAGACCCCGACACAGGCGAACGCTGGCGATTGAAAGGAGAGATTTTCCATGACGACTGGCAAGCCGACCCGGCTGAGCGAGAAATTGAACGCGGACTTGGACAAGATCCGAAAAGAGCACGCCGCCTTGATGGATTCTCAATTGCAGAGCTTCAGGAGCGATATTCAAGCATGTGTAACACTCGCGCGGAATACAATCGAAGCCGATACCCGCACGTTTTTGGATTGGAGCGGGACGACCTGGCAGAGTCACATCGACAAGATCAAATTCCTGATTCAGATCTCACCTTGGGCGGTGATAACGGCCTGTATGGTGTTGATCGCAGCAACCTTAGGACTGACTTTTCTGTGGAGCTGGAAACTCTCAACGATAGCCGCCTCGACGCAGCTAGAGAGGTTGGGCATCCAGGCGGTACTTCACGAGGGAGCGACTTATTTGATCCTGCCGCCAGAAACATCAAGCATGCGCACCTGTTCGGTGGCGAGCCGATTGGTTTCTTGCATCAGAGTGGAGCCAAACTAGATGGACCAATCCCTGACAGCCTTGGAGCGAGATTTGCTCGCGTGCGTCGAGCAGTTGGTGACGGCTTGCGAGACCTCCGCCTCGGAATTGCGCAATTTGGAAGAACGCTCGACGACCGGGATCGAGGCCAGGCTAAATGGCTTAACGCAGTGCATCGAGCTGCTGATGAAATCACATCTCAAGTCCGTAGCTACATTGGCCGACTTGCTGACCGAAGAACAGAACTACACCACGCTGGAAGAGAACTTGCAGACGAGTTTGAAGCTAGCGAGAGCCGCCGAAACTCTGCTGCAAGAGAGCTGAATCATGGGCTGCTTGAACGAGACCAAGACTACGGCTTCCATCTTTGATCTGAAGGAATGACGATGCCCACTCATCACGAACGCTTCACCATGAGCTTCCGCCAATCCTGCGCCTGCGGGATTGACTACAGAGAATTTGAAAGAGTCGACTCGCTACCGATAGGCATTCCACTAGTTGCAATTGCAGGGGTTTGGGGCGATTGCTACAACTTACGGTGTCTGTTTATGGACACTGACGGAAATCAGTATTTGCGGAATGTGTTCAGGACCAAAAACGGCTACTTGATACCAGAACTTGGGGTCGATGCGAAAATGATCAAAATAGGCCAAGTTGTTCTAGCCTAGCGCTCAACTGCGTATTCTCAGTGAATTGACGCCTGAATCCCAATAAAACTGCCGCCCAATCCCGTTAAGAACGTGCATCCAGACCGATGACCCTCGATCGCCGTGCCACAGGCTACTTGGCAGGAAGGCCACCAAGCAGACCTTCGCTGCGGTGGCGGCACTGATCATCACCAATGGCAGCAACGGTGCAAAAGTAGACTTTGCATAGCTCCGTGCGGCCCGTAACCGACGT
The DNA here is from genome assembly GCF_059610745.1 of Ruegeria sp. CDSC042. Classification (NCBI taxonomy): domain Bacteria; kingdom Pseudomonadati; phylum Pseudomonadota; class Alphaproteobacteria; order Rhodobacterales; family Roseobacteraceae; genus Ruegeria; species Ruegeria sp. CDSC042. The sequence goes on from NZ_JBXWOF010000005.1 coordinate 251,944, forward strand.
AGAGCGGCGCGGTCGAATGCTGCGATTGCATTCTGCACAGCAGTCATTCATTGTTGTAGAAAACTATCCTGAAAGTTTTGGAGGCTAGGCCACCGGATTAAGAAGTGCGGCACTCTGGAAAACAAAATTTGCCAGTGCTACGAACCGTAGAATGTGCCATAGCACTCGGCGAGAACCGGTCTGTCTTGCATCAGACGGCTGTATGACGTCTCGATAATGATTGGTCCAGCCGAACTGACCGCTGAGCGCTCGTTCTATGTCCGCCAGGTAATTTTCAACTTGGTCCATATGGCGCCTAAACACCTTGGAACGTTCGTACCCCACGAACGCTACGACAATCGCCAAGGATGCTCCAAACGGAACCACGATCCAGTTTGGTATAGACGTTACATTGTCCGTAGAAAATTGAAACAGTATGATCGAAAATACAAACGCAGAGCAGGCAAGTTCATTAGCCGTCATTCGGTCAACGGTTCGATTAACTTCCTCCCTAAGAGGTTGGTACTCCACCAAAAGAAGTTCCCTGTCATCTTGAGTTATACTCTTGGTCATCTCTGCGCCTGTTGTTTTTCAAATGATGCAGGGGACGTCTAACGCGGTCAACGGCCCATAACTGACCTTCGACCAGAAAACAGGATGCTGTGTACACACGGTATTCCTGCCGTTCATGCACTGTGCAGATATTCCGAATGGAGATCGGTGGCACCGAGTGTGGAGGCGACGCGTCTGGACCTAGTCTCCGAGATTGCAAGCTGTTCAATGTATTAGAGCGGACTGTCAGGTGTGCTTAACTAGTAACCTTGTTTAGCAACACGCCACGATTGTCTGGCCTGAAAAGCCCGTATCCGCCTTCCCTCGCAGATTCTACGTGACGATATAATTCGAGATATTCGTTGCCGTGATTGCGCCCCGAGCTATCTCGCGTCGGCACAATCACAATCTTGTCTATATGCTTAACCCCATCTGCGTATCCGATCTCCCACGGGCACCATCGACTTGAAGATGAATTGGCCGTCGCCAGATACAAAAACCAATCAAGCCGCTTGATGCGTTCCTTGATCTTTTGCGCGGTCTCGCGGTTAGGGCGCGATGGCATCGATCTGTCTTCCCAATCGATGTAAACGAGCCACCCCTGCGACTGTAAAAAGCCTTGCAACCCTTTCGCCAGCTCTGCATCCCGATGACTATGTGAGAGAAAAGCAGTTTGCTTTCCTTCTCGCACGGCTCGATTCACAACAAAATCTGACCTTTGAGAACCAGCACGACTGGCATAAGTGCGAATAGTAGATTGACTGATCATATCTATCTACCCACGTCAGCGGCTGCCTGCCTCACCCAAGATGCAAAATTCGCGCCACCACCATTCGTCCTATAGCAATACAATCCGGCATAACGAGAAAGCTTGATTACAGTGTTGTCGTGTGGCTTGATCCAAGTTGCGGGAAGATCTACCGCCTGAGTATAGTCCTCATACTTCACCCATTTCCCGTTCATCCTCTCGGCCAAGCGTATTGCGTTGCCCGTATTGTACACCCCCATGTAATCAAGCGGATTAGGCCCCGCTTGAGAAGCGTATCCTTGCTGGTTGCCCATGAGATGAATCCTAACGGCCAACAACCCGTTCCCTTTGATTACTGATCTGGCGATTTCGTAACGAACCCACCTTCTCTCATAAGTTGCCGCCCCAACAAGAACGCAAGTCACTGATGTGTTTTTGATTCCCTCTCGGATCAAGCTCTTAAGAGAATCTGGCCCTGTTCGACGAGAGTTCTCCCAAATGCTTCCATCGTAGAACCCCTCTGACTCGCGCGTGTTCTCATGGTTGTAGCGCCATGAGTTTCGCACCTGGTTCACTCGCCAGATGTCGTTCTGATAATGGAAGGAAAAGAAAACCCGCCGCTTGGCGGTTTGAGCGGGTATAGCCCCGAAAATACTAGCCATTTATACCCCACAAAAAATCAATGATGCGACCGCGCCCAGCGACAGAAAAATCGCCAAATAAAACCAGCTCACGGACCACGAAAGCGCCAGCCGAAGAACTGAAGATGTATCCTGCATGAACGGTGTTGCTTCGAGGCTATAGGCTTCGATTTCTTCCCCTCTTCGCACGTGGTCGTATAGCTTTCGATAAGCTCGCTCGAGGCGTAAATACTGCGCATCCATCAGCCAAAAAATGATCATCGGCACTATGGCTGCAACCGCATAATATGGCGAAGGCGTCTCCACGGTGGCCATGACTGCAACCGCCGCGCTCCCAAACGTCGCAGCAAGAGCTTTGAGGGTAAACGAGTTTGCCCCCATTCTCGTAATGACGCCTTGCAACATGGTTAGATGCGCGATCCGAATACTCTCGTCTTGGATTTGGCTGTCCCCCATTCAATTACCTCGTTCTCTATGCGTAAATTCAATCTCAGCGTGCATTTGACTGGAATGTACTTGAGTAATCTAAGATTTCCAGCGGAAGTCGCTAGACATGACGTCTGCTTTGTTTCACAACGCGATTTGATCTCGCACCTGCAGCGAATTTTTCGCTTTCCGCACTTGGTGCAGAACTTTCAAGTCCGCTTTCGGACTACGACCAGCTGAATGCGTATGCAGCGCTCTGTTGGACCGGTAAAGTCGGGAATGGGCTCATTCGACCAATTCGGGCCCGTCGCAGAGAAAGTCCGGTGCGAGCCCAACCTGTTCCTTGGATTTTCTCGCTGCTTGCACTCGCAGCGTCAGGAATGCCAAGTGAGCAACAAGTTCGGTGCCGCTATGCAGCGGAAGCAACGGTCATTCATACAGGCTGCAGCGAGAATCACACGTGGAATTCACAAGTCGCGGACGAAGCCGAAACTGGACAACTGCGTGGTTAACCCTAAGCTTTGGTACCTAGGGCCAAAAGATCAAGCAGTTGTCATGGGAAGTCTCCTGTACGTGGTTCCGCCGCGGTCGCAGTAGCGGCGGGTTAGTTCAGAAAGTAAGCCGATATTTCAAAGGGCCGAACGGGCGGCAGTCTCCAAAGCATGGTGCAGAGAGCGCGCGTAAGAGCGCGGGCCAAGAACCGCGTAGTGGCTGGCAGTTTCAAAGCAGATGATCACACAGCTAAGGTGCTCCAGCAGCGCGCGTGTGGCGCTCCCGGGCTCCATCGCAGCCAGATTGACGCCGCTCAAACGTTCAAACACACCCCGGCACGCACCCTCCAGATCAAAACGGCACCAGCCGTCTGTTTGCTCTGTTACCGAGGCTAGGCCCTCCACGGCATCCGCGAGTTGGTAGGACATAAGTTCATGCTCCGGGATTTCTGCGGAGATCAGCCACTGATCCTGCGCAAACCAGCTAGCCGCGTATGAGCCCGCTGCGGCGTGCTTCCCGACCGCAGGCAAAGCTAATCCCAGCATGGCCTCGGCCGCTTTCCGGCCTTCGTCTTCGCGCCCCCTACGCAATGCAAGCGAGGCAAGCGCCCGGTTCGGAACCTCAGTGATTGTCAGCCCATTGAATCGGTCGACACGCGGCGTTTCTCCCCAAAGCGGGGTGATGGATTGAAGATCAAGCACGCAGGCGCCCTCCTTCCGGGTCAAAGAAATGTGTGGGAATGACCTGAGCCTTTACATCGGTTCCCCGCACGGGATCGACTACGCGGATAATCTCGCCCATGCGCTGATCACCGCCTTTGAGAAAGGCCATTCCGATGGAGTGCCCCAGATGTGGCGAGATACAGGCTGATGTCACATGCCCCTGTTCGCTGTCGATATGAACAGGCGCAGTTTCATTCACCAACTGGGAACCGGCGGTTATCACTTCGCTTTGGTTCACGGGCTTCAGACCGACAAGGCGCAATCCATTGGGATCAGTCACCCCCTCCCGCTGGTCCATTGTGCTGCCGATGCTGTCTTTTTTGCGGGACACCATGCGCCCCATACCCAGCATCAGTGCGGTGGCCCTGCCGTCGAGTTCGCGACCCGTCGGGTGGCCTTTTTCAATGCGCATGATGTCGAGCGCTTCAAGACCATAGGGAGCTACTCCAAGATCTTGCCCCAACTCTAGCATTCGGCGCCACAGCGCATCTCCATAACGGGTGGGAACAGCCAATTCATAGGCCAGTTCACCCGAGAATGAGATCCGAAACAGACGTGCCCTCAGGCCGCCGCACAGCGTCACGGAACCGCAGGCCATGAACGGGAATGCCTCGTTTGAGATATCGAACTCAGAGTCCACAATCCGCTGCAGCAGCTCGCGCGATTTCGGTCCGGCAACAGCAAACTGCGCCCAGGCCTCGGTGGTTGAGATCAGCTGCACGTCCATGTCCGGCCACAGGCATTGACGGGCGAATTCCATGTTTCTCAGAACCGCCCCGGCATTGGCTGTAGTGGTCGTGATGACGAAGTGTTCTTCCGCCAACCGTGCAGCGGTGCCGTCATCGTAACAGGCGCCATCTTCGCGCAGCATGATGCCATAGCGCACCTTACCCACTGCCAGCTTGGCAAAACCATTGGCATAGACCCTGTTCAGGAATGACGCGGCATCCGCGCCCTGAACGTCGATTTTTCCCAGTGTGGTCACATCGCAGATGCCCACATTCTTGCGCACGTTACAGGCCTCTCGGTCAGCGGACTGGCGCCAATGGGTCTCGCCCGGCTGCGGAAACCAACGCGCCCGCATCCAGTCGCCAGCAGTGTCAAAGGGCGCATTGTGTTCCCTGGCCCATTTGTCAGTCGGGGTTTCGCGCGTCGGGTGGAAGTGTTTGCCCACCGTGCGCCCGCCGATTGTGCCCAGTGCAACCGGTGTATAGGGCGGCCGGAAAATCGTCGTTCCCGTTTCGGGGATCGATTTGCCGGTCAGCTCGGCCATTATTGCCAAAGCATTGACGTTAGCAGTTTTGCCCTGGTCAGTGGCCATGCCGAGAGTAGTGTAGCGTTTGAGATGCTCGACCGATCGGTAGTTCTCCTGATGTGCCAGCTTAACGTCCTTGACGGTCACGTCGTTCTGCTGGTCCAGCCAAGCCCGGCCCTTGCCATGGGGCACATGGTAAAGTGGCTGGAGGTTATAGGCGCCGTTATCGGCGCGCGGCAGCTTCAATGCGCTGGCGGCGATACCCAGGCTTTCCAGGGCAGCCACAGCTTCTTCCGCCCCGCTGCGCAATGCGTCTTCAGTCGAAAACAGGCCTTTGGCCGCACCCGCCACCGACATGCCAACTGGGATGTTCCGGCCGGGAACGAAAGCTGCAATACTCTCAATCCAGACAGGACGGCCGCCCTGGTGGCAGGTCAGGTGGACGTTGGGATTCCAGCCGCCAGACACGCCCAAGGCGCCACAGGCTAGCGTTTCCTCGTGGCCATCCGCTTGACGGACCCGGATGCTGCTCAGGCCATGCCGCCCCTTGGTGCCGATAACATGCGCGCCACTGATCAGCCGCACATCCGTCAGTGTCGGCGCATCCAGCCGGGCATCGACGATGGCTGTGACATCAACACCTTTTGCCATCAGGTCTACCGCAGTGCGATGGCCATCATCATTGTTGGTGAAGACCGCCACCTTCCGCGCGGGGGTTGCAGCCCAGCGGTTGGCATAGGCCCGCATCGATCCTGCCAGCATCACCCCCGGACGGTCGTTGTCCGGGAAAGCAATTGGACGCTCGGTTGCCCCGGCACAAAGGATCGCGCGCTTTGAATAAACCCGCCACAATGTCTGCCGCGGCTTCCCTGCCACAGGGGTTTGCAGATGGTCCTGCACCCTCTCAACCACACCGTAAACCCCGTGGTCAAAGGCCCCCATCGCCGTGCTTCGCGGCATCAGGCGCACATTGTCCATCGCGGTTAGCTCGGCCACAGTCTGCTCAACCCATTCGACCGCAGGCTTTCCGTCGACATCTTCCTGTTCGACGTTCAGGCGCCCGCCAAAACGGCTATCTTCATCCGCGAGGATGACGTTTGCGCTTGCACGGCCCGCGGTCAGTGCCGCCATCAGGCCAGCGGGCCCACCCCCAATCACCAGCAGATCGCAATGGAGGAAGCCCTTTTCATATTCATCCGGGTCATCTTCCCCAGACAGGCGACCAAGGCCTGCAGCTGAGCGGATGATGGGTTCATAGACTTTCTCCCAGAAAGCCGCCGGCCACATGAACGTCTTGTAATAGAAACCGGCGCTCAGAATATCCGAGAACAAATCGTTCAGGGCAAGCAGGTCGTAACGTAAGCTGCCCTTGTAATTCTGTGAGCAAGCAACCAGCCCTTCGTACAGCTCCGCTACTGTAGCGCGTGTGTTTGGTTCCTGCCGGGCTCCACTGCGCAATTCGACCAGCGCGTTTGGCTCCTCGGAGCCAGCGGTGAAAATACCACGCGGACGGTGATACTTGAACGATCGACCCAGGAAACGCACGCCATTGGCCATCAGGGCAGACGCCAGCGTGTCGCCCTCATACCCCAGATAGGCACGCCCATCGAAATTGAAGTTCAGTGGCTTTCCGCGGTTGATCAGGCCGCCATTCAAACGGTTGGATTGGGTCATTTGCTGCGCCCCTGCTTGCGGGCCACATCGCTGGCCAGTTCGACATTAGTGATTTCATGCGTCACCGTGTTGCGTGTTACGACTAGCCACGAGCGGTCGCCATGCTCGTGATACCAAAGCTCGCGGTGCTCCCCGGCTGGATCATCACGCAGGTAGACGTATTCGTAAAACTGATCCATCGCGTTCCCGGCCTGCCAGTCGGGACGGTCAATCAGGCAAGCATCGCCGAGATAGGTGAATTCCTGCCGGTCACGCGGCCCCAAAAGAGGGTGATTGATAATCATTTGACCGCTCCTTACTGCCGGTTCGGGTTCGGGCCTTGGCCCTTTTCATCAAGCAGGTAGCCGGTCCGGAACCGGTCAAGACGATAGGGCTTGGCAAGTTCATGCGGCTGTTCTGTGCTTAGAAGATGAGCAAAGCATTCGCCGGCTGCGGGTGTTGCTTTGAATCCGCCGTAGCACCAGCCGCCGTTCAAATAGAGACCCTTGATCGGCGTTTCGTCGATCACCGCATGGCCATCCATGGACATATCCTGCAAACCGCCCCATGCCCGCAAAAGACGAGCGCGCGACAGCATTGGGAACAAGGTCACAGCGGCTTCAATCACCGATTCAAAGACCGGCAGGTTGCCCCGCTGGGCGCAGGAATTGTACTGATCCAGGTCGCCTCCCATAACCAGGCCGCCTTTGTCCGACTGCGAAATATAGAAGTGACCTGCGCCATAATTGACTTGGCCGGGAATGATGGGCTTGAGCCCTTCAGACACGAAAGCCTGAAGAACATGGCTTTCGATTGGGGTACGAATGCCCGCCATGTCCATCACTCGGCTGGTATTTCCAGCTACCGAGACACCAACCTTCCTTGCGCCGATGAACCCGCGGGTTGTCTCAATCCCCAGGACCTTACCTTGCTCAATCCGGAACCCCATAACTTCGCAATTCTGAAGGATATCTACTCCGCGCCTGTCGGCCGACCGCGCATATCCCCAGACCACAGCGTCATGGCGGGCGGTGCCACCGCGCCGGTGAAGATAGGCACCCGTGATAGGGAAACGTCCGTCGAAATTCATCGAGGGGTACATCTTGCGCACCTGCTCAGGCCCCAAAATCTCGCCATCTGTGCCTTGCATCCGCATGATGTTGGTTTTGCGATAGTGGTCGTCCCTCTCTGAGTCGTTGTGGTGCACGAACAACAAGCCACGCTGTGAGTGCATGACATTGAAGTTCAACTCCCGCTCCATCTTTTCCCACAGGCCAACACTGTGATCGTAGAAGCGGGTATTTGGAGGCAAAGTGTAGTCACCACGCACAATTGTCGTGTTACGCCCGGCATTGCCGGACCCAATCCAGCCTTTTTCGACCACTGCGATGCTTTTCTCACCATATTTCGTCGCTAGGTAATGTGCAGTCGCCAACCCGTGGCCTCCGCCGCCAATGACAATGATGTCGTAATTGGGTTTGGGTTCCGGATTGCGCCAAGCAGGCTTCCAACCTTTTTGGCCATTCAAGGCCTCTCTAATGACTCTTAGCCCTGAGTACCTCATGGCATTCTTTTCCTTTATGGCATGGGTGCCCATTTGGCACCCAGTTCGTGGAACCGGCCAGTTTCAACGCTGATGTGGGCAATGCCGAATCCCATGTTCTGGAACGCTTAATGCTCATAAGTTAATCGATTAACTTCCAATTCGTCAATCACCTTCAACGCCAATAGGAGTCGCAGTTCAAGTATCGCTTACAGTGCTGGGCGTTCGCCCGGGTGGGCGGACGCGTGCCCGATACTTGCGTATCGGGCGGGTAAACGCGATCAAATGCGACACCCTCCAAAAGACAACTCAGGCAACCAAATGGCGATCTTGTGCCTGATTCACGAATCGGGACGACTACAAAGCTCTTGAATGGTGGCGACAAGTTTCGCATCTATGGCACGGTTGGTTGTATCATTGCGGTTGTTGTGGCGCCTTGCGCCCGGCAGACGAGATCCCGGAATTGCCTCGTATTTTTCGAAAAACTCTTCGCAATGGCCCTCCCAACCTTCACCGGCCAGTAGTGATGGCGAAAATGCCAGGAAAAACTCTCCCCCACGGGGAGGGCCACCATCACCGTTGTCGGCATCTTGCGCTTCATAGCTAAACCGTTCACCGGTCGCACCAGCCGCCAAGAGTTCAACCATCGTTGCAATAGCAGAACCCTTGTGCCCTCCGAAGGGAAGCAAAACGCCTTTCAAGATTGCTGCCGGATCGGTGGTTTCATTGCCATTTTCATCCAATCCGGTTCCAAGGGGGACCGAATGGCCATCTCTTGCGGCAATTGCTACATCGCCGCCGGCCATTGCGGAAGTTGCCATGTCGAATACAAATGGTGGTTTGTTTTTCCGTGGCCAGGCAAAAGCGAGCGGATTGGTACCAAATAAAGGCTTGTTTGAACCATGTGGTGCGACATTTGGCATATAACTTACACAAGCCATCCCTGCCAAATTTTGTTCGGCCAATGCCTCAACTTCTGGCCAAAGGGCGGCAAAATGATGCGTGTGGGTAAGAGTCATTGCTGCGATACCGAACTCACTCGCTGCTTTCGCCAGCGCTGGAATACCTCGCTCGATTGCCAAGGGGGCATACCCATCGTCGCCATTCGCGTTAACAATTACAGGTGATTTGTTGGAAATCTGCGGATCGGCGGCGCCGTTGACCTTCCCACTACGTAGGGATGCCACATATCCGGGCACCCTGAACAAGCCGTGGGAATGAGACCCGTCTCGCTCAGCAGCAACAACCGTCCGGGTCAGGGCCCCGGCGTTTTGAGGGTCGCATCCATTTTGGGTGAATGCTTCTAGTGCGAGATCATGTATCTCACTTAGCGATAGGTTTACGACGGTCATTAGAAAAGCCTCCTCAGCCGGGCACGGAACGAAATCGAAATGTGTAGCGCAGTATTTTTCATGACTTTCTTCTTTTGGTGTTTGGGCCATTGTTCATGGCTGGTGATGTTGCGGAATATCTCAATTCAACGGTCCCAAGTGTTTCGAGAACCGGTGGATGCATGCTGCGCCGAAATCAGTCGCTGGCAATGAGGGTTCTCGACTGCCGCCAAGCTCAATTCCCAAACGCGCTGCGGCCAGCATCTTTCCATAGGTCAGGAAATGTGGAATTCCCTGCATGATAAAGCAGAGAACCGGCAATAGATCGGCATATAGCTTATCGGCCCGCTCTTCGGTCCCAGCAGTGAATTCAGCGAAAATTTCGCTGGTCTTATCTACCGTATCAATCGCCGGGATCAGCCCACTGGCACCCGCGCGCAGGTTGTCAGGTAATTCCAGTCCGCAGCGGCCATTGAAAAGCATCACGCTATCCCCGAGCTCTGACGCAACAGACTCAAGATCGACGGCGTTGCATTCCAGTTTCGCGATGGTGAAATTTTTGTGGTCATTCGCAAGCGCGATCAAGCTCTGGTTGCTTAGTCCGAAGCCAAGGAACTCCGGCGCATTCTGGACCCCAATCGGGCAATCGACCGCCGAGATAATCTCGGAGAAGAAGCCCGCCAGCTTTGCATCGTCCATTTTCTGCGAGGGAGGCTGGAGCATCAGCGCCGACGCACCGCTTTGAATTGCTCGCTTCGAAAACTCAATCTGCTCGGTGATCGTATCGCCATAGACGGTCGCTAAGAGCGGCTTGCGTCCATCAATGCGCTTCGCGACGACTTCAAGGACCTCGACGCGCTCATCGAATGAGAGCTTCGAGACCTCCGTACCCAACCCCAGAATCGCAACTCCGGCAGCCTGGGTGCCCAAAGCCGCATCCACCTGACGCCGAAACGGATCCTGGCGCAATACACCGCGATCGTCAAAGAACGCATAGAGCATTGGATAAATGCCGGGCGATACGACCGCAGGTGAATTGTCTTGCAATGCTATCATGTTACCTCCAAACCATTCTTCTTGTCGTAGGCTTCTGCGGCCCGACCAACGGCGTCCTCGTTCAGGGTAAATCCAAGGCCAGGGGCGGACATGACCGGAATTTTCCCGGCATTTGGCGTCAGATCCGGGCTTTCGACGATGTCCTCTTGCAGGAGCTGCCACATGATCTGATTGCCATCATCCAAATTCGGAACACCCGACGCAGCTTGTATCGAGGCGCAGGTGGTAATTCCGGTCTCCCAAACACCGTGAATACACACGTTGATGTCGAATACCTGAGCTATCGCAGCGACGCGGCGGAACCCAAGAATACCTCCAGTTTCGTGCAGACCCACAGTCAGCAGGCTTGCCGCACCGCTGGAGCACATCGAGTGAGCCTCCTCTAGTGTGTACACGGACTGGTCGGCGGCAATTGGGACTGAGCAGGATTGTTTCAATGCCTTCAATGCCGGAACGCCGGCAATCGCCGACACCGGCTGTTCAACCATCTCGAGATCATACTTGGCGAGCTTATTGATCATCACCTGGGCCTCCATCAAGTCCCAGGCCTCATTCGGGTCGATCCGAAGTCGCTTGTTGCCAATTGCCTTTCTGACAGCTTCGACATTGGCCATATCTTTATCGTTGGTGTATCCGGCCTTGAGGTAAATCACTTCAAAGCCGTCCGACGCCAACTGACCGGCATGTGCTGCAACCTCTTCCGTACTGTCTCCCTGGACAAACCCCATGAAACTCACCGTGTCATGGATCTTCCCACCCAACAGGGCATGAACCGGCAGATCCAACGATTTGCCAAGTGCATCCCAAAGGGCCAATTCAACACCTGCAAACGCAAAATTGCCTATTCTTGGATGAGATTGGCTGGCATAGTGATGTCCAAAATTTTGCGTAAAGAGCTGTTTCATCAAATCGGTGATCTGAGTGATGGGCTGCCCTATCAGGACCGTTTTAGCGGTTAGTAAGAGCGCATGGATCGCCTCTGGGGACGTCATCGTCGGGGCGGTTTCGCCGTAGCCGACGACGCCCGCATCCGTTTCGACCTCAATCAGGATTGTTGTTTGACCAAGATTCTTGCCCATGGCCCAGACATAGGGCGTCTTGAACTTGGAAAAGAGCCGTGTGAGGCGAATATCTTTTATTTTCATGACCTTGTCTTCCATTAGGTTTATCTTCTGTCTAGTGTGATCGAGTTACTGCATAGCTGGATGCGTCCAAGGCTGTTGGCTTGCCCATGATGAGGTCAGCAAGCAACTCTGCCGACCCGGTGGCGAGGGTCCAACCCAGATGGCCGTGCCCGGTATTGACCCAAAGCCCCTTGCTGGATGCTTCGCCGATATAGGGCAAACCGTCAGCACTCATCGGGCGGAATCCAGTCCACGGCTCGCGCTTGCAGCCGTCAAGCGTCTGCGCAAGGTTGGGGTAAACGGATTTGGTCAGGCGATCGAGTTGCCGGATTATTTTGGGGCTTAGAGTGTCGTCATGCCCGGCGAACTCGGCAATTCCAACAGCGCGCAATTTGCCATTTATTGGAACAATCCCGACATGCATCCCTTCGTCGATAACGGGATACGAAGGCAGGTCGTTGACGCCGGTTGTATCGTATGTGACCGAGTACCCTTTCACGGGGCGCACCAAGATTGATCTTGCGTCGTTTGCAGCCAATTTTCTTGTATTGGCCCCAAGGGCCAGAATGGTATTCTTCGCCCGAATATCTCCGATTGTTGTACGCGCGCCGATGACCTTTTCGCCTGACATCAGCAGTTCATTGGCTTGGCAACTAACATGTATTATCTGACCGGAAGCGACGAGGTCATCGCGGAGGATTTGACAGAATTTTCGCGATTCCGCCACCACATCAGCGGAAAAACGAATTCCGCCTGCCAGCTGCGGGGCCAGCGCTTGAAGGTGCGGCTCAGCCTCAACAGTTTGATCAGGCGTTAGTGCCTCCCAATCTAGCCCAACCTCACTGAGGTGACGATTGGATCTGATCTGGGCTTCCAGACCTGGTTGGTCGCGGTAGATTTTGATGGTGCCACATTTTTTGGGTTCGAATTGGTCTGCGTATCCTTTGTAGTATTCCTCAAAGACATCCATGGAAAAGAGCGCCAGTTCGAGCAATCGGCGCGTATGGAGTTCGTGCAGATGCGGCTTTGAGTTCTTGAGAAATTGCAGGCCCCATTTGAACAGGGACGGGATAGCTTTCGGCTTGATCCGCACTGCGGAATTTTGTGTCACGATTGACCTCAAAAGCGTGGACAATATCCCTGGCGAATTCCATGGCATAGTTTGTGAAGGCACCAGCATCGCACCGTTTGCAAAGTTGGCACCAAGACCGACATCCTCGTTGGCCTCCACCAGCACGACCGAGCAGCCGCGTTTGGCCAATCGGTGGGCCGTTGTGATGCCAATCAGCCCACCGCCGATTATGAGCGCGTCCGCCATCACGACTTGTCCGTGATATGAGCGTGGGCAGCGAAATCAAAATTGGCTTTCGGAGCCAGAATTTCAGCCACGACAACCGTCGCCCGGTTTGAAGGAACAGAGTTTTGCATACCAACTTCTTTCTATTCTGGCTGGTGTTTTCGTGTTGCTAGGAGCCGAAGAACATGTTCGGCAACCAAAGAGCGATCCCAGGGATAAATGTGGTGATCAGCAAAGTTGGCAGCCAAGCAAACACGATGAAAATCAGTGTCGGCCAGATCAGTTGTCGGACCGGCACGTCTGTCACTTGCGATCCGAGATACAGAAGCGGTGCCGTTGGCGGCGTGATGTTGCCCATGCCAAGATTAACACCAAGAACTGCGGCAAAGTGGATTGGATCCATTCCAGCTCCAACAGCGATGGGTAGCAGAAGCGATGCGCTCAGGATGATTCCGCTGATATCGTCCATCAGCATACCAATCAGAAGCATGACCAGATTGAGCATCAGGAAAATCATTATTGGGTTATCTGAAATGGAATAGATCAGATCCTCGGCGAGACCGGGAATATCTTCGAAAATCAGGAAGCGGCTGGCGATTAAGACTGTGAAGATCATGACCATGACCACGCCGATCGTGATCGCCGAGTGTTTCATACTTTCATAGAAGGTTTTGAGTGTCAGGCCGCGGTAGACGAAGAAGCCCACCGGAATGGCATAAATTACGGCGACGCCAGCGGCTTCGGTGGGCGTCATGATGCCACCATAAATGCCGCCCAGAATGATCAGTGGCATCAGGATCGCCGGTGTTGCGATGGCTGTTTTACCAGCAAGTGCACGGAAGAAACGGTCCGGAACTTCGGTAACCTGAATTTCGGTATCCTTCCGAAGGATCACGAAATTCACGATGATCAACAGGGTCGTAAGGATCAGCCCTGGTACGACCGTTGCGAGGAAACATTCAAGAACGTTCAACTGACCGACCCAGGCATAGAGCAACTGCGCGCCGCTTGGCGGGATCAATAGGCCTAAGGGGCTTGCACAGATCACCAATGCGCCGGAAATGCCTGCGGGATACCGTGCCTTGCGCAGATGCGGCATGATGATCGAACCGATGCAAGTCAATGTGGCCGCACCACTGCCCGAGATTGCGCCGAACATCGCACTGGCCACGACCGAGGCAGCACTTAGCCCGCCGCGGAGATGGCCGAACATGAGCTCGGCAATCTCAACGATCGGTTTTGCAATTTTGCCCCGCTGCATAATATCGCCAGCCATGATGAAAAGAGGAATGGCCAGCAGGATAACTGAATTCATCTTCCAGTGGCCCGTCGCGAAGAACCCAGAGACATCGTACCCTCCGGTATAGGCCAGAAGGATCAGCACACCGCCAAAGGCCAATGGAACCGAGACGCCGATTGCCAGCAGAACGCAGATAAGGATTATGGCGATGAGGATTACCATGTCACAACCTCCTCCTCATCGGGCTCTGCCCGTCGCGCATTCTCCATGGCCTCGGCATATCGATCGGGGCCCACGCGCAGCATCAGGAAGATCGACAAGGCGCTGTAGAACGCCATGAACACGAACCCCACGAAAATTCCAAAGCGTGGAACAATAAACGGAATCTTCAGGGCGATGGTGGTTTTCCATCCAGGATATGCCGCGATCTCATCCGCAATCATCAGCCAGGCCCAGTAAACAAGTACCAGCGTTATCGACAACTCGATGATCTGGATCACGAGCTTGCGAAGCCACAGCAGTGTTGAATTTTCGGTGACTGTATCAAGAAGATCAGCATTGATCTGCTTGTCGTAGTAAGTGCCAAGCGCACTGCCCAAGAAGAAGATCCAGAAGCAGATCGGCATGAGCCATTCTTCGTAGGCAAAAAGATCGCGTTCCAGAACATAGCGAAACAGCACAACGAAAAAGAATGTGATCGGCAGTATCGGTAGAGCGACGCTCACCAGGACCGACTTGATCCAAACCATCAGCCGAACGAACCGGCTCAGACCGGGTGGCAATGCATCTTCAAATAGTACCATCGAAAGTTCACTCCCCGTTAAGAGGGGGATGCCAGACAATCACGGCATCCCCAATTAATGAGCAACCAAAGAAAATCTTGGTTACTTGGCGGTCAGCTCGTCGATAAGGTCCTGCCCAACCACGTCCGCCAGTTCCGGCCAGACGTTTTCCTGGATGTGGGCAACCATCGCAGCGCGCTCTTCAGGGCTGTACTCAAGAATTTCCCAGCCAGCTTCCTTCAGCTTTTCGACGAAGCCTTGATTGCGGTCCCAGGATGTGTTGATCGCAACGTTGGCGGCTCTCTCGGCGGCAGCCCGGATAACGTCGCGCTGTTCCTGGTTCAACTTCTCCCAGGACTTGCCACTGGCATAGAATGATGACGCTTCGATAGCCGTGTTCACGGGAATAAAGTATTTCCCCACGCCGGCGGCCGCGAAGGTCGAATAGGCCCATTCCGGCGTACAGCAGATCGCTCCGTCGATGACGCCAGATTGAAGCGCTGGCAGAACCTCCGCCCAGTTCATCGTTGTCGTCCGATACCCGAGGCTTTCGGTGGTCTTTTTGGCGACCTCTGAACTCCAGACGCGGATGTTCACGCCCTTATCACCGAAACCGGCATAATCGGTAGGTTTTTCGTTCGCGACAATACCGACCAACCCTTCGCCGGTATTGGCAAGATAGACCAGCCCCAGGTCGTCCATGATCCCGGCCAGGATCTGGTTAAACTTGGAGTCCGGGTTGCCGTAGACCGCTTTCAATTCGTCAAAAGTCGTCACCAACCCTGGCAGGTTCATGACTTCCAGCCGAGGATCGGCCTGAGCGTAGATGAACGCTTGTACAAGGTCGATATTGCCGCGAATGGCATCCTCGATCAGTTCTTCGCCGGATCCCAACTGTGAGGCCGGGAAATAGGAGATTTTCACGCCTACGTCTGCGTCTTCAATCTCTTTGATCATGTTTTCGACAATCTCATGGCCGAAGTGGTTGACTGGATAGGTCCCGGCCAATTTCAGCCTGACCGTGTCGGCGAGGGCTGTTGTTGCAAGTAGGCCTGACAACGCCAGACCCGAGATTATGCCGAATGCATATTTTCCGAGTTTCATAGTTTTCCTCCCGTTGAAACTGCGCTTGCGCTCCGGAATGCGTAAACTGCTTTCCGTCGGTGCCGCTTCAAGTTAATCGATTAACTTTTACAAATCAAATTAAATCGATTAACTCTGACTTCTCATGGGCAACTTGCCCGAAAGAACGTTGGAAATTACTACCCTAGGCAACCATAACCATAGGAAAAATAATAAGAATGCAGAAGCCGACCCTTAGTCAAATCGCAAAACAGTTAGGACTTTCCACTGCAACTGTTTCTTTGGCGATGAAGGAAAACAGCCGAATCTCGGACCAGACGCGCGCCAGGGTCAAAGAAGCGCTGCGCGAATCTGGCTATGTCTATCAGCGTTCCGCGGCAGGATTGAGGAAGTCAAAGACCGACACGGTGGGTATCGTGCTTAACAACGTGTCCGACCCGTCCTTCAGCGAGATTCTGGGAGCGATTGAAGGTGAACTTGCCAAAGTAGGAAAAACGGTCTTCCTGTGCAATACGGATGAAAAAGTGGAGAGACAATCCGAATTCATCAGGAAAATGTCTGAGTACAATGCAGATGGCATCGTCCTGGTTCCTGCGATTGGAACTCAGGCGACCGACCTGGAAGAGATGAAGAAATTCAGCCCCCCAATAGTGTGTGTCTCGCGAGAGATCAGTGGCTATCCCATCGATTCAGTCGTGGCTGATGAGACACTTGCGGGTTACACGGCGGCAAAACATCTGCTTAACCTTGGTCACAGACGCATTGCCGCTGTTGGCGGCACAGTCAATATTTCCCCATTTAACCGTCGCATGAAAGGCATCAGGCAAGCATTTGACGAAGCGGGTCAAGAGTTCGATCGTGCGCTTGTTTTCGAATGCCGCCCTGTTCGTGCTCAGGGATACGAAGCAGCGGCGAGAATTCTGGATGTCGAAGATCCGCCGACTGCTGCCATCGGATATAATGCTATCGTCACCCTTGGACTGAAAGCCGGTTTGCAGAGGTTGGGAAAAAAAATCGGAGAAGATTTCTCGTTGATCGCGAACGAGGGGATCGATGAGTTGCAACACACCAATCCGCCGCTGAGTACGACAAGCATTGATCTGCAAGAGATGGGGAGAGTTGTCATTCAACATCTGCTAAGCCGTATCTCGGATCCGACAGCGCCAACTAAACTCACTCTCGTCCCGACAGAATTGATCCTGACTGATAGCGTTAGCTCACATCGTTAAAGTATGTCGCGTTCTATCGTATTGATTTCGACCAAGTGCAGTATACGGTCTCGTTGGGTTGAGAAGAATGTGGGAGCGGCCTATGTCGCGAACGTGAAAATCACCGGCTCCTCCCGCAAGGCACCAATCCAAGAACTGTTCTCATCATGCCATAGTTGGCCGAGCGGGGCAGTTGCGGCCTATGTTTTTGGTTCAACGATGCAACCGCCCAGTCTTACTTCACTTGCCCCAGGACAGGACGAGCGGATCAATCGGCCGAAGAATATCCAAGAGCCCCGCAAGGGTCTCAGGATGCAACGGTGCAATCGGGTGGCGGCAGCAGTCGGAATTGATCACCCCCCCTCCATCATCGCGGCCTTTGAGGCGCGCCAAAGGCACTGGCGGTTTTCGAAGTTGATCACCGGCAGCACCTGACGGTAGACTTCGGATGCACCTTCGCGGTTGCCTTCGGCGTGCAAAGCCAGAATGGGCTTGATCTTGTCGGGAATTGTGGCAGAGGTCATGGTGCCAGTAGCTCCGGCATCCAAGTCGGCCATCAATGTGATACCTTCTTCACCGTCGAAGGGGCCTTGAATCGCGTCACCGCCTGCAGCAATAAGCTCGCGCAGCTTACCGGTTGCCGGAATGCACTCGATCTTAAAGAGCTTCACCATCTCGATTTCGCGGGCCATCCTGACCAGAAGCGGCACAGTCAGATCATTGCCGGCCATCGGCGCATCCTGCACCATGATCGGGATGCCCACCTCGCCGACCGCTTCAAACTGCTGAAAAATTTGCTCCGGCGTCCCCCGCAGCGTTGTCCCGTGATAGGGGGGCATCAGCATCACCATGCTGGCGCCAAGCGATTTCGCGAGACGCGCGCGCTCCACCGCAATCTGGGTTGCGAAGTGGCTGACAGTCACGATCACCGGCACCCGGTGCGCCACATGTTCCAGCGACAATCGAGTCAGCACTTCGCGCTCTTCATCAGACAGCACAAACTGCTCGGAGTAATTCGCAAGGATGCAGATGCCATCGACGCCCGCATCGATCATGAAGTCGAGCACGCGCTTCATACCCTCAAGGTCGAGTGTTCCATCGTCATGAAAAGGGGTCGGGGCAACCGGCCAGATGCCTTTGTACATTTTAGCCATAATATTATCCTTGGACGTTCATTTCAGATCTTGAGGCAGCAGTGCCTCTGGCATGTTTTGGAAGCATACAGGCCGAAGGAAACGTCGGATCGACAGAGTACCCACCGAGGTCGCACCAAAATTTGTCGAGGCCGGATAGGGGCCGCCATGGACCATCGTGTCAGATACTTCGACGCCGGTCGGAAAGCCGTTGACCAAAACTCGCCCCGCCTTGCGCTCAAGGATTGGCATCAAGGCCTGCGCCTGGGCAGTGTCGTCTTCACTCATATGGACGGTGCAGGTCAGCTGCCCTTTAAGTCCCTTCGCAACAGCAGTCATTTCGGCCGCATCTTCTGCTTCGACAACCAGGCCCAGCGGACCGAAGACTTCCTCGGCCAACGCATCATTTGCCAACCACTCACGCGCAGTGACGCGGAAAAGGTACGGCGTTGCATTGCGCAGGACGCAGGTGGTGGTGAGGATTCCCTGCACGCTGGAATTGGCGCGGATCCGGTCGCGCCCATCGCGATAGGCTGCGGCGATCCCGTCAGTCAGCATTGTCTGCGCGCCAACCTGCTCCAATGCCTTGGTAGCTGCCGCAACAAAACGTTCGGCATCTGCGCCCGACTGCACGACGGCAATCCCTGGATTGGTGCAGAACTGGCCGGCTCCCATAGTCAAGGAGCCGGACCAGCCCTCGCCCATTGCCTCAGCACGGGAGGAGAGAGATCGTGGCAGCAGGAACATCGGATTGACTGAGCCAAGTTCGCCAAAGAACGGGATAGGCTCTTCGCGGGATGCGCACAGATCGAACAGGGCCCGCCCGCCACCCAGCGAACCGGTAAAGCCAACCGCCCTAACCAATGGATGCTGAACCAGCGCAGCTCCTACGTTCCGCTTGCCTCCTTGGATCAGGTTGAACACGCCAGGGTGCAGATCCATCGCCTTCACGGCCTTGTCGATGGCTTGAGCCACCAGCTCCCCCGTTCCCGGGTGCGCTGAGTGGCCTTTGACCACTACAGGGCAGCCTGCGGCCAATGCTGCTGCGGTGTCACCCCCTGCGGTCGAGAAGGCCAGTGGAAAATTCGAAGCACCAAAGACCGCAACCGGGCCAATGGGCCGCTGAACCATATACAGCTCAGGCCGCGGCAGCGGCTGCCGGTCAGGCAAGGCGCTGTCATGGCGACGGTCCAGATAATCGCCTTTCAGGATATGCTCTGCGAACAAGCGCAGCTGGCCGACAGTCCGACCGCGCTCACCGGTCAAGCGAGCCTCGGGCAAACCTGTCTCCTGGCTTCCGATCTCAGTGATTTCATCTCCAAGGGCGTCAATTTCATCCGCAATCCGGTGCAGGAACGCCGCACGTTTTTCCACGCCAGAGTAGCCATAGGACCAGAAAGCCTCTTCAGCCGCCTCACAGGCACGTCCGACAAGATCCACCGTTCCGACAGCAAAGTTATGGGCGGAGCCGTGAGCAGGCTGTGATGAAAAAGTGCTGGCGCTGCCTAGCCATTCGCCGGCAATCAGATGTTTTCCGTTTAGCATGAGTGTCTCCGTTCAGAGCAGGCCACGGCGGGCCAAATTGCGCATCAGATGCGAGGCTGCGAAGTCCCAGGGCGGGCATTCGGTAGAAAGGCGCACGGTATTGACCAAAGCACCCAGATCAGAGTTTGAAATGGTCACGACGTCGCCCATTTTGTGCGTGAAACCACCCCCGGGGTGATCACGGTCCTGGGTTGGAGCGAAAAGGGTTCCCATCATCAGCATGAAACCATCGGGATACTGGTGGTGCGCACCATAAGCCTGCCCAACCAGGTCAAGCGGGTCGCGGCTGATCTCGGCCATTGTGCTGTGACCGTCCATCACAAAGCCATCCTCCCCGGTAACCCGCAAATCAAGTTCCGCTTTACGCACATCCGCGATCGAATAGGTTCCATCAAAGAGGCGAATGGCAGGTCCTACCGAGCTGGCAGCATTGTTGTCTTTTGCCTTTCCAAGCAGCAGCGCCGAGCGGCCTTCGACATCGCGAAGGTTCACGTCGTTGCCGAGCGTGGCACCCTTGACCTCACCCCGGCTGTTTATCGCCAGAACCACCTCCGGTTCCGGGTTATTCCAGCGCGACATTGGATGCAGGCCGACGCTTGCACCCCAGCCAACCGAAGACAGCGCTTGAGCCTTGGAGAAAACTTCTGCATCCGGGCCAATTCCGACTTCAAGGTATTGCGACCAGGCTTCCTCGGCGAGAAGCGCGTTCTTCAATTGAATTGCTTGGTCTGACCCGGGAACAATCCCGGTCAGGCTATCGCCTAAAATAGTCTCGCAGCGCCCGCGGATCACCTTGGCCTTGGTAGGATCACCGAGTGCCTGCTCTTCAATCACCCGCTCCAACATTGAGGATACAAAGGTCACGCCACATGCTTTAACTGGCTGCAGATCGCAGGGCGCCAGAAAATAGGGTAATTTAGGATCAGGCCGTTCGACGGAACTCTCCTCGAGCTCGCCCAGCGTGCAAACTGCTTCGCCTGAGGCAGACTTGATCCAGCCCGCCGGATCGTCCTGCTCAAGCAGGTCGCGTACTGTTGCCACTTCACGCGAGGTCACATCGACAATGCATCCGTCGCGCAAGTGGCAAACCGAAGGCCCTGAAACCGCTGGATTCCAGACCCGCAAAACAAAACAGCCCTGGTCAGGCAAACCGATATGCATATTCGTATCTCCAAGTGCTGTTACGCCAGTTTGACCGCTCAGAAGCGCCCGTAGGTCAGGTAGGCTTCTTTCGGATCCGTCCCGCTACGGATAGCCGAGCGGACCTTGTTCTCGGTGTTCATCACTTCCTCGACCTCAACCACGATCTCTTCTGCGATTTCACCTGGGATAAGGATGGCCCCATCAATGTCGGCAATCAGAAAATCCCCGGGCTTAACGACAACGTCACCGATCTGCACAGGGACTTCCATTTTGTCGACCGACCATGCGCCCACCACATCGCGGGCGGTGTAGAAGCGATGGAAAACGGGGAAACCGATGTTACGAATGAAATTGCTGTCCCGACACCCGCCATTGGTCACATATCCGCGCACACCGCGCATCTGGAGCGTCTCGGCAGACAGTTCCCCCATCATCGCGATGTCGTCAGTGTGGCCATTGCAAACTACGACATGGCCAGACGGCGCTGTTGAAAGGAAACCCGTCCAAGCCAGCAGAGCATCATCAGCACTAATCCCAGGTTTTGGTGTTCCTGAAATTGTGAAAACGGGACCAGCAAGAACATGAGTATCGTCAATCGGCCGGATGTCTTTGGGCAGAACAGTATTGTCTATCCCTCTCTCGCGCAGGGCGTCATAAACTGCACCGCTGTAGCATTTTGCAAGGCGTTCGGTGAGAGCGGCTTTTTTGTCATTATCTGTCATGGGTTTTCCTCCAAGTGACTTAATTTACAAGAGTTAGTAGGTGGCCCGGCCGCCAGACAGATCGAATACAGCTCCAGTGGTGAAGGAGTTTTCAGGTGAAACCGCCCAAACGATCATCTTCGCGGCCTCTTCGACTTCCAGGAACCGGCCACGAGGGATTTTGGAAAGCATATAGTCAATGTGCTCCTGGCTCATCTGGTCGAAAATCCGGGTCCGGGCCGCAGCCGGCGTCACGCAGTTTACTGCAATATCGTAGCCAGCCAGTTCCTTGCCCAAGGACTTAGTCAAGCCGATCACCGCGGCCTTGGAAGCCGAATAGGCGGAAGCATTAGGATTGCCGTCTTTGCCTGCGATGGACGCGACATTCAGGATGCGTCCATAGCCTTGCTCTCGCATTCCAGGAACGCAGACGCGGTTCACATAGAATGTGCCGTTCAGGTTAATGTCGATGATCTTGCGCCAAGCTTCGGGATCGTAGGTGTCCAGCGGTTCGTTGGGACCTGCGATCCCAGCACTGTTGATCAAAATCGAAGGAATTCCCGCTGCCTCGCAAGTACGCTTGTAGGCCGCTTCCACCGAAGACAGATCGGTGATATCGCAGTCCACCGCGAAAGCATTGCCGCCCAGAGCAGCCATTGCGTCCCCGTTGCTTGCATCAATGTCCCAGCTGACGACCTTCGCACCTTTTTCGATCAGAAGCCGAGCCGCAGCCAGGCCTATTCCCTGCGCACCGCCGGTTACGATTGCAACTTGGTTTTCCATCACTTTGTCCTCCTGATGAAAATCACGGCTACAGGCAGCCTTCATTCACTGGGCTTGCCTTTTGAGACCGATATGGATGTAGGCCTCGGGAAAAGATGGACCGGGCAACCAATATAGCTGGCCCAGGAACAGCGCCAATGGGGTGAACGGCCTGGCGCCGGGGAGAAGGTCAGCACTGCACAACGTCCTGGCGCTGCACGCCCAGGCCTTCGATGCCGAGTTCCATCTTGTCGCCCGCCTTAAGGTATACGGGCTCAGGCTTGATCCCCATGCCCACACCCGGAGGTGTGCCGGTGGAGATGATGTCGCCTGGCTGCAGGCTCATGAACTGTGACAGGTAAGAGACGATGTGAGCCACCCCGAACACCATTGTGTTCGTGCTTCCGTCCTGGCGGCGCTCTCCGTTCACTTCCAGATACATCGGCAGATTCTGCGGGTCAGAAACCTCGTCGCGGGTCACCAGCCAAGGTCCAATAGGACCGAACGTGTCGGCAGATTTGCCCTTGGTCCACTGCCCTGCGCGCTTGTTCTGGAAATCACGTTCGGAAATGTCGTTGATCACGCAGTAGCCCGCAACATGTTCGAGAGCTTCTGCCTCATCGACATATTTTGCCTCTTTGCCAATTACGACGCCCAGTTCAACTTCCCAGTCGGTGGCCTTCGAGCCGCGGGGGATTTCTACCGTGTCGTTGGGACCGCAAATTGCCGAAGTCGCCTTGGCAAAGATCACCGGCTCCGGCGGCACCTCCAGCCCACTTTCCTCGGCATGGTCGGAGTAATTGAGCCCAATACAGATGAACTTGCCAACACCGCCGACGCAGGGCCCATAACGGTCGACCTCAACGGCAGGCAGCGACGACAGGTCAGCTTCGGCAATGCCGGCCAGGCCTTGATCCGTCAGAACCTCACCGGCAATGTCATCCACCAAGCCGGACAGATCGCGGACAACACCGTCAGCGTCGACGATACCGGGTTTTTCGTGCCCTTTCGGGCCATAACGCAAAAGTTTCATGATAGTCTCCGTTCAGAGGGCCCAGCCGCCGTCGATGATATGGGCCTGGCCCGTGGTGAATCCGCTGGCATCCGAGGCAAGGTAAACTGCAAGCGCTGCAATTTCGTCTGCATCGCCAACGCGCCCCATAGGCTGGCGCGCGATGAATTGCTCCCGCGCCGCCTCGCAATCGCCCGTGGCCCGCAACCGGTCGTGCAGCGATGGGCTATCTACGGTGCCAGGGCAGATCGCATTGCAACGGATGCCTTGGGTTACGTAGTCAGCAGCGATCGCCTTGGTCATGCCGATGACCGCTGCCTTGGACGCGCAATAAACAAAGCGGTTTGGAACGCCCTTCAAGGAGGATGCCACCGAGGACATGTTGATGATCGACCCCTTGCCCTGTTCAAGCATGCCCGGAAGGACTGCCTTACACAGGCGGTACATGGCCTTGGCATTCAGATCGAAGGCAAAGTCCCAATCTTCCTCGGTGCTATCCAGGATGCTGCCGGTATGGACAAATCCAGCGCAATTGAACAGCACATCCAGCCTACCAGCTTCAGGCAGTACCCGCTTGATGTCTTCGGGATCGGTTGCATCCAGTTTCCATGCGGTAATGCCGTCAATCGCATTGAGCTCAGCTAGCGAAGTCTCATTGATGTCTGTGGCAATGACCGAGGCGCCAGCCTGGGCAAAGGCCTCGGCGCTGGCACGCCCGATACCCTGCCCAGCGGCAGTAATCAGCGCGGTTTTACCCTCAAGGCTGAGTTGATACGTCATGTCTTTCCTCCCCGATATTGAGGCATCACTTCGAGAGGAACGGCTCGAGCCGCTTGAAGGCCTCTTCCAGCACTTCTGCCGGCTGCGCGTAGCAGAGCCGCAAATAACCTTCTCCCTGCGGACCGAACGCCACGCCCGGCGCTAGCCCGACCTTGGTCTGCTCAAGGATTTCACCAGCCGCAGCGAAGCTGTCAGTCAGCCCGTCAACTCGGAAGAAGCAGTAGAAAGCACCATCAGGCTCAATGAACTCCACCCGCGAAAAAGCGTTGAGGCGTTCTGCCGTGATTTCATACCCTGCCTGGATTTTGCTCAACAGGCTGGCAATTTCCTCTTCGCCGCCGCGCAGGGCTGCAATACCCGCCTCCTGGACAAAGCCGGCTGTGCAGGACGTGTTGAACTCGGTCAACTGACCCAGCTTCCCCTCGAACGCGGCGGGAGCCACGATCCAGCCAAGCCGCCATCCGGTCATCGACCAGCATTTTGAAAACGAGTTCACAGAGATCAGCTGATCCTCAGGCTCTGCAATCGACAGGAATGAGGGCGCGTGACGCCCATGGCGGTAGAGCCGGGAATAAACGTCATCGGCAACGATCCAGATGCCGTGCCGGCGGCAATGCTCCAACACCAGACGCTGCTCCTCGGCCGACATGGTCCAGCCGGTGGGGTTGTTGGGCGAGTTAATCACCACCGCTTTGGTGCCCGGTGTCAGCGCCGCGATCAGCTCTTCCACGTCGAGCGCCCAATGACCGCCCTTCGGCACGATTGCCACGCTCGCAATCTCTGCACCGGTCGCCTTGAAAGCACCGATGATATTGGGCCAGCCCGGCTCCACTGCGATAACCCGGTCGCCGGGAGTCACAAGAAATTCAGCCGTCAGCATGAGGCCTTGCATTCCGGAAGGGGTGACTGTGACCTGAGCCGGTTTCAGACGGCTGCCCAGAAGTTCGTTGCTATAAGCACAAATCGCTTGCCGCAGCGCCATCGCGCCATTGTTCGGCTGGTACATATGATTGCCAGCCTTGAGCGCGGCAATTGCAGCGTCCACAATCAGTGAATTGGTCGGCCAGGCGCCTTCACCGAACCAGAGCGGCAACACGCCGTCTTGCTTCATGCCAAGCTCTGCAACCTCGCGGATCTTGGAGGCTTCCAAAGCCCGCGCACGGGACGAAATCGAGTTCAATAGTGTTGCGTTGTCCATAACGAAGATGTCAGTCAAAACGGCCCGTCCTGTCGATTGTTAAATCGATTGAAATCATAGGCAATATGCCTATACACTAGGCAATCTGCAATTTGGGACGGGCTTGGATATCAATGCGTGATAAGATCGACGAGCAAATACTTGAAGCGCTGCGCAGGGACTCGCGTGTGCCCGTCACCGATCTTTCGAGGAAGGTTGGCCGTTCGCGCACTGCGGTGCAGGCAAGGCTTTCAAGACTGGAGCAAACTCAGCAGATTCTTGGCTACACAATCAAGGAACCTTCGACCGTTGAAACAGGCGGCATAGGGGCAATTGTACTGATAAACATGGAAATCCGCAGCAAGGGGGAAGCAGCAGCACGCGAATTTGCGACCATGCCAGAGGTTGCAAGTTGTCTAAGAATCGTAGGAGACCACGACTTCGCGCTGCTCATCAATCCCATCGAAAAGCCGCGTCTGAATCTCGTGCTGGAGCAGATCTATAAAATCGATGGTGTCAAGCGTACCGAGACGATCATGGCTCTCTCCAAAGAGTTCTAAACGACTACCGGCTTCTATGGTTACTGAACCAGACCGAGTTTACCGGAGACGTTTGAGTTTGTCATTCTACGGCGATCTTAGCCGCGCAATCTGCGTTGTAGAAGTTCCTTTCTGCTGGTGCGGGTGAGATATACCCGAGCGGGCCGAAGAGGCGCTTTTCGTTGCACCAATTGACCCAATTGAGGGTTGCCATTTCCACGTCTTTCTTGCCACTCCACGGGCCTTCGTGTTCGATGACCTCAGCCTTGTAGAGGGCGTTATCGTAACTGTCCCCGCTACTGCCGACCGAGGCACCGACCTTCGCCTCGTCAAGGCGCTCGGAATACTTGATCGACAGGTATTGAGCCCCGCGGTCCGCATGTCTTCGAGAAAGCACTTGCGCAGCGCGGGTACATAATGTTCCACCATCGGAACCTCCTGTCATCAGATTGAGAAGGTCCCAATCTGATGACAGGTGCGCCAATCTACAAAATCGCAGCACTTCGCTTACAGCACACCGCTCGCCTCGTTCAAGCGCCGCGCAATCTGGTTGACGTTGTTGCCGGTGCGATTGAGCGAAGCCGAAACCCGCAACAGATCAATCGTAGGCCGCGTCCACTATAAACTCGACCCCAAGTTCTGCACGGGCTAGCTTGGCTTCGCCGCAGGCACGGGCTGGCGCGTGACATACGGTTTGACATAGGCCGCAGGCATGAGCCGCACATCATGACCAATTTCGGTCAGCTCGCGCGCCCAGTGATGGGCCGACCCGCAGGCTTCTTTCCCGACAAGGCAACTCGGCAATTTCTCGAAGAACTTAAGCAACTGCTTGCGTCGAATTGTTCGATTGAAAACAATCGCCCCGTCTGCGGTGATGCCGTGAGCTTGGAAGACGTCCTTACCAAGATCCAGTCCAACTGTTGTAACTTCCATGGTGGGGTTCCTTTCCTGTCAGAAGATGACTTCTACAGTATGCCGCAAAGCGCGACGGTTGGCTGCAGGCGCCATCCACCCCATCCGCGTCTGAGTTGTCAGACCAGGCTGCGGCGAAACTACAGTTTCGGTCTCAGCCAAATCCGCGCTGTCGAGCGGCTGCTTCGGTGATTTGCGCTGCGCTGCCACATCGAACGTGCCGCAGATGCAAACGGATGCTGCGTCAGCAACATGCCCAAAGGCCAATGTCTGGAGAGTCCGCGTAGCAGTCGTTCAAGCAAGTTGCAGCGAATGACTGCTTCGAGCCCAACCTGCTCGTTCTTCAGGTTGCAGCGAATGGCCGATTTCAGTCGCCGTTGACAGGTGCAGACGACATCTGCGCGGATTTGTGAACGACTACGCCGATTATTACGAGGACCACGCCCAGGGCATCCACACCGCTCGGAACCTGAGTCAGGACACCGGGTCCTGCCGTACCGCGTGGTTCGCGCGGAACTTGATGCCTTGACTGCTTGAGCCGTAAAGCCTGGATTTTTGCCACTTCGCAACCTCAAAGTTCCCGGGTTGGTTCAGCGGATTGGATATATACTTGCAAACTGCATTTAATTGCAGTACGCATTAAATAGGAGTTTACCTCTCCGCAATCAACGCGAAAAACTCTCCAGGGAGGAGATCATGACCTACAAGATGCTCAAGCCTTTGCTTGTGACAGCAGCCATGTTGCCGCTTGCGAGCGTGGCAACGGCTCAAAGCGAAGCTCGTACCGATCTGGTAATCGCTGACCTTGGCCAGCCGGAAACAAACCCTTGGGTTATCAACCGCCATCGTTTTGAACGCTGCGTCGCTGAAGCGCTGGGTGTCGAGCTGAAGGAGTTTGACGATCAGAACTCGGAAGAACAGCACGCGGCGCAAGCTGAATCCATCATCGCAAGCGGCCCGGACGGGCTGATCTTCAACCCGCTGACGTCGCCGGCCGGTATCCAGGTCGCGCGTCTTCTCGAAGAGAATGATATTCCTGGTATTGCCGTCGGTCGACTGGTGGTGTCCAGCTATGACGATGACTATGAAGGTGAGGATTTCATCGCGCAGGTGACCCAGAACAATGACACTTGGGGTCAGGCAATCGGCAAAGCCACCGCAGATCTCGGACACAAGAAAGTCGCGATGGTCTGGAACCAGAAAGGTGTGACTTCTGCGGAAGAAATCTGGGCGGGAGTTCAATCGGAATTGGACGCGGCAGGGGTCGAAGTGATCGCTGAAAGTTGGGATCGTCTGAACCGGGAGAATGGCCAGAAATATGCCGAGCAGTTCATTGCCCGCTTCGGACCCGGCGAGATTGACGCGATCATCGTGCTTGGCGCGGTCGCCGGTCTCGGCAGTCAATTTGCGGTGGAACAGGCAGGGCGTGACGACATCGCCATCATAACCACCGACATTGACGAGCAGGTCGCTCAATTCATCAAGGATGGCAAACTGAGTTTCTCGATCGGTGGCCATTGGATGGTTGGCGGGTTCGGCCTTATCCAACTCTATGACTACTTGCACGGTCACCCGATTGAAGACACCCAGCCGCGGGTCGGCCTCATTCCGGTAACAGCCGACAATGTGGATACCTATGCCAACAGTCTTCTGAACGGATGTATTCTTTCACCGGAAACCGTTCGCAGCCTCAGCAAGGTCCATAATCCCGACGCTGATTTGCCCGGTTTCATCGACGCGTGGCAGGCAAACTGGCAAGACTACGTGCAATAACTCCCCTTGCACGCAGCGAGCCCTCCCCCGGTTCAATGGGTCGGGGGACTAAAAAACCAAACTCTTTTCGAGGTCCGCAGATGAGACTTTTCGGATACGCTCCGGAGCGCGGTGCTGCCGCTGGTGATACAATGCCATTCTACCACGATGGCACGTGGCATCTGTTTTTTTCCCAACCCCCTGTGGGCGCGTGGGAATATGTTGAGCGGGCGCGCGTCTCGACCGCTTATCTTCGGTCAGATGACCTCGTAAACTGGGAGGTGATGCCCGACGCTTTTGGCCCCGGCGCGCACGGTGAGTGCGACGGCGATGGGATCTGGACCGGCTCTGTCATTGAGCACAAGGGCGTGTTTCACTTCTTCTACACAGGTTACAATCGTCAATCTGCTTCACCGCAGTCAATTTGCAAGGCAACATCGACTGATCTCAAGTCCTGGGAGAAATCCGGATCCAACCCGATGATCTTCCCCGATCACCGCTGGTACGAAACCGTCGATTGGCGCGACCCCTTTGTCTACCGCGACGAAGAGGCAGGGTGCTTCAAGATGCTGATCTCAGCGCGCCTCAAGGAAGGTCCGCAGTTTCGCCGGGGCTGTGTTGCCGTTGCCACGTCCGATGATCTGGAATGCTGGGAGGTTGGCCCGCCGCTGGCGTCCTCGATGTTGACGCATTGCCCGGAATGCCCGGAAATCTTCAAGTTGGGCGACTGGTGGTATCTGGTTGAAAGCCGCTACTCGGAACGAATGCAAACAGTGTATCGGGTGTCAAAATCCCCGGATGGTCCTTGGGAAAGCCGCAAGCTCGACAGTCTTGACGGGCGTCGATTTTACGCTGCCAAATCGGCCAGCGATGGCGACCGTCGCATGAGTTTCGCATGGATACCGTTCCGCAAGCATCATGGCCCCAAGCGCAGCTGGGTTTGGGGCGGAGAACTGGGCAGCCCGCGCGAACTTGTCTCGCTGCCAGACGGCACGCTGACCTGCAAATTGCCCGATAACGTGGACCAGAGTTACGCAGAGACCGTGCCCCACAAGCTGCGCCCCATGTTGGGAGACTGGACCGGCGATGCAGACCCTCGGTGTGATGCGACAGGATCATACGGATACGCGTTCATCGACGGTCCGAACCGGGATGACGTGTTGCTCGATGTAGTGATTGAACCTGATCCCGCCACCGAAGCTGTGGGTATTCTCATCGAACCCCGAGGCGGCGATCATCTGGACAGCGGTTACAGCCTTTCAATCGAGCCCATGAAGGAGCGCGTCCTGTTTGATCGCTGGCCTGCCGCGATGGATCCACTTTGGGACAGCCTGGTGCTCAATGAGCGGCATGGCATTGAGGTCCGTCAGGAGATCGACAGCCCATTGGTCGAGCGTCCGCTCGCCTTCACACCGGAGGATGGGTGTTACCGGGTCCAGATCCTGCGCAACGGGTCGGCCATCGAGTGCTTTGTGGCCGGGCAGGTTGTTGCATCCTTCAGGGTCTATGACATCTCCAATACCGATGCCTGGGGTCTCTTTGTTCAGGAAGGCTCGGCGAAATTCCACAATCTCAACTTCCGCAAGTAAAGGCCTCGCCATGCCCCTCATAACCCTCAGACAATTGCTTGATTATGCGGCGGATCAAGGATTTGGTGTGCCGGCGTTCAACATCTCCAATATGGAGCAGGGCCTTGCGATCATGAACGCTGCGCGCGCCTGCGATGCACCGGTGATCCTGCAAGCCAGCTTGAATGTTCGCAGGGCCTATGCCGGAGATCGGATGATCGTCGCTATAGTGAACGCACTGGCGTCCATGTATCCCGACAACCCAATCTGTCTGCATCAGGACCACGGCCATGATGAGCAGGCCTGCGTCAGCGCCATCGCTGCGGGGTTCACCTCGGCCATGATGGATGGCTCCCTGATGGGCGACGGCAAGACACCCGCCAGCTATGCCCACAACGTCGATATCACGGCTCGCGTTGCACAGATCGCACATTGGACGGGTGCCTCAATCGAAGGAGAGCTGGGTGTTCTTGGATCGCTTGAAACCGGCGAGGCGGGTGAAGAAGACGGGTCCGGGGCAGAGGGCAAACTGGATCACGATCAGCTATTGACCGATCCCGATCAGGCAGCGGAGTTTGTTGCTACAACCAAGGTCGATGCGCTAGCGATAGCCTGTGGGACGTCTCATGGCGCTTATAAATTCACAAGGGAACCGGATGGCGACATCCTGGCCATCAGCCAGATTGAGGCGATCCATCGTCGCGTGCCGAATACCCATCTTGTCATGCATGGGTCGAGCTCTGTGCCACAGGGTTTGCAGGACTTGATAAACGCCTCTGGCGGTGAAATGCCACAAACCTGGGGCGTCCCCGTCGAAGAGATCGAACGCGGGATCCGGCATGGTGTTCGAAAAATCAACATCGACACCGATTGCCGCATGGCCATGTCCGGCGCAATGCGGCGCTTCTCCCGGGACAACCCATCGAATTTCGATCCTCGGGCGTTTATCTTGGCCGGGATGGCGGAGCTTGAAACGCTGGTCCGTGACAGGTTCGAGAGGTTCGGGGTGGCGGGCCACGGGCGTAAAATCAAGCCGATCCCAGTTGCAGAAATGGCAAAGCGGTATGCTGATGGCGGGCTCGATCCATCCCGGAAGGCCGCGTGAGCCGGGCGCTGTTCATAGGCCGCTCGGTGATGGATGTCACCGCGCTTGTTGAGGATTTTCCGGGTCCGGACGGGAAGACCAAGGCTTTGAGCAATGATGTGATCCCGGGCGGGTCTGCTTTGAACGCTGCCGTTACGTTCGCCCATCTTGGTGGAACGGCGGCGCTGGCCACATCGCTGGGCGCGCCGGGCCCAATGAAGACAATGCTGACGTCCGATCTGAAGGACAGGAACGTTACGGTGCACGACATCAGTAATGACCCGGACTATCGCATCCCTCTTTCGACAGTTGTTTCAACCCGGAGCCTTGGGGCCAGGATGATTGTCAATGGCGCAGGGGATGAGTGCGAAAAGGTGCGTTCTCAAGAAGGTCTGATCCTGACGGAAGGATACGGGTTGATTCAGATCGACCAGTACGAACGGCATTTTGTTGCGGCGCACGCTGACGCCTTACGTGCGTTTGAAGGGCCAATCATTTTGGATGGCGGCGGCTGGAAAGACTGGTCACCGGATTTTCTAAAGCTGGCCGATATTCCAATTGTCAGCGACGTGTTTTGTCCCGAGGGACTGCGCGCCTTTGCCAATATGTGTGAGGAACTGGACATCCAACGCTGGGCAATGACACGGGGTCACGCTGGGGTCGTCTGGCATGATCAGGGACGACGGGGCGAGATACCCGCTTTGGAGGTGGACGTTGTCGATAGCTTGGGCGCAGGAGACATTTATCACGGCGCTTTCTGCCACGCGTATCTCGAGACCGGGTCATTTGTAGATGCGTTGAATATCGCCAACCAGATCGCGGGTAAGTCATGCACCCATGCGGGTACGCGGAGTTGGATGGATGCCTGAGCACCTCGCCGACTATGCCAGCCTTCTGGGCGCAATTGAAAAGCGGATAAGTGCAGGTCAACCGCCGCTCATTGTAGCAATTGCAGGGCCTCCGGCGACGGGTAAGTCTACGCTGTCCGAGCGGCTGTCCGAGGATCTACGCGCTGCCGGGCACATCGCTGCCTACTGCCCGATGGACGGGTTTCACAAAACAAACGCCCAGCTTGAGGCCGAAGGGCTTAGAAGCGTGAAAGGCCGTATCGATACGTTTGATGGCAACGCGTTTGCCCACGCGGTGGAACGTTTGTCCAGGGGAGATGCGTTTTGGTGGCCGCGATATTCCCGGCACATACATGACCCGGTCCCAGAAGGCGCCAGGATCGAAGGAAACGAGGCCCTTTGCATAGTCGAGGGCAACTACATTCTGATGAATGAAGCGCCTTGGATTCGAGCGGCATCGCATTTCGACCTGCGTATCTTTGTAGACACGCCGGATGAACTCCTGAAGCAGCGCTTGAAGCGACGCCACGAGCGTGGCGGCAGAGGTGAAGTCGAGACGCGGGAAAAGATCACCAAGACCGACATGCCCAACGCGGAGAGGATCCGACAAAGTGCTACATTCGCCGACATCCTGTTTCAGGAGGGCGTCGATGCGTAGCACCCGAGAGTTGATTGCAGGTTGCAAGCAAAACTCGCTATGTTTGAGCCAAATTGAAAAAATTGGGGTTCGGACATGAAACTTGCTCAAAAAGGCTTGTCGATCGAAGGTATTCAAGGCCACAACAGGCGCGCCATCCTTGCAGCTTTGCACGACATGGGAGAATGCTCGCGCAAGGAAATCAGCGTAGCCACCGGATTGGATCAGGCGACTGTCACACGTGCGATAGCACCACTTATTGACAATGGCATCGTTGAGGAAGTGGGACTTGTTCGTGGGGGGCGTGGTCGGCGATCGATCAACCTCAGCTTTGTTGGTTCCGGGCGATACATCCTCTGTCTTAGATTGCAACGCCGTAGCTTTTCCATTGCTGCATTTAATCTGCGCGGTGACCTGCTGGAGACCAGTGAATTCCCCATCGCACGGGACGGGTCCGCCAAGCAGACTTTCAAGGAGATCTCCGAGACACTGGATCGCCAGATTGGCAATTTGAAACAGGTCGATGGCATTGGCGTGGCTGTTCCTGGCCCGTTCCTGGAGCGCGATGAACGTGTCATCCTCATGACTGAAAGCCCTCAATGGCAGGGCTTCGATCTGATCCCCGAGCTGCGCTCCCGCTATCCTGACATTCCTGTTCACTCCACACACGACGCCAAGGCAGCAGCCTTGACTGAATGGCGCCATCATGGCCGGGCGCTGGGGGCCAAGGTCATGTTGTACGTGTCTGCCGGTCAGGGGATCGGCTCGGCGCTTGTCGTGGATGGCCATGTGCACCGGGGTGCGCAAGGTCTTGCAGGTGAATTGGGGCATACGTCCATCAGCGTTGATGGCGAGCAGTGCAAATGTGGAAATAGAGGCTGTCTGGAACTCTTCACGTCGCGCATTGCGCTACTGCGTGCCATACGGGAGCGCGCAGAGAACGTCAGCAGTACAACATTGACTTCAGACGCTGATTTTTCTCAGGTCCTTGACGCATACGCAGCGGAAGACGGGCTTGCCAGCGAAGAGGTGCACAGGGTTGCACGCTATCTGGCGCAAGGCATCACCAACTGCATCAACTTCGTCAATCCGGATTTGGTTGTGATCGGAGATGAATATGCCGGGTTCGGTCAAAGGTTTCTGGAACACATCAAGACCCATGTAAAAGCGACGGTTTTGCCAAGCATCTACGATGCCGTCGACATCGAGCTGAGCCAGCAAAGTGAAGATACTGTGCTGCGCGGGGCCTTTCTGGACGTACTTGCACAAACCTATCTCGGTTCTCCCAGAGCCGAGCCAGAAGCCCTTGTTGCTGAAGCAAGCGGATAGGAATGAAGGAGAACCCACTATGAATGACCAGACGGCTCAACCTCTTCTTTCGGTGAAACACGTTTCGAAGTCATTTGGTGGTGTCCAGGCATTGCGTGACGGCTCCTTTGATCTTCATCGCGGTGAAGTTGTCGCGATCGTGGGCGGAAATGGTGCCGGAAAATCAACGTTGATGAAGGTTGTGGCTGGGGCCCATGTTCCGGACGGCGGACAGATCATCATCAATGGCAAGGAAGTATCCCGGGCTGAGCACAGTGTTTCGCATATGCAGGAATGCGGGATCGAAGTCGTTTATCAGGATCTGGCACTGGTTCCCAATATGACGGCGCCCTACAACCTGTTTCTGGGGCGCATCCCCCGCAAATGGGGGATTTTTGTGGATGAACGAAAGATGCGCGAAAAAACCCGTGAAGCCCTCGCGCAGCTCAATGTCACCACCGTTCAGGATCTGTCGCAACCAATCTCCTCCATGTCCGGAGGACAACAACAAAGTATCGCGATCGGGCGCGCAATTGCCTGGGGGAGCGACATCGTAATCCTTGACGAACCGACCGCCGCACTTGGACCGAATGAAACGGCGGAAGTTGAGCGATTGGTTGAGGATGTGCGCGACAAGCAGGGCACGTCATTCCTTTTGGTAAGCCACAATCTCGATCAGGTGCGCCGCCTGGCTGACCGTATCGTAGTGACCCATCACGGGGTCACATCGCGCGAATTCAAACGCGACGAGATTACCTCGGACCGGCTCGTGAAGGCCATAACTCTCGGCGAATGAGGAGAACGACATGACCGAAACAACCGCCTCCCGCCCATTCCTGACGCCCAAACGCGCCGAAATGTTGCGAGACTATGTGCCTTTCATTGCCATTGTTCTGGTAATCTTGTTGTTCTGGGCGATCTCGGGCGACCGCTTCATGTCGATGCGCAACTGGACGTTCATTGCGCAGCAAACGCCTGTCTTGATGTTACTGGCATTCGCGCAGTTGATGATCGTGACAACTGGTTCAATTGATATCTCCATCGGGTCAAGCCTGGCATTTTCGGCGTTTCTGGGTGCACTTGGAATGCTCTGGTTCGGGGATGTGGGCTTGATCCTGGGAATTGTCGCAGGTGGCCTTGTTGGCATGGTCAACGGCCTGATTATTTCACTGCTCAAGATCCCATCATTTGTGACAACATTGGCAATGCTGATCATCGTGCGCGCCGTTGTGATTATCGCATCAGACGGCACGGCGATTTATATAACGGACGATAGCGTGTCAGGCGGCACCAACATCTCGTCTGTCGCAGCACCTTGGCTTCTGTCGATGGGCAAATTCCCCGCGATCTTCATCCTCGCGGCGATTGTCGCGCTGTTTATGTGGGCCTTTTATGAGAGGACTGTTTTTGGTCAACAGTTGCGAGCCGTTGGAGGCAACGAGAAGGTTCTCCGCCTGGTCGGCATCAATGTCACGACGTTCAAGATCAAGGTCTTTGCCGCTGCAGGGCTGATGGTGGGATTGGCGGCTTGCGTCAACCTGGCAAGGGCAGGAGCGGCGACGCCCCAGGCGGGTCTGATGATTGAGCTCGACGCAATTGCTGCGGTTGCGCTTGGTGGTACGCCGCTGACAGGTGGCTATGGCAGTGTGGTCAAAACAATCATCGGGGCATTGACCCTGACAATCGTCCGCAATGGGCTGACAATCGCGGGCGTACCCCCTTCGTGGAGCCAGGTCGCC
This sequence comes from Ruegeria sp. CDSC042, assembly GCF_059610745.1. Lineage (NCBI taxonomy): Bacteria > Pseudomonadati > Pseudomonadota > Alphaproteobacteria > Rhodobacterales > Roseobacteraceae > Ruegeria > Ruegeria sp. CDSC042. The sequence continues at coordinate 287,716 of NZ_JBXWOF010000005.1, forward strand.
TTGGGTGTTTTGCTGATTGCTGCAATCGCTATTTCGCTAAACAGAAGCAAGGTAGACGTTGTGAAGTGACAGCGAATGACATCGTGGTGTGGCTGCCGGAGCTGTGCGCTACGATGCCGAGGAATCAAATATTGGCTGCGTGCACCGTCGACAATCGCAACGGTCAATGGTGTGCACAGAACTTGAGACATGTAACCGTGGGGAAGGACGTTAGTTGATTGCATTTACCGGCGCAACTATCATGCCAGAGGTCTAACATCGCGTGTTCCACATCGTTGGAGTGATCCCCGGATGAACATGTTCGAACTTCGCGTACCCTTCTTTCTTCCGCTCTGGCGGCGGGTTGCCGTCACACTCTTGAGCGTTGGATGGGCGATCTTGGAGCTTGTAACCGGGAACTTGTTCTGGGCCATTCTGTTTGGCGCGATTGGGACCATCGCGACCTGGCAGTTTTTCCTTTCTGGTTGGCCGGACGAGGCGTCAGATCAAGAGTCTAAAGAGTGAATCCCCGCGGTCACAGTGCCCTTGATTACTGAACGATTGTGTCACGATGTTTCTAAAGCACTGCAAAAGCAGACGTTTGATCGGTCATCATGTAGGGCAGCAAAGTCCCGCAGCCTTGCCATCCGACACTGGAATTTGAACGTCCGGAATGTGCGGTTTTTGACCTACCGCATATGCGAAAGACCGACTCTCGCTAAACGGCAGGAACGGGCTCAACGAGCCTGTCGAGGCGCTGAATATTAGCCTGAAAAAATCTCTTATTTTCAATGATCCTAACAGGACAAACACGCGCTGCAACCAAATGTTGAAGTACAAGTTCCAGGGAATGCAAATCCTAAGCCCGAGCGAAAGGCCGCAGCAGTCTGCAAATAAATCGATAGAACTAAAACTCATGCTTCCATCATACTTTTGAGGGAACCAGTCTATCCAGAAGCATCCGGACTTGAGTTCAAGATTAGATTTCTGTGTTCCAGATAGACTTGGAGAGAGGAGTTTTGCAGAAATTCAGTAGCATCATTGGTTGGGCGCGCAAGTCTTGCTTCTATAAACGCAAGAATACACACAACAACAAGCCCGGCTAGTATCCAAAGGTACGCGAAAAGCCCTAGTAGATCTGGGCTGGTAACTTGAACGGCTATCGGAGGGGTGAGAAGAAGAATTGTAAGCATCAAACCTTTTTTCAACTTCTTCTGCTTCTGCAAATAATCCGTAGATATTTCTTCAACCTCATGCTCCAGCCTACGCACCCATGACAAGTACTCGTCTTCTAGTTGGCCACGTAAATAATGGCCGCAACGACAAAACTCTCTAGAAAGATACTCAATCCCTCCGCAGGCCTCACATTCCGTGGCATTCGGGCAACCTCTAGTCGGCCTAACTCCGTTGGAGCTTCCAGGTTGGTACGGTGCATCAAGTTGGGTCTCTTCTAGGATGCTATCTACCTTGCCCAACACGCCCACTTTGCGCGGCCTCAATTGCTCGGCTTTTCGCAAAACTTCGTTCTCTAACATCAAGCGACTAACCTTAAGATGGTGTCAATTCTGGCTATATCGGGCACTTGGTTAAGGCCCTCAATCGTTTCGGGGCTCAGAGCTTCTTTGAAAAGAAAATCTATAGCGTCCCATTTCTTTTCGGGTGCTACAACAAGGCCGCGATTAATTATTCTGTGCTCAACTGCGATTCCAAGTTTACGATAGGCATGCGCCATTTCCGAATGTCGGCGGCTTTTGCCTTCAGCAGTGTCCCCTTCGAGCATCCAGAGCGGATCGACATCGAATTCTTCATAAACCTTCAGAAGTAGGGTGGCGGTTAGGTCGCGTTGGCCACGTTCATAGTACTGATATGCACTTCGACTGATGCTAAGTCGTTGCGCCATTTCTTCTTGTGACAGACGCGCCTCGGTTCGGACAGCCGCAAGGCGCACCCCTAGGTCAGGAACAGTCATGATGTACCTTTTTGTGGTTGCATTGACCACGATTATGGTTATCTCTATTCAATGTAACCGCTCATAGAGGCATTTAGTTCGTTTTAGGTAGCATTATCGTAGTTTTGTTTCGATCTGAACGCAAAACGAAAATTTTGCCTCGATATGTGTGCAGTCATTGAGGAGTTGAAATTGCAAAAAATTCTCGAGACACCAAGGGAATTAGCTGAACGAGTGGGCATCCCCGTTTCAAACGTTCGCTATCTAATCCGCGAAGACATGCTGGATCATATTTATACAGCCCCAGGCCGACGAAACCCCAAGATTCCCAATGGTGCGTGGGAACGATACCTCGATCAATTTACGGTGAAAGCATGCCCCGCAAACCGACCCCGCCCCGCCTTGCACGCGACCGAAAACGCCTCGCCGATGGCAATTGGTACATCTACTGGACCGAAGGGGGACGCAGCCGTGAGCACTCGACTGGCACTGGGGATCGCGACCAGGCTGAACTCTACTTCGCAGAATGGAAGCTAAGGCGCTTCAGGCCGGATCGCGCGGTCGAGCCACACGAATTCTATGTGACTGACGCAGTTTCGCACTATCTGGCGAAGCGATTTGACGACGTTACTGACCCGGAGCGTTTAGCCAATGCAGCAAAGCCAATCATCAGGTTTTTTGATGGCTATGCCGTGGGCGATATCAACGATGTGCTCATTAAAGAATACTGCCAGAAACGCCGGAAGAGCCGTCGAGACAAGGGGCTGAAGGACGGCACCTTGCGAAGGGAGCTCAGTTTGCTCTCCACTGCTATCCGGCGTGCCGAGGAAGATCAGCTAATCACGCGCAAAATAACGGTCCGACTACCTCCGAAACCCGAGGGTCGTATCCGATTCCTGACATGTGATGAAGCGCTAAGGCTAATCCGGGTATCGCGGAGCTTCGATACGCCTCTGGAGGATGGCGTGCCGACCGAGTCAAAGACTGAGCACCTGACTCTGTTTCTTAGGATCGGATTGCTGACCGGCCAGCGAAAGGAGGCGATCCTATCCTTGCGCTGGTCTGATATCGATTTTCATAGCAACATCATCTACTGGAACCCCGTTGGACGGCGCCGCACGAAAAAGGAACGCCCGAGTTCTAGGCTGCCTGCGCGTCTGAAGAAGCACCTGCTATGCCGACGAAGGCGGTTTCCGGTAGACGAATTCGTAGTCACCCATCGCGGCAAGTCACTGCAGAACGTCAAACGCGCATTTAGGACTGCCGTTGTGGCGGCAGACTTGGAGACCGAGGGGGACCGAAAAGTCGTTCCACACACTCTGCGGCACACCTGTGCGACCTGGCTAATGCAAAAGGGGGCGCCCAAGTGGGACGCCTGCGGCTTCCTGGGTATGACCCACGAAACGCTTGAGAAGAACTATGGGCATCATCACCCTGATCACCAGAGAGGAGCGGCGGATGCAATCTGATATCCAGATCATTTCCGGATATAGATCGGTACAAACGTGAACAAAGGAACAGTGAAATGATAGTACATTACAATAATTACAATGGGTTAAAGTCAGGCCCGTTCCTTCGGGAGGCAGGGGTCGGAGGTTCGAATCCTCTCACTCCGACCAATAAAGCAAAGTTTCAACTGCAGAGATTTTTTGCTGTTTGACCAATTAACCTACTTTTTCGCACAAATTGGTTTGAGGATTCACTGCATGAATCCTGGGTGATAGCTGTGTGGTATGAGCAGCTTTACCCCCACGAAGTCAAAATGACGAACTGGTTGGCCTACAATGAAGCGTTGAAACGGCTCGGCGCAAGGAATGAGGCCCTGCGAGCCTCTAGAAACCTCTGTCGCGCCATCAGGAAAAGTTCAGACAACGATCATCGCCGGAGGCGCGTCGGGGCAAGATAAATTGTATCAAATTGCAAGGCCGGTCGGAGCCCTTTTGCAGTTGGGACTTTTGAGCGGACATACGCAACGCCCAAGCTGATCGATGAAGTTCTTTTCGAACCTTTACAGAAGTTTCGCCGGTCTATGTGTCGTCCCTCGTGCGGTGAGCCCAAAACAGCAAAAAAGTATGCCAAGTTTTGCTGGCTAACAAATGGCTGTAATGCGGGGCGAAGGTTGGTCCTCAACTTGTCTAAACGCCCCGCGGTGACACTATGGAGCTGGGGAATCCATGCCGCCTTGGTTTTCTGTGGGCACATGGTCGATAAATTGGGCATCCGAATTGATGTTTATTGTATTGTTGGCGGCAACGCCGTCGCTGCTTCCGATCCAGTGGGATGTTCCAACATTCTGCGTCGTTTCAAGCGGCGAGAGGTTTGCTATGAGGTTAACAATCTTCCCGGTAACAGTCGTAGAATCCTGGGATGTTCCCACATTTTGGGCCGCCTCCAACGGGGAAAGGTTTGTTATTCGGTTAACAATTTTGCCGGTAACGGTTGGGAATTCCGTTGTTTCAGGCGTGGCGTTCCGAGACATCCCAGTCTGAGTGATATGGGCGCTATGATGGGCGCCGGTACCCGAGTGTTGGCCCGGCTCTGCCATGGCCGTTCCGGTGGACAGGGCAATCACCAGGGTTGGTGCAACAATGAGCTTTTTGATGATGTTAATACGTTCCATTTTTGATCTCCCTGAGTTGCCGATACATTTCAAACCTAGGAACGCGACAGCTTTGGGTATTGTGAGAAGAGCTCAGTTTTTTGGCATTTTCTTTCAAGTTGCCAAGCCGCGGATAGGTCGACCAACGTAGCTGCATAGAGCTACGCCTATTCGTCGGACCACCCGGCAGGAGATTAAGCTAAGGAAGAGTGGGCTTTGGTTGCCCTGTGTTGGGTCGCTACTGCCTACCTTGTGGCAGCACTTAAACGATTTCTTGGCATGGCTTTTGGACCCTGCTTATTGTTACCTAAACCACAAAACGCCCTGATTTGCAGGGTACT
>NZ_JBXWOF010000006.1:0-265967 GCF_059610745.1 Ruegeria sp. CDSC042
TTACTTTCACATAGGTTTCATCCATGCGCCACGAACGGTCTGCGGGACGCTTTCTATACCGCCCTGTTTCAGCAAGGGGACCTGCATATCGACTGACTCAACGGTTTAGCGTCGTATGATCCAGATCAACGCCACGTTCCGCCACGATTTCTTCCAGATCCCGGTATGAAACACCGTAGCGGAGATAGAAGAAAACCGCGTGAAGGATCACGTCTTTCGGAAAATGCGCGCCCTTAAATGAGATCTTCACGGCCTGCTCCTGTCATGTTCCAGCACGCGCTACCAGAAATGCACTCGAACTGACAGGTGGGGGCGAAGTTTGCGGCAGAACCCACGTAAACGTTTGCCTCAGCGACATTAGCATTTACCCAAATTCCTCTAGCGAGCACCTCCAAAGGATCTTGAATCCATAATGATCATTTATTCCTCATTTTGATCATTACCTTGACAGTAGTAGAATTCGCCTCTGCGAACCAATCCAGTCAGCTCTTTGATTTTTTGACGACGAGACCGACCTATCCCGGTCTCGTCACAGGACTAACCCAGATGGTTGCCAATCTTGTCGATCAGTTTTTGAGCCTCATCAACTGAAATTTCCCGCCCGCGTATCCTGAGGCGGAGTTCCCCAGATGTCACTTCGGCCTGAATTGTGCCGCCTGTGGGAAGGACAACCGGTGTCAAGCGTTGCACCTGCTGCGGGCGCCCGCCGCGCGATTTAGCTTTTTCCGCGTCCGGCACGCCCTTGATCGCAGCTTCAAGCAGACCCCATTCGGACTTGGAATCCAACGGGCCGGCGCCAGCCAATGCCTGACGCAATCTGGTTTGTGCCCCGTCCCGCAATGCCGAAGCAAGCTTGAGCCCGGCCTTTTCTGACAACGACACGGGATGCTGCAGCAAATCCCCCAACGCTTCATGCACCATAGCAAAGCTACGGACCTTGGACCGTTTGGCTTTGGACGCAGCAGCAAAAAGCACATCGACAGCGGCCTCGGTTGAAGCAAAAACCCCCTGCCCTGCCGCCAGAACCGCGACGCGCCCGCGTTCATAAGGGCTGAGGTTCGAGCGCAGCTCATTCTCTTCCACCATCGAGACGTAAGCGCCCTGCCCTGTTCCAGCCTCACGGACAAATGCAGGAATCTCGATGAACCGAGCATCACTTTGGGACAGCCGCTTGAAGGCCTCCAGACGCCGATAGCCCGAGATCAGGCCAAAACTGTCACCGACCCGGCTCACCTCGATTGGCGTTCTCAAGCCGTGAACGCGCAGCGATTCCAACAGTTCCGCCATGGCTTCTTCGTCTTCAACCATCCGATCACGGCGGATGAAATCCGGATCAATCTGATCCAGCGATATTTTTTCCGCAATCAAACCGGCAGTTTGTGCATCGCGCCATCGAGCTGCATCACCTTGGTCCTGGGCCAAAGCGACTCTGTCTGTCACGGACGCCATGCCACCCAAGGTAGCGGCCTCCGCTGCAACCTGAGCTATTGGAGGTGCGGACGAGCTTGCTTCAAACGGGCTGATCGACGGTTTCGCGGCGAAACCCGCTTCAAGCTGTTCGAGCTCTGTTGTGTCCGGTGCGGTCAGTCTTCTGCGTTTAGCCATCTGCCTCTCCTCCCATCTGAGCGTCGCGCCACCAGCAACCGATCAGAACCTCTTTGAATTCTGCGTAAGTCCGGTCAAACGTTTCCCGACCCCGAACATACGTATCCCGGTTAAAATCACGGTAGTCGGCTTCGTAGATCCCATTCACCTGCTCACCAGCCTGCCCGACCAAAGCAGTATAGTCCTGCCGGTAGGCATTCATGAAATCCCCGAAATAGGCCTGAATTACGTTCGCCATGTCTGTTTGCTGACTGGCATCAAACCGGGTGATGATTGCGCGTACAACATCCCATTCGAACTTGAGCTCAGGCAAGCCAGCTGCGCGTTGTGCCGTGTTTTCACCATCCTCGATACTGGCAAAGGTCGTATAGAGCATGTCAAAGAACCGACCCGTTGAATCAAACTCCAGAAACGAAGCTCCAAGCGGAACCAGAAGGATATCTGCTGCAGCCAGTGCATTGATCGTAAGGTACCCAAGTGCAGGAGGCGTATCGAGAAAGACGATGTCATAATCGTTGAGGATACCTTCATCCTCGAGGAAATTGGTCAGGCCGTCCCACAAAGGCCAACTTCTCAGCCCCATCCTCCACACTGGGATCTGGAACTCGGCCCAGTAAAGGTTCAACTGCGCACCTATCAGATCAATATTTGGCCAATGGGTGTTCTGAATTACATCGCCAGGGGTCGTTTTAAGCGCCTCTTGCAAGGTCTCATCCAATGGAATTTCAGGTTGACCTGCCGCATTGCGCACGCGGTTTTCCTCCTGCACCGCCCGAGCATAATCCTTCGCGATCAAGGGGAACACAGTTTGCCATTCATCTGCGACGGACCCGCCAAGGATCGACGTCATGGATCCTTGGCTGTCGAGGTCGATGACCAGAACTTTGTATCCGTCCAAGGCGGCGGACATGGCCAGATGGGCGGCGGTCGAGGTTTTTCCAACACCGCCTTTGAAATTTGCAACGGAAACAACCTTTGCCGGAAGCCCTTCAGGCCGGTAGGGAAGATACTCCTTCGTGCTGACGCCTTCAGCCGCAAAATGCTGGCGCAAGGTCAGGACCTCTTCCAAAGTGAACCATTTTGAACCGGCTTCACCCTCGCCTTGAGGAAGATCAGGATGTGCTTTGAGGACACGGCGGAGATGCGCAGGTGCAACCGGAATTAGGTACTTAGTTATTTCCCAAATTGAAAACCTACGCAGCCGCTTTTCCCCATCAGGAGCATAACCTCGGCGAGCAAGATCCTCACGGCCTTTGGCGCAGAATGCCGCTGCTTTTGCGAATCGAGAGGTTCCTATAGGATCAGGTAACTTCCCGGCCGCTGTTGCGGGATCAAGATTCAGATATGGCGGTAGCGGAGGTTGGTTTGATTTGTTCACTGTCGTTGCCTCAGAAGATGTTCGCCTTAGCGGCGTATATTTAGGAATGTAGCGAACATTATCTTCTAAAGCTATCCTGCGATCGGAAGTTTTCCACAGTTTTTGCGCGTAAGGCTGGGTTTCGCCACGAAACTCTAGAAAAATGAGAGAGCACGCCAACAAAGAGTTTATTATTTATAGAGTCTTTAAGAGATTTAGATTAAGAATATGATAATTATAACAACAAGTTAGATCACCTTAGGGACCCATTTACAGTTCCTAGGGTATCCGATTCCGGGATCAAAGGTGCCCAGATACGGGACCAAGGGAACCATTCGACAGGAACAAGGGCACCGATTCGCAGGGACGTGGATCTTCGACGCTATTAGACACTTACAAAGCCGTTTCTAGTACGTTCGATCCTGTCCGAGTCGTTCCTATGACGGGTTCGCGATGATGGGTCTGGGGATAAGTTTCGGCATATCTGTTTAGGGTACCCGTTTTCGGGATGAGCCTGATCCTGTATTTGGGCACCTAATAGAAGTTGATTGATAGGTACCTTTCATGGCAGAAATGCAAAAAAGAGCAGTCAGGCAGAATCATGCCGGAAACACAAATAGACATGGATCACCTTTCCGGAGCCTTGCGAAGGGAAACGGTGAAAAAGAACGTCGCCGCGATTCACATCAGCGGTAAGTTGACATTGCTTCAGCGAAAGCTGTCGAATGTCCTGCTTCTCAATGCCTATGATGCGCTGACATCTGCACAGACCCATACCATCGATGCACGAACTCTGGCGATGATGGTCGGCTATAACTCGAACGATTTTGATACCTTGCGTGCAAGCCTGCGCGCCCTGGCCGAGACTGTCGCTGAATGGGACATGTTGGATGAGCAGGGGCGTCAGGAATGGGGTGTTTCCTCTCTGCTGAGTTTTGCCAAGCTCAAGAATGGTGTTTGTGAATATGCCTACTCACCGGCGCTGGCGCAGAAGCTGTATGATCCCAAAATCTATGCGCTGATCAACGTTCAGATTCAGCGCAACTTTAGTTCTGGGCACGGATTGGCACTGTATGAAAACTGCTATCGCTTTGTGCGCATCGGGTCGACAGGTTGGTGGGCCTTGGACGTTTTTCGAAAGCTCATGGGTGTAGATGGCAGTGACTATTATACCAGCTTTAAACATCTCAACGCTAAGATCATCAAGCCGGCGGTTGCCGAGGTGAACAAAAGCTCGGACATTCTGATCGAACCCGAGTTCCAAAAGAAAGGCCGGACGGTCACCGATATTCGCTTTCGGATTAAGGGAAACCCGCAAAAGGCGATGTTCGAAATTGATGACAGCGACGGTGCTCGGAATATGCAGGTGTACACGAAGCTACGTGATCAAGGGGTCTCGGATCGTTTGGCCCGACAGTGGATTTCCGAACATGGTGAAGACTACGTTGCGCAGAAACTTGATTACGTAAGGCAAAAGGGCGGAGTGAAATCCACATTGGGTTATCTGTCGGCCGCATTGCGCGATGACTATCAGCCACCTGAACCGGAACAGCCAGCGAAGCCCAGCCCTGAAGCACTGGAAGAAGCGCAGGCGAGGCAGGCCCAAGTGGCGGTTGAAGACAAAGCCTATGCCGAACGGGTAGCCGAGCGGGAGGAGCGGGCGCGGAAACTCTCGATCGTAGAAGAGCTGGTTTCGCGGCGAAACCCGACACAGAGGGACGCAGATAAAAGACTGTTTCTTGCCGGTCTAGACAACGACCTTGACCGCGAGCATTTCCGAGCGCATGCGTGGCGCTCGGGGCTGAACGCAACCGCAATCTTCGAATTCTGGAAAGAACTAGAGCCAGACGCTTTCGACTGATCTCGGTAAGGGCAGGGGGGTGCACACCCTTTAGCAGATTATTGTTTTTTGAACGCAGATTTCAGTGCATCTGCAAGTGCCCCCTGCTGCGCATTATTGCCATTTTTTGCGCGTTGTGATTCTTTTTGTTTTGTATGGCTTTGCCGCGTTTGGTCGCTGCCTTGAACGCGCTTTTGCCGGGTTTCAATGCCACCATCCTTGCGCATCGTCAGACCGATGCGTTTTCGCGGCGCATCCACCTCGACGACCCGTACCTTAACTACCTGGCCCGCTTTGACGACATCATGGGGATCTTTGACAAACCGATCTGCTAGTTGGCTGATATGCACCAACCCGTCCTGATGAACACCGATATCAACAAAAGCACCGAATGCCGCAACATTGGTAACTGTGCCCTCCAGGGTCATTCCAGGTTTCAAATCGCTGATCTCTTCCACGCCATCAGCGAACGAGGCAGTTTTGAAATGTGGCCGGGGATCACGACCGGGTTTTTCAAGCTCGGAGAATATGTCCTGAACCGTGGGCAGGCCAAAACTGTCGTTAACAAACTGTTCGGCGCGCAGGCCTTTCAGGGCGCCTTCATTCCCCAGGATTTGCCGAATATCCCGCCCACATGCGGCGACAACGCGTCGGGCCACGGAATAAGCCTCGGGGTGCACGGAAGACGCATCAAGGGGCTCGGCCCCATCGCGTATTCTCAAAAAACCCGCGCATTGTTCGAACGCGCGGGGACCAAGGCGCGCCACCTTCAGCAACTCTGAACGAGATTGAAAGGCACCATTCATGTCGCGGTGCAACACGATGGATTCTGCCAGCCCCGGGCCCAACCCGGACACATGCGACAGCAATGGGGCAGAAGCAGTATTCAGATCAACGCCAACGGCGTTCACAACGTCTTCAATGACAGATGCCAATGATTGCGAAAGCTTATATTGATCCACATCGTGCTGATATTGCCCGACCCCGATGGATTTGGGTTCGATCTTGACCAGTTCCGCCAAGGGGTCCTGTAAACGACGGGCGATTGAAACTGCGCCCCTAAGGGAAACATCCAGGTCCGGGAATTCTCGGGCGGCCAGTTCGGATGCGGAATAGACCGATGCTCCGGCTTCCGAGACCACGACTTTGGTGGGAGGAGTGACGGTTTTGGGCAAATCTCCGAGCGTGTCGCCGACCAGCTTTTCGGTTTCGCGGCTGGCTGTTCCGTTGCCGATTGCAACAAGCTCAATGCCGTGCTGGGCGATCAGGCGCAGGATTGTGGCCTGCGCGCCTCGAAGGTCATTCTTGGGTTGGAACGGGTAAATTGTTTCAGTTGCAACCACTTTGCCAGTTGCATCGACAACCGCTGCTTTGACACCTGTTCGTATTCCAGGGTCCAGCCCCAAGGTTGGGCGGGCGCCAGCTGGCGCAGAGAATAGTAAGTCTTTGAGATTGCGAGAGAAAACGGAAATCGCCTCGTCCTGGGCACGGCTGCGAAGGTCGGCCATCAGGTCAACCATCATCGTCAGCGAGAGCTTTACCCTCCAGGTCCAACCGGCCACCTTGCGTAACCAAGTATCGGCAGTTGAATCCGTGCGGGTTAGCAGATGTGATGCGACGATCGCTTCCGCCCGAGCAGCGCCGGTCTCGGGGTCCGGCGCGATGTCCAATGTCACGATGCCCTCTTTTGACGCGCGAAGCATCGCCAAAGCCCGATGAGACGGCGTTTTGGCCCACAGCTCGGAATGGTCGAAATAGTCGCTGAATTTCGCGCCATCCTGTTGTTTGCCATCAATCACCTTCGAGGTCAGCAGCGCCTCGCGCTGCATGAAGCTGCGCAGTTCGCCTAACAGGGTGGCGTTTTCGGTTAGTCGTTCGGTGACAATGTCACGAGCACCGTTCAGGGCATCCTTGCCGGTCGGAACAGCCTCGGATAGGTAGGATTGGGCAAGGGTATCGGGATCGACAGACCGGTCTGCAAGAATTGCGTCAGCCAGAGGTTCCAACCCGTTCTCGCGTGCGATCATTGCCTTGGTGCGCCGCTTGGGTTTGTAGGGCAGGTAGATGTCTTCCAGCTGTGCTTTGGTGTCAGCCAGCGCAATGGAATTTGCAAGATCGACTGTCAGCTTGCCTTGATCCTTGATCGAATTCAGGATGGTTGCGCGACGGGCGTCCAATTCGCGCAGATAGGTCAGGCGTTCTGACAGGGTGCGCAGTTGGGTATCGTCCAAACCACCTGTCGCTTCTTTGCGGTAGCGCGCAACAAAGGGCACAGTCGCGCCTTCGTCCAACAATTTTACTGCGGCCCCTACCTGATCGGGTCGGGCGTTGATCTCGGTGGCGATGGTGCGGGCGATGCGGTCCAATGGGGCCTCCTGACAGTCGTTCGGAGAGACTTCTTAGCCAGCTGCTTTGCTGAGGGGAAGGGGGCTAAATCTGTTGGGCCAACTCTTGCAGATCGTCATAGAGGGTTTTGGCAATCTCAACATATCCGCGTTCGATGTTGCGGGCCCGGGCGGCAAACCGGCGTTGCGATGGCAGGCGCGCGCCCTGATCGGTGATGTCAGCGAACAGGCGTTCTGCCCTTGCATCATTCGGGTCTATGCGGCCACCGCTGAAATGCCTCGGATCGAAGGCCAGAAGGATTTCACCATGATAGGGGGCGCCGCCTGAGTTGCCGGCAAACTCCATGCTCTCCAGACTGGTCAGGTCGTCGATCAACGGACCGGCCAAGAGTTCGATCATGATGGACAGGGCCGAACCCTTGTAGCTGCCGAAGGTCAACATCGCACCCTCCATCGCAGCCTGCGGATCGTTGGTTGGGTTGCCGTCCTTATCGATTGCTACGCCATCGGGCAGGGGCTTGCCTGCGCGGCGATAGAGTTCGATTTCGCCACGGGCAAAGGCGCTTGTTGCGAAGTCAAAGGTGAAGGGATCCTTGCCCTGTCGCGGCCAGCTGAAGGCCAGTGGGTTGGTGCCCAATGAACCGCGGGTGCCGCCGGCAGGGGCAACCCAGGAATGGCTTGGTACCATCGCCATCGCCGCAAGGCCGGCAGCAGATAGCCGCTCCACTTCGGGCCAGAGGGCAGAGAAATGAAAACAGCGATTGATGGCCATGGCTGCAATACCATGGGTTCGGGTTTTCTCGATCAGAATTGGAAGTGCCTCATGAAATGCCAGCAGGGACATACCTCCGCGAGCATCGACCCGAACGATGGCGTTATCCGATTGGGTAATGGCTGGCGAGACATTTCCGTCAATCTTGCCTGCCTTCATGGTGTCATTGCACATGAACAGTCGGAACAGGCCGTGCGACTGGCAATCATCAATCTGACAGGTGACCAGCATATCCGCGATGGCCGCTGCATGGTCCGGCCCGTATCCGGATCCGGACAGGATGTTCAGGCTTAGGTTTCGTATTTCATCCAGTGTCAGATTGACCGCTTCGCTCATCTGCCATGTCTCCCATTGCGTTGGCAGAAGAAGGCATAGCTTGGTCTGACTGGCAAGGAGAACCCTTGGCAATTTGCCATTCATTTATGGTTAATGCCGTATTGGATTGGTCTAATAATGCAATATGTGAATAAGTTAACAGAAGTTCCCAGGCCTTTTGTACTCAATCAAAAGTTGTGGTGGCGGCTCAGCGACTCAAGTTGATTTTTCAGATCAGCAGAGGTCGCACTCTGCGTGGCGCCCTACAAAATTTTCAGAAGTTTTTTGGATGGGGAATTTTATGCATAGTCCTTATGATCGTGACCGAGTGATCTGCTTGGAGTTTACACCGCGCCTTTTGTCCGAATTTCGCAGCATAGTTGAAAGGTCTATGGGATACCGCGTGTCGAACGATGCAGAAAGCACAGGCATTTCTTACCATGAAAAAGCAATCGTTGTACGTCAGTGCCTGAAGCGTTTTGTGCCGGCCAATGCCCCAAAACCTGCCGGGTCGCATAAGCGCCAGCACAGTTTTGCACTGATCAACCTGGGTTTGTCGACGGCACGTGCCGAAGTATATTCGCAAGGATACAGCGACTATATTGCCTATCCATTTGTCACCAGCGAAATCCAGCACAGATTCAGTGCGGCGCAAGCATTGATGAAAGAGGATGTCTCTGCCGAGTACTTTTCAAAAGATACGTTGGTCAATGCTGCTTGTAATTTCCTTTCTACCGAGCCCGAATTTGCCGGCGGCATTGACGCCTTGGCGCAAGTGGTCGGGTCAAACCGGAACACCTTGTCCAAGCGGTTCAAGGAAGAGTTCGGTGTTGGCCCCATGGCTTGGTTTCGGCGCTACAGGTTGAACTATGCAGCGGCCCTGGTTCTTGAGGGGCAGCACAGCATTCAGGACATCGCCTTCAAGGTTGGCTACGAGGATGCGAATAACTTTTCGACCGCGTTCAAACGGGAATTCGACGTCTCGCCGTCGGAGTATCGGCGCTATCGCAATTCGATGAACTAAGCATCACCCAAAACACGTCCTGGATGAGCATGCTCCTGCGCGCGCGAGGCTGGCCAAAGTGTGCACCGGTTACCGCGGGCAGGGGTCTAACAGTGCAAAGATCAAAGGAAATGATGATTCCTGCAAAGATCGAATTACAGAGTTCTCAGCTAGCATTGATTCACGATTTCGTCGTTCTCGACAAGAACCGCTAATGGAAGGAATCTGAAATTGGTTACCGAAAATATTCAACTCAGATTGGTCAATCACTCGGATGATGCCAATAATTCATCGATCGTTATTTTCCAGCAAAACGTGGCCGAAGATTTCGGCGAACTCGCTATCGCGTGGAAAGTCATCAAAAACCTGGGGCGGCTGGATTATCACCCCTTCAAATACCCGCTGAAGTTTCAGGTTTCGGCCTCGGACAGCTATGGGAACTATACGCCGCAGATGACGGCCTATGACGGTCAGGCCTATGAAATGGTCAAAGACACCAGCGGGGATATCTTGCGCCTGGCCAAAACCCCGGCAACGTCGCCGAATGAGGTCGAGCTGCGCAACAATCTGACCATGGGATCGATCAACGCGAATATCTATCGCGAAGGCAAACTTCTGGCCGCCAAGACCAACCTTGCGCCGGGGCAGAAGGGCGTCTTTCAGTTCCACCCGACCATCTATATCGGCGTGGTGTCGCAGATCGAAGAGGGCCAGGTCATGGACTCGGCGATCATCAGTCAGATCAACACAGAGATCAATCTGTTCGGCATCCAAAGCGCTGATATCGTGATGTCGGGCGGCGGGCCTGGCAAAAACTCTACCCCCTTTGATTTCCAGCTGGCAAACATCAATGCGTAAACGCGCCCTGCGGCGGATTACTAGCCGCAGGATGCACACCGCTTGACGGAGCTATGGAAAGAGGAGGTGTGTCATGACCAAAACTGCCGACACAACAATCGCCCTAAAACGCAAACGGTCTAAGGGCGACGAAGACAGCGATCAGAAGGCTGCCGCTGATACCCCGACGCCGGTAAAGCCCGCGAATCCCAAAAAGCCGGATTCGAAACCCAAGGATGACGCGGACAAGAAAGACAGTTTGAAGCCCATCAAACAGGTTTGGCAATCTGGCGATTTCCATAAGACCGGGCGCAACAAGCCCCCCTATAACGGGCTTCAGATTTCGGTCCAGTACAAGGTGGACGATGCCGGGAAATTTGAGGACGTGGCCGTCACCTTCACGGATTTCACATATTCCAAGGACGGGGTTTCATCCAAAATTCAGGCTCTTGCGGTCAGTGATGGCTGGGTTGAAGTTCCCAAACCGGTCAAACCCAAGTCCAGCAGTGATACCAAGGCGTCAACGTCCAAGGGCGATAAGGGCAAAACAGATTTCACAGTGGTCGGCCACGTCAAAATCAGTGGCGAGCCGGATGGAAAGTTCTTGAGGTTGCGTCTGAAATCCGGCCTGGAGCCGGGGTTTCAACAGCTTGGTTTTATCATGAGGCTGTCGCCGCCGCCGTCGAGTTCATAACACAGATTCGTCAGGGTGGCGCGATGACAACCCAACTCGTATTTGAGAACCGATCATTAAACCCCAATGTGCGCAGGGTTGGCCTGTTCTGGGACTGTTTGGATCACGACCAGCACATTAGGCCGTTAACCTGGCAGGTTGTTCTGCAATGCCCGTATCGCTGGTACCGAAGCTTTCAGATTGACCTGACCCTGTCGGTCAGGTTCGTCACCCGCGAGGGCAATATCTCGCCCAATGTTCTGGTGGATCGCAAAGTTGTCTGTGGCGAGGCAACGATCGAACCCCGGCGCAAAGGCGACGGGATTGACCTGACCATCACGGTTCCAAAAGGGCATCGGTTGCACAAGGTGCAGGTCGTGCGCTGCGGCTTTCCCCTGACCGAAACCCGCCTGCCTTTGCAGGGAGAATGCGTGCTCCGGGCTCCGGACCGGCTGAACTTTGCGGCCGATATGACAACGCGGCAGGGTTTTCGGATCGACCGCCGGGAAATAGGTCCGGGTGTGGCCAGTTTTGATCTTCACCAGGTCCAGGCGATGCGCGTCGCCATGTATGGCGGCACGCCGGGTCCGAATTCCGATCCAATCAATTTTTTTGGTTACGACATTCAATATTCATGACGCCCCAAGCGGGCGAAACTTTGGAGGAGTGAATTGATGGCTTACAGACGTACATCCGGAATTCTGACCGACGGCGGTGCTGATCCCAAGCTTGAGGCGGACTATATTGTTGCCGCCGCCATCGTAGGTCATTCGATCGAACAGATCCGCGCCAATGTCGATGTGCAGTTTTCAATGGAACCTTCTGACGAGATGCCCAGGCCCGACAAATGGTCCCGCGAATGGGATCAGCTTCAGCAAGCCGCCCAGAAAATCGGACAGCTGGCCGCTTTGGAAATCGACATGCAGGGCCATTCGGTCAGGGCAGGGACGGCCGTCGATCATAAAACCGGCGCTGTGATCGTTGGGGTTTATGGTTTGGCCGGGCATGAGCCTCCGACCGAGGGCGATATCCGCCACCCCGAACACCACCTCAGTGACAAGGGGCAGGTGCTATATGATGAGATCAAGCAAAGGGATCGCGACCCCGCTTATCAGTATATCGGGCTGGGGGCCTATACCGGGTTTGTCGATAACGGAAATGTCGAAGGCGACACCGATCCGGTCGGTCCGATGCCAAGCGCGCGGTTCCATATCCCTGATCTGGATGCGGGCGATCATGACGACAATATTTTCGAGGGATGGTACCCTCGGTGGTTGCCGCCCGAGGGTTCTGCCCTGTGGAACCCGCGCGTTCGTCGCGATACCCATGACCATGACTGCGTTGGTTGGGGCATCATTGGGGGCGATCTGGCGCAGGATGCTCCGAAGGAAGAGGAACCCGATCACGGGGCGACAAACCGGTCGGACCAGATCACCAATATTATGCGCTTTGATCAGGGTATGAATTTCGTCGATGAAAGCGGGGACGAAGGCGTTAAGGGCTATACCCACGGTATGATCCAGGCGATCTACAAGGCCTATCATCTGGGCCCGCATTGCACGCCTTATGAAATTACGGTTGGTGACTGTACCACCAAGCTGGCCTCGTGTTTTGGCTGTACGATGTTCATGACCGCCAATGGCTATCCGCCCACGTCGACCCATCTGGGGCGCGCCGAAAGCTGGGTGCCACTTTACGAGCCGTACAAGCCGTCGACCTCACCTAAAACCGAGCGGATCGTGATCAACGACCTGAACGCCAGCTTTGCTGCCTATTGCGACAAGGTTCTGCGTACTGGGATGCGCGCGCTGAGCGTCGACAATATCGCGGGTGTCTATGACCACTGCCCGGCTGCGCTGGAGCATGTACTGGGCGGGCATTATTCTGCGGATAACCGGGTTGCGGTCTCTCTGTTTCTGGATGCCCTGACTGTTCATGACCGCGAGCTGAGCCGCGTCCGTCGCGTATTGGGTTTGGACTAAGTCACCAACAGCCCGAATTAACATATCGGAGGAGAAGACACATGGCCTTTCAGGTTTATGCACTCGTACATACCCGCTCTGGTCGGTTTCTGATGTTTCGTCGACCTATCTTGACCTTTTTCCAGCGCGGAAATGGGGGGCAAATTTTCCCCGAAGGTCAGAAACTGCAGGGCGGCGGGCGCTATGCTCTGCCATACGCTCAGGTTGATCCTGAAATCGCGATTGAGCTTTGGGAGGATGATAATTTCATTGCCGAAGCCGGCCAGCAAATTCTGATTGATTGTTGCGGTGCGCTGATCGAGTTCCTTCCCCCAGAAGCGGCAGACAAGGGGCCTGTGTCAATCGAGGGCGAGCATGAGATATTGCTCGCCCCGGCGACCGAAGTCGTGACCCGTTTCGATGAAGATGGCACGCGATCCGCAGTTTATTTCGCCGAAGTGTCCGACGCGGATCTGGACCGCATTCGCGACTATATGGTTGAGGTGTTGGCCGAGGCTCGCGCGGCGATGTTGGCCGTGATTCAGGACAACCTGTATGAATACACCGAGATCGAGGCATTCTTTCCGCACGCGCCTTTTGACAATATCCATACCGGTGTTGATGTCTGGCAACTGGATATCGAGCGTCTGGAAATCAGTGGCCTGAAATCCAGCAAGCTGACCAAGGGTTCACTGCAGGCGATCAGCGAGCTTGAGGTCGTGTTGGCGGTGGAAGACGCTTAACGGGCATGACCAGCCAGGACCCCAAACTCATTTGGATGGATGCGCCGTTCGAGGATCTGCGTAACCAGTTGGTGGCCAATTTCGAAACCCATCCGCATGGTGCCGATCCCCCGGAATTCGTGACCGTCCAGTTCTTTTTCACCAAGACACCGGGCAAGGCCGTGCGCGGCCCTGTTCTGAGGTACAAGGAAAGAACGCCGCTGAATGTGCTGTTCGAAACCGGTGAGCGGTTGACCGGTACCCTGACTTGGCAAAGCGGGTTGAGTACGCCGTTGTCCCAGCAGGTCCTTGGGGCTTTGGCTCTGCAAGAACCCGAGACCGGTCGTGTCTGGCGCTTTCAGGGTTTCATGTCTGAATTCGGCAAGCCAAGCCATATTCCATCGCCCGATTCCGGAGCAGGGGGCGGGGCCGATGATGGTGGGAACTCTGGCAACGGGCAAAACGGTTCCGGTGGACATGACGGGCATGACCCAGATCAGCCAAGCCACACTCACGGCGGTGATGGTGATAATCCATTTAGCGATGACCCGGATTCTGACGGGCTGAGCACGGTCACTCAGGGCGCTAACCTGCGCTGGGATGAGCTGTTCCCCTTCATCTATATGAAACATTGGCCGTCGATAGCGCCGGGCGCGCTGGATGCGGGTTTCATGGAGGTTCCGCAAAAGATCCTGGCGAACAGCGTGTTCCTGCAAAGCCTTGTTTCAAAATCCGGGGACAGGTCAGGGCAGGAGGCTTTGGCGGTTACTTACGTGGATCCAAGCTCGAACACCGACAAAACACCAGGTGGGGATAGTTCGCCTCATCCGGCATCGGATGCGGGGCAATCCGGCAAGGCTCAGTCTGCGGCTGAACCGAACAAACCCAAAGGGTTCATCTCCTCGATTGAAACGCTTGGCCCGCCATTCAGTTCTTACCCTGAACTGTGGCCGGCTCTGCGAGAGCTGCCGGAATTTTCTCTGGCCCAGATCACAGATCTGATCAAGGCCCGTCTGGGCGGATGGGCCGCATTCAAGGTTCTGGCAAATGCACCGGATGCGCAAAAGGAACTGGCCCGCATCTGGGAAAGCATTATTGCGCTGAACCTTCTGGCTGGCTGGCAAAAAGACGAACTTGCAGTTCTGATTCAGGTGTTGACTACCCATCACGTTCTGACCCGTGCACTGGCTGCAACCGAAGGAGGGCAGGCCAGTTTGATGACCGATCCGGTCACCGGGCAACAGATCAAAGCTTGGATGCATGCGACGCTGGTTTTGCCTGGCTCCATATTCGAGCCGAAAAAGCCTGCGCCGGTTGCGGCAAAGGATACAGATCATCAGATCCCTTTGAAATTGACAAAGCCCGGCTGGGTGCGCGCCTATTCATACGGGCTTGCCCGTTCGATCCGGTATCAGCCACTTGGGTATGAATTGGGCGACGTGCAGCGTATCGAAAATGTCTTGCGCGGTGAAATGCGCGAGACGCGAAACCGGAGGTTGCAGCGCCGCGAAAGCCATGAGGCACATTCCGATGTGACCACCAAAATTGCACGGCGGGACGAGGATACCTCGGTCTCGGACCTAATCAACCAGGTGCAAAAGACGTTGGCCGACCATGTCTCGACCACGCATGTCAACTCCTACGACACCCAGTACGGAATGCCGACAGATGGCAATAAGATGAGTGTTACCGGGAATTGGTGGGTGCAAGAGCAGCCCGCCGGGGGCTTTGCGAAAAACGACCTGAAATTCGCCCGCGATATCGTCGAGAAAACGGTGCGAAACCTGTCGCGCGAAATGCGCCATACGCGCGAGGTATCCGAAGTTGAAGAAACCGAATACTCGGATGTGACTCGCTTTGACAATCGGCGGAACGGCACGGATATCCGCGGCATCTATCGCTGGGTGAACAGAAGCTTCCGCCTGCGCACGAAAAGCCTGGGCGAGGTTCTGATTTTTGAGATCATGGTCCCCAGCCCGGGCGAGAATCTGGTCAGGCACATCCGCCGGTCCTGGCAGCTTGATCTGCGCCCACCGAAATCGCCAGCTGAGTTCGGGATTGCCGGGTTTCAGAATCTGACGGACACGGCAGGCTCGACTGACGATGGCAAGGTTTTTTACCTTGATGCCTTTCAGGAATTCGGGGTGGAGGCGACCCGCATGGCGCCGCCATCCCAGCTTGTGGTGAGCCAAACGGTGCAAAGCCACACGCCAGTGGCAGAAGGCGCCCTGTTGATCCCAGGCGGCTTTGAGCCGATCAGTGCAACAGCCTCGGTGATGAGTGTCGGAACCCCCGCAGAAACCCATGTCATCGTCGGGTCGGTCGCCCTGCAACCTCAGCAAGCGGGGGGCAAATCCGCCCCGCCCGGTTCAAACGGTCATGCGGACAAGTCACCGCAGCCACTGCGCCTGCCTGTCAGCCGAGCCTCGGGCGCGCAGGTGCTGAGCGCGCAGCTGGATAAAGGGTTCGGAACCGGAACCTCTCCGGCGGATGAAGGCCATCCGCTTGGGTTCACCATTCTGTGCAGCCTCAAGCAAACCGCGGCCACACAATCGTCCGAGCCCAACTCTCCGCCGGATATGCCGGTTCCGGATCCTGCACCAATGCATTTGCAATCCGAATTGACCGGTTTCTTTGCGGCAACTCTTGAAGTGACGTGCCAACGGTCGGCGCAGACTTATTCCGATTGGCAATTCGAAACCTATAGGCTGATCAAGGAAGCGTATGCGCGGCAGCTAGAGGGATATCGTCGCAAACTGGAACAACAGGTGGCTGCGATTGAGGCTCAGAACCCTGCGTTCCTGAACAAGGCGGTGACGACGGAAATCCTGTCTGCGGCCCAGGAGCAAATCTTGACCCTCAGCGGGTCCGAGAAAGATGCCGTGGCCCCGGATTATGCCAAGCCGCGTATCCGGCACTATCTGCAACAAACGGTCGGGTGGTCCGACATCGCCACATTCATGGATATTGAAGACGAAGTCAGCGATCTGACAGGCGACCCCGCGGATCTTGCCCTGCGCGAGACCGTACCCGACCTGCGGTTCCGGGATTTTCTGCGCGCTGACCGTGTGCGCATTCTGGCACCGGTCGACAGAAAGCACGCGCGCAGTTTCCTGTATTTCCTGCGCACCGGTCGGATCTGGCCGGATGCAGACCATCTTGCCCCTTGCTTGCCCGAAGACGCCGAGATTGTGGCCCGGATTAAATCGGAACATACACAAGACGATGAAGGCAATGCGCAATCCTGGACGGTTCAGGTGCCCACGCATATGTGCATGCTGAGTGCGGATAGTGATCTGCCAGGTCAGGCGGATTCAGAATGAGACCGCCAGGCTTTCCGACCCCGCCCCGACCAAATGCTCCTGGCGGACCGCTTGAGCCGCAACAAGGCTGGGGTCCGTCTCCGGGCCGAGTATTGGGGATGCCAGTTGGCGCGGTGATCGCTTTTTCCGGGGAGCTTCTGGGACAATCCAAAAAGCTGGCGGGCGGGACCACTGATCTGCAACATTATGGCTGGAAGGTTTGCGACGGCTCACCTCTGTTGATTTCCGCCTATCCGGAATTGTTTGCCGCCATCGGATATCTGTTTGGTAAAGGCAAGGACGGAGAGTTTCGACTGCCTGATTACCAGGGCTATTTTCTGCGCGGCGTCGACCCCGGCGGGAAAGTCGATAAGGATCAGGACCAGAGGTACCGGACCGACAAAAAGAACCAGAAATATGCCGGGGTAGGGTCGCTGCAACTGTCTGCGCTCCAGCAACACCAACATGTGCTGGAACAAAGCGACAGCACGGTTTCAAACGGAGTGTTAGGCCCGGAACCGGTTATCGCCCCCACACCCCAATCCAATTCGGGCAACGTCGTTAAAGGGTCGGCCCTGACCAGCGAGACCGAGACCCGCGCAATCAACATCTCGGTCTATTGGCTGATCAAATGTCGGTTGGATGCGGTGTTATGACAGATAGAAAAGGCCGATCTGATGGCATGTAGGCTGGGCAAAATTGTAAGGTCGTTTCGCAAACCATCGGGTCAGATTCCCAAAGCGGCGCCAGATAAGGCGCAGGCAAAAGGGATAGATGTCAGTGATCATCAGCGGGATATCAATTGGCCGCAAGTCGCAGCCTCGGGTGTTTCTTTTGCGCTGATAAAGGCGACCGAAAGCGTCAGCATCAAGGATGCGTATTTTCAGCCAAATGTACTGGGCGCGAATGAGGTGGGTATCCTGTGCGGCGCCTATCACCTGCTTCACATCAGCCACCCGGCCAAGCCACAGGTCACGAATTTTGTCGATGCAGTGCAGGCAGTTCTTTCGAAAGGCCCGGTTGGAAAATCCGGCCTTCTGCACCTGCCATTTACACTCGATCTTGAAGGCGTCCCGACGGCACAGGGGGCGGCCTATCGAAGCCTCGCGCTGGAATGGCTTACCAGCGTTCAGAGGGCTTTCGGAACGGTTCCGATGGTATATGCCAATTTGAACACCTGGGAGACCGAGCTGACCTCGGGTTTCGGGAACTACCCGGTCTGGCTGGCAGAATACGCAGCCAGACCCGCACCGAATGCTCCGCAATGGGAGTTTTGGCAGCACTCTACGAACGAGCGAGTGTCCGGTATTGCCCCAGAGGTTGATTTGGACGTGTATTGCGGATCGGTTCAGCAACTGAAGGCGCAGTACGGGGTGCAAAGTCGAAACTTATAATTGTCACAGTTCGATTCACCAAAATGTTCAGTTGCTAACTTGGGCAAACCCAAAAAACCGTAGTGCAACTCTGCAAAGGATTTGTGTGATCCCGGTTGGTTAGGATTGTTTTTGACCTGTCGTATGCGTCGAACAAAATGGCCCATCTACCTTATGAATCACCAGTTCTGGCTCGGTTTGGGTGACGTGGCGTAAGTCCCGAAATCAACACAATTTGATCTTGGGCGTTCCACATTGCCACCTGAAAGAAGAGGTCACGTTCGAATGTGGTGGGTTAAATGTGAACAGGGGTAAGGTTAACTGCAATGAGAATGAATCGACGAGTCTTCGTTAACTGCGCATCAGTCGCGACAGTTGCGACATTGTTGCCAGTGGGGGGAAATGCACTGGCAATGGCCGCAGGTCAGGTAGCACACCGTATACTGGCCGCGGATAAGCTGAGTTTCCTCACAGAGAAGGTCGCCAAAGCCGTTGTGCTTTTGAGCCTCGGTGCTGAGGTGGAAAAAGATCTTGCAGAGCTGCAACATGCTCATGATGAGTTCGACAACATCCTTTTGGGGTTCCGCGAAGGCAAAGGGTCTTCGGGTGTGGATCGCGAAAGGTTTGTATCCGTCAACAATGCTCTGAAAGAGGTAGAGACGCTTTGGGCGCCCTATCGTACAGCAGTTGAAGAAATCATCGCGGCCGGGTCGGTTGATGACGAACATCTTCATATGATTGTCGACAATGACGAGGTTCTGGAAAAGGCCTGTCACCATGTTGTTCGCAAGCTGGAAGAAGCTTACGGGGACGTGGACATTGATCTGGCGCTTGCGATTGCGCTGGACTTTGCGGGTCGCCAACGAATGCTGACGCAGAAAATCTGCAAAGAGATCGCTCTGGCTGCCACAGGCAAAGACACAGTTGAGCACCACGAGAAGTTCAAAAAGAACGCCAAGAAGTTTGGTAAGATCGTGGATGTGCTGATCGAAGGTGGTAGCAGTTCGATAACAATCGCCAAACCGCCAAGCAAAGCTGCGCGTGAAGCATTGACCGAAGTGCAGACGCATTGGGTCAAGTTGCAGCCCGTCGTCGAACAGCTGGACGGTGTTGATGTTCCGAATGTCGCAGATGTAACCCATTTCTGCGCCGAGATGGACGTTCTTGAAATCGAAGCCGAAAGGGCCGCGCTTCTGTACGAAGAGGCAATCAAGCTCGATTCCTGATCACCATCAGCGGCTTGGGCAACGCCTGGGCCTGAGTTCGGGGATATTTGCAATCCAAGGCATTGCAATCACCGAGAAACTGTAAATCGCGCGATTTGGCTCATTCACCTCTGCAACGCATATCCACAAACCGCAGTGCAGCCACATTCGCGTCTTTTGATGCACAAAAACATGCATCAAAAAAACACCAAATGAGTGCTAACTCGAGGAGTTAAGATGTTAAATTCGACATTCCAGCGGCTGTTCGCCGCCTCTGTAATCACAGGTTGTATCACCACAGGCTCACTCGCGCAAGAGGTGCGTCTGGTCGGGAAAGACAGCAATATCGATGTTATTGGCAATCTTTTGTCGTCGAAAGACGGGAAATATCTGGTCGAAACCGATATTGGCGAGTTTGTGATCAACCAGGATCTTGTGACCTGTGAGGGCGAAGCCTGTCCGACCGAACAGACATACGTCTATGATCTTGAGATTTCCGCACCGGACGAAATCGCCGAAGTTCTGGTTCCGATTATTGCCGAGGGCTATGCCGCGGTCGCGTTGGAAGCCGAAGCCCAGCTGTATGACGAAAACGGTGAACCGGTTGATACCGAGACTGTCGATGTGGGCGACCACAAGTTTGGCGAAGAACATGACTTTGCCTTGGTGCTGAGCGATCTTGAAGGCGACGACGTTGCCACGTTCGGCATTCATACGGCGAATGGTGCGCGCTTGTTCGAGCGGATGGCCAAGAAAGACGCGTCGATCATCTTCTCGGAAACGCCGGCCGGTAAAGCGGATCGTTCAATCGTATCCGAAGGCGGTGGTGGAAATCTGCGCGATTTCGACCAGGAACGCGTCATTGCCGTGGACGGATTTGCGATGATCGTGAACCCTTTGAACCAGATCCCTGATCTGAGCGTTAAGCAGGCGCGCGATATCATGTCCGGCGACATTACAAACTGGTCCGAGGTTGGTGGGTCCGATGCACCCATTCACGTGTATTCCTTCGACCCTGACACCGAAGCTTATCACCACATTGAAAAGCTTCTGTTCAAAAAGTCGGACAAATCTCTGACAACTGAATCCAGTATCGTCCATGACAGAACCGAATTGACGACCGCGATCATGGAAGATGTCGCTGGCTTTGGTATCGTGAACTATGCGGCCAAGCGCTCGGCGCGCGCTGTTCCGCTGCGCACAACCTGCGGGATCATTCAGGACCCGAGCACCTTTAACCTCAAGACCGAAGAATACTATCTGCAGGAACGGGTTGTGGTCTACAACCGCGCGGATATCGACGGCTATGCGCGTGAATTGGTTGATTTTCTGGACACTGACGGGCTGGATGGACTGGTTGCAAAGGCTGGATATATCGACCTGTCGATCACAGCGGACAGTCAGGAGCGAGCTTCTGAACGGCTGGCGGCCGAGCTTGAAGAAGGTGAAAATGAATACGAGGCCGAACTGGTCGAGAGCCTTCTGAAAAACATGAATACCCATGATCGTCTTTCGACAACGTTCCGTTTTGCGCCCGGCTCTAAGCGTTTTGACAACAAGGCCGAGCGGGATTTGGCACGGATGATCAAATACCTGGGTGAGAGCAAACCAACCGAGGTCGTTATCGTTGGGTTTACAGATAACAAAGGCCCCTTTGACTCGAACCTGCTGATTTCGCAGGAGCGCGCCGAAGCCGCATTGGATCATCTGATCGAAGTGGCAACGGGTGGCGAGCTTGAAGGCATAACGCTGAAGGCATCCGGATACGGCGAGCTGGAACCCGTGGCCTGCAATGACAGCCCGCGTGGCCGCGCCATCAACCGCCGTGTTGAAGTGTGGATCAAAGAATAATCACATGATTGGAAGCCGCGGCCATTGTGCTGCGGCTTCCGCGTCACGCGTTAAAATTTATCCGGGGTTTTAGACGAGTATGATGAGTTTGTCCAAATACGCAGCTGCAGCAGGCTTTGTGGTCATTGCTTCTTCGGGGCATGCGCAGGATGTCACGCTGACCGCGAAAAACGGGTCCAGGTCGGTGACAGGTGAGCTGGTAGATATCCAGCCAGGGAAATTCATTGTCCGTTCCAATGTTGGTGTGCTTTCTCTAAACGCGTCTGAATTTCTTTGTCAGGGTTCAGGCTGCCCGAAAAGTTTGCCTTCGGATACCGACATGGTGGTTTCTGGCGCAGGAGGTCTGGCGGATATCCTCCTTCCTCTTGTCGTAGATGGGTTTGCCTCCGAGCGGGAACTGTTCTCGGACACTTTTGATCTGCAGGGTGTACCACTGGGAGAGCAGCACGGATTTGACACAGATGCCGGCAAGGTTTCGACGATCGAAGGACGAAAGGCCTTTGATATCCTGATCACCGATGACGCGGCTGAACCGGTTCACAATATCCTTGTCAAAGAAGCAACCGGGCAGGACTTGTTCGAGTCTCTCATTGCCGGTCAGAGCGATTTGATTATCAGCGAGGAGCCGGTTTCAGCTGAAATGTATCGAAAGGCCAGGAAGAGTGGTCTTGGCGATCTTACAGCTTTGCAGCAAGAGCATGTGCTGGCGGTTGATGGCTATACGGCTTCGGTCAATCCTGCAAATGGCACGAAGGCTCTGACGGTTGATCAGATTTCGCAGATATTGTCCGGTGAAATTACCAACTGGAAACAGCTCGGCGGGCCAGATCAAAATATCAACGTCTACTCGCTGCCCAAATCCTCTGGGGCGTTTCACCGAATTGAGGGTTTGATCCTGTCTCCATTTGGGCGTGAGTTGTCCCCCGGTGCCGAAATCGTAAATTCTGATCGCGCACTTTCCCGTGCAATCGAATCCGACCGGTATGGCTTTGGTGTCATGCGGTATTCTACGATCCGCGATGCGAGGGCGGTGCCTCTGCTCAGCGAATGTGGCATTGTCCATCTGCCAAACCAGTTTTCGATGAAAACCGAAGAATATGGGCTACAAAATCGGGTGACCGCCTATAATGGTCGCGATTCCGGAAGCTTTACCACAGCCTTGGTGTCCTTTTTGGATAGTCCTGAAATTGACGGGCTGGTTTCAAAGTCCGGGGTCACAAGCTTGTCTGTTGTCGAACAGGAAGAGGACGCAAAGTTCGAACAGCTGAAGGCGAGCATCGAAGCCATGGCGGTTTCGGCAAATTCGGCTGAGATACGGTCCTATGTTGCGGAAAAATTAGCGACCAGGCGCCTTTCAACGACGTTCCGTTTTGCGCCCAGCTCGTCCAGCCTGGACAACAAGGCGAAGCGGGATATCGCCCGAATTGCTGAATATATCCGGGATGTCGAACCCTATAAGATCGTTTTGGCCGGTTTTGCCGATGCCGGCGGCAGCTTTGGCAAAAACCGTCAGCTTTCGTTAGCGCGCGCCAAAAAGGTGCTTCAAGAGCTGAACAAAACCATCGAACCAAATGGCACTTTGGTCGAGGTGCGTGGTTACGGGGAAATGGCCCCGGTTGCGTGCAACACCAACTCGATTGGCCGTGCCAAAAACCGCCGTGTCGAAGTTTGGAGCGAACTAGAAGGGCCCGATGCCGAAGTAACCGCATGGGGAGAGTAAAGCATCAACCCCAGGTTCCTGACACCACTTTTGTACAGATTTTGTGAGCAACAATCGGCCGGCACCGGAACCAGCTGACCAAGGTAGGGTAAATATTTCCAATGGTACAACCAGTCCACTCAAACGAACATTTCCCGGACGAACTCGCTCCGGGCACCCGGCTATTGGCCGGCCAATACACGATTATTCGATTTCTCAACAGCGGCGGTTTTGGCATCACCTACTTGGCCAAAGACAGCCTTGAGCGCACGGTCGTGATCAAAGAGTGCTTTCCCGAGGCAATCTGCAGAAGGAGTCAAACGGCCGTTCGTCCCCGTTCACAGTCTCATACGTCTTCCTATGAGGCACTTGTCAGGTCGTTCGAAACAGAAGCGCGCAATCAGTCGAAGCTTGTGCATCCGAACATCGCGGGTGTGCACCAGGTGTTCCGGGACAACGAAACCGCCTATATGGCGATCGATTTCATCGAAGGCAAAGACCTTCTGGATACGATCGAAGAGCGCGGCATCCTACCTCCGGAAGAAGTGAAAAACCTGCTGCGCACCACGCTCAAGGCGATTGGATTCATACACAGTAAGGGCATGCTTCACCGGGATATCTCCCCGGATAATATCTTGATCGACAAGGATGGCGAGCCCGTGGTGATCGACTTTGGTGCCGCGCGCGAAAGTGCAGCTAAATCCGACCGGGCCATGTCGATGTTGCGTGTCGTCAAAGAAGGGTATTCACCGCAGGAGTTCTATCTGCAGGGCGGTGAGCAGGATCAATCCAGCGACCTTTATGCTTTGGCTGCTACGTTTTACCATGTCATCAAAGGGTCCGCTCCGCAGGATAGCCAAACCCGTCTTGCTGCCTTGGCCCAGAACGGATCGGATTGTTACGATCCACTAGAAGGCGCCGTAGAAGGTTATCGCCCCGCTTTCCTCAGGGCGATAGACCGCGCTCTCAGCATCCCACCCGAAGACAGATTCAAGTCCGTGCAGGAATGGCAGGACGCGATGGAAGAAAAGATGCCGATCGAAGCAAAGCCCGTTTTGGAATCTGCTGTCGAATTCAACGATACGGTTTCAGTCAACAAGAAGCCATCGCGTGGTCGGTCAGGTCCCATTGCCCTGGTCGCGCTTATCGCCGTCGGACTGGTCGGAGGCGCCGGCTATTATTTCAGTCAGGGTGGAGAATCCGGGCAGGGTGAAACGATGATCGCTGAAACCAATGCGCCAGTAGTCGCCGAACAGGCCAAAGAAACTGTGGTTGCGACGGTGGTCGAGGCCACGCCTGCCGCTGTCGAGCCCGTAGCAGAAGTTGAAACTCCGGCCCCGGCTTCGCCCGGCGTAAATTGGATCAGTTGGACCGGCCCCGCCGTTGATTTGCCTTTCACGACTGTCACAACTGCGCAGCCACAGGGCAGCTTTTCCATGGTCACACTTGTGCGCTCTGATCTTGATCAAGCGGCAACGGAATGGCTGAAATCCGGAACAATCATTTATGTGGTAAATGGCAATCTGGTAGTGGATGACGCCTCAATTATTCGTGCGATCCAGTCCAGTCAGACCGCATCGGATAGCGGTCAAATATCTGTGGACTTGCGGATTAGAACCGACGCCGACAGTCCGGTTACCGAACAGACCTTAAACGTCCAGATCGGACATGTGGTCGAACTGGCCAATGGCACTCAGTTCATTACCGTCAGTCAGGGAAATGGGAAGTGGATCACCAAGGTTCTGCGCGCACCATCATCCGTCGTGCCTGTCCGCGTCGGCGACATTGTTGTGTCCGAAGCCGCTTCGCAAATCGCGGTTGAAGGTGAAAACGACATTGCGCGCGTATTTGAGGAACTGACCAAAAATGGTGTGGAACTTGCGCAGCTGACAATTGCCCGAGATGGAGAATTGCAGGCTGTGGATCTGCCGCTCAATCCCTGATGCCTTCATGACCTGTGGTATAGGGTGGCGCCTGAACCGCCAGTAGCGGTCGCACTGGAGCTTTGATTGTCGCCTTTCATGTTTTGGTCCAGATCATTGAGAAGCCCCAGCACTGCAGGAAAGTACAGAATTTATTTGGAAGGGTTTTCTTCTTTCACTTTCGGAGAGATTTCTTATGCAGATTGGAAATGCCTTAAAACATCTGGCACGGGAACGTGCTGTCGAATTGTTTGACGTTGCGACAGCGATCAACCAGGGCGCACGTGACTATCAGGAAGATGCCATTCTGACCGACATCCCGGCCGGATCCGATTTCGGAATTATTGTTCTGTCCGACGGTATGGGGGGGCACGCAGCAGGTGATGTTGCATCGAACCTCATCGTCCATGCGGTGATGAACTGCTGGAGATCCGCCGGCCTGAGCTGTGAGTCATCGAATGCTGAGGTCACAGATTTCCTTCATCGCGCGACCCAAGAGGCAAATAGCCAAGTTCACCTTGCCAGCATCAAAGAGCACAAAACCAAAGGCATGGGGGCGACTTTGGTTGCGCTGGTCTGCATCCAAGATCGTGTGTTTTGGCTTTCGATTGGGGACTCGCCGCTCTATCTCTGGCGTGACCAAAAGCTGATGCAGCTGAACGAGGATCACTCGATGGCGCCTCAGATAGATATGATGGCGAATCTGGGAATGCTGGACCCCGAAGCCGCGTGCTGTCATCCCGACCGAAACACGCTTATATCTGTCGTATATGGCGGGGATATTGCCAAATTGGATTGCCCCGCTGATCCGATGATACTTTGTGCCGACGATATTCTGATCGTCGCCTCCGATGGCCTTCAATTTCTACGCAATGATGAAATTTTGGATGTTGTCACGCAAGATTGCGAAAAGCGCAGCGCTGCTATCGCGCAAAACCTGATGGGGGCTTTGACAAAGTTGAACCATCCTGATCAGGACAATGTGGTGTTTTCGGTGGTGAAGTTCGGCGCGCCGTAAGGCTCCGAAGTTTTGGCGATGAAGATGGGTCTGGGCAATTTTCGGGCGCTAAATCCGTGTTTACGATGCACTTTGGCTGCCGACTATCCTCGGGACTATTTCATGTCCAGGCCTGAACCGAAACCACAACTCTGCCGCCGGATTCATCGCTTACCTCAACGCCCAATGCCTCTCCGACGCTCACGAATCCAAGACCGGCTTCTGCTAGTGTGTTTGCGTGCAAAAAACAGTCCCTGCCGTCATTGAAAACATTGACGAACCCATAGTTCTTTTCCTGACTAAACCACTTGACCCTGGCCGGCAGAACCGAGGTCGAGGCTATCTGCCGGGAGGCATTGCCAATCTGCTTTGTCGCTGCGGGGGCTGCTTCTGACTGAATGCGCAGGATTTCGACAATTTGAAACCCCTTTGGCGCTTCGCGTGTCAGTGCCTCTACCGTGCATCCAGTGGCGATTGAGGTCTGGCCGAAATCGTGCAGCGCACTTTGATGCAGCAAAGCATCCTTGCCGGTCACAGAGCAGGTTAAAAAGCCATAGCCTTTTTTAGCCGAAAACCACTTCAATGTTCCTGTGATGTGCCCCAGTGAAACATCACCTAGTCTTGATCCGTCCATAACCGTTTACCATTAAGCGTCACAACCTTCGCCTGCAAACCTGATCAGTAAATGTGGTATTTATTAGTCATGTTTAAAAATATCTGCCTGACGCAAAGTCAAATTTGCAGTTGCTATTCCCGGGCGCCGAGCCGCGTGTGATCTGAGCGACCGGGTCAGAGCAAGCGTGCAGATATACCGCTCTAATTGGCTCAACCCGATCCCTCGCGGGTTTCGAATGAGTCTCTCGCTCCCGGGACACGCAAGGTCATAGAAACTTGCGGCGGTTTCTCTGAAAACCGCTGTGTATAGGTAATTGAGAACGACCCCATTGCTCGGGTTACAACGAAAGTCTCCGGCGTCGAGGTGGCGTGAGGGTCTGGATTTCTGAAGGTGTTGTGCAGAACTGGGCGTCACCTCGACGCAAGTAAGCCGATCACCTTCATAGTGGACATCACGGGTCTGAAAATGCGTAGCGGCGACGGTTGGCATGAAGAAAAGCACGGCATCAGGAAAGCCCGCAAAGCCTGGCGCAAGCTGCATATCGGGCTTGATCCGGAAACCGGCGATATCCCCGCAGCGGAGGTGGTCACGGAACATGTGGGCGAGAAACTGCGGCCAGATCTGCTCACCGATGTTGATGCCGATGTGAGCCGGTTTCTGGCGGGTTGTGCCTACGACGGCCATGGAGATCCGAGGACAGTAGCAACCCCTGCATCGAAATTCGCGAAGAAATTGAGCAACAGCAATGAAAACACACCGTAAAAAGCTGAAGACACCGCAAAACGGTTTGGTAGCAAAGCGTTGTGGCTACACGAAGAAGCATCGTAAGCTAAATTTTGTTTAAATATCGAGGAAAGCTGGTGTTTCTCAGTTTCCTGTTTGCAGCCGTACCAAGTTCTTTCACCGAACCGTTACGTGACAACTGATTTTTTCAGTACCAAAAATGTCATCATCCCCAGAGGTGGAAGGGTTCTTTGCTCCTCTACGGCAAGCGCATCCTCTTGCAGAACTGTTTCAATATCGAAATCAGAATGCCAGCCAATCGTATTTGCGACCGGAGCAATCGCGCGTTCCAAGGATGCGAGCAACCCCCGCTTTCGTTGGAAATGGTTGGTAATCACTACTTTTCCACCCGGTTTACAGACCCGCGCTATTTCCGCCATTACCCTTTCCGGTTCCGGTACGACGGATAGCACGTGCATTGCCGCAACCGTATCGAAATAGTTGT
This sequence comes from Ruegeria sp. CDSC042, assembly GCF_059610745.1. Classification (NCBI taxonomy): domain Bacteria; kingdom Pseudomonadati; phylum Pseudomonadota; class Alphaproteobacteria; order Rhodobacterales; family Roseobacteraceae; genus Ruegeria; species Ruegeria sp. CDSC042. The sequence continues at coordinate 27,624 of NZ_JBXWOF010000006.1, forward strand.
CGGGAAAATCAAGCGTGCGGGCGTCCATTTGCCTCAGCTCGACAACATGGTCCAGCGATAGATCTTTTGCTTTGTCGCGCGCCTTTTGCAGCATGTCCTCACTGAAATCGATTCCGGTCACTTGCGTTTCGGGCCCGTAATGTTCCAGCGAAAGTCCGGTGCCGACGCCAACCTCCAAAACATTGCCTGGACGTCTATTGATAAAATCAACCGCCTGCTGCCGCCCGACATTGGTAACTGCCCCAAACGTCTTGTCGTATATGGGGGCCCAGCGAGCATAGGAAGTTTGAACGGCTTTGATGTCCATATCGAGTCCTTAACGGTTAGAAGGTATTCCCCTGTCGAGCCACGCCCAGGCGACCGTGCCCACATATCCGAAACAAAGCACAATCAACGTAGCCCAGGCGAAAGTCAGAAATGCGGCCCCCGCAACAGCGACACCGATGAGAAAAAACTTTGCGTTCTCGCGCGAGATTCGCGTCGTCTTGAATGACCAGGTCGGTATTTGGCTGATAAGCAGAAGACCGATGATCACCATATAAAGGCAAATCAATATACTGGGCAGCAAAGGGGCATCGGCGAAGGCGAAGGACAGATACATTGGCAACATGACAAGCAGCGCCCCTGCAGGGGCGGGTACTCCCTCGAAATAGGCCCCATCTTGATCGCAGGTTTCGGATTTGCTGCCCACATTGAACCGGGCAAGTCGCATGACGCAGCACACCGCAAAAAACAGAACCGCAATCCAAGCCGCACTGCGTATATCCTGCAAGGCCCAGAAATAAAGAACGAGCGGTGGGGCGACCCCGAAGTTCAAGAAATCTGCAAGTGAGTCCAGTTCGGCCCCCAGTTTGCTGTCACTGCTGAGAAGGCGCGCAATACGGCCATCCAGCCCATCCAGCACACAGGCGGCAATTATCAACTGGACAGCGAGCACATAATTGCCCTGAACGCCAAATCTGATTGCTGACAGGCCCGCGCATATGGCCGTTATGGTCAATGCATTGGGCAACAAATGGATCAGCGCAAACTCGGTCTCTTCCTGTTTGGATGGTTTTCCCACTGATCCAGTTACCTACTTTTCTTCAGGGGTGGGCAAACTGGCAAGGACGGTCTCGCCCGCAATCATCGTTTGCCCTACACGCACTTGTAGGACCACGCCGTCAGGAAGATAAACATCCAGCCGCGACCCGAAGCGGATCAATCCAAATCGTTCTCCAGTTTGCATAGCTGCGCCTGGCTTCACAAAGCAGACGATCCGTCTGGCCACTAGGCCGGCAATCTGGACAACAGCCAGATTCTGACCGTTTTTCATACGAATGCGCAGGCTGTTGCGCTCATTATCAGCACTGGCCTTGTCCAGGGATGCGTTGAAAAACTTGCCGGGGCGATATGCAACAGCGGTAATCTCACCTTCAATTGGCGTGCGGTTCACATGACAGTTGAAGACACTCATGAACACACTGACGCGGGTGAGAGGCGTGTCAGGCATTCCAAGCTCGTTCGGCGGCACCGCCGCTTCGATCAGCGAAACCACCCCGTCCGCTGGGCTGACGATCAACCCTTCTCCTGTGGGTGGTACGCGTTCCGGGTCGCGAAAGAAATAATAGCACCAGATCGTGAGGCCGACACCAATCCAGCCCAGAATGTTAGACAGGAGAAACAGACCGAACGTAATGGCGGCAAAGATCGCGACAAACCGAATACCTTCCGGGTGCATCGGTTTGATGAACGTATCGCGCATGCGCATTGCAATCTTTCCCCTAGGTCAACTGATTGAACTTCATAAGTGGATTGGTAGGGAAGGCAAGTGGGACTATTGCGGTGGGCAACGATTGATGGCGGGGTGTTACAATTTGATGGTTCTACTGACAGCTTTTTTGATGCCCAGGTATCGGCGGTTGGACCAGGCGCCAGATTTTCGTTGTGGCATTCCACACCATTATAGGTCTCTGATCCATGCAATAAGGTCCAACTGCGACATACTGCGATCTCTTTAGCGCTCCATTGCAAGCAGCTTTGGGACAGAGCCACTGTCAACAACCTCAATACCTGATGGCAGGCGGCGCGCCGCCCGCCATCTATCTTCTGAAAGATTAAGCGTTCTTCTTGGCCATAGCGTTATAGATAACACCGCCAAGTATCGCACCGATGATCCAGGCATATCCTGACAGAATTCCCAGTGCTGGCACCCAAACAGTAGCGACCGAGAATACTGAAGCAAAACCAAAGGCAATTAGTGCCGAGTCATTCCAACCGTTACCATAATGGTAGGCACCGCCTTCCATGTTGTAGAGGTCGTCCACATTCAGCTCTTCCTTCCGAATCTTGTAGTAATCTACGATCATGATCCCAAAGATCGGAGCCAGAGTCGCACCGAGCGTGTTCACGAACCCGGCAATGCCGATATTCGAGATAATGGCCGTCCAAAGACCGCCAATTACCAAGGCAAAGACTGAAGTGGCCAGACCTGCCTGACGGAAGCTGATCTTACCAGGGGCCAGGTTGGCTATGCCATTCACCGCCGGAATGAAGTTCGCGACCAGATTGATGCCAACGGTTGCAGCGAAGAAGGTAATCGCTGCGATGATGGCCAGCAGAACGCTGTCGGTCTTCTCGACGATCTCGGTCGGGTTGATGATTTCTTCACCAAAGACCACGGCGGCACCGCCAGTCGTCAAAAGCGCCAATGCCGAAAAAAGGATCATGTTCAGCGGCAAACCGGCAAGATTACCGGCCTTCATGGATGCCTTGTCGCGGGAATAGCGCGAAAAGTCCGAGAAGTTGATCATCACGGCTGAGAAATAGGCAACCATAGTTCCGAATATGGCGATGAAGCCTTTAACTTCAGATCCAAAGGTTCCTTCTGGGTTGGCGAAGATGGTCGCGGTTGCGCTCAGAAGCTGCCCGTCCGCGCGCTGCCATAGCACGATGACCAAGCCTATCATCACCGCATAGACGAATGGTCCGGCAAAGTTCAGGAATGTCTCGACCCAACCCATGCCGCGCCAGAAAATGACGATGTGGAACACCCAAACGAGGAGAAAGGCAAGCCAGTCGATGCCCGTCAACCCTAACATCTCTGCACCACCGCTGATGCCTGTTATCGAACGGATCAACAATGAAAGGGCGGTCGAAGCGAAATAGACCTGAACGCCATACCAGAAGACAGCGACTGTGGCCCGCAATACTGCCGGTAGCTTGGATCCGGTTGTGCCCATACTGGCGCGCGCCAGAACCGGATAGGGGATACCGTATTTTTCTCCGGGCGCGCCGGATAAGTTCACCATCCACATAACGAACAGCCCCGCGAAGATGAGTGCCAGGAAAGCTGTCCAACCCCCAACGCCGTAGGATATAAAAAGTGACGCAACTAGCGAATAGCCAAACAGTGATTGAACATCGTTGGCCCAGATGTTGAAAATTGCAAACGCGCCCCAGGTTTTTTCATTGGACGTGACCGGATTTAGCGTGTCACCTTCCGGATCTGTAGTACTTGCATTTTTTGCAGTTGTTTCTGCGGTTACCATAATGGTCCTCCCATTTTGATTTCGGAGGGCGAGCCCCCAAGATTTGCGGCAATAGCCGCCCATCGATTCAGGGTTTGTGGCCTGAACCGTTTCCGTTGCATGGTTGCGACGTTCGTTCCCGTGTCGGCTTGTTGTCTGAGACAAATCGATCCAGTCCGATTGCATGTATCTGCAATCGGTTGCTCTGCCCGTAGGCATCAAACTGGTGGATGTCTCAGCCTATCAGCGCTTTGCAATTGCCCAGTAGAAAACACCTCCAAATCCTGCGCCAATCACCCATGCAAAGCCTGACAGCGTATTCAGCATGGGAACCCAGACTGTGAGTACCGAAAATGTAGCCGGAAGGATGAACGACACGATCGCGGCCATATTCCATCCGTTACTGTAGAAATAGGGGCCGTCGCGGGCCGCCGAAAAAAGCTGATCAACGTCCAGCTCACCGGATTTCACCAGATAAAAATCTGCGATGATGATCCCATAAACAGGTGCCAGAATGGCGCCTAATGTGTTCACAAACCCCAAGATACCGATCTGGCTGATCGTCGATACCCAAAGCCCGCCAATCACCAGCGCGTAGGCCGAGGTAATTATCCCGGCAACGCGGAAATTGATCCGACTGGGCATAAGGTTCGCCAGATCGTATGCGGGTGGTATGAAGTTGGCGACGAGGTTGATGCCGACCGTGGCGGCCAGAAATGTCGCCGCCGCCAGGAGTGTTAGTGGCAAGGAATCGACCCTTGCAATTATAGCGGTCGGGTTGGTTAACGCCTCGCCCCAGATTGCGACAGTACCTGCCGTTACAATCAAAGCAATCAGGGAAAAGAAGGCGATATTGATCGGTAGACCGATCAGGTTACCCTTTCGCATTTCATCTTCTGACCGTACGAACCTGGAAAAATCGCCGAAATTGATCACCACGGCCGAAAAATAGGCGGTCATTGTGCCCACGACTGCAGTGAATGCGCCAAGTGAGTTGCCCTTGTAGTCGCCGGTTCCGCGGAAAATAGTGCCGACCTCCAGCCAGAGATCGTTGCCGACTTGGACCCAGATCATGATGGCCAGCGCCACCATCACCGCATACACAAATGGGCCAGCAAAATTGAGAAAACCGACAATCGGATCAATACCGTTCCAGAAAAGTGCAATCTGAAAGGCCCAGACAGCCAGAAAGGCACCCCACTCGATGACGCTGAGGCCCAGAAAGATTGCAGGGCCATTTTCCCCGATCAGTGCGACCATGGCCAAGGCAAGTGCAGTCGATGCAAAATATGTTTGTACACCGTACCAGAAGATAGCCACGACAGCCCGGATGAGGGCAGGGAAATTCGCCCCGCGAACGCCCATGCTGGCTCGTGCCATTACAGCAAATGGAATTCCATATTTGACACTGGGTTTGCCGATCAGGTTGACGAGCCCCATGACAATGAATCCCGCCAACACGATACCCGCAAACACCGCCCAGCCATTCAGCCCGTAAGTCAGGAACAGCGACGCCGCCAATGTATACCCAAACAGCGATTGAACATCGTTGGCCCAGACATTGAAGAGCTCAAACCAACCCCAATCGCGCTTCTCGATAGGAACGGGGGCCAGGTCCTCGTTGTAGAGGCTGGAATCCTTTGTAGCTTCTGTAAGAGAATGCTGCATTTCGTCCCGGTCATTCGCTGCGGCGATTGTCATTGCACAGATTCAGCGCTATTGTCGTGCAGAACTGCGTGCAATAAAACGGTCATAAATGCGTGCAAAAGTCAAGAACTACTGTGATCCAATCCTACGAGACTGATTTAAAATGGTAAAAATCGGATATGCGCGGGTATCATCGAAATGGTACCGAAGTGAGGTTCAACTCAGCGAGCTCAAGCGTCAGGGATGCGACCGCATATGGAGCGATACCGCGCAGGACGGGACCAACCGAGGCGAAACGCTGGAGGAATTTCTGGCGGATGTTTCGGCTGGTGACGTAATCGTCGTGTCTCGTCTGTCTGCGATTGCTGACTCGATCGCAGAGCTATTCAATCTGTTAGAACGGCTTCACGAAAAAGGAGCGGCATTTCGGTCAATGTCTGAACCCTGGATCAATACCGCAGACGGGCGCGCGAGTATGGTCTTGGAAGTACTAGGCGGAGTCATCGACTATGAGCTTGGGTTGGCTGACCTGGAAAGCCGTGCAGTGGAAGATCGGCCCAAATCCTTCGGCCTGAGTAAAGGACGACCGCAAAAACTGAGCGCAACGGAACGCGAAGAGGCGATTTCCCTGCTATCGATGGGCAAGACTGCGGCAGAGATCGGTCGTATGCTGGGTGTGAGCAGATCCACAATCTCTCGGCTCAAGACTGCGCAAGCCGAACCCGGGTAAGAGAAATTATGTGTAATTTGCGCCTCTGCGCTTTTTCAATGCGAATTCAAAGATACCTGACCCACAACCTTTGATCACGGTTACACCCAAGTTCTTCGACCATCTTTTTTGAACTCAAGTTGAACTCTCTCGCGAGGTCTGTGATTTGGGCGGACCGAAAACTATCAGTGTTTCGAGCGAGTCTGCCGTCGTCAAAGGCGATCAACTCATGGGACCTGCCGCCCCAACGGACGATCCCACCGCACAGCCGCTGACGTTCTGGATTGACTATTTCTGCCACGGGGTCGGCAAAGAAATCGCTCCATTTGAGGATACCGGTACTGACAGCTCGGGCAACCGCCTGTTCGATCGTCCGACTCTTGAGCTTGGTAGTGATGGAGGCAATCAGAACATTGATCGTTCTCGAAGCGTGCCGCGTTTTCCTGGCAATGACAGTCGGTTTCAAACCCGACGCGAACATCTTCAACACATCCAGTTCATCCGCAGACAGGGAATCCGAAGGAAAGTTGAATACGGTTTCTATGACATCGAGGGCAAGCAGATGCAGGACCTGCGCTTCCTGGCGTAGGGCAGGGAGCTTTTTCGCGATAAAGGCGCTCCACTCAGGACGAGCCATATTGGACGTGACGGTAAACACGCCGCGCTCGCCAAAAGGGTTGATCACTGGAATGGAAAGACCGTTTTGCCCCACTCCAAACCTTCTGGCCGCTTGAAAAAGCGCTGCATAGTCGGCTTGGTCGTCGAACACTGCCCAGTCGATTGGTGCGATAATTTGGGCGCCGAAACGAATGAGGGGATCGGCCAAAACGAGATTGTTGTCGACGTAATACTTGGCCCATTCCTCTGGAAATGTAGTGCAGCCATGAACGACATTATGATGCTTGTCGATGTGGGCGTAGGAGGCGTTTTCAAATCCAAACTTTTGGCAAATTTCCAGAAGAAGAGCTTCCCCAGATTGCCAGAGATCCAGTTCAGAATTGCCAATATCTGCAATTTTCATAGATCGTCTTTCTGTCCTGCGTTGCCGTCGGGGCGGAGTAGCAACCTAAAACTGAACTAACTATTCGGGAATTCCCGTAGCCAACCGAACATTTGAATACGGGTCTGTTATGGGGGCGGTAACAGAGCGGAAAGCCGCTGATGAGACACATGAAATTGACTAGCTGGCAGCGCAAAACTCGTCACGGCAATAACCGTTTTTGTGGTCTTGCGCGGTTCAGTTTCCGTAGGTCGTGGGCATCTTGAGCGTGTGATCTAAGCCCATCCGGCGTCATGTATTTCATCTTGTCAGCACGCGGCCAGGAACGAAATTCAGCCTTCATTTCGTCGACATCTGCAGCAGGGCAGGGGAGCGCAAAAAGCGCCGCTAGGGCTATGTGTCAGATAGCGATAAAGCCGTGAGCGATCACCGCGCAGCAAAAAGGTTCCTGAGACGGAACGCAGATGGTGAGATCATGTCGATGGTGATCCGCGTGCGGCGCAAGATCGTAGATTGGCTTGAAATAGCTTCGCAACTTATCCGTGATCACGACACGGGGTTTGCCGAACTGCGAGATCAATCGCTCTAATAACGCCTGGCCGCCTTGGCGTTTCGCTGTGGTTGGACAAGAAAATCAAGGGTATTCCCATTCGCATCCACTGCCCGCCAGAGTCGGCATTTCCAACCGGTGATCGGTAAACAACTTAGTGCAAATGCCATTTGTCGGTCGCCTTTGGCCGGTCCCGCTTGATGCAGTCGGCGAAATGACGGCCAAAGCGGTTAACCCATTGCCGGGCTGACGATTACACTGCGCTCAGCAAGCAAATACTCGACAGTGGCCGTGCTGTGGGCGAAACGGTGATAAGCCCATACAGCTTAGGCGATGATCTCGCGGGGAAAGTGAAAGCCCTTCCGGCGCGGCATTGTCCGTGGCGTTCTCATGATGATCGGTTATCCCGGCGCAATCCCACGATCATCTTTGCAATGCCCTATGAAGCTGTAAATTATCAAATAATCTCTTGTGTTGCCCGATCTCGAGAGGCACGCGATACTGGAAAGCAAGACAGTTTCGAATGGTCGAAAATGTATAGACGCCAGGCAGATAGATTGGTGAAACAGCATGCGACAAGATAAAGAGCTTACTTTTGCAACGGCCCTGGCTAGTCATTCCAGAGAACGGGGTTTCCAATCGGAAAAACATGCACATGAGTATTATCAGGCTTCGTTGCTGAGCGCAGTTATGCAGGGCGTTTACGACGGGACCGTTTCCATCGAACAGCTGCTGGAACATGGAAACTTCGGCCTGGGTACATTCAATGCGCTCGACGGAGAAATGATTGTGTTGGATGGCGTTGCCTATCGCCTCGACGGGGATGGCAATGCTTCGGTCGCAAGCGACAAGGCTCTGACACCTTATGCTGCCGTCATCAATTTCGAACCAGCGGTTTATCGATCTTTGGACAGAGAAACACAAAAGGATGCTCTTGAGGCCCAGCTTGATGCATTGGCGGAGGCAAAAAACCTGTTCTATGCCGTTCGATTTACCGGCGACATTAAACACATAAAGTACAGAAACGTTCTACGGCAGGAGAAACCATACAAACCTCTGCTGGAGGTCGTAAAAACGCAGGCTGAGTTTGAGCTGAACAACGTCGAGGGGACAATTCTGGGGTTTCGGTGCCCGGATTATGCCGTCGGGATCGGCGTCCCGGGCTACCACCTACACTTTATTTCCAGCGATCTGAGCAAAGAAGGACACGTCCTGGATTACACTCTGACCAACGGTCGAATAGAAATTGATCATACGTCTTCTCTGCATCTTGAACTTCCAGAAACCAGATCATTTTCAGACGCCAATCTGTCTGCAGGCGCTTCGGCAGACAACATCCTAAGTGCAGAGAGTAACAATACTTAAGTACTTCTATGCAAGATGGTTAAATGCAACCGTGCTCTAAGTTCGTTGCAATTGCCGTTTTATAATGCTGACTTTACTGGAGGTCGCGTGCAAACAGTGCGTGCCGATCCGAAAGGGTAACCTATGGTCGATTCCGGTCCTGTAAATTTACAGTATTTGACAAACCCACTCCTGAACAAAGGTACTGCCTTTTCTTTACACGAACGAGAAAAGCTTGGATTGCTAGGTCTTCTTCCGCCACACATCGAAACGCTCGAAGCCCAGGTAGATCGTGCCTATGCCGCCTTTGAGCGCGAAGAGACACCGCTGGACAAGCATGTCTATCTGCGTGGCCTGCAGGATGATAACGAGGTTCTGTTCTACGCTCTGTTGGTGCGGCATCTGACCGAGATGATGCCGATAATTTACACACCCGTTGTGGGTGACGCCTGCAAACAGTTCAGTGAAATCTATGATCACCCACGCGGATTTATCATTTCGTACCCAGAGCGTGACCGGATCGATGACATACTTGAGAACGCCATCCTGCCCTCTGTCGAAGCCATCGTCGTTACCGACGGAGAGCGGATTTTGGGTTTGGGTGATCAAGGCGCGGGCGGTATGGGAATTCCGATCGGAAAGCTCTCGCTTTATACCGCTGCAGGCGGGATAAGCCCGTCTGTAACGCTCCCGGTGGTATTGGACGTCGGCACCAACAATCAGGAACGGCTGGAAGATCCCCTTTATATCGGCTGGCGTCATGAGCGCATCACCGGGGATGACTATTTCGAGTTCGTCGATCTTTTTGTGCAGGCGGTAAGGCGCAAGTGGCCGGATGTGTTGCTGCAATTCGAGGATTTTGCACAGCAACATGCGGCACCCCTGCTTGCGCGGTATCGCGATCAGCTCTGTACATTCAATGATGATATCCAGGGCACGGCTGCGGTAACGGCAGGCACTTTGCTGGCTGCCTCAGATGTCACCGGCATTCCGCTAAAGGACGCTACCATCGCGTTTCTTGGAGCGGGATCAGCGGGAGTGGGTATCGCAGAACAATTAGTTCAACTCATGATCCGGCAAGGACTATCCGAAACCGAGGCGCGTGAGCGCGTCTACATGGTGGATCGGAATGGCCTGTTAACCGATGCGATGACAGATCTTCTGCCGTTCCAGAAGCAGGTTGTCCAACCCCTCAACAAAGTGGGGAGCTGGTCCAATGGTGAAATTTCCCTGCTGGATGTGATTAATCAGGCCAAACCCAATATTTTGGTGGGTGTCAGCGGTCAGGCAGGCTTGTTCTCTGAAGAAATCATCCGTGCAATGGCGGCTCAGACTGATCATCCTGTCGTGCTGCCGCTGTCGAACCCGACATCACGAATTGAGGCCGCGCCCGCAGATATTATCGACTGGTCAGGTGGCCTTGCAATAGTCGCTACCGGAAGCCCGTTTGATCCCGTTGTCTACAACGGCAAGACGCACCATGTCGCGCAATGCAATAATTCCTACATTTTCCCGGGTATGGGTTTGGGTGTGCTGGCGGCAGGAGCGCGCCGAGTCACTGATGGAATGTTCATGGCCGCCGCCGAGGCCTTGGCTGCATTATCGCCTGCGAAGTCCGATCGCACCGCAAGCCTGCTGCCCGATGTGGAGGACATTCGCCAGGTCAGCAAAGCTATTGCATTTGCCGTTGGTCAACAGGCGCAGTTGGATGGGGTTGCGCCTAAATCCACAGGGGATGACTTGAAAGCGGCGATAGAGGCAAAGTTCTGGGTCCCGCACTATGAGGCAATGGTCTGAAGCAGACCCGCGCTGGAGTGACCAGAGCGCTATTCTTCGCGCAGTTAGAACCCACCTAGTTGTTGTAGTGAATGAGCGCAGTTCGGAAAAGGACGGTTACGCCACCGCACGCCCGAGTGGTTTTTGCATCGCAGCACAAAGGGCACCCACCAGCAAAACGGCAGAGGCCACTACAAGGCTATCTCCAATTTCTCCGGTTATGTCTCCGATGACGCCGGCTCCGATCGGCCCGAGTGTCTGTGAGATAGCGAAAACAACTGTAAAAAAGCTTATGGTTGCACCCCAATCCTGCTGATCCAGATTCTGGCGGACAAAGCTGGTGACAGCAGTGGGCGGCATAAAGACCGACAGCCCAAACACGAGCGCCGACATGATCAATCCATATCCGTTTGGAACAAGGATCGGCAGGGCTGAACCACAAGCGACGCCGGCTAAGATCAACGCCAATGGCGTCCCAGAAGCGAAGCGGGCTAATATCCCACGCCAAACAAATGGCGACGCCATAATGCTGAATCCAAGGATCATCCACGTTGCCGTGGTCAACAGGACACTGGAATGCTGCTCCTTCATCCAGACAGCGATGAAAGTTACGTAGACTATGTAACCCAACCCAAACAGCGCGTATCCGCCGAGTTCGCCTAACATCCTGCGCACCGGAGGAATGGAAGGAAGCGCTGCGTCGTGCTCGGCTTTGTTTAGCTTTGTGGACGCCCAAACGGAAAATGGACAAATGATCAGAGCTGCAATCCCAACTCCGATCCACGCCCAGTCCCAGTATTGCGGCCCGAAAACGTCCAGCATAGCCGGAAGGGTTGCACCACATAAGGCGATACCAAACCCACCGCCGCCGCCAAAGTACAAGGCGATAGCCAGTGCATTCCTTCGTGCGCAGTTCTGGAACAGAGATGCCGCCAGAACGCCGCCTGATACAAAGGAAAGAGCGCCGAACAACCCGACCAATGTACGACAAGCGGTTTGAAATACGAGGTCCTCATTTAACCCGGTTATTAACAGACACAGTGCGGTCGCCACAGTGCCGCCAGCAAACAGCCGTGACGGCGAAATATGGCGGATCAGGAAAAGTGTTAGGATTGCACCCATTATGTAGCCAATCGAATTGGCGGTGTTTAGCCAACCAGATTGAGTGAGGTTCCAGCCGAGGCTACTTTTCATTGATGGTAGAATTAGGCCGTATGCAAAGCGGCCAAAGGCGTTGGATATGCTGACGCCAAGCGCAAGGCCCAGCAATATGAGCCAAGGGTTAGTAGTTTTTGCCGAAGTCATGAATTTTCTTCCAGGTTAAACAACACCGTGCCCCATTGTGGGTGGCTGTGCAATCTCAACAGATCCAAGTCAGCCCCGTGCGGCTTAACCTGAGAAACAGCAGATTGAATATTCTCAACAAGTTGCCGCGCTGCTTTCGTCTACGTTATGTGAGTTCAACTGAGCAGCGACCTGCCAGTTTGGATGTCCACGTGTTGAGCTTGCTTCAGAGGTCGCTCGACTGCGAGACGACATTCTGCTTCGTCGCAATCGTCTGTCGGCTTTTCAGTCGGCACCTCCGAGTCACCTGACTCCTGGTGAAACGCTGTACGTTTGTGGCATTTCGACGAGCATATGTGTGTCGTCGACGCCATTGCGGGCGAATATATCAACAATCTCTTACAAGAGCACGCCACCATGACCGGGAACCGCCCGAGAAACGCAAATCTTGCGAATGCTGCGATCGGTTGTCAACGTCCGCTTTTGGGAAGCTGCACTGCGGCGCTAACCAAGCTGACGAACGGCAGGTATGTGCCCGTCCGGGAATTCTGTTTGAGGTGGGGCGGGGGATAATGCTGCACCGGCTGTGACGGCCGCTCTGAGCCCAAAGTCACGAATGTTGCGCTCTGCGCGAGCGTCCGCTTTTCACCGGTTGTCCAAGAAGCAGAACTACAGAAATACAAATCTTCCAACTGGCATCGCGATGTTGGATCGGCTACGGGACGGTTATGTGAGGATTCTCTTCCAAACTCTCTGTGGTGTATTGTGACTGCTTTGACAGTCGCACTCATAGCTGAGGGCTTTGCGCATCGGACAGCTCCCACGTCTACGCCCCCGGAACTCACCGCCTATATCGCAGCAGGCGGGCAGTTGAGCGGGATCTGCAGAAATATAGATGGCGACAGCGCACCAGTGACCGTTGATTGCGAAGCTTGCCGCATCAGTAACACGTCCGTTCTGCTTCAAGACAGTTGTCCACGCTTCGTACAGACCACAGCAACGCGAACTTTCGAATTTATCGCCAAACGCGTTGCCGAGCGCAATGATCTCGATCCCGCGCGTTTGACCCGCGCCCTGCCTCACGCCTGATTTCATTACCTTTTATTGAAATCAAAGATGCCCGTATCCCGCTGGATGCGGCGCGATTGTGCTTGGAGGCCACTAAATGACTATTAGCGATACACCTGCGCTGTCCGAGGGCGGCGCAAACAAACTCTACTTCGCGGCATGGCGCTGGCATTTTTACGCTGGTCTTTATGTCATTCCAATCTGAGCAAATTGATTGTGACACATCCTACTGCGTAGAATCAGGGCCTGACGGTTCCTGACCAACCCGCAGCCTTCATTGCACCGATCAGCTCTTGAACTGGCTGTGGGTCTACAAACACTCGAGCCTTCAGTGCTTCGAGAGGGAAGCTTGGCCAAGTGTCCGAAAATACTTTTGCAAGCCGCTGAGCCTCTGCTTGTTCTCCGTTCCTCCAGTGGGCTGCCATAAGGTAAGCTGCGGAAATTGGTCCGAACGGCCCACCACGCGATATTGTTTCATCAAACGTCCTGATTGCGGCAGCATAGTCTCCCGTATGGAACTGAGCCGCACCCAATGCATTGTCAAATACAAGTCCCCCTCCTTGTGGGGCCAGGGCTCTATATCGCGCTGATTGAGACAAAACTCGTTCAAAATCAGATGTATAAAGGGAAATCAAGGCATCGAATTCAGCAGCATGTGAATCATCGGGTGCCAAACCTACGGCCCGTTGGGATAATCGAACTGCGCTATCGTAATTGCCCACCCCAAATTCAAACCAGGCTCGTGCTGAAAGCGGCCATGCTGCATCCGGAGCCAATTCCAAAGCATAAGCACTATTCTTGTCGGCCGCGTGCAAAAACTCATCAGAACCTGGATCGCCAGATTTCATGATGGCGAACATGGTTTCGACCTGAGAAGCGCCAGCATACCCCCCGTAATAATACGGATCTCGTTCAATTGCTGTTTGGAATATCAACAACGCAGGTTGAAGGCGTGCCAAATCTGTAACCGGAAAAATCAGATCCCGGCCAGCGTTGCTTAGGTTCATTGCTTCGACGCGGGCTGGCGACACGTCGTAGATCGCAGTTTTGCCAGTTATTGGAGCAACAGATTTCGAACCGCGGCCGATCAGAACACCGACTAGAATACCGGCTACTAGAAGTGAAAGCGAGATAACGACTGCGTAAGCCCGTCGCCTTCCGCGTAATGGTTGTCTGCTTCGATTGGAGCCCGGCAAAAACTCGGGTGCGTAACTTCCGACAGGCAATGAGATTACCAATTCGTCAGCGATCCCATTACTTTCATAATAAGCTTGGAGTTTTCGCCGAACACGTCCCGCATCCACGCGTACGACGCCTTCGCGTTTCAATAGCTCATCCGCGTCGTATCCATAAACATCCATCGCAATGGTTTTGGCGCGTATCTCGTTGGAACGACCCTCGAGCGATTCCATCACAACATAAGACAGAAAAGACCGCATGCGGGCGGACCCTTTGAATTCATCTGACTTCTGAACCCTATCCAACGCATCGCGCACCTGCTCGGCCGAGAACTGTTGAGTGTCATTCTGTTCCTGATCGTCCATGCTGACGGTCAAAGAACTATCCTTTCGCAATAAGGGTTTGTCGCCATGGTGCTACGGTAGCATGCGGCTTTATACGTTCAATACATATTCTGTTGGATGCATGCTTGGCAAACGATTGCCTGAAGGGCGCTGCCAATGACGGATGATGAGTTCTTTGAATCCCAATTTCCCGAAGCGGGTCGCCTGCTGCAGGACCTGCGGGCAAAAGACCAAGAGTTTGATCGAATTTGCCGCGACTACAAAGAGGTCTTCGCCGAACTGGCGGTGCCGCCAAGGTCGCAGTCTGTTCTTCAGATGCGCTATCTCGCCGATCTGGCAGAAAGCCTTTCGGACCTGCGCAGCAGTATTGACGGACGGTTGCAGGCGCATGGCCTTGATTCGGAATCGGTACGGAACAAAGATTTGGAGGTTTGACATGAGACTTAAATACATTTTGCCTGCGTTGTTGATTGGTGCCGGCTCCGCGCTTGCTCAGGAAACCCCGATTGTTCATGACGGCGAGTTCGAATTCCTTCGCGCGCAGTTTGGTGAGGCATGGGATGCGCAAGACGTTGAAGTCGACGCCAAGCTGACCGAAATTCGTGCGGCCAATGGCGGCAAGCCTCCTAATTTCCTCTACATCTTGATCGATGATGTAAGCTTTGGTCAGATGGGTGACCGCAAGATGAATTACGTCATGGGGATCGAGACACCCAGCATCAATCAGTTGGCTACCGAAGGCATGTCGCTGATGCGCATGTATACCGAACCCTCTTGCACTCCCACACGTACCGCCATGCTGACGGGGCGCCACCCAATACGCGCCGGTGTCGAAGAGGTCAAAGTGGCTTTGGTCGGAGAAGGTCTTCCGACCAGCGAAGTGACACTGCCGGAGATACTGAAACAAGTCGGCTACAATACGGCGCATATCGGCAAATGGCACCAAGGTGACATTGAGCAATCGTACCCACACAATCAGGGATTCGACTGGGCCGCATTTCCACTACACCAGCAAGTGCAGCTGAGCCTCATGATCCCCGAGGCAATGAGGTCCAACGCCATGCTCGGCTACGTGCCCGAGGGGCAGAACAATCAGTTCCTGCTGGATGAGCGCTTCAAGCCATATGGTCTTGTCACCGGTGTCGAGGCCGAAGCCGGTGGGCCCGCCCTGGAAGTAGACATGTCAGCCGGTGAGGTTTGGACGCAGGCCAAATATGAAGAGATGAACGAACGATATCAACGGCAGGCGCTGGAGCAACTCGAACGTGTAGCCTCCGAGGATGCGCCATTCTTCTTGCAATACTGGCCGCTGTACCCGTTGAACTTCGTCTACCCGGATCAGGCAATTTCACGAAATGGCGGGTTTCATGCCGACAAGCTGCAACTGCTTGATGGATGGATTGGAGATCTCTTGGCCAAGCTTGAAGAAACCGGCACGGCAGACAACACAATTGTTGTTCTGATGGCAGATAATGGTCTGATGTATCACTATGAAGGCTCATCCGGCCTGAACCAACTAATCTATCGCGGAGGCAAAACTCAGCATCTCGAAGGCGGAGTAAGAACCGATGCGTTCATTCGCTGGCCCGGTGTGATCGAACCCAACACTGCAGCTGGCGACATCGTTCATGTTTCAGATATCTTCACCACAATGGCGCGAATTGCCGGAGCCACCGCCTTTATCCCAAGGGACCGTGTGATAGACGGCATTGACCAGACGGCGTTACTGTTGAACGGCGAGGGGAACGGTCGGCGCGACTATGTCTATGTCTACGAAGGCCCTGTCTTGCGCTCGGTCGTTAAACAAGAATTCAAGATGCACCTTCCTGCCCCTGGTCAACCCGGCGCGGCTGCTCCAACCTATAACATCTATCGGGACCCTCGTGAGGAACACCCGTTGGTTGGCTACTCGCTTTGGGCCGGTGCATCTTTTCAGGATATGATAAAGCGCCACCAGAAGATGATCGCCAAATATCCACATTCAGAGATCGGCAAAGGTACCCCCTATGAGGGCATCGAAAACCTGCGTCCGGAAACTGAACTGACCCGTGATGTATTCATGAGCTGGCAGTGACGTCGCAAATTTAAGTAAATATTTGAATATAACGATGTTAAAAGTGGTTAACGCATCTAAGATCAAACACCGAAGCTCGGCTTCAAACCTGGGGGAGACGGAATGAAACTACAATGGCTTCTGGTTTTTTGTGCAGGCGTTACGGCACCACCTTTGCAGGCGCAGGAAGACCCAATTCAACACGATGCCGAATTTTATATTCTGCAGGCACAACATGCAGAACAATGGGCACAGGATGATACCGCTGTTGATGATGCTCTGGCCGCTTTTCGTGACGGTAACAATGGGCAGCCCCCAAACATAGTCAGCGTTCTGATCGACGATATGGGCTTCGGCGACATGGGCATCCCCGAGCTAAACGCTGTGCGAGGTTATGAAACGCCGAATATCAACGACTTTTCCGATCAGGCGATGCGAATGGTGCGCATGTATACTGAACCTTCGTGCACGCCGACCCGCGTGGCACAAATGACCGGGCGGTTGCCCGTACGCATGGGTATGGGCGACACAACGGTGGACATTGCCGGGTTTGGCTTACCGGAAAACGAGGTCACCTTGGCCGAAATTCTGAAACAGGCGGGTTATGCGACCAGCCATGTCGGCAAATGGCACATGGGCGATATCGCCGAAAGCTGGGCGATGAATCAGGGTTTTGACTATGCCCAGCACGCCATCCACCAACAGGGCCAGCTGACGATCTTCAATGATGATGCGATCAAAGAACAGGTCTCGGTCGCGATCCGTGACTATGACGACAAATATACGCTGGACGGCTGGTTCCGGCCGGACTCTGCCGCGATGATGACAGTCATCGAAGGGGAAACCGGCGGGCCCATCCGCGAAATTCGCATGGAAACCGGCGAACGCTGGAACGCTGCGAAGTACGATGAGATGAACCAGGGGTTTCAGGACAAGACGATGGAAGAATTGGATCGCCTAGCAAATGGTGAAGACCCGTTTTTCTTACAATACTGGCCGATGATCCCGCTGGACAACACCCGTGCCGGGCGGTCGGGGCCAGAGAGCGTTAATGGTGGCCTGTATGTGGACAAAATGCAGTTGCTCGATCAGTGGTTGGGCGACTTGTTTGCGCGGCTGGAAGAGTTGGGCTTGACGGAAAACACTGTGGTTGTGGTCATGGGTGACAATGGCCATTTCACCAAATACGCGCCGCAATCCGGGTTCACCCCGCTGATCTATGCTGGCGGCAAAGGTGACACGACCGAAGGCGGTATCCGAGTTGACGCCTTCATCCGCTGGCCCGGTATGATCGAGGCTGACGGGTTGCTTAACAGCATCATCCATGTCTCGGACCTCTATACCACTTTGTCGCGCTTTGCCGGAGCAGATCAGTATATTCCGCGGGATCGCCTTGTGGATGGGGTGGACCAGTCGGCCGCCTTGTTGTTCACCGATGAATCCAAATCTCGCCGCGATCACGTCATCGTCTATTCGGTGAACAAGCCCGAGGCGGTCGTGAAAGACCAGCTAAAGCTGAAACTGCCGGGACCAGGCGAAAGCGCCATTCTTGCAAAGTTCTTTGATCTCTATCGGGACACGCGCGAAGAATACTCGGTCTCGACCGAGGTTGGCGCCTGGGGAGGGCAGGAATTCGCACGGATTTTGGGCCGCCACATGGCCCGCAAAGAAAAATTCCCCGATACCGCGCCCGCCTATGGCGTGCCCTATGAAGGGATCGAGAACATCCGCCCCGAAACCCAACAGGCAGTTGAGGCTTTCATGATCAAGCGCGCGTCGCCACAGAAGTAAGCCTAATCCTTCGCAATAAACCTGTGAAGGACTGTGTTAATCAAGGTCGAGGGTCACAGCATGATTGGTAGCATAATATTCGCCCTGGGATTGATTGTGTCTTTCGGCATCGGCTTTGTCTATTTTCGCGATCTGGGCGACGTCTCTCAAATGTTGCTGAAGGTAAAGCGCGAGAATATGGTGCGCTTTATCCGCAATGAATATCGCCTGATCGGTATCGGACTTGGCGGGTTCGCAGCGGCAACACTTGCGCATTTCCTTTTGGGCGGTGGCCCTTTCTGGCTTTGGCTCATAGCGGCTGTGCTTACTCTTCTTCTTTATGGGTTTCCCTACGTTTGGGTGCATTTGGGTCTAAGGAACCAGCTCAATGACGCACAGTACTTTCCAATTAAAGAAGCCCGCAAATATGTCGGACCAACTGCGCCCGTCATTGTCATCGAAAACAACGGCCAAGCCCGCGCGCACCCGGATGCGCAGATTATGCGCCCTCATCTGGCCGGGAATGTAGATGGCTTGGGTGGCGAAGACGTGGTCATGACCTATTGCGCTATGGCCAATCTGGGTCAGGGTTACATTCCGCGAATAGAAGGACGACGGTTGAATCTCGAGGTTTTGGCCCAGCATGGCAATAACCTAATCCTGCGCGATAACGACACGGGCGAGCCGATCCAGCACATCTATGGTTTCCGCGAGGCGGACCGCGACCCTAACTCCGACGGTCCTGCCTGCCCCCTTCGACCCGAAGCGCAAATGGAGCCCTGGCCAACCTTTCGAATGACGTTCCGCGGGTTTCAGAAGGCCTATCCTGACGGTGAGGTATTTCTGAACAAGCCATCCCCGAACCCATTTTTGCGCCTGCTGGATATGATGACCGAGATCACGTTTGGCTGGGGCATCGGACGCCAGCATCAGGAAGACGCGCCCGTGATGGACAACATGGATCGTTCAGACGATCGGTTACCAAATAAAACCTACGTTTGGGGAATTACGATCGGTAAGGATGCGGTTTGCTGGACTGATGATTTCATCGTCGAGAACGAGTGGATCGTGAATGCCAATGTCGGCGGACGAGATGTCGTGGTCTGCTTGGATCCAAAGTATGAAAGCCTAGGCGTTTGGTACAACGACTTTGGTCAACCTGTGAGCCATTGCGATTTTTGGGGCCATTCAGATCAGGGTCAGCTAAAACGTGTCGAAACCCTGCGCGCAGGCGCATTCTGGCATGTCTGGTCCGAGTTCTTCCCGAACACAGATATTAATCGTGTCGGCAGCGGTTCGATGGCAACCGAAGGAGCTGTAGAATGAGGCCTAGGGCCAAACAACCACAAACCAAAGACCATTTATTCAAACTTGATTGTTTGACGGGAGGGACAGAATGATTTCGTCAATTTGGGTGAAAAGCTGCACTTGCGGAGTAGCTTTTTTTGCATCTGTGGCCACAGCGGCTTCGGCTCAACAATCCGATTGGTCATATGAGGCCACAATCTACCTGTTCATGCCGGAAACAGAGACTACATTGGACACACCTTTGGGCACTCTGGACGGTACGCTCAGCTTTTCGGATGCGTTGGAAAACCTCGATTTTGCCTTTATGAGTGCGTTCTCGGCCACCAACGGACGTTGGCTGATACTTGCAGATTACAACTACACAGACTTATCGTTCAGCAACAGCGCTCCTGGACCTGTCGGCTCGGGTCTGGAGACATCATTTACCACACAATACCTGAGTGGTTATGTTGGCTACAGAGTGTATGAAGCGCCAACTATCACCGTTGACGTCGCCGGGGGTTTCCGGTGGTTCAGCACCGAAACGGAATTTACCCTTCTACCCGGCGCGGCACCGGGGCGCACAACAACGGCAGACGATAGCTGGACCGACCCTGTCATCGGCGCCAGAGCACGGGTACAGTTCTCGGATAAGTGGTCGGGCTCCGGTTTTGTCGACTACGGAGGCTTCCGCAGCGACAGTGAAACCTGGCAGATTCTGCTGACGGCAGATTACGCAATCAACGACAGGTGGCTGATCCGCGGTGGTTATCGCTATATCTCATTCGATCATGAAATCGACGGCAACGACTTTACATTTGATCAGTCGGGGCCTGTGCTAGGCGCGACTTATCGGTTCTAAAATTCTTTGTTGGCGAACCCGAGACAAGGTTGTGATGTTACGAACGTCGTTTGATTGGCGCGATTCAATTGAAAAAAGGTTTAGAGAATCAAATTCGCATATGCCGTCAGATTTGTTTTCGTGCCTGACCCCAGATCTTGACCTCCGGCATCGATAGCTGGATGGAGTTTGTTGTAGCCTTAGAAAGGTTAGCAATGAATGAGACAAGTCTGAGGTAGCGATGCCACTTTCGACCGCGGAGTGAGAATTCACCTAGGCTAGCTTTCGCAATCGCAGCGAATGTCTGAAATGCGGGTTGCTAACGCAATATTTCAAAGGGCTGATGGATGTCGGCTATGGGCCGTTCAAATCGATGGCTAGTGGTTCTTGAACCGAAATGCTGCGCTGCACCCAAGGTCTTGAAAGAGCCCAAAACGACCAATGCTGCAGAGCGCAGCAATGTCTGTATTTGAACGTGCTCAAGTCCTAACGGACAAAAGCCAGTGTCAGGACGAAGGGTTGCGCATTGGTTTATTGAACCAATCGCTTGGACATAATCTGGACTGCCGCTTCAAACCTTTGCGGGTCCTGTGCCACTCGGGCTGCCAGTTGTGCGCCCTCGAGCAAAGGCAGTGTTGCGGCGGCTTCTGCTGCCGGATCGGCAACATGTAGGATCGTTCCATCGCCCTGACCCAGTGTAAATACCCTCGCAAGCCATTCGGTCATCATTGTGCGAAAACGGTTCATCTCGGCAATCGTGTCTGCTGATAGATTTTCTGTACTGGTCGAAAAAGACACGCACAGGCACAAGCTTTGACCACCTTCAAGTGCGCCACGATACCGCTTGATCAAAGCGGCCAAGCGCGTCGCCCCTGTTGCATGGTCTTGATCAATCTCGCCACAGGCGGTTTCCAAATCTGAATAATACCGCTGCATCAGCGCGACGGCCAAAGCTGCCTTGCTGGCGAAATGATGGTGAATGCTGGCCTTTGTGATTCCGACGTCGGCGGCCAGGTCGGCATAGCTGAACCCATCAAAGCCACGCCTGCGCGCGGCCCGTTCAGCCGAATTGAGCAGAGTTGTCTTGGTGTCGGTCGCCATGTGTTATCCAAGATTTTGGGCGTTTAGGCTGTGTAGGACATTCTCTGCCGCTTCCAAAGCACCTTCGATATAGCCGCCGAAAACCGGGGCGACCTCTGTTCCTGCGAAATGCAGCTTTCCGTTCCACAGATTGCTCATCGCCTTCGGTAGACCGTATGTCGGATGGGCATATAGCGGTGCCTTATCCGCCTCAGTTGCAGTGTAGGGATCAATGGCCCAGTCTTTCAAGTAGAGCTTTTGGGGCTCGGCGGCTTCAGGCCCGAACAACCGTGTTAATTGAGCGTGCAGGTGCTGACGCAGCAGTTGTTCGTCCGCGCGACCTTGGGGCGGTACACCGATGAAGCCAAATAGCGCGTATGGTCCACCCTCAGGGGGGGATGCATCATGGATTTCGACCATCGGTCCTTTCCGGCTCATTGCATCACCGGACAGTCCTTGTTTGCGCCAGAATGGTTTGTCGTACACCGCAACAGCCTTGGCCTGACCTGCCATCCATGTCGCGATGCCTTTCATGGTTTGGGCGGCTTCGGCAGACAATGCGGGCGAAAATGCGATTTCGGCCGCAACACGTGGGGGCACAGCGAGGACAGCTTGATCCGCGTGGATCTGTTCGCCCTTTGCCGTTGTTGCAATGAATTGATCGCCGGACATGTCAAGGCTAACAACCGGCGCGTTTAGCTGTTTGCGATGATCCGGTAGGCAGTTGGCCAATGCGTCTGTCAGAGCAGCCAACCCTCCCTTTAGCCGCCATGACCCTTCCATTGATGAAAAACCCTGCCCGCGTTGCACGTTGCCATGTTCATCCTCAAAGGTCTGAGCGCCATCGGCGAATTGGTCGAACTTTGTCAGACCAAACCGATCAATCAGAGCTGCAATACGTGGCTGGCCCGGCCAGAACCAGGCAGGCCCCATGTCAAAGTAGCCTGCCTCCAGATGCTGCGTCATGATTCGCCCGCCAAACCGCGGGCGGGCCTCAATCAGCATATAGTCGCGCCCTTGCGCCTCAAGACGTTCGGCTAAGACAAGCCCTGACAACCCGCCGCCGACAATCAGCGTTTGCATGCGCTAGAACCCTTCGAATGCTGGGCGCAGATCTAGCTCGTGCGTCCATGTGGATTTGGGTTGGCGGGCGAGGCTACAGTAGGCCTCTGCGATGTCCTCGGGCTTCATCATCTTGCCCGGATCAAGGTTGTGCAGGTCCCGAGATCGCGCTGTATCAATGATACCGTCCAGAATCGCGTGGCAGACATGAACACCTGCTGGTTGATACTCCCGTGCAAGCGATTGCGTCAGGCCGCGCAAGGCGAATTTTGCGCTGGCAAAGGCCGAGAATCTTGTACCACCCCGCAAGGACGCTGTGGCGCCAGATACAATGAACGTACCACCGCCAGCGCGGACCATCGGTTGCAGTGTCGATTGGGCAAGCAAAATGGCAGACTGCACCATCGATCCCCACGTGCGTTGATAATCAGCAAGCCGGGTTTCTGCGAAAGGCGCGATGATCAGTTCGCTCGTGTTGTGGATCACAACCTTGGGCGGGCCATGTTCTGCGATAACCTGTGCCAGGATGCTGGGAACGGCACTCTCGTCCGTCAGGTCCATCTCAAAGAACTGGCCAATCACCGTTTCAGGTTGCGTGCGTCCCAAGCCAACGGCAGCAAAGCCATCTTTTGTGAAACGGGACAACAGGGACTGACCAAGGCCAGCCCCCGCGCCGGCCACAAGGACCAAAGGTTTATCAACACTCATCAGACGGCAGGCGGTTTGGCGTGGGGCAAATGACCCGTCTTGATCCACAGCTTTGCCCCATCAGGGCCAGCCGTTGCAGACAGTTGATCGCCTTCCGGCAGTCGCAGCCATGCTCCTTTTTCAAGCGTATCGCTGCCTTCGGTGACGGAACCGGCAATCACCAGCATTTCGATCCCACCCACATCGGTATTTTCCAGTGTCGCGCCTGCATCAAGGTGGCTGTAGGTCACTGTTTCACGCGCATCACGGTGTAGTTCAGCCGTTGCGACACCATCCACAGGATCGGTCAGTTCTTCGGCCATGGTTTTGCGAAACTGATTGCGGTCGGCCATGTCGAACTGCCACAGCTTTACAAAGATCGTGCAGCCCGGCTCTGACCCCGGCGTATGTGCAGTGGTGGGAGGATTGCGCACATATGTCCCTTCGGGGAAGTCGCCATGTTCGTCCTGAAATACACCATCAAGCACGATGAATTCTTCGCCACCTGTATGGGTGTGTTCCGAAAATTTGCTGCCCGGCGCATAGCGCACAATCGTCGTGGCACGGGCAACTTCGCCGCCGATGCGGTCCAGCATACGCCGATCCACACCGGGCATAGGCGAAGCGTTCCACTCAAGCTGTTCAGAGTGAACAACCACGCGTGTTTTAAAGTCTGCGTTCAGTTCCATGTTTTTCCTTTCGACTTGAGTGGTATCGCGTCTTTAACCTGCGATGCTGGGCCGTGCCGAGACCTTTGCCCGCCATGCCGTCAGATTGGAGAGTGTTTCTGGAATGTCGACCTTGGCAAAGTCCGCAAAGGCAAGACCGGCAAACGCCGTGATATCAGCAACCGAAAACTCAGAACCTGCCAGATATTCATTGTCAGCCAGAACTTCATCCAAGTAAGCCATTGTCTGACCAGCAACTTGCTTTTGCTTGTTACCCCATTCAGCACATTGATAGGTCTCAAGGTCTGGACCAAGACCTGGTGTGGCATGGTGAAAGTAGGTTCCCACAGCATTCAGCAGACCATTTTCTGCACGCAGGTTCATCATCGAAATTTGCGCACGTTGTTTTGGTGTCTCTCCGGTCAGCGACGGGCCTTCGAAATGATTGTCGATATATTCTGTAATCGCATTGCACTGCGAAATATGTGTACCGTCCGCCAGCTCAAGGCAGGGCACAACGGCATCGGGGTTCTTGGCTTTGAAGGCCTCGGTGCGATGTTCGCCACCCATCACGTCAACCGGAACGAATTGGACCTGGTCTGTTGCGCCTTTTTCAGCAAGCGCAATGCGCACACGTGCGGGGTTTGGGAAACCCTCAGTATCATAGATTTTCATGTTGTCTCTCCTTGGGAACAAATACCAACCTACTAGTAGGTAGATATCTTGGGCAAGATATACTTTGGTCGTTGCGATCACAAAGTTGTTACGATGATAAGTTCAGCAGCCTCTGGGTTTGATGCCAGCTTCCTTCGAGCGGTCATTTGTGTCGTCCTAAAGAATGACAATAAAGTCCCTCAATGTGTGAGTTCGAGCAGCGCCAAAGTTTGCACTTGCAGCGAATGACCGGAATGGGGGCTGCGACCGCAGAATGTCAGCAGGGTGCCGAATGTCTCTTATGGGCCGAACCAAGAGTTTTCTAGGTCTGCTAGAATGCCCCCTGAGACGCATACGAAAAACCTACGGTACCCGATATGCCACAGCTGATGAACCTGCATGAGCTCATTAAAGATCAGGACCTGGCACCCGACCTCATCGGGCATATTGATGGACTTTTGGTGTTAAAAAGCAAAACCAAGGAAATGGGCCGTGGACAACGCATAGCGATCCTTGACGATTTAATACACGATCAAATGGCGTGGGCAGCCGTGGTGAAAAAGAACGAAGATCGCCTCGACCTCATGGCCGAGGGTAATAACTTGCTGCGGTACATCGTTAGGGAAAATGCCACGGCCAGAATTGCCATTATCGAAGGCATGTGACAGCAGATCGGGCATTCAACGAGAGACCGGTGCATATAACACCCGAACCGCGATGTGCAGGAGCTTTCCGCTATTGCCTTGTTTCCAGGAAATCAAAACCGGACCCTAGTACAGCGTGCGGCGAAGGTCCCAAAGGAGCCCTTCCTACTTATTCGTTGGGGTTCGGAGATTGCTGAGTTCAACCTCACTTACCAGTGCTCTTTTGGCACCCAATCTTCGGTCTCGTTGTTCCAGAACCTGTTAGGATTGTCCTCGTCCATTCCCCGGATATGAAGCGTCCGCATGCACGGTTCTACGAAGATCACCGGCTCTTCGTAGGGGTGTGATGAATAGATGTTTCTTAGAACCTGCACGGTTTTGGCTTCGTTACTGTCCAGAAAGAATGACAGTTCCACACAGGGTACCTCGACAACCTTTGAGGTTGCCATGTTGCGCCCACTCCCCAGGGATCTGAATTTTTGCATTCCCGGCGCGGTCTGATAGGTGACGCAATCGTAGTCGCCATATTTCAGAACGTCATCGACCAGAACCGCGTCAATGATCTTTTGCGCATGCGTATCTGGCACCTGGACAACGATCCGCAGACCGTTTTCGGGAACGAACCTGTCATTTTCGAGTTTGGGCAATGTCATGTTTATCTCCAGCAGCTTCTGCCGAAATAGCTCGCATTGGCGATGCTGTGGAAAATGACGGTTCGTTATCGGCCGAACTGTCAATTGTCGTCCGAGCCGTCCAGAGTCTTTTTGCTCAGGCCAAACCAGCGTTCGAGCGCATCGAACCCGTCGTCGGAAATGGTAAGAGCGCGACTACCGGTCCTGCGCTCCAGCCAGTTCGCTGTCAGTGACTTCTGCATGATCGCTGTGGCCAGCGGGCCGGAAATGTGGTGCCGACGCTCTGTCCAGTCAAGGCAGAGTTTTGCCGGAGGTTTCCCCGATGAAACAGGTGGCGGCTCGATACCGATATCATCGAGGAAATCCTGATAGCGAGGTCCGGATGTCAAAGCGCCATCTTTGAGATTCAGCACATTAAGGGCAACAAGGCGCTTCGTCATCAGGACGCCGAGCTTACCAGCGATATGATTGTAGCAACTGCGTGCGCGTTGTGTGTCTGTCGCGATCCGGCCGGGCCGAGACAGGTGGTCGGTCGGTGACAGGGTAGCCAATCCTTCCAGCACCTGGGCAACGTCAGCGCTTGCCACCCAGTGATAAACATGCCGACCGCTTCGCAAAGAAGCGGTCAGACCGGCAATTTCGAGTTGCTTCAAATGGGCACTCGCGGTCTGCGGGCTTATCTTGGCCGCACAAGCCAGCTCTTTGTTGGTGAATGCGCGCCCGTCCATCAGTTCGCACAGTATGCGGGATCGGCTGGGATCGGCGAGCGCGGCCCCGATTATATCCAGTCTCGGTTCGATTGCCATGCAAGACAGATTAAAGACAGAAAATGAATGCAGCCAGTAATAACTGTTCGATGGTGAACGAAATGAGCTTTAAAGCGGACGCTGATCATGTGTCTGTGTTTGTCCCGCTAGAGAGCCACTGGCATTAGTCCCACTGAATCGCCACTACTCAACCAGAGATCGCTTCACATAACACCGGTTCAGCGATGTTCGCAGTTTGTTAAAGCGCAGCGATTCAGCCGAAGATTGCGAAATCTGCCGCTCATGACGTGGGGCGTCGACAACCGCAATGCGAACAACGCTTACCTCAAGGCTAGGTTTCGGAAACTGAATGCCCAAAGCAACAACAATGGCTGGGCCTTGTACTTTACCAATCCGGAAAACGTGTGGTGAAATAATTTGGGATACGGACTGAAAACAGGCGCTTCAGCGCAGACCTAAAGGCAATGCCTGTGGTAACTTTTGCCGGGCTCCCATCTTTCGGAGAATAGCCGATCACTTTCTGCGTTTCGGTGATATCCCAACGCATGCCCGGGTTATTCGACATCAAGTTCAGTGCTGCAAAGGAAACGTCTTTTGCATCAATTGCGGCGCGCATGCCGCTTAGGAAATCCCGATCGCTCAACCACATTTCCTGGCCCCATCGGCCCATCGCCATATGCGTGCCGGGTTGGTTGTCGTGGGTCCATTGCGTCCAGCCAATACGCAGGCAAATGACAGACAGTCCGTGATGCTCGGCGAAGTAAGTCCCTGTCTGTTCACAGAACAGTTTTGACATTCCGTAGGCGTTCACCGGGCCAGGTGGTGTCTTACTGTTGAGCGCTTCATGCGTGAACCTCTTGTCGCCATGGATCCAATTGGAACTGGCAAGTACCACGCGACTGACACCCATGGCGACCGCATGGTGATAGAGTGTAAGGGTTGCATCCATATTGTGCTTGATCGCTGAGGGCCAAGTGGCGGCCGGCTCTCTGTCACCGGCAAGATGCACGACTACGTCCACGTCCTCGAGCAAGCTGATCCAACTGCTATCATCAGATAGATCCGCAGTGTGAATATTGGGATGATCGGCGGGTCGGATGTCGATGCCGGAAACCGTGTAGTCGGGATCACTTTCGAGCGTGTCGAACAGTTTGCGCCCAAGATGTCCACCAGCGCCTGTGATCAGGACATGCATAACAGGAATTCCTTGTTGCTTGTAAGACCCGCTGGCATTTGTGGCTGGTCCTCGTCCGTCAAGACGCGGAACATCTGCCTAAAACTCAGCGTTTCATTTGGGGCGAGGTTGCGCACGGGGGAGTGCCACTCTGCTTCACAGTAGGCGTAATCGCCTGAATTGAAGACCTCGAATGGATAGTGATGCGCAAATCGGTCACCTTGCCGAGGTTCCGGTACTGAGCACATCAACAAAGGTCCATCCGTTCCGCACTTTATCAGCGTCCGGCTGTTGGGGTTCGGAAGTCCGATCTTGAATTCCTGCAGTCTGCTACAATCCACGACAGTGCTTCTGCTGTGCGTTGCAACCATCTGTTCGGCAGAGCCGAAAACAGGATAAAACGCAGGATGATCCATTTCGGCGCCGATCTTGGTTGGGGTGTTAAGCATCATGACCGACCAAATGCCAGTCAAACGCGAGGAAGTTCCATGATTGGCAACGATATGTTCAATGTCCCAGCTCTTCTCAGAAGTCAGTGTGATGCGACGCGAAACAGATAAGTGAGATATGGGACAGACGGCGCTGGTCATGTCGATGCGAGTGCTGGTTCTAGAAGTGATCTGATAGGAGCCGCTGTCCAGCACGGGAAACGGAGCGCCGTTTTCCCAAGACGAGTCCGGGGCGATCCATGTCTTCTCGCCTCCCCAAAGTGGAAAGCCAAATTGTGGAGAGCGTGTAGGCAAATCGGCGAGCCGGGTGTCGTCGATCTCCACTCCGTCAAGATCTGGGTTTTGAAAGAGGAGTGAGCTCCCTTGAAAACTCACGTCCCACAGACGGCCGCCGATGCCTGGCAGGAGTGTCAGTCGCAGATCACACTGCTGTAGCTGAAGAACACTCCATCTGTCCGGCATGTTTGCTCCCTGACGGTGTTCCGGCGCGACATGGCCGCGCCGGGATGAAAATTTAGACGTGCTTAAACTGTGCGACATTCTCGGACGTGATCGGCATCACCCCGGTTTCGACGCGTTCAGGCAGCGGGTTGATCCCGGCGGCCTTCCAATCCGGCAAGACCTTCAACGCATCGGTATTTTGCCAATGCATCATGTGGAAGGCGAGGAATATCTCCAAATAGGACTTCTGAGCCACAGCACCGTGTATGGTGCCGTCTTCGATGTAGGGCAGCATGTCGTCATTACGATCCATCGCGACGATCTTGATGTCCTTGCGACCCGCCTCGTTGACCGCAATCGCAGCGCCTTTGCCGCTGTCGCCGTCTGTGCCGCCAATGCCAACAATATCGGGGTTTGCCTGAATGGCTTGAAGATAGGCTGTCGGAGCATAGGACGGGTCGGCCTTGTCGTTCACAACATCGACGACTTCGATATCCGGGTATTTCTCAGCGAAGATTTGTTTGTAACCCTCGACCCGCTCCAGCGTGGAAGGAGCGGGAAACGTGCCGAGGATGACCTTCCCCTGGCCGCCAATCGCTTGCGCCAGCATCTCGCCGCCGACACGTCCTGCCTGAACGCCGTTGATGCCAAGGAACGTGGATCGGGGGCTGTCGGGGATGTCACCTATACAGCATGTGATTGGAATCCCGGCCTCGACCGCGCGTTCAACGCCGGGTGCCAAAGTAGCCGGATCACCGGGGAATATGAGGATACCTGCGGGGCGTCTGGCGATCAATTCGTCCAGTTGGCGTGCTTGCGCTGCAGTGTCAAAATCTAGGGGGCCCGTGAACGTGGCCTTGATGCCCATCAACTCCTCAAGATCTTCCATCGCGTTGCGATAATCCACCCAGAACGGCACTTGTGTGACGATGGACAGAAAAACGTATTCCTTGCCAGCGGCTTGCGCCATGGCTTCCTTGGACAGCATGGGCAGTCCGAAAGCGGCGGCCAGTCCCGCAGTCGTGCCCGCTGTCAGCAACCTGCGCCGATTTACTTTCAATTCGGTCATCGTAGTCTCCCTGTTTTGGATCTTTGGTTGTTGTTGAGTTTTGGAGAGCTTCGGGCCTAACCCCGTTTGCTTCGGATCAGCATGTCCAAGGCGACTGCTGTGACGAGTACACCGCCGATGACGATCATCTGCCAGTAGATCGATACGGCCAGCATCGTCATGGTGTTGTTGATTAACGCGACGAAAACGACGCCAAGGAAAGCTCCAAGGATAGTGCCTTCTCCTCCTCGTAATGATGCGCCGCCGATGACGGCAGCCGCCAGAACTTGCAGTTCGATGCCATTGCCGGCCGTGGGCGTACCGCTCATCAGGCGGGAGGCCAGCAAGACACCCGCCAGAGCAGCCAGAATACCGGTCAGTGCGTACAGAATGATGCGCACGCGTGTGACGTGGATGCCCGATAACATCGCGGCTTTTTCATTGGCACCAATGAAATAGACCTGACGGAAGAAACGCGTATGGCGGACGGCCAGGTCAAACAGGATCACCAGCAGAATGGTGAACAAGACAATCACCGGAAAGCCGCTGATGTCAGCTTTGCCGATCCAGGCGAAGGACGCCGGCAGGCTGGATACTGAAAACCCCTCGGTCAATACGAGGGCAATACCGCGTGCGATCGACATCGTTCCGAGCGTTGCTATCAACGGATTGATCCCGAGGCCGGTCACCAGCACTCCGTTCACCACGCCCACCATGCCACCTAGAATGAGCCCGCATGCTACGGCGAGCGGGATTGCCATACCGGTCAAAAGCAGCATGGCGACGACGGTGGAAGACAGGGCCATTACCGAACCAACCGACAGATCGAAACCACCGGATGCAAGCAGGATTGCCATGCCGATCACAATGATCGCGGTCGGTGCCATGCCCACGGCCACCGCGCGAAAATTCGAGAAACTCAGGAAGTAGGGGTTGATGTTGGACATCACGATGATGATGGCGGCGATCAGGACGATCAGCGTCAGCTCACGAATATCAACAAAGGCTTGCAGGACACGGCGCAACAGGGGTGGTTTCATGGGCAAATTGGCTTGAGCTGTCATAGTCAAGTCGCGACTCCTGATTGATTGGTTTGGGTTGCATCCACCGATGGAACAGAGTTTCCGGCGGCCAATTGAAGGAGCGTGGTCTCGGTTGCGTCAACCGCCGCAACATCGCCCATGAGGCGACCGTCGTGGACCACAAGAATGCGCGTAGAGAGAGAGACAAGTTCAGGGAAATCGGATGACACCACGAGGATGGCCATACCTTCGGCGGCTCGACGTAAAAGCTCTGTGTGAATCTGAAATTTAGCCCCGACATCAACACCTTTTGTGGGCTCCTCGATGATCAGAAGAGCTGGAGAACGTTTGAGCCATTTGGCCAGCATGATCTTTTGCTGGTTGCCCCCTGACAGATCGCCAACAAGTTCGGTAATCCCGCTGGTTTTGACACTGAAGGCATCAATGGCTGCCTGGCTGGCTGCTTTGATTGTGCTGGCACGCACGAAGCCAACAGATGTGTGTTCGGAAAGACTGGCGGCGATCAAGTTGTCACTAAGCGATTGTTCCAGAAAGAGACCTTCGGTCTTGCGTTCCTCGGGGACAAACCCGACACCAGCGCGCATCGCTTGCCGCAAGGACGCAAAGCTGACTGGCTTGCCATGCAATCTGATTTCGCCTGTCGCGCCATGCATCAGTCCAGCGATGGACCGGACAATCTCGCTGCGGCGGGCGCCCATTAGACCGGCCATACCAACGATCTCTCCGGCTTTTATGGAAAACGAAATGTCTTCAAACTCGCCGGGGTGCGTCAGGTTCTTTACATTCAAAACCTCGTTGCCGCCGCCTTGATCCGAACGGGTGACATCACCGGGATGTGCGCCGCCGATCATCTCGGCAACGACCTTTTCCTGTGAGGTTTCTGACACGGGCAATGTGCTGATGCGGTGTCCGTCGCGCAGAACAGTGATGCGGTCTGAAATCTGGAAGATCTCGGCCATGTGGTGACTGACATACACGATGCCAATCCCCTTCTTTGTAAGGGACTTTAAGACGTCGAATAGTGCGTCCACTTCATCGGGTGCCAATGCTGAAGTTGGCTCATCCAAAAGCAGAACGCGGGAGTTCAGTGACAACGCCTTGGCAATTTCTACGATCTGGCGGGAGCTAATCGGAAGGCCGTCAACCGGCATGGAAACATCAATATCCAGACCGAACTCCGCCAACAACGCTTCCGCCCGACGACGCAATTCAGGCCAATCGACGACACCCAACCGGGTGGGCACGCGGCCTGCGAAGATGTTTTCCGCTACGGAGAGGGCACCGGCGAGGCTGAGTTCCTGAAAGACACAGCCAATACCGAGTGATTGCGCATGTGATGGGCTTTCAATCAGCTGCTCGTTGCCATCGCACAGGATTCGCCCGGCTGTGGGCTGGTGAAGTCCATAAAGAAGACCGAGGCAGGTGGATTTCCCAGCACCGTTTTCACCACAAAGCGCGTGAACTTCACCGGGTCTCAACTCGAAGTCGACACCGTCCAAAACAATGTTCGTTCCGAAGCTTTTGCCAACCGCTTCCAGTTGAATCAGTGGCTGTGACCTCAGTGCGTCATGTTCCATTGCAGGTGTCATACAAAGCTCCTCCCGCTTTTTTGATTGGCATCTGATATCTCAGATGTCAATCAAAAAGAGATAGCGGTGAAGCGGAACAAGAAAGGGGCGGTGCCGACATGGCCCGCCCCCCTTCAAAAACTCAGCTGTTCTATGCGTCAGGGCGCAACGGCTCCTTCGAGAACGATTGCAGCGCTCTTGTAGGCCTGCCGCGTGCGATCAATATGTGCCGTAAGAAGAGATTTAATCTTGGCCATGTCCCCTTCGCGCACTGCAATCGCAATCTTCGCATGTTCATCAAAAGAGAGTTCGGTGTGCTGCGGCAGCTTCGCCAGGTGGGTTCGCAATGCTGCAATCTTACCGATGTATCGGGTATAGCTAGCCGTCAAATAATCGTTCCCGGCATGTTCGAAGATCAACTGATGAAACGTGGTATCTAGTGAAAGGTAGCCTTTCTCGTTGCCTCGCCTGCGTTCTCGCTCCATTTCCGTCACGACACGTTGCATTTCACTGGCCAGTCCTTCCGGGTCACGCGACAATGCCAGTTCGAAGGCGGCTGTTTCAATCGCTTGTCTGAAGTCGCAGATCTGGGTGACTTCCGGTTCGGACAAGGAAAACACGCGTGCGCCTTTTTGTGGTTCGATGCTGACCAAACCTTCGTCACGCAATTGAGCGAGCGCCTCGCGGACCGGTGACTTGGACACGCCCAGTTCTTCGGAGATTTTTCGCTCTGATAAAACCTGACCCATCTTCAGGGAGCCATCGATAATGCTGTTCCGCAAATGCTCCAGTGCGAGTTCACGCAATGATTTGGGTCTCTCAAGGGCCATCTGGGGATATCTCCAAAAAAGGTGTTGCCAGATGCAGGATATCTGATACACCAGATTAGGCAAGCTGGTATATCAGATATCAGAAAGCGATAGTGGAGGTCAAAAAATTGCGCGCAGAGTTGGTGGTCGACTGCAAGAACCAGCACGGGGAAGGGATTTTCTGGAACCCAACCGATGGGCTTGTCTGGTGGACCGACATCGAAGGCAGCGCGCTTTTCTCATTTGATCCGGTAACTTCGAAATGCACGTCTCATCAGATGCCAGAGCGCGTATGTTGCTTTGCTGCGCGGATCTCTGGAGGGCTGATCGTTGCTTATGCAGATCGTGTCGTTTTGCTCGATCAGGCCATGAAAGAAGAATCCCTCGTCACCCGATTCGAGTCGAATAACCCGGAGACGCGATTGAATGACGGGCGGACTGATCGTCAGGGGCGGTTGATTGTCGGGGGGATGAACGAAGTCTCGGGTAATGCCGATTCGTCGGTTATTTGCGTAGACACGGATCTGAACGTGCGCACAATCATCGAAGGGGTGTCTTGCGCCAATTCGACCTGCTTCACGGCGGATGGAACTACAATGTTCTTTGCCGATACCCCGGATCGGGAAATCGTGGCGTTCGACTACGACACCGACAGTGGATCTGTTTCGAACCGTCGGATGCATGTTTCTTTCGAGGGCGAACCTGGCCTGCCCGATGGGTCCTGCGTGGATGCAGAAGGAGGCGTCTGGAATGCCGAATGGGAAGGCCATCGCGTTGTGCGCGTTGCACCCAACGGCACGATCAATCGCGTAATCGAGGTGCCGGTCTGGAAGCCCACCTGTTGCGCATTCGGCGGTCCAGACCTCGACACGCTTTTCATTACGACATCGCGGTTAATGAGTGACGAAGCCGCTTTAACAAAAGAACCGGATTCCGGCGGTCTCTTCGCCGTGAAACCCGGCATTCGCGGCGTGATCGACACGCCGTTCAACGGATAACCAACGAATTTCTGGAGGAGAAAACAATGTTGAAAACGCTTATGAGCACTACGCTTGCCGCGGGATTCGTCACGCTGGCAACAGTCGTAATGGCCGAGAACTATCCGACACCGGTGCCGTTGCAGGACGGGGCGCAGGCTGCGATTGATGCGATTGAACCCAAGAATGACACGTTCCGGATCGCGTATATGCCACCGGCGACCGAGTTCAACTACTACATCGCCATTGGTGAGGGCATCAAAGCGGTCGCTGCGGAGGCCGGGGTCGAAGTCTTCATGCTCGCGCCTCAGTCTGGCGCGGATATCAACGGTCAGATGGGTATGATCCAGGATGTACTGACGCAGGATGTGGATGCGATTATCTTTGGAACGCATGATGAATTTGCTGCGGCGCCGCTACTTAAGCAGGCCGTTGACAAGGGCATGGCTGTTTTGATGATTAACTCGGACATCCCGAACTTTCCGACTCCGATCCACGGTGTGGTCGGGTATTCTCAGCGCAATGGTACTCAGGCCATCGCTGATTGGGCCATCGAGACCTATGGCGATCAACCATTGAAGGTCGGCATCATCGAAGGGCAGCCAGGGTATCACTCAACCGAGCGGGTCGGTGGCTTTCTTGACGGCATTGAGGGCAACGACAACTTTGAAGTCGTTGTATCCATCGATGGCAAATGGAACGTCGAAGGTGGCAACACAGCTGGCATGGATATCCTGCAGTCGAACCCCGATCTCGACATGATCTTTGCTGCGAATGACTACATGATCATTGGAGCATCCTTTGCTGCGAAAGCACTCGGCCGTAATGACATCGTTCTATTGGGCAATGATGGCGACACGTCCGGCCTCGAAGAGATCGCGGCGGGCAATATCACGGCAACCGTCAACACTTCACCATTCCTGATGGGTAAAGCGGCAATGCACGCCACTATTGATGCGCTTAACGGGTCTTATCCCGGTGGCTGGATCGAAACGCCCACATCGATTGAGGACAAGGATGGCGCGATCAGTGTGCTGCAAGAGCCTGAAAAGCTCTTCCCACAACCGTCCAAAGAGTACTGAGCCATCTCCCCGCTTCCCGGTGGCGCGCGTGCGTGCTGCCGGGTTGCAAACCAACCGAATTTCATTTTGTCGAGGCATTCGCAATGACACCCGCAACGCCCCTTTGGGAGTTTGTCGATATTACCAAGGCCTATCCCGGTGTTTTGGCGAACGACAAAGTCTGCATCCGGCTTATGCCCGGTTCCATTCATGGGCTGCTGGGCGAGAACGGCTGTGGCAAGTCCACGATGATCAAAACCTTGTCCGGCGTACAGCAACCAGACAGCGGCCAAATCCTGTACAATGGAAAGTCTGTCACAATCAGCGACCCGCAGGCGGCGCGCGATTCGGGCATCGCGACAGTATTTCAAGAATTCTCGATCGTGCCGACCTTATCGGTTGGCGAAAACATCTTCCTTGGCAATATGCCTCGGTCTCGCTTTGGTGTGATCGATTGGGCCAGGGTCTACGATGAAGCCGCCCGCGTGTTGGCGGAAATGGATGTCGATGTTTCACCCGAAACTATCACCGGTACGCTGTCGGTAGGCGAGCAACAGTTGGTCGAGATCGCGAAAGCCATCGCGATGGATGCCCGCATGATCATCCTTGATGAGCCAACTGCGGCATTGGGCGAAGATGAGATTGAGCGCCTGCACCAGCTTTTGCGAAATATGCGCGAACGCGGCACCGCCATCCTCTATGTTTCTCACAGGCTCGATGAGGTTGAGCGGATCGTCGATGAAGTGACGATCTTACGCAACGGATGCGTTGTGCGCGCAAGTGGTGAGACCAAGATCACTGTCTCTGAGATTGTCAGCGCCATGGTTGGTGAAGACATTGGTGAGCATTATCCCAAAGAGCAGAACGCCACCGATGATATTGTGCTGGAGGCGTCCGGTCTGGCCACAAAATCAGGTGTGAAAGATGTTTCGTTTTCACTGTGCCGAGGCGAGGTTTTAGGCTTGGGTGGCGTCTTGGGCAGTGGCCGCACAGAAATTGCGCGCGCGCTGTTCGGGACCGACGAATTGATTGCCGGGCAAGTAACGCTGAACGGCAAACCGGTTCACTTCCGCCGGGAAATCGATGCGATCCGTGCTGGGTTGGCACTCGTTCCGGAAAACCGCAAGTTTGACGGGTTGTTCTTCAACTTTCGCGCAAGCGGGAACGTCACTGCAGCGTCTTTAGGCGAGCTAAGCCGGTTCGGAATCTTGAACCTTAAGGTGGAAGATCAAGCCACCCATGATCTGATCCGCGATCTCGAAATCTCGACCCAGGCCGAAGGAAAAACGGTCAATTTCCTGTCTGGTGGCAATCAGCAGAAGATCGTGATCGCGCGCTGGCTGTTCTCTGCCTCGGACATCCTGATCCTCGATGAGCCGACACAGGGGATCGATATTGGCGCCAAGATTGCCGTCTACAAGCTGATCAACAGGCTCACCCGTGCGGGTAAATCGATCATCCTGATCAGTTCGGACCATGACGAGTTGCTGGCGATGAGTGACCGGATTGCCGTTGTACAACATGGCACAATCGCGCGCACGGTCGATGCATCTGAGCTTACTCATGACGATCTAGTGCGCGCTTCCGCCGACATTCCCCATTCCAAGCCTGAGGAGGCTTTCGCATGAAGCGGATCTTTGACACTCAATTGATTGGGCCATTTGCAGCCATGGTGATCGTCGCCCTGATTGTCGCCCTTACGACAGAGCGCTTTCTTAACCCAGGCAACCTGTCGAACCTGTCCTTGCAGGTGAGCATTGTGGCGTTGATCGCAATTGGATCTACCATCGTGATTTTCGCGGCGGGCATTGATCTGAGTTCAGGGTCGATGGTGGCCTTGCTAACCATGATCCTTGCGCAGTTGTTGAAATTCATCGGTATTCCGCTGGTTTTGGCGCTGCCACTCATTCTCTTTTTTGGCGGGTTGCTCGGTCTTTTTATCGGATTGATAACCGCCTACGGGCGCATCCCGTCGTTCATCACCACACTGGCGGCATTGATTGCCTTTCGAGGCCTTGCGCTGACCTTCAACAACGGCTCGCCGATCTTTTCGCTGGATCCAGCGCTAGAGCCGATCTTTTACGGTAAGCTGTTCGGCGTTCCATTGCCGTTCTTCTACCTCGTGTTCTTCTATGCCCTTGCCGCGTTCACGATGAACTTCACAAAACTCGGCCGCGAGATCTATGCCGTTGGTGGCAACCCAGCCGCTGCCGTTCTGACGGGCATCAACGTCCGTAAGGTTCAGACCACGACATTTGTCATCGCGGGTTTCATGACGGCTGTCGGGGCCATCCTGATGTCGGCGCGCCTCAATTCTGGTTCGCCCAACTATGGCCAGACGCTGGAACTGCAGGCCATTGCTGCTGCTGTAGTTGGGGGCGCCAGTCTTGCAGGCGGGCGTGGCAACATCCTCGCCACACTGATGGGAGCGATGACGATCGTTATTGTCCAGAATGGCCTTAACCTGAACGCGGCGCCGTCGTCCGTTCAGAACATCGTGCTGGGCCTGATCATCCTGTTGGCCGTTGGAATAGACATGTGGCGCGCGGAAATCTCGGCCCTCATGGGGCGTATATTCGGCCGCTCGTCGTCACAGCAATCATCAAGCATTAAAAAGGAAGCCTGAGATGGATCTGGGACTTAAAGATAAGCAGGTTCTGGTGACCGGTTCAGGTTCCGGCATCGGCAAAGCCACTGCCCGGGTCTATCTGGAAGAAGGCGCGCGGGTCATCGTGCATGGCCTGACCGAGGCGGAAGTGTCCGCCTGCGTCGATGACCTGTCATCTCTGGGCGAGGTTGAAGGCATTGCGGCCGACCTAACAAAAACCGCTGATGCGGATACTCTGGCGGATTTCGCGCAAGCGCGCGGTACAGTTGATGTGCTGGTGAACAATGTCGGCATCTTTTCGGTCAAACCGTTTGAGGATCTGACCGATGACGACTGGATGCATTACTTCAACATCAACGTCCTGTCCGCCGTTCGG
This sequence comes from Ruegeria sp. CDSC042, assembly GCF_059610745.1. NCBI lineage: Bacteria > Pseudomonadati > Pseudomonadota > Alphaproteobacteria > Rhodobacterales > Roseobacteraceae > Ruegeria > Ruegeria sp. CDSC042. The sequence goes on from NZ_JBXWOF010000006.1 coordinate 65,733, forward strand.
ATGAGCCGGATTTTCCTGCCCGAGATGCTGCGCCGAGGGGAAGGGTCCATCATAAACATGGCCAGCGAAGCAGCGGTCAAACCTCTACCCCAGATGGTGCATTACTCCGTTACTAAAACTGCCATGTTAGGTCTCACGCGTGGCATGGCAGAGTTGACAAAAGGGACGAAAGTCCGGGTTAACTCAATCCTGCCCGGTCCAACCTGGACCGAAGGTGTCGAGGCCTACTTTGACGGCCTCGCCGATCAAAAAGGTGATCCGCTCGACACGATCGTCGACAATTACTTCAAATCGGATGAGCCAACCTCCCTTATTCAACGCTTCGTCCAGCCAGACGAGGTCGCCCGCATGATCGTCACAATCTCGGCCAGCACTGCCTCCAATGGTTCTGCGCACCGGATCGAAGGCGGCATCGTACGTAACATTCTTTAACTGCTAACAGAAGGAGCCTGCCATGGCCGCTCTTACATTCTCTCATATCGGCATCACGGTTCCAGACCTGGAAAAAGCCGTGGAGTTCTATTCCAAAGCATTTGGTCTCTACGTGTTGATGGAGCCAACCGAAGTACTACACGACGAAAGCGCCATCGGTCAGATGTGCGATGATGTGTTCGGAGAAGGCTGGGGAAGTTTTCGCATCGCCCATTTGTCGATGGGGGATGGTGTCGGCATCGAGTTGTTCGAATTCCCGAAAACTGTCGAAGAGGAGCGCCCGTTTGAATACTGGCGGCGAGGCTTGTTCCATTTCTGCGTGCAGGACGAGGATTTGGAAGGTCGCATCAAGATCATTGAAGATCTGGGGGGCCGCCAGCGCATGGAACAGGTGCGTAAGTATTACCCCGGCGAAAAGCCCTATCGCATGGTCTATATGGAAGATCCGTTTGGGAATATCTTTGAGCTCTACAGTCACTCGTACGAATTGACCTATTCGGCGGGTGCCTATGACTGATCTCGCTAGCATTGCTCCTAAAACGGACAAACCCAAGGTCGTGATCACCGATTACGATTTTGGTGACGTCTCCGTTGAGAAGGAAATCCTGGAAGCCGCCGGTGCCGAAGTGATCGCGCTTCAGGCCAAGCGTCAGGAAGACCTGTTCGATGTCGCGCCGCATTGCGCTGCGATGATGAATCAATACGCTCGGATCGGGAAAGAAACAATCACGCGGATGCAAAAGTGCGAGGTCATCGCGCGATATGGTGTTGGCGTGGATATCGTTGATGTCGGCACGGCGACGGACAAAGGCATTCTGGTCACCAACGTGCAAAACTACTGTACCGAGGAAGTCGCCGATCACGCGATTGCCCTTTGGCTCACCTTGGCTCGCAAGCTGCCGGACTATGATCGGGCCACGCATGCGGGGGTTTGGAAATGGCAAAGTGGGCAGCCTGTTTACCGTCTGCGCGGACGCACGATGGGTGTTGTTTCGCTGGGTAAAATCGGGCAAGCCATCGTCGCGCGGGCGCAATCCTTCGGGGTTACCGTCATTGCATTTGATCCGTTTTTACCCCGAGAAGTAGCCGCGAAGTTTGGGGTCGAGTTGGTGAGCAAACCCGAGTTGCTGGCACGATCTGACTATGTCCTGATGCAGGCACCGATGACGCCGGATACGCATCACTTTCTGTCTGACGCCGAATTCTCCGCCATGAAACCGGGCGCGATACTTGTGAACACCGGGCGCGGGCCCACAGTTGACAACAAGGCGCTGTTCCGGGCGCTGACAGAGGGTCGTCTGGCCGCAGCGGGGCTCGACGACCCCGAAGAAGAACCCGCCAAGCGTGCAAATTGGACGCCCGATGACAACCCGCTGTTCACATTGCCCAACGTCCTCGTGACGCCGCATTCAGCCTACTATTCCGAGGAATCCATACACGCAGCGCGGGTCACCGCGGCCACGCAAGTGGCCAAGGTCCTGACAGGGCAAAAACCCGACTACACCGTCAATGCTGACGCATTGGCTGTATCTACCGCATAATAGGAGAAGAGAATGCCAGAAGTCAGCACGGACCTTAGGGTTTTCAATGATTTTGAAAGAAGCCCGGAACTGCTCAAGAAATTCGACAAGGTGTTAGAGGCGTACTCTGCCGCAGCCATTTTCGCGGATGTGCAATACCGAACTGGTGTGATGGATAGCGCCATCAAGCCAGCTTTCCGCGCCAAGGTGACAGGCCAGGCCGTGACGGTTCAGCTTTCAAAAGGCGATCTGGTGGACCCTTTGAAAGCGCTTGAAATGGGACAACCCGGGGATGTGATCGTCGTGGACGCGGGTGGTGATCGTCAAACGTCAGTTTGCGGCGGTTTAATGGGCGGTCTCGCCAAGAACCGTGGCATCCGCGGCATGATCGTTGATGGCACCGGGCGCGACACAGACGAACTGGAAGACATCAACTGGCCAATCTGGACGCGTGCGATCACGCCGCGTGGGACGCACACGATGTTCTCAGAACGTAAAGAAGAGCTTTCGATCAATGTGCCAATTGCCTGCGGAGGCGTCGTCGTGAATCCTGGCGATTTCATCGTAGCTGATCTGATGGGTGTCGTCGTGATTCCACAGGAAATCGCCGAAGAAACCGTGCGCCTTGCTCAAGAGCAAGCTGACCGTGAGGAGGAAACCCGTAAATGGGTGGCCCAAGGCAAAACCGTCGAGGATCTGCTGAATGAATTCGGTCGCATCTGAGCCAGCGCTGATCGGCGTCGATTGGGGCACTTCATCGTTCCGTGCTTTTCTCATTGGAGCAGAGGGCGAGGTGATCGACGGGGTCTCGTCGCCTGAAGGTATAATGCAGGTTGCGGGTCAAACCTTTGAGTCGGTTCTTGATCGTCTTATCGGCCCTTGGGTGGCCAAGGCAAACCTGCCTATCCTGGCATCTGGCATGATTACCAGCCGCAATGGCTGGGTTGAAACACGCTATGCCGAAATGCCGCTCGGCGCGGGTGGTCTTGCACGGGCTCTGGTCCCTCATGACGCAACCAGTGGAGCACGCATTCACTTTGTAACGGGTGCTTCGACCGAACATGCCGGAGGTCCGGACGTCATGCGCGGCGAAGAAACCCAGATCATTGGGGCCTCTTCGCTGGGCTTAAGCGAAGGTACGTTTGTGATGCCGGGAACTCACAGCAAATGGGTTCAGGTTGCAGGCGGGAAAATCGTGGATTTTTCGACTTACATGACGGGAGAGATCTTCTCTGCGCTGAAAGGGCACACAATCCTCGGGACATTGATGAAGGACGATACCTTCAGTGAGGAGGCGTTCACAATGGGTGTAAAAGCCGGCCTCGATGGAACGTCGAACTTGCTGCACAGCCTTTTCCATGTCCGGACGCTTCCTCTCATGGGCAAAATTCCAAAGGTTGCAACGGCTGACTACATGTCAGGTTTGTTGATCGGTACCGAAGTAGCTGCTGCAACGGGTGAATTGAACGAAGTTGGGACAATCACTGTTGTAGGACGTAGCGATTTGTCAGACCGCTACGAAATTGCTCTTCGAATAGCCGGTTTCGAAAGTCGTCGCGCGCCAGTTGATATAGTGGCAAAGGGGCATTTCCTGATCGCACGCGCTGCGGGGTTACTCGGATGATTGACCTTACTGCAGCGCTTGCGGCAAATCCGCTGATTGCGGTTTTGCGGGGGCTGGCACCAGAAAATGCGCGCCCGGTGTCTGATGTGCTCTTCAATGCCGGGTTTCGGATTATTGAAGTGCCGCTCAACTCACCGGACCCGCTGGACTCAATATCGCAGATCGTTGCGAAACATGGCGCTCAAGCCATAGTCGGCGCTGGCACAGTGTTGACCACGGATCAGGTCGCGGCGGTTGCGGATGCGGGCGGGCGCATCATCGTATCACCCAATATGAATCCGGACGTCGGGCGCGCGGCTGTCGCACGGGGTCTGATTTGGTGTCCGGGCGTCATGACCCCGTCCGAGGCCTTTGCGGCATTGGAAATCGGAGCCTCGGTGCTCAAATTCTTTCCGGCGGAAATGGTGCCCCCCGCTGCCATAGCGGCTATGCGCGCAGTCTTGCCTGCAGATGCAGTCATCGCTGCGGTAGGGGGCATATCGACGGATACGATGGCTCCGTATCATGCCGCTGGCGTCAATGGGTACGGGCTGGGCTCCGCACTGTTCAAACCGAGCTATACATTGGATGATATCGCTAGGCGCGCGCGCGCCTTCACCAGTGTATTGGAGGAACTTGGATGAAACAGGCCCTTGTTACGGGCGGTACACGAGGGATCGGTGCGGGTGTCGCGCGATCGCTGGCTGAGGCAGGCTGGTCCGTCATCGCTGCATCTGCGTCCCAATCCGAGTTGGATGCGTTCGTGCCCCAGGACGGGATCAAGGTACAGACCCTGGATGTGACTGATCAGGTCTCCGTCGATACAGTGTTTAGCGATCTTACGCGTCTTGATGCTTTGGTGAACTGCGCAGGTATTCTTATGCGTGAAGAAGAATACAACATCGACGTATTTGCCAAGGTGCTTGATGTGAACTTGACCGGTACGATGCGCTGCTGCCTCGCCGTACATCCTTTGCTGGCGGAAACAGATGGGGCCATCGTCAATACCGCCTCCATGCTCAGCATCTTTGGTGGGCCTTTGGTTCCAGCCTATTCCGCTTCCAAGGGCGGCGTTGCACAATTAACCAAGGCGCTTGCAGGTCGCTGGGCCGAAGACGGCATCCGGGTCAACGCCATCGCGCCGGGGTGGATCGAAACAGAGATGACCCAAGGTCTGCGGGAAGATTCCGCGCGAACAGCCGGAATCATGGCGCGCACGCCGATGAAACGCTGGGGAAAACCCGAAGAGGTCGGCGCGCTTGTGCAATGGCTTTTAAGTGAAAATGCCAGCTTTGTGACCGGATCGATCTATCCGGTCGATGGCGGCTATCTCGCTATGTGAGGAATATCAATGAATGACGACGACACCGCCCGAATGCCTTATCAATTGCCGTTCCCCAAGGATGCGCAAGAAGAGATCGTGATCCCGAACGCTATGAGTGAGGACGACAGGCTATGGGTTCCGCAGGCCGAAAACGTCTGGTTCCGGCCGCTCTGTCTGAACCGCTCGCAAGGCTATTGGATGAACCTTCTCAAAGTGCGCAAAGCTGGTGTTCTTTCACGGCACCGCCATCCGCAACCTGTCCACGGCTTTGTCTTGAAAGGGCGTTGGCATTACCTGGAACACGATTGGGTGGCGGAAGAAGGGGGTTATGTCTTTGAGCCGCCGGGTGAGACGCATACTTTGGTCGTCCCGGACGATGTCGAAGAGATGGTCACATATTTTCAGGTCAATGGCGTGATGTGCTATGTTGATCCGTGGGGCAAGGTTACTGGCTACGAAGATGTCTTTACCAAGATTGATCTGTGCCGAAAACACTTTGCGGAAGTAGGACTTGGAGAAGACTACGTTGAACAATTCATCCGGTGATGCGCCGCGTTTCGCGCTAGTGGCTCATGATGCGCGAAAGGACGAAATCGTTGAATGGGTGGGTCTACAACAGTCTCGCCTGTCCGGCGTGCAAGTCTTTTCGACAGGAACAACCGGCAGCCGCATTAGGCAAGCCTATCCAGAACTGGATGTGACTTGCCTGAAAAGTGGACCACTCGGAGGTGACCAACAGATCGGCGCCATGATCTGTGAAGATAAACTGGATGCGCTGATTTTCTTTGTCGATCCTCTGTCGCCCATGCCTCACGACGTTGATGTTAAGGCTCTGACCCGCCTGGCGACGGTCTATAACCTGCCGATGGCTTGTTCGCGTTCAACTGCGGATCTGATCGTTAATGGATTGCTTGACGAGGCGACGAGCGGGTGTGTGTGATACGCGGTGCTTAGCGAAGGGTGATCAGCCACTCTTGAGAAGGTGCTCGGCCAAGTTGTCGAGATTTTCAGCGCCCAACTGGCTCATATTGGCCTCAATGTCTGCTTTCAGGATGTGAACGAGATGGTCGACCCCTCGCGCTCCAAACGCTGCGACAGCATATTGAAAGGCGCGTCCGACCATGACGAAATCTGCACCTTTCGCCAGGGCGCGCATGATGTCCAATCCCCAGGCGACGCCGGAATCGTAGATAAGTGGCATGTCTGTACCGACCGCTTCGCGAATAGTCGGCAATTGATCAATCACAGCGGGCCCGGCTTCGAATTGACGCCCGGAGTGGTTTGAAACCCAGATGCAGTCCACGCCCTCGGCCACCATTTTCTGCGCGTCCTCGGACCGCAGGACTCCCTTGACGATCAAGTTGCCCTCCCACTCCTGCCGCAGCTCGCGCAGGTACTCCCAATCCGGAATCCCACGGATCAAGGCACCCGCGTGGGTAAAGCTTTCGCGCCCGCGTGTCGGGACATAATCGTCAAAGAACCGCATGCGTGGCATGACACCTTCGCGCAGATGTGCGAGGCACCATGCGGGACGTGAAGCCATTTCTAACAGAGTGCGTAAGTCAGCTTTTGGAGGCACGGTCAGGTTGGCGCGACGTTGTCGTTCACGCCGGCTTTCCTCTGGTACGTCCACTGTGATGATCAGCGTGTGAAATCCAGCCGCCTTGATCCGCGGCAGCATTGCGCGGCGCAATTCACCGGAGTTCACCGGGTAATGCTGAAACCATCCATTGTGGCCAATGTGGGGCGCCACATCTTCCGGCGATGCTACTGCCACGCTGGACAACGAAAACGGAATGTTGTGAGCGACCGCCGCCTTTGCAAGCATCCGCTCTGCGCCCGCCCACATCAGGCCGGACATGCCCACAGGCGCTATTCCGAAAGGCAGATCATATGTTTTATCCATCAGTGTAGTCTGCAGATCGGCCTTTGTTCGGCCGCATAGAACACGCGGCATGAACCTGATGGAATCAAGTGCGTCACGGTTCACCTTTAACCCTAGTTCCCGGCCGGTCGCGCTGTCGAGATATTCGAAGGCAAACTTCGGGATGCGCTTTCGCGCGGTTTTCCGAAGGTCTTCTATCGACGGGTGGGATAGGTCCAGATCCATCCGGGTCCTCTGGTTTTGTTGTTTAACGTTTGAAGCGCCGCAGCCGGTCACCAAAGGGATGGCAAGGCTAGGGAAATTGCCGGCACATAGGTGATGAACATCAACAGTATCAGCATGCCGGCAAAGAATGGCAGGATTGCCCGGCTGAGGCTTTCGATGGAAACCTTTGAAATGCTGCTGGCCACGAACAGGTTTACGCCCAAAGGTGGCGTGCAGAATCCGATGGCCAGATTGACCGTCAGAATGACGCCAAAGACGATCGGATCGACACCCAGCGCGGTTGCAACCGGCAACAGGATCGGCGTCATGATGATGATCGACGATATCGTCTCCATGAACATGCCGATCACCAGCAAAAGCAGATTGATCAACAACAGAATAATGATCGGATTGTCGGACAGGCTGGTGATCGTTGTGGCGAGTTCTGTCGGGATTCTTGCAAGCGTGATCAGTCTGCCAAAGGCGGTCGCCATGATCACCAATATCAGAATTGTGCCGCTCGTCTTTGCACTGCCCGCCAAAACCTCTGGCAGGTCCTTCAGGGTGATGTCGCCATAGACGACGATGCCGATGAAGGCGGCATAAACCACGGCCACCGCACCGGCTTCGGTCGGCGTGAAGATACCGCTGTAGATGCCGCCGAGGATGATTACAGGCACCAGAAGTGCCCAGATCGAAGACCGGAAGCTCTGCCAAACACCCGGGCCTGAGAACGTGGTTGTCGATTGCTGAACAACCTCATCCTTTCGCAGCAGGACACGGGCGACCAACATGAACATGAGGGCAAAGAGGATGCCGGGAACAACACCCGCAAGGAACAGCTTGCCGATCGAAACCTCAGCAGTAACGCCATAGATGATGAAGGGGATGCTTGGAGGGATCATCACGCCGATCATCCCCGAGGACGCCGTCAATGCGCCGCTGAATTTGCGCGTATAGCCGACCTTTTCCATCTCAGGGATCATGTTTGATCCGATGGCGGCGACGGTTGCAGGAGACGACCCGGATATGGCGGCAAAGAACACACAGGCGAGCACGTTCACATAAGCCAGCCCGCCCCGGATATGACCTATCAGTGCATTGGCGAACCCAACCAGACGGCGCGACATTCCACCGTGCTGCATCAGGTCGCCTGCCAGAATAAATAGAGGAACAGCTATCAGGGGAAACGAGTCCGCGCCTGTCACCACTGATCGTGCCAGCAAAACCATGGGTGGCGTGCCATCCACGAAGACCATTACGGTCATGGTCGCAAGACCTAGGCAAATGCCAATTGGTACGCTGAAGAGCAGAAGAGCGAAAAGCGTCAGGAAAAGCGTTGTTGCAAGCATGCCGGGTTCCTCACGCTTTGGTTCCTGCGATCAGACGCAGGGTTCGGATCAAATGTTGAGTGACGCGGATCGCAGATAAGCCTGCACCGACCGGCGCTGAGGCATACAGGATCGGGATTGGCAGCCCCAAAACAACTGAGGTTTGGCTGGCCACAAAGGGTTGCCGGATCAGCTTGATAGATTCAATTGTCAGAACGATCAGGAATCCAAGGACAAGAAGCGCGATCACAACATCCGCGTATAGCCTTGCCCGCTCGCTCAGGACATCGCGCAGGACTGTAATGCGCACATGATCGCCGGTGTGGAAGGCATAGCTGACGCCAAGCCAGACGAACCAGACAAACAGCCAAAGCGTTAGCTCTTCTCCCCATGAAAGAGAGGCATTCATGATGTAGCGCATGAACACGTTGCCAAAAATCAACACGACAATCGCGGCTAGTAGCGCACTGGCTAGGACCTTTTCCGCGTTCATATCGATCCATTTGATCACCGACATTGTTCACCTCCCCTTGAACGAAAGGGGCGCCCGAACCTGCTTGGCACGGGTGCCCGGATTGGCTGAGTAAACCGTGGGTCAGCTTCCGCTTGCTGCGGACACCGCCGCGACCCAAGCGTCGTAGGCTTCGGCGCCAACTTCGTCGCGATATTGAAGACGAACGCTTTCTGTTTTGTCGGCAAAGGCTTGTCTCTGCTCTGCAGTCAGCTCCAGAATCTCGACACCAGCGGCACGGATCTGTTCCAACTGCTCCGCATCTTCGCTGGCGACCAGTTCAGCCTGATAGTCACGTGCGGCAGCCATCGAGTCCCGGATTAGTTGCTGATGCTCCGCAGGCAGCGAGTCAAAAAATGGCTTGGAGACGACCGGCATGTAGACCGCAAAGACATGGCCCGTGGTCGAAAGGTATTTCTGCACTTCGTAAAAACGCTGCGAAGTAATGATCGCCAGGGGGTTTTCCTGCCCGTCGATCACGCCTTGCTGGAGGGCAGAATAAACCTCGCCAAAGTTCATCGGCGTTGGGTTGGCGCCGAGAGTTTCGAAGGTTGCCACATGTGCTGGAACTTTCATCGTGCGCAGCTTGACACCCTCGAGATCTGCGGGGGTTGCAACTGGGCGGACATTGTTGGTCACATTGCGTACTCCCAATTCAAGCCAGCCAAGACCGACCAATCCCTGGTTTTCGACACGTGCAAGCATGCCTTCACCGGCCTCACCATCAAGAACATCAAAGGCGATGTCTTTGGAAGCATACATGTAGGGAAGTTCGATCACTGCAAAGGCCGGATCCCAACCTGCGAAGAACGAAGACGGGGGAATGGCCATTTCAAGAACACCGGTTTGAACACCTTCGATCATCTCGCGGTCCGGGCCCATCTGCGACGAGGGGAAAATCTGTACGTCGATCTCACCATTCGAGCCAGCTTCGACCAGTTCTTCAAATTTCAGTAGCGCGCGATGCATATGAAACGCTTCTGCTGCGCCGTGCCCAACCTTAATGACTGTTTCAGCGGATGCTGCAAAAGCAAGCCCGGCTGACATGACGACGCCAAGCGCCAATGTTGATTTCTTGAACAAGGTATCCTCCCACGGATTTGGTTATTTTATATCTATTATCTGAGATATCAGATATAATATAGAAATCAAGCGTACATGTGCTATTGTGTTAGAGAGACGATATAGGACGAAGTGAAAATGACCGAGATTTTGCAGATTAAGCGACCGGATTCGTTGAGTAAAACTGCTGAAGAGCACATCCGAAAAGGCATTATCAATGGCACGTTTCAATTGGGTGAATCGTTGCCGGAAGTGAAGCTGTCAAATGCCATGGGCATCAGCAAAACTCCGATTCGCGAAGCGCTATCGGCTTTGAATCTTCAGGGGCTCGTTCAGATCTTTCCTCATCGAGGAGCTTTTGTATTCTCTCTTTCTCAAGAGGATGTGGTGCAGCTTTGCCAATACAGACTCATCCTCGAAGCTGCTGCTATGGAGCAGGCAGTCAAAGAAAATGGTAACGCTCTGCTTGATGAACTTGCAGATACTGTATCGAAGATGTCTGAAGCGCGGGAAGCAGATGAATTCGAGCAGTACTTGGAACTAGATGCAGAATTTCACCACGCCTTTTTCAGGTACTGCAAAAACAGCTATTTGAGTGATGGTTACCAAAAAGTCGGCGACATCGTCCAAACCATGCGGACTCATCTGTCCAAGCGTTCTGATCGAACGAAGAAGTCGTTCCAGGAGCATCAAGCGATCACGGCGCTTCTGAGCGAGGGTAAAGTAAAAGCTGCAAAGAACATCCTCAAACGACAAATCACTCGCGGCGAGCGTTCCTATTCCGATTTGGTGGGAGTCGATCAAAGATAGGTGCCTCACCTATAGAAGTCGCACTGAAGACTGGTGGAGGCACTCTGACTACTCTGATTTGATGGCAATACTTTGAGTCGTAAATGGTAAAACTTGTGCGTTTCAGAAAATCCAGTTGATTCAAAATCAATAGCTTAGCTGTCGCTGGTGGCAGAACCATGCAATTTTCGGCTCACTTCCTTCATCCAGCACTAAGACCGATTTCATTGATCCTGATTTCCCATTTGGGAAAATCAGGGCTGATTTGCAGATCAGACAACGAAGGCGGCTGTTCCTGCTGATCTGCCAAGTGGCGAAGGCGGATGGAGGCGAGGCAATGCTATTCGACAATAGTGGTGCGGCCCGCAGGCGCAGCCGAGGACACGGTGTTGTCTAATAGGGTTGCCCGAGGGGAAAGGCAGCGTCTCACCCCAGATGGCCAGAGGCGTTTGGCTTGTCCAAATCCTGCTGGCCCTAAAACAAGTGCGGCGGTGCGGGCTGCGCTGTTACTTTTTGCGCCAGAACAGGTTGTTTTTTTGCGCAGTACAAAATGGTGGGAGTAGGACAAGCAGAGCCCGGATCTTGCCAGGCCAATCATGGTTCCTAGGATTACGCGCTTAGGGGCGCCATTGTGCGCAATAAGATATGGAATCAATCTGCAGTGGACTCATTGAGGCCTACTTGCCTGAATCAATTTGGCTGAAACACTATCTTTAAGGGTTTGATATGATATCTATTTTATTGCAGCTAGATGTCGTAATACCGGTCCATTGCAAGGCGTGGTCGAATGCTCCAGTGGCGCGTGGGCTGCAGCTGAAAATCTACACCAACGCGAGCAATGGTCCCTCGGCACGGATTGCTCGATGGTTCTGACGGCTTCCATCTCCAAATCTTATCAGATGAGAAATCAGGGGATGTCCATTCCATCAGATCCCTTCTGCACCTAGCCGCTATCTACCCCAGAGCGTCGGGTAAAGGACCAATCACTAAGCCGCCATTGCCCAGCACGCTCCGGTCTTTCTGTTAGACCGTTGCCCCTTTGATACGGATCGCAGAACCCAGTGTTCCAGCACACAGACCCACAACAATGGCGATCAGAAGTTCGGTCGTTGCAACATTGGCAAAGTCCCAATGGGCAAACAGCAGCGTCCCAACAATGCCGATCAAACCGCCCATCATGGCCCCCAACCAGAGGCGGCGCGTCATCATGCCAAGCGCAATGCCCAGAATGCCTGGAAGGCCGATGATGTTGCCTCCGATTGTTCCCAGAAGTTCCAGCATAACTTACCCCTTTTCAGTCCGACTGTGTGGTCAGGTATGACCGGATTTCTGTGCTGCCGTCAGCAACCTGTTGTTGCAAGTTACCTGCAGATTTATTAGCCAACGCATCGGTGATTTTCTGGTATTCTTCCTGATAACCCTGCGGCAGGCTGTGTGCGATGCCTTGGTGGCAGTCGATGCAGGTCATGTTGTTGTCAATTGCCCGCTGATGTTCCGATGCAGCGCGTGCTTCTTGAATGGTGAAATCCATATAGTCAAAGTTATGGCAGTTGCGGCACTCGCGGCTATCAGAGGCCTTCATCTTTTTCCAGACCGCCGAAGCCATACTTAGCCGATGCGCTTCGTATTTCTCAGGCGTGCTGATGGTTCCGGCAAGCTCGTGATAGACATCTTTAACAGCCATGATTTTGGCCTTGATCTTGTGGTTCCATTCATGTGGCACGTGGCAGTCAGAACAGATCGCGCGGACACCGGAGTGGTTGTTATAGTGGATCGTCTCGCGGTATTCGCCCAGATTGGTTTCCATCGTGTGGCACGAGGTACAGAATTCCTCGGTATTGGTCAGTTCCAATGTCCAGTGGAACCCACCCCAGAACAGAATACCGGCCAGAAACCCGGCGAGGATCAGAAAGCCCGAGCTGAACATAACAGCCGGGGTCCAGATCGCGTTCCAGAGGCGGCGGATCCAACCGCGGTTTTCGGGGGAGTCTGCCATCTTGGTGCTCCTTTCAGACATGCGTTGGATTAATTGCCGGACGAGGGTTCAAACACGTTGTCGACCAACGCAGGCGCATCTGCCTGAGGCACGTGGCACTGGTTGCAGAAATAACGGGTCCCGGCGATGTGATCCAACTCATTGCCGTCACGATCCAGATAATGGGTCATCGACAGGGTCGGCGCATTGCGTTCCCCGGCTTTGGTCCAGTCATGGCAGGACAGGCATTGATTGGTGCGCACGTCAATCTGGTATTGCTCGATCGAGTGGGGGACAAGCGGTGGTTGCTGGCGATAGTTGCGCTGCATCCGTCCTTCCACGTTCTTGTGAATCCGGTCCAACGGAATGGGTTCATCCACCTCGGCGCCACGCAGGGTTTGCACCGGCGCAGATTGCGCAAAGACGAACCCGCTCAGGAATATAACGGGGATCAGGGCGACGACACCTGTCAGGATTGGCTTGTTCATCTCGGCACTCCCTTAAATAGGTCTGGCTACGCGCGGTTCAGGCGCGGGAACTGGATCGGAAGGTGCGGCGACTTGGTCGTCGAACCGGTGAGTAAATTTGAAGACATCAACTGCACAGACATCGATACAGCGACCGCATTTTGAGCAGTCGGTTGACAGGATCAGCGGCGTGGCACCCGGCTTGCCCTTCAGCGCGGGCGAAATGATGTGGTTTTCGGGGCAGACGGCATAGCAATCCATGCAATCGTCACAGGCCGAGCGGTTAACCGCGCTGACCCGTAACAGGCTTTTGGTGCCGATCAGGCCATAAAACGCACCGACCGGGCATATGTGGCCGCACCAGCCGTGACGGGCGACAAGCACATCAAAGACAAAGATCGCAACGACCATGGTCCAGACAAAACCGGCCCCAAAGATCAGTCCGCGATGCAGCATGGTGATTGGGTTGATAATCTCCCATGCGATCACGCCGGTGAGACCCGAGACGATCAGCGCGGTGGCCAATATCCACAACCGCGTGCGCCGTTTAGGTTGCCAACCTTTCGGCAAATCCAACCGCCTGTGCAACCAGTTGGCGGCGTCGGTCACCGGGTTGATCGGACAGACCCACGAACAATAGACGCGGCCCCCGACCAGCGCATAGACCACCACGACGATCAAGCCGCCAAAAAAAGCGGTCATCGCCGGCCAATGCCCGGCGATGATGCTTTGCAACAGGATGAATGGGTCCGTCAACGGCAGTACACCCAGGGTCTGCGATCCTGCCAAGGTACCTTTTACGACCCAGATGCCGAACCAGGGTCCCAACAGGAACAGGACCAGAAAGAACAGCTGACTGATACGGCGCAGTATCAGGTATTTATGCGCGCCGACCCAGCCTTTGACGGCCACGGCTTCTTGGCCTATGGGCATATGTGTGCGGGTGGTCAATGTCCCACCCCTGGAAGATCATAGCCGGGTTCAAAACCACCCGGTGCGATCAGGTTGTCGACCCCCGGGCCGGGCAGACGGTCGGGTAGGTCGATTATGCCGTCAACAATCGGCGCGCCCTTGGCATCTTTTTCTTCCCAACCTTTGCGGTAATGATCCGCGCTGCTGCCCCGCGCAAGACGTGCTGGCAATACCTTGATTGCGGCTTCTGGCAGAACACAGCTTTTTTCGCACATGCCACAGCCGGTGCAGCGGTCGGCATGTACGGTTGGGATAAACATCGCATGGTGGCCCGAGCGGGCGTTATGCGCTGTTTCCAGCGTGATCGCTTCGTCTATCACGGGGCAGACACGGTAACAAACGTCACACCGCAATCCCAGGAAGTTCAGGCAGTTTTCCTGATCGACCAAAACCGCGACGCCCATTTTGGCATCGTCAATGTTATCCAACTTGGGATCTAGCGCACCGGTCGGGCAGGCGGCAACACAAGGGATATCGTCGCACATTTCACAAGGCACATCGCGAGCAGTAAAATATGGCGTGCCCGTCGCCCCGGCATCCGACCCAAGCTCGGCCAGTTTCAAGGTATCATAGGGGCAGTCTCGCACACACAGCCCGCAGCGAATGCAGGCCGACAAGAACTCCCGCTCTGGCAGCGCACCGGGGGGGCGCAAAGCCTCGGCCGACAATGCACGGGCGTCGCGGGCCAGCCAGGCCAGCAGTGATCCGGCGACCATACAGCCGCCTGCCGCACGCGCCGTATCCTGAAGGAAGCGGCGACGTTTCGGCGAAAGAGGTGTCTCGGCGAGTGGCATGGGGATTACCTTTGCGATCCGTGCCGATTACGCGCGCTCGACCTTACAGGCGCATTTCTTGTAGTCGGTTTCCTTCGACAGCGGACAGGTTGCATCCAGCGTCAGCTTGTTGGTCAACTGGTGTTCATCAAACCACGGCATAAAGACCAAGCCGCGCGGCACCTTGTTGCGCCCGCGTGTCTCAACCCGACTGGTGACCTCGCCACGGCGGGTCGACAACACGATTTCCTGCCCGCGGCGCAGGCCGCGATCCTTGGCGTCTTGTGGATGCATATAGACAACTGCCGACGGGAACGCCCGGTGCAGTTCCGGCACCCTGCGTGTCATCGAGCCTGAATGCCAATGTTCCAGCACGCGACCAGTAGACAGCCACAGGTCATATTCTTCGTCCGGCTCTTCTGCGGCGGGTTCGTACGGGGCAAAGATGATTTTTGCCTTGCCGTCCTTGTGACCGTAGAATTTAACATCCGCGCCTTCGGGCACATACGGATCGTACCCTTCGCGGAAGCGGTAAAGGGTTTCTTGCCCGTCCACGACCGGCCAGCGCAACCCGCGCGCCTGATGGTAGGTTTCGAACGGTGCAAGGTCATGTGCGTGGCCACGGCCAAATTCGGCATATTCCTCAAACAGGCCTTTCTGAACGTAGAACCCAAAATGCTCGGATTCGTCGTTGTCAAAGCCTTCCGCAGTTTCGGCTAGGGGGTACTTATCCACCGATCCGTTGGCGTAAAGCACATCATACATCGTCTTGCCGCGGTGTTCGGGCATCTTGGCCAGCAGCTCTTCATCCCAAACCTCTTCAACGGTGAAGCGCTTCGAAAACTCCATCAATTGCCACAGGTCCGATTTTGCTTCACCTGGCGCTTTCACCTGCTGACGCCAGAACTGCGTACGGCGTTCCGCATTGCCATAGGCGCCTTCCTTTTCGACCCACATGGCGGTGGGCAGGATCAAATCGGCAGAGACAGCCGTGACCGTTGGATAAGGGTCAGAGACTGCGATGAAGTTTTCCGGGTTGCGATAGCCCGGGTAACCTTCCTCGTTGATATTGGGTGCCGCTTGCATGTTGTTGTTGCACTGCACCCAATAGGCATTCAGTTCACCATCCTTCAGCTTCCGGTGCTGCAAGACAGCATGGAACCCGGGCTTAGGTGGAATAGTACCTGCCGGGATATTCCAGGCGGTTTCGCAAATCTGACGGTGTTCGTCATTTGCCACCACCATGTCAGCAGGCAGGCGGTGGGCGAACGTGCCCACCTCACGCGCGGTTCCACAGGCCGAGGGCTGACCGGTCAGCGAGAAAGGCGAGTTGCCGGGTTCTGAGATCTTACCAACCAGCAGGTGTACATTATACATCAGCGAATTCACCCACGATCCGCGGGTGTGCTGGTTGAAGCCCATGGTCCACAAGCTCATCACTTTGCGGTTCGGGTCTGCATATTGTTGCGCCAGCTTCTCAAGTTTATCGGCGGGCACGCCAGACAGTTCGGCTGTGTATTCCAACGTATAAGGCGCGACCGCCTCGGCGTATTCTTCAAAGCTGATCGTCTCGAGCTTGCCCGAGTTTGGGTTCTCTGCCTCTTGCTGCAGCGTGTTTGTATCGCGCAGACCATAACCGATATCGGTGGCGGTCTTGGTGATGTTGACGTGTTTGTTGACAAACTCTTCGTTCACCGCGCCGTTCTGAATGATGTAATTGGCGATGTAATTCAGGATCGCCAGATCGGTCTGCGGGTTAAACACTAGGCCATTATCGGCAAGCTCGAACGAGCGATGTTCGAATGTCGATAGAACATGCACTTCGCATCCCGGCTTGGTCAGGCGCGTGTCGGTCAGGCGCGACCACAGGATCGGGTGCATTTCGGCCATGTTCGATCCCCACAGCACGAAAGTATCCGCGTGTTCCAGGTCGTCATAGCAACCCATCGGCTCGTCAATTCCGAAGGTACGCATAAAGCCCACGACCGCGGACGCCATACAGTGCCGCGCGTTGGGGTCGATATTGTTGGACCGGAACCCGGCTTTCATCAATTTCGAAGCAGCATAGCCTTCCCAAACCGTCCACTGGCCTGACCCGAACATGCCGACACTGGTCGGGCCCTTCTTGGCCAGCGCCTCTTTCCATTTGGCAGCCATGACGTCAAAGGCTTCGTCCCAACTGACCGGCTCAAACTCACCGTTCTTGTCATATTCGCCGTTGGTCTTGCGCAGCAATGGGGTGGTCAGGCGATCCTTGCCATACATGATCTTGGACAGGAAATAGCCCTTGATGCAGTTCAGCCCGCGATTGACCGGCGCGTCAGGGTCACCCTGAGTGGCGACAACACGCCCGTCCTTGGTACCTACCAGCACAGAACAGCCGGTGCCACAGAACCGGCAGGCGGCCTTGTCCCAGCGAATGTCAGGGGTGCCCACCTGCGCGGCGGCCTGACCAGTGGCCAAAGGAATACCTGCGGCAGAGGCCGTCGCTGCGGCCGCTGAGGCCTTGAGGAATGTCCGACGAGTTTCTGATATGGTCATAGCGTGGGCCTCCGGCTGGTGGTTTGGCTTGGGGCATCGGGATGCGGATGGCTGTCCGCAGTGTCCTCGAAATGGTGGTACGTTAACGTCAGAGAAATCACCCCGGGGATCTGGTGCAGGTCCATGATGATCTCGGACGCAAGGCGTGTCGGCGTGTCTTCGACAACAATTACGAAACGGCCGTCTTCGGCCTCGGCGTGAATTTCGACACCGACCGTGACTTTCATTGCCTCGGACGCCGCCAGTGCCTGCGCTGGTGCGATATGTAAAAGGCATCCGCAGATATTCATTGGCTGACTTCCGTTTGAGATATGGTTTTGCGTTTCAATGTGACGGCATCGACCGGGCATGACACCATACACGACCCACAGCCAGTGCAGGCGTCGAGGTCTAAAGATGGATCCGCGCGGCCACCCATTTGCAGCCTGAAGCTGATGGCGTTCTGATCGCAATTATCCTGACACACTCGGCAGCTGACACCGTTGACAGACAGGCAGGACGCAGCTTCGACCGACGCGCGCCACGGCCAATCTTGCAGGCGTTCTATGTCCAGGGCATCCGTGGGACAGGATTGAGCGCAACTCCCACAAAAAGTGCAGGGACCCTCGGTGGGTTGAAACACCGGATACCCATCCTGACCAATGGCAATCACACTTTCGGGGCAAGCTTCGACACAGTCGCCACATTTACTGCATTGATCTGCAAAACCAGGCACAACCGAACCCGGAGGTCGAACAAGATTACTGTCCTCCCGGAATGCGGTGACGCCCAAAAATGCGCGTCGGCTGGTCAGTTGACTCATATCGCTTTGACCTGGCTATCTCTGATTCCTTTTCTGAGTTTACTGCATAATCGTTCTGAGGCTGGTACATTTTGATCCAGATCATTATTTGAGCGCATCGTTCTTAAACGTTTTGAGCTATTTGACGTCTGGAATGCCACCATCCGTACTGCTTGAAACCAGATGAGCGATGACACAACAAAGCCAAACCGCCATCTGTCTCAAAACATCTGATGACGTATAGCCGTCCATTGCCAACCGTTGCCACGTCGACAGGTGATTGGGCCGTAGATCATGTCGTCGCGCAACTTCATTGACCTCAAACCCAGGACCAACGACTTGGCCACAACACGACCCTTGAACGGTTCTGAAGGTGTAGACGCCCCGGCTGGCCTCGGTGTGCCATTGTGGGTTTGCAAACATCCTGAATGGAGGCGTCACTGGAAGAGATTGGCCTGAATTTGGCGAAGAATGTGTTCCAGGTGCACGGAGCGGCTAGAACAGGTCACCCGGTTCTTCAGAAGAAACTGCGCAGGGGCCGGGTCCTCGAGTACTTTGCCAAATTGCCGTGTTGCGTGGTTGCAATGGGGGCCTGCGCCAGTGCGCATTATTGGGGGCGCGAGATCGGCCGTTTGGGTCACGAAGTCAGGCTGTTCCATCCGGCCCTTGTTTCAGGCTGGGCGAAGCGCGCGAATGGCGGGTAAGTTTGGTGTTTCCATGACTGATCCTCCGAACCGCCATTCCATCCCACTTCGACAACCCGACGTTGACCGGTGTAGCATATAACTGGATGCTGCATCGCATCCGACGTCGAGTTTGAGCCCAAAATGATCCATGCCGCGATAGCCGAGAATGTCATCTAAGCGCAGCTATGCCGACTTTGCTAAAGTGCATACATGGCTCACGATGGACATTCGCCAATTCAAACCGCAATTTCTCCAAAGCTTCCGTTCTCAATGTTGAGCCCAACAATCGAGGCTATGACTTATCGAGTCATTTTCAGACCAACTTCGGCAGCCACACTCCTACTTGCATCATCGTGACAAAGCCGAGAGCTGAGTATTCCCACAAATGGAAAATTGATGTTATATAGAGAAATAGGAATATTAATTCTTGAGATGTAAGTCACGGGCACCACCGGGCGATCTTGAGTTGGGAGGTCAATATGCTTCGAGCTTTTGTTTATTCTATCTCACTGGGGCTGGCATCATCGACGGTCTTTGCCGACGCTGTTCCTAGCGAAGAAGCGGCGGAAGGCTTGTTCTCAAAGCAGCCTTATTCTCCATATGCGAACCGGACTTTCCCTGAGCGCCCGCTGTGGGGAGACTCGCATCTTCACACCGGACTTTCGCTGGATGCAGGTGCTTTCGGGAACACACTGTTACCTGATGAAGCTTGGCGCTTTGCAAAAGGTGAGCAGGTCATTTCATCCACGGGTCAACCAGTAAGACTGGCCCGGCCTCTCGACTGGATGGTTCTCACGGATCACACTGACCTGATGGGATTTGCCCCGGACCTTCAGGCTGGTAAGCCGGGCGTCCTTGCGGATCCAAAAGGATTGGAATGGTACGAAGGTTACAAGGCAGGTGGCGAAGAGGCCGGCAAAGCGGCGTTCGACATCATCACCAACTTTTCGCAAATGACCCTGCCAGAAGTTCTTCTGGAATCTTACAGCCCGGGTGCTGACGCTTTTGCTTTTACTTGGGAGCAAATCGTTCTGGCTGCGGAAGAACATAACGACCCCGGCAATTTCACGGCGTTCATCGGATTCGAATGGACCTCTGTACCCAAGGGTTTCAATCTGCATCGAAACGTCATGCTGCGTGATGGGCCGATCAGGGCGCTTCAGATGGTGCCGCCGGTCACGCAACCACCCTTTGGTGATACCGACCCAAAGGCGCTATATGCATGGCTGGAAGACTATCAAGAAAAAACGGGCGGTCGGGCGGTAGCTTTCGCCCATAACGGCAACCTTTCGAACGGGTGGATGTTCCCGACAGAAGACACCTATCACGGTGGCAAGGTCGACGAGGAATATGTGGCCGCCCGCGCCAAATGGGAACCCCACTACGAAGTCACTCAGATCAAGGGCGACGGTGAAGCGCACCCCTTCCTGAGTCCGGATGATGAATTCGCGGATTACGAAAACTGGGACGTCGGCAACCTCGACATAACCGAGCTGAAAACCGATGACATGCTGGCTGGAGAATACGCCCGAGAAGCTTTGAAGCGCGGTTTGTTGTTAGAAGAAAAGTTCGGCGTTAACCCATATAAGTTCGGCATGGGCGGAGCAACGGACAGCCATACGTCTCTGGCAACTGCCGAAGAAGACAACTTCTTTGGAAAATCCGTCAGCGTTGAACCATCGGCCACGAGAATAAAGCATCCTTTCATCGCCAATGACCTTGGCGAAATTCCTGGCGACCTTCTTGTCGCATCGGGATACACGGCAGTTTGGGCGACCGATAATACTCGCGCTGCAATCTTCGATGCGTTCAAGCGACGCGAAACCTATGCAACCACCGGACCTCGGATCGGCCTGCGGTTCTTTGGCGGTTGGGGTTTCAGTGACGCGGATGTTGAAACACGCTTCCTTGCAGATGTGGGCTACACCAAAGGTGTTCCGATGGGCTCGGATCTGCGACCTCGCGAGGGTGAAGGTGCGCCCGCATTCCTGATCGCTGCACTACGCGACCCGGTTGGTGCCAATCTGGATCGCGTGCAGGTGGTAAAGGGTTGGCTGGATTCTGAAGGGGCCTTGCAGGAAAAGGTTTACGATGTGGCGTGGTCGGACAACCGTGTTGCTGACCAAAACGGCAAGATCCCTGCGGTTGGAAACACAGTTGATGTTGAAACCGCCAGTTGGACCAACACGATTGGAACTGCCGAACTTGTAACCGTTTGGTCTGATCCTGAATTCGATCCAAATGCACGCGCATTTTATTACGTACGTGCGATCGAAATTCCAACACCGCGTTGGATTCTTTACGATAAGCTGAGATTTGGCGCCGAATTGCCCGAAGACGCGGTGCTCACACATCAGGAACGCGCTTACTCTTCCCCGATTTGGTACACACCGGCAGAGTAACACTGCCGATCACGGCGTTGGCAACCGAGGTAGAAGCCTTTACCTCGGCCCATTCACCAGACGATTGATTTGTGCGTCGCGTTGATTTTCTTGCAATGCTCAATCGACTGATGTCAGCATCGATATGTAAAACCGGAGCCCGTTTCATGCAGGAGCTTTCATGCGAATATTGAAAGAACCCCTGTTCCATTTCTTCCTGATTGGAGCAGCTATTTTCATTTGGTTCCAAATGGTTGCGCCGGAAAACGAGACTGTCGAAGATTTTGGGACAATAACAATCGACGAAAACGATATCGCGCTTTTGTCTGATCAGTTTGAAGCACGGTGGAAACGGCGCCCAAGCGGTGCCGAGCTGCAAGCTTTGACCGATGCAACAATTCGCGAAGAGGTACTGGTCAGAGAAGCAAGAAAGCTTGGCCTTGATCGCGGAGACTCTGTGATCCGGTCTCGTCTCAGTCAAAAAATGGATTTCCTGACCGAAGCGATCGCCACGTCTGTTGTTCCGGAAGACGAAGATTTAGAGGCCTTTTTGCAAAACAACTCGGAGCGCTATGCGACGCCCAGCAAGCTGGCCTTCATTCAGGTCTTTATTGGTGAGGAGCCAAACAAAGCTGAAGTCGAGGGGGTATTGGCCGCCCTGCGCGCGGGAGATGAGGTTTCCGACCTGGGCGGCTCGACACTGCTGCCCGCATCTATGCCCTTGACTGCGACCAGAGTGATAGACTCGGTCTTTGGATCTGGCTTTTCCAAGGGTCTTACAACATTGGATAAAGGTCAGTGGGCTGGCCCGATCCAGTCGGGTTACGGAGTCCATCTAGTTCAGGTGCAAGACATCGAACCTAGTCAAATACCCCCATTGTCAGAAATTCACGATGCCGTGCTGCGGGATTGGCGTCGCGTGATGAGCGAAGATCTGGCGCAAGCGCAATATGAGATTCTTGCTGCCAACTATGAGATCATAGTGCCCGCTCTCTCAGGTCAAACCAAATGAAAGCTGTATTTGGCCTACTGATTGCGTTGCTGATTGCGTGGGTCGCAGGAAATGCCTCGGCGCATGCGCTTGATCCGGGGTACTTGGAAATTCGCCAAATCACATCGGACACCTGGAGCGTTCATTGGCGAAAACCCGATGTGAATGGTCAACCCATGGCGATCGATGTCATGGCGCCGGATGGGTGCACCCCGGCGCGCGGCCCTACCCCAATTTCCGATGGCAGAGCATGGGTTTCTTCCTGGGTTATCGAGTGCCGCGGGGATATTGCGGGCCAACCCATCCAGATAGAAGGTCTGGAGGTTCAAAAGAACGACGTATTGGTCCGTGTGCAGCCCCTGCAGGCTGTGCCCACGACGCTTCGGTTCACACCAGAGACGGCCGTTCAGAACATACCTTCTGAACAGACCACATGGTCTGTTTTCACCGCGTATTTCCAGTTGGGTTTTGAACACATCCTGGAAGGCTGGGATCATCTGCTGTTTGTCTTCGCGCTGTTTATTCTGGTCCGTGATCCGTGGAGACTGGTAGGAGCAGTCACAGCATTCACACTGGCGCATTCAATAACACTGGCACTGGCAACGCTAGGTTTTCTGAATGTCTCTGGTCCGCCGGTCGAGGCCATCATAGCGCTTTCTATTGTTTTTCTGGCGATGGAAATTGTTAAGGGTGGCGACGGGCGTTTCCGACTTTCAAAGCAGAAGCCCTGGATCGTTTGTTTCGGGTTTGGGCTTTTGCATGGCCTTGGTTTTGCAGGCGCTTTGGCCGATATCGGACTACCCTCAAACGATATTCCTGCGGCCTTGCTTGCCTTCAACTTGGGCGTCGAGGCCGGCCAGTTGAGTTTTGTCGGGGCCTTGGCTCTTCTTGTCGCGATCTGGCGGTTGATGGCACGTCCAGTTAGCCAAAGGGCGACTGTGATTACAGCCTATGGCATCGGGTCGGTATCGATGTACTGGCTCATAGAACGCATAAGTGGATTCTGAAGCGCTTTCAGCATCAGCAACTCCAGCTGGAATCGAAACTGCGCACATGATCAGGAAAGGTCAACTCACGCAAGGAGTCTGTCCATTCAAACAATGCGCCGAACTAGCCGGTTAACACCGATGCGATCGCTCAATCAGCTCACCATGCTCAAAAGTTTGCAACAGAGCCCGACATAGTTCAGCTTGGAGCCGATTTCTGCGGCACCGCTCCGGGTGCCGCAGTGCTCTTTAGATCTAGAACGACCAGCGAAGTCCGGCGCGCAGGAATGGCCCCTGAGCGTCGCTGCCGATTTCCTGTTCCGCCGTCAGTTCAAGCCGCATGTCCTGAATGAGATCTTGCTCGTATCCGACCACGACACTGGCGCCGGTAAAGTCGGTTGACGCAAAGGCCAGAGACTCGGTCTGAGAGAAGACGGTTACGTCGCCCTCGGAACTGCCTAGGTCGCGCCGCAACACGCCGCCAAGCTGACCGCTGAGAACACCGCCGTTTTCAAGGTCCTTTGATGCCTCGACCCCCAAACGGGCCTCGACAACTTCGGTGGTGATATCGCCGACGGTGGCATTCGCAGTTGACCCCGTCTCGGTATAGCCGTCATCCTTTTGGTTGGTGTAACGGGCGCTGGCAAAACCAAGCAAACCGAAATCGTCACTGACGTCGAATGCACGCTCGACCCCGATGTTCGCGGTCAACAGCCTGCTGTTATAGTCGGCCTTGGCGTCAGAGCTGCCCGAGATCGACCGGCTACGATCAGTCGTGAGCCAACCAATGCCGAATCCGGCATCCAGCGTGTAGGCACCAAACTGACGGCCCACTGCGGCATCAAGATAGAAGCCATTCGTGTCAAAATCAGTGGTGCTGTTGTCACCATCCGAAGTGAACACGCCCATGGCAACAGCCAGAGACACTCCGTTGTCCATCTGCCCCGTATACCCGGCGCTTCCGCTGAACATCGTCACGTCCGTGTCATCGTTCGAGCCGCTCTCGAACTCTCGATACTGGGCGTCGATCATTGCGAAGGGCCGGAAACCAGCGAAAGTTGCGCCCTGCGCGACCTGCGGTCCCTGACCATAGCTAAGCGCATTGCCACTGCCGCCGACAATGCTGCCGAAGAAGGCCGCGACATCGCCCGATGGTGCAATGTCATTGCCGTCGACCACAGAATAGATCGGGGCCGCGCCGCCCTTGTCCTGCACGAACCAGGCGGATTGCCCGTCAGACACGGTGGTCTTGAAGGTACCCGTACCCGGCGCGGCATCTTCGAACGCAAACACGCCACTGCCGCCTTTGGCTTCTAGGTTCACGTCATGGTCCTGAACGCGGATCAGACCCTCAACGTCGTCCATTGTATCGACATTCAGCGTCCCCGTGCCGGTTCCAAGGTAGACGGCGTAGACCTCATCATTCCCCGAAACCCTGATGGTCCCCAGATCATGAATCGTTCCGTCGAAATTGTCGAATTGAATACCGGCTGCACGGGTGCCGGAACTGCCGGTCGCGTGCACGGTAATCGGGCCCGTGTTCGAGAACGTTCCCTGCATGTCGCCGGCGTACACGCCGAATGCCTCGGATGCGTTTGGCGGTGGCCCACCATTCTGTTGCGCACCATTGGCGGTGACGGTGATGCTTCCGGTGTTCTTGATGTCACCGGTTACGATTTCATCAACATAAATCCCATAGGCCTCGGCAGAGGTGTCATGCGAAATCGCAGTCGCTGTAATCTCACCCGAGTTTGCCAGAGAGCCGCTTAGGTCATCGGTAAGATAAAACCCCGAGGCTTCTGCAGAATCTTCGGCAGCTTCTGCGAAAAGCGTCATAGTGCCCGAGTTGCGAATTGTACCGGAAACGTCATCCCCGGCATAAATGCCCGTCGCGGTCGCCTCGTCCGCGGTGTTGAGAGACAAAGCAGTGGCCGTAATCGTGCCCGAGTTTACCACGATCCCGTCAACAAGGTCCTCAAGGTAAAGCCCGCCCGCATATGCAACGTCATCGGTATCCGCGCTGGCAAAGGCCTCAATTGTACCGCTGTTATGTACGGACGCGCCGGACAATACGTCATCATCGACGTAAATGCCGAAAGCAGAAGCGTCGGATTCAACACCGATTGCGGTTACCTCGATGGTACCGCTGTTATCGATCTGACCGGACAGGTCACGATCGACCAAAATTCCATAGGCAATCGCCTCATAGGTCGACGGGGCAGAGGCCAATACTTCCAATGTGCCGGTATTGCGGATCACACCGTGCGCATTGCCATTGACTTCGATCCCATAGGCAGACGCGGTACTGTCACTGGTCGATATGGCAACCGATTTGATTGTTCCCGAGTTCACGATCTGACCGGTTTCTTCCAGGTCACTTTGCACGTAAATTCCCCAGGCATAAGCATAATCATCGGCGAATGATCTGGCGCGGACATCAATCGTGCCGCTGTTTCTGATCACACCCGCGACGTCGCGGTCGACCGCAATACCGTAGATTGATGCGGTGCTTCCGTCGGTGATCAGCCCATCAACCTTGATCGTCCCGGTGTTGACGATCTTACCTGTTTCAGAAACGTCACCGTCAACGTAGATACCCCAGGCCTCGATATCGCCATCCGTGGACAACACGTCGACATCAATCGTTCCGGTGTTTTGGATTACCCCGTCGGCGTCACCGTTCACCAGCAAGCCATAGATATCCTGAGGATCAGACCCGGTGACATCTACAGAAATGGTGCCATTGTTCACCAAAGCACCGGATTGCTGCAAATTTCCGTCCAGCAAAAGTGCCGTCGCAGTATCGGTATCCGTTGCCGTGACCGAGATTGTCCCGTTATTCGTGAACGTGCTCGAATAATCTGTCGTGATCGTCAAAGCTGCAGCGGTGGAAGAAGTTATCTCGATCGCGCCGCTTGCCGTTACTTTGTGATCCGCATCGGTCGAGAAAACCTGAGGTGTCGTCACCACATTCGAGATCGTATCCGCATGTACGTCCCCGGCCATCAGGGCAACCATTGATACTTGCGCCAGCAACGCAGCTGGAGCCGCGCTGACAATTTGGCCTTTCCACTTGAAAATACGCCCCCCGCGGAGCTTGGGGGCGTTCGCCCTCGACTCATTATTAGTCATTTACTATCCCGTTAGATTATCTTGTTTTTTTTCGAAACTCGTCGCGTTTTTGCAATCGGCTCCGCTTACGACCCGTTAATAAATCGTTAACATGTATGCAATCCACCAATTTTCCATTGCATAGGATGACCTATTGCTGTTGGAAATTCGTAGGAAAACTGCAACACAATGTGGCGACTTGACGGCGCTTGAGATCAGGCTGTCGTCATGCGCCAGCCCGGAGCTACTTGAATGCCTAAAAACCAGACATTATCCATCGGTGAGGCCTACAACCAAGGAGTTCAGGCCTACGATACAGGGCATTTGAATAAAGCTGTCAATGTTCTGAACCAAGTGCTCAAGGCTGCGCCCGAATACGCGCCAGCGCATCAACTTCTTGGCGTAATTGCGTTTCAAACCGGTCAAAGCGGGCCAGCTGAAAATGCTATGCGCGAAGCGATCCGATTACAGCCGGACAATGCTGGGTTCCTGTCGAATTTCACCGAGGTGTTACGCACGAACGGAAAACCTGAAGAAGCGATCAGGGTTGGCAAACGTGCAGTCCAGCTTGCTCCGGGGGTTGCAAATGCGCATTCAAACCTTGGGCTTGCCTATTACGATATAGGTGATTTATCCGAAGCCGAGGCATCTCAGAAGAGAGCGCTGGCCCTTAATCCAGATCTGATTGCTGCGCTGAATAATCTTGGATCAATCGCGCGCGACAACGAGGACAGGGAAGGGGCAATCTCGTTCTATCGTAGGGTGCTAGATTTGCGCCCGGACTATCTCGAGAGTGTCAACAATCTCATTTCTGTAATGATAGAAGCTGAGGAGCTAGAAGAAGCCAAAGATTTTGCAGATGACTGTCTTGGCAAGGGGCATATTTCCGCAGAGTTGCACCGCAATCGGGGACGGTTACACGTTTTGCAGAGCGAATGGGACGAAGCCGAATGCTGTTTTCGAAATGCGATTTCGCTAGATGAAAAAAAGCCCGAAGCTTATGTCGGGCTTGCGCAGGTCCTGATCGAGAAAAACCTGCATGAACTTGCCCTTGTCGAGGCAGAAAAAGCGCAGCACATAGACCCCGGCCACGCGCCTGCATATCACTATATAGCCGTTTGCAAATCGCACCTTGGCGACCTCGAGGCCGGTTTTGCCAACTATGAGAAGACCCTTGAGCTAAAACCGGATTTCTCGGCCACAATGATCGCCTTGGGCCATCTGGAGATGGAGCAGGGCAATTTTGACGCTGCCCGCAGCTGGTTCAACAAGGCCGCAGAAAGGGACAAAGCGCGTTTGAATGCGCAGATCGCGTTGGTTAAGTTGGATAAAGTTACCGAAGACAACCTTGATTTTCAGGGTCTTGTGGCTGCGTTGCCTGAAGCCGACAAGATGCTTCCTGAACAATCGGTATCGTATCACTACGCATTGGGAAAATGTTATGAGGACCTCAAGCGCTACGACAGCGCTTTTGAGCATTTTGCAAAAGGGGCTGCAATAAAGCGCAGCATTATCGATTTTGATGCCGACCAAATCGAGGAAACGGCAGACGACCTGATCACGGCCTTTACACCGGAACTGCTCGAAAAACTTCACCAGAGCTCGGTGGACAGCAGCCAACCAATTTTTGTTGTTGGCATGCCGCGGTCTGGAACGACGTTGACGGAGTCGATCCTCGCCAGCCATCCAGACGTATTCGGAGCCGGAGAGCTTAACTATTTGCACAAACTTTTCACCGATCAACTGCGCGGTGGAAACAAGAAAACTGGAAGTCTGATTGCGGCTCTCTCGGATCAGGAGCTTTCAAAACGCGCCCAACGATATGTCCAGCGGCTCGATGCGCACGCTCCTGGTAAACCTTATATCGTTGATAAGATGCCTGCGAACTTTCTGATGGTTGGCCTGATTCATGCGATCATGCCCAATGCGCGGATCGTGCATGTCGCGCGCAATCCGCTAGATACGTGTCTGTCCTGCTTCACCCGAGTGTTTCAGCGCAGTCAGCTCCACAGCTACGACCAGATCGAATTGGGTCGATACTTTAATGCCTATGTGCGCGTTATGCAGCATTGGAAGGAAGTTCTCCCCGCCGGCAGCTTTCACACCATTCACTATGAGAGCCTTATCGATGATATCGAGTTCGAAGCGCGACGCTTGATAGCATATTGTGGCCTCGAGTGGGATAATCGTTGCCTCGAGTTTTACAAAGGGGCACGACGTGTCCGCACTGCAAGTGTTCAGCAAGTGCGCCAGCCATTATACAGCTCGTCAAAGGAGAAATGGCGAAACTACGAATCTCACTTAGCACCGCTTATCGAGACAATCGGAGAAGCAAGGATTCCGTTTCGATGATCTTTGGATGGATATTGGTTCTAAAAGGTGTCGGATCTACTAAGGCGTGCTGTTATTGAGGCAAATTCCTCTGAGCCGCACATGAAATTGAGTGCAATCAATCGAACTTTGTTCATCCAGCCACAAGCGACGGAGAGCCAGCAAACCTAGCTTCTAACACCAAATTTCTGGGTGCATCTTTTCACTTGGTTAGAAAAAAGCAGTCATTCGAGTCAAAATCATCAAGGTCAGCAAAGTCCCGCAGACTGTGAGTTACCGTTCTACAGGATTTTGCACGCGCGACGAACGGCAGCTATGCGGGTTGCGAACGCAGAAATGTAGTGCCCTGTCGAGTGACTGGTTTGGGCCGTTCTCGTAGGCTCAATCGTTAGATATTGCACTTGCAACAGCGTTGGTACTGATCCCAATAAAGTGATTTCGCTACCGCGAACGAACGGCGGCTCCCGTTTGAGGTCAACCAATTGATCCGTTTCTTGCGCTTTCACCTCAAGTAGCTCAACACCCGCAAGAACCGGGTCGCGATTCACTCGCATCATTCCTTAGGTGATTGGCATGTAATTTCAAAAAGGCATGACCATGGAACTTAAAGACAAAACCATCATCATTATCGGCGCGAGCAGCGGAATCGGTGCTGCAGCAGCGCTTCTGTTTGCCTCGGAAGGGGCGAATGTTGTGTTAGGTGCCCGTCGGGAAGCTCAGCTAAACACACTCGTCGGGCAGATTACCCAAAGCAACGGGCGCGCCGTTTACCTTGCGGGCGACGTGACGGACGAAACATATTCCAGGGATCTTGTTGATCTGGCGAAACGGCAGTTTGGCGGCCTTGATGGCGCATTTAACAATGCGGGCATTATGGGCGAGATGGGTCCAATTCCCGAAATGGAGTCCGGCAACTGGCAGTCGGTTCTTGCTACAAACCTCAACAGTGCATTTTTTGCGGCCAAAGCGCAGATTCCGGCAATGGAGGAACGCGGTGGCGGGTCTATTGTATTCACCGGAACTTTTGTTGGTGTCAGCAATGGGGGAATGCCCGGCATGGGGGCCTATGCCGCATCAAAGGCAGGTCTGATTGGGCTCGTACAGTCTTTGGCATCTGATCACGCGGCTAATGGCGTTCGTATCAACACCATTTTGCCGGGTGGTACTAAAACTGACATGGCTGGCGATGATCCTGCGACGCACGACATTATTGCCAACTTGCATCCCCTGAAACGCATGGCGGAGCCAAAGGAGATTGCCCAATCTGCATTGTTCCTGCTGTCAGATCGGGCAAGCTTCGTGACGGGTTCTCCGGTCGCCGTTGACGGTGGTATGGCGACCCGCCTGCTTTAGATATCTGCCGTTGGTTGCTTCGTAACCAACGGCGGTCTCCATCCAGACAAGATAGCTCGCCCAAAAATCCATATCGTGGTGAACGCCATCTTCGACGACTTTCGCCAGGGTATCGTCACCGCAGACTGAATATTCGGATTGGACTTTCGCTGCTCGCCACCTTTTTGATCAGGTAGATGGGCTTTGTTGCGCAAATCGGAGTTTGAGCGCAGTTCCCCCTTCCCCGGACAGACTTATCCTATATCTGCGGCTCAACTGAGGATGATGCCGCGCTGCCTCCGAGGTCCGCTCTGAGCCCTTCCTGTGAGTTCACTGTTCTTTCTGCGAGCGCACGCAGCGCGGATTTTTCTGCTGTTGCTGAATTTAGACGGTCGCAACGCGGCGAGAAAACCGGCCGTTTAAACATATCGCAGCAAATCTGGAATCATCAATTCATAGGTCGCGGACAATGCAGAAGATCGGCATTCGCGACCCGAGGTCCACCTTAGTGAGCATCGCGAAAGCAGGGAAAGCGCCACAACGGGATCCAAAAATTTGATGCGGTTATTCTCTCAACCTAGTTCAATGTGGAAATTAGAAGCTAGTATCATGCGTGAAGTCGTGGCGCTTGCTCTTCCCTATCGTCCACCAAAGCTGACGGGAGTCCCTTTCAGGTAAGGTTGGTGTTGATACCATTTTCAGGGTGTTCTTTTGGGATAGAGTGAAAGCGGTAATTTGTAGAGAAAAGGGCACCAATGGATCGACGTGAGAGCGCATTAGACGCAGCCAAGAAGACAGTCTTGTCGCATCAGCGGCACATAGACACTGCACCGAAGTTTGCGCTTGCTGAAGGGCTTTCGGTCGAAACCAGCGCGAATTGCAGTTTTCAGTTCACTGCACCGTTCCGGGAATGCGTCGGCGCCGAAGATGCCGACAAGAATTTTTGGGGCCCATTGCGAAGTTCGTTTTCTCCCCTTCAACGCAGACCGGACATATTTTTTGCAGGCTACAATCACCTGAGCGATGAACCTGGCGTTTGGGTTGCTTCTATGGGGCACCTTCTTGGTCTGTTCGATCAGCCGTTTCTCGGAATGCGTCCGACCCGACAGTCAACAATGCTCAGATACGCAGAATTCAGCCTGGTCGTGGACGGCAAGATAACCGAAACAACGATGTTCCTGGATGTGCTGAATCTGATGGCGCAGGTGCGGGCCGAAGCACTTCCGCCGTCGACCGCCGCGACGATGGTGACGCCCGGGCCGCGCACGCATGACGGCCTGCTTTTCAACAGCCAACCTTCGAGCGAAGGCGAAAAGACTTTGAAGCTGTTTCTCAGGATGATCGACCGTTTGCTGGCGGAAGATGTTCACACAACAAACACGGATCTGTCGTTGGATTGGAAGGAAGACATGATCTGGTGGGGGCCAGGCGGCATCGGTGCACCCTACACCCAGGAACGCTATCTTGAGCAGCATTGCGTTCCCTTCGAAGAAGGCTTGAAGTGGGGCGACTTTTTCGGTCACCGAACGGAGTTCGCAGAAGGCCACTATGGTGGATTCTTCGGTTGGCCCACATTTGATGTGACCTCGCTTGGGGGATATATCGGGCTTGCCCCGAAGTCCGAGAAGAAGGCGACGATGCGCGTTGTCGACCTCTATCGGCGGGAGGGTGACAAAATCGCTGAAAATTGGAACTTCATTGATCATCTGCACTTTCTTGAACAATTAGGTGTCGATCTTATTGCGCGACAACGCCTGCTGACCGGATTGGATTGAGGTTTTGATATTTTAAGAGAATCGAGTATAGTCGACATCGCATACGTATGCGATGTCGAGCGACCAAACTGCTCGTATCTGCTTCTAAGCTGACCCAACGAGGTCGAACCCAGGGAGAAAAACATGTCTATCATCACTCGTCTGGCAGTTACTTCAACTGCGCTTGGAATGACGGTCGGGGCTGCGTTCGCTGATTGTCCGGTTACCAGCGGAAGCGTCAGAATCCTTGCCAACGACTTTCCAGCGCTGCATGCGGTTGTCGATAACGCCGAAGCGTGCGTCGGAGAGGGTGCGGAATTCTCGAAAAACCACTCAACCAAGCACAATGAAATACAGGTTGCAGCGCTCACGGCCAATCCGGCTGAGTATACGACTAAAATCGTAGCGAACTCGTCCATCGTTCCTTTGTTGAATGATGGGCTGATACGCCCGCTGGATGATCTCGTCGCCAAGCACGGTCAGAATTTGCAACCAAACCAGCTAATTCGTGTCGATGGTAAGATCATGGCGATTGCCTTCATGGCCAATGCACAGCATCTGATCCTGCGCCAGGACATTCTTGACCAGGTCGGCAAAGGGGTGCCGACATCCTACGAAGAGGTGCTTGATGTTGCCGAAGCCATCCGCGCGGCTGGCATCATGGAATACCCTTTCGCAATGCTGACCAAATCGGATTGGAACCTCGGCGAAGAGGTCGTGAACATGTATCTCGGTCACGGCGGCGAATTTTTCAAGCCCGGCACGGCTGAGGTGTCCATCAACAACGAAGCAGGCGTCGCGACGCTGAACATGCTGAAATCGCTGATGGAATATTCCAACCCTGACTTCCTGACCTACAATACTGGCGCAGTCGTGCCGCTTTGGGAATCGGGTGAGTTAGCAATGGCTGTCATCTGGGGATCGTCGGTGGGTGGTCTGCTCGACGACGAGGGTTCTACACCTGAAATCGTTGCGGCGACGATGCCTGCCGGTGCGATGACTGTTGCGGGCGGTTCGACGCCAGCGTCATCGCTCTGGTGGGACGGTTTCACCATCGCCGCGAATATCAGCGATGAAGATGCCGAAGCTACTTTCATTGCGATGGTCAATGGCATCTCTGATGACATGGTCATGGCTAATAACGACAAGGCCGTTTGGTTGATGGAAAGCTACAAACCAGGCGTCGCTGCTGAGGGCGTCGCGGCCGTCGCAGGTGCCGGTGCCGAGCCTTATCCGATGCTGCCCTACATGGGGCTTCTGCATTCGGCATTTTTCCAAGAGGTGCCAGACTTTCTGCAGGGCAACGAAAGCGCTGAACAAACCCTAGCTGACATCGAGGCGGCTTATACCGCTGCTGCAAAGGAACAAGGGTTCCTCAAGTAAACACTCAAATAGTGCGCGGCGCTCTTTCTGCGCCGCGCACAACTTTGTCGGGTTTTCGCTATGCCGCACGGAACTTTTGCACGATTTATCTGGCCATCATTCCTGGCAATGATCCTGTTCATTGCCCTGCCGATCGTGTCGGTAGCGATGCAGTCGTTCTTTGTTGAACATGAACAGGTCATGCGTGAGGTCGAGAATTGCGGGCCCTTCACATGTACCACGATTCTACAAGTCGATCTGGAAGCAACCGACGCGTTGAAGGTCGACGCACCTCTCGGGCGTTATAACGGCTTGGGAACCTACACAAACCGTGGGCATCTGGCCTTTGACGAAGTGAGCGGGATCTGGTCAGCATCTGAATCTTTCGGGGGATTCATCTCGGGGGTTTACAACCTGCCGTTCTACAAGGCGCTTTTCTTCACGCTTGCCTATACCTTCGTCGTCACACCGTTGGTGATCGTCTTTGGTCTATTGATAGCTCTGGGTGTGAACCGTCTCCCAAAAGTCACCAAGGGGCCGACAATCTTTGCCTCGCTCTTGCCGATGATCGTGACGCCTCTGATCGGGGGCTTGATCCTTTTTTGGATGGTAGACGCAGACGGCATCATCGGGGCTACGCTGCAGATCATCTTTGACGATCCTGATCTGAGCCTGAAAGCTTCGGCACCGCTCACCTGGATCATGCTGATGGTCTACGGCGTCTGGCATTCGACGCCCTTTGCCTTCGTTGTGTTCTACGCGGGGTTACAGACGGTTCCCACGGACACTCTCGAAGCTGCGAAGATCGACGGGGCAAGCCGGTTTCAACAGGTCCGCTATGTCATCGTCCCCTACATGATGCCGCTTCTGGTCTTCATCACCTTGATGCAACTGATGGACAATTTCCGCGTCCTTGAACCCATCGTGTCCTTCTCGGCCGAAGCCAAGGCCAGATCGCTCAGTTGGATCATCTACAACGACCTTTCGGGGCAGGATAAACTCTTCGGCTCGGCCGCAGCGACTTCGATGCTAACAATCCTCGGCGTTGCCATCCTGCTGACACCAGTGCTGATCAAGACCTGGCGGGACTTTAACCGGAGGGCGGTGTGATGGCGTCAGCGGCAAACAAATCACCGCGTCTGCTGACGTGGTTCGCGACCTCGATGATCATCTTCTGGCTGATGATCGCGATCGGGCCGTTTGTCTGGACGGTCTGGGGATCTTTCAAGGTTCAGGGCGATTTCTTTTCCAAGGCCGATTGGCGGAACGCGATCTATGGGGTCTATACCCTGTCCGAAACCGGCGGCAGCTTCACAGGCAACGGATATTATGGCGCCTGGATTCAGGAAGAGTTCTGGCGGAATGTGCTGAACACCACGATTGTCGTTGTTTGCACAGTCATTATTTCTTTGACGCTTGGAACCTTGGGCGGATACGCCTTGGCGCGTTCCGGATATCGTTACGCATTCTGGCTTTTGATCGCAGCGCTCGTGTTTCGGGCCATGCCGCATATCACGCTGGTCTCAGGCTACCTACTGCCATTCTTCGAATGGAACCTGTGGGGACGACTCTCGACCACAATCGTCGTACTGGTCGCAATTAATCAGCCGTTTACGCTTTGGATGTTGCACTCGTTCTTCCTGAACATCCCGAAGGATATGGACGAAAGCGCTATGGTCGATGGCTGCACTCGGTTCCAGGCGTTCTGGCATGTGATAATTCCGGTCATGTGGCCGGGCGTCATTACCACCGGGCTATTTTCTTTCCTTCTGGCCTACAATGATTTTGCAATTACCTCGATGCTTCTGAGTTCGGAAAACCAGACGATGGTGCCCAAAATCGCAAGCTTCCTTACCCAGATACGCGAACAGGGCAACGTGATGTTTGCCGTTTCGGCGGTGGTGAGCGCCATGGTGCCTCTGTTCTTCCTGGTTTTGTTCTTCCAACGCCAGATCGTTAGCGGGTTGACCGCCGGCGCGGTGAAAGGGTGAGGCGATGGACCGTCTGACACTCGCCTCCGCTCCGCTGATTTTCACATGGTATCTGGG
Organism: Ruegeria sp. CDSC042; assembly: GCF_059610745.1. NCBI lineage: Bacteria > Pseudomonadati > Pseudomonadota > Alphaproteobacteria > Rhodobacterales > Roseobacteraceae > Ruegeria > Ruegeria sp. CDSC042. The sequence goes on from NZ_JBXWOF010000006.1 coordinate 100,885, forward strand.
AGATCGTCTTCAAACCTAGGGTGTGTCGCGCCGTTAATGCAACGCCGCAACCCAACCGTCACCTCTAGATCAAGGAAGATCCATGTCAGTAGACCTGCAATCCGCCAAGTCGCTTGTTCAAGCGTACTTCACCGCCCGTGACAAAGGCGCCCCCGGGGCCGAAACCGTTGCTGCTTGCGCAGAGTACCTGTCCGCTGAGCACACCTACCGCGGTATGCGCCCGTTTTACGATGTCGAAGGGCCCGAAGCATTGGCCGACACCGTCTGGACACCGCTGAAGAATGCCATGTCCGCCATCCAGCGGCGCCCCGATATCTTTTTCGCCAGTCATGCCGATCTTGAACCGGGAGCCGGCACCTGGGTTGTTGAAATGGGCAATTTCCTGTGCGATTTCACGGACGACTGGCTGGGCATGTCCGCCACCGGAAAAACCACCTATCTGCCCTACGCGACGATGTCTCGGGTCCAGGACGGAGCCATTGTCGAAACGGTAGAGTTTCTGGATATTCTCGCCGTCTTGAGCCAGGCAGGCCGGAACCCACTGGCGAAACACCAGACCGGGGGCATGATGATGTCGCCGGGACCAATGACCCACGACGGGCTTCTGCATGACCCCCAGCCCGGGGACCTGACCCAGAACACCTATGATCTGACCCACGCCATGCTGACCGATCTGGCGCTGAGCTATACGTCGCCCGGCGATCATCTGGTCCGGTTCTGGAACGCGGACATGAACTGGTTCGGCCCGGCCGGCATCGGAGCCAGCCTCTCTATTCCCGGCTACCAACGCGGACACACCCTGCCTTTCGAAGCAAAGCAAGACGTGGTGAAAATCCACGATTGGGAACTTGCACTGGCCGAAGGCAACATTGCCGCCTTCATGTGGTGGCCTTGCCTGACCCTTCGCAACACCGGCGATTACCTCGGCGCGCCTGCCAATGACGTGGCTGCCGAAATGCGCGTCGTGGACCTTTATCGCCGCGACGGCGACAAGCTCGCCGAGAACTGGATATTCATCGACATCCTGCATTTCCTTGCCGAACAGGGCGTTGATCTTTTGGCCAATACTGGAGAGACCGAATGACCCAATTCATGCCCGATCGCTCGAAATCGCATCATCCGGCCGCCGCCTTGTCGCGGGGTCACATGCCCACGTCTTTCGACATATCTCTCAAGAACTACACCAAGGGCGGGGCGCACCGCATCCCACCCTATCTCGGGCCGTCGCAATCGCTTGGCGGGTTCGATCCCGAGTACCGCAACATCGTCGACTATATCGTCCGCATCACCTATCGCATCTGGGAAACCGAGGCCCGTGAAGTCGAATATATCGAAGCGTGTTACTCCGACGATAGCCTTGTCTATGACGACTATGGTCTGCAGCACGGCAACGCCAAGATTGTCGGCGACACGCACCACACGACCGGCGCAATCCCCGACATTATCCTTAACGCGGAAGAGGTGATCTGGGCTGGCGATGACACTATCGGATTTCACACTTCACACCTGACGCGCATCAAGGGCAAGAACACCGGGCCGAGCAAATACGGCGACCCGACCGGAGCTGAGGTCGACGTCATGGTCATTGCCAACTGTGTGGCACTTGGCAACGACATTTTTCTTGAGCACGTGCTTTACAACACATCCGCCATGCTCAAGCAGTTGGGCCTTGATCTTTGGGAAGAGGCGGACAGGCTGGCCGTCGATCCTTTCCCCGGCTGGCCGCGTAGCGCCGAAACTTGGGCCGATCTGCGGTCCGGTGTGCGTCCTGAGCGCCCGTTGAGCGTTGGCGAACCTGTTGAGGGGTTCGACCCCGATGCTTTTGCCAGAGCCATCCATGACAGCCTTTGGAATGCCGATGGGGCGGCACTGGATGAATGCTATGCCGCCGATGTGTCATTCGAAGGGACAACCGATCGCAAGTTTTTCGGGCGGGACGCTTATCGCGCCTACATCGCCGAACTGCGTGAAGCCTTCCCTGACATGAAACACCATGTCGACGAGGTCTACTGGATGGGCAACGATGACGACGGTTATCTGATCTCGACCCGTTGGAGCGCCGCTGCCACCCATACCGGTGGCACTCTCTACCGAGACCCCACGGGGCAGAAATGCCAGATCTGGGGCATCACGCAACAGCGCGTCAAGAATGGCGTGGTTCAGCAGGAATGGCAGCTTTTCAACGAGTTGGACCTGATGATCCAGATCGCCATGGCCCGCCGCGATGGCTGATTATCAGGACGCCAAGGCGCTTGTCCGCTCCGCCAATGCGGCTATTGATGCGGCAGGCACGGAAAGTGTTTCCGAGGCGATGACACCTCATTTCGCCGCCAATCTTGCGTGGCGCGGCATGTACCCGTTTCATGAGCAGACCGGTCCGGAACGCGTTGCTGACGTCTTCTGGCGGCCGTTGAAACAGGCCATGGGGCCATTGCAACGGCGGCCGGACATTTTCTTTGCCGGACGGAACGAACTTGACGGGTTTTCCTCGGTCTGGGTTGTCGAAATGGGGCATCTGATTGGCACATGGGATCAGTCCTGGATCGGGCTCGCACCCTCCCGCAAGCTTTCGTTTCTGCGCTATTGCGAATTTCACCGCATTGAGAAGGAAAAGATCGTCGAAACCGCCTGCTACGTCGATATCCTGAACCTTTTGGCGCAATCGGGACGTCATCCAAGCGCGGGCACAACCGGATCGGTCCTGTTGACGCCTGGACCTGCGACGCATGATGGCCTTTTGTACGATGCGCATTCGGAAACCGAAGGCCGGGCGAGTGTCGGTCTGATCTCTGATATGGTCACCGATTTGCGCGCGAATAAAGTTGGCTCGCCCGAAGAGCACATGACCCGTTTCTGGACGCCCAATATGTGCTGGTTCGGCCCCGGCGGCATCGGCGCCAGCGCATTCTTCGATGGTTATCGGCGCGGCCACTCAGGACCGTTCGAGGAGGGTCTGGAATACGTTCGCCACACCGAACATGTCGCGCGTTTGGGCGAGGGCAACTACGGCGGGTTCTTCGGCTATCCCAGCCTATCCTTACGGTCGAAGGGTGGGTTTCTTGGTCTACCGCCTGGCGAAGTCGAAGCCGACATGCGGATCGTTGATCTCTACCGCCGCGATGGCGAAAAACTGGCCGAGAACTGGATCTTCATCGACATCCCACATTTCATGGCCATGCAAGGAGTGGACATTCTGGCAGAGCTTGGGCGCGAAAGCTGATCAGGTTCTGTTTGCCACGGTGCCGCGCTCGACCAGTTCTGGCACGATGCTCACGTTACCTGCTGTGTCGTTTCCGGCTATCGCAGCTAGCATCAGCGAGACGGATTGGTCGATCATCCGGTTGATCGGCTGGCGCAATGTCGTCAGATCATACTCAGGCATTGCCGCCATTGGAATGTCGTCAAAGCCGACAATCGACACGTCTTGCGGCACCGTGAGTTTCAACTCGCTGCGAATTACGCCGAGTGCTTCGATCGCCATGTAGTCGTTGGCGATGAAGATCGCATCTGGCCGCTTTGGCGCTGGTCTGTCCAAAAGTTTGAGCGCAGCAGAGCGCGTCTCAGCCAGATCAAAATGCCCGGCAGCATGATCAAACAGGCTGTGTCCCTGATCCGACAGCTCTTGCTCAAATCCCAATTGGCGGTCGCGCCCGGTCGAAGATTCCGCCCAACCGGACAGCAACGCAATCTTCTGGTGTCCAGTTTCAATGAGATAGCGCGCTGCCAAGCGTCCGCCCAGGACATTGTCTGACGACACGCAAGACACACCTTCCTCAGCCTTTATCCGGTTGAACATAACGACTGAGATACCTTGATCCTGGCAATGCTTGCAAAGCGACGAAGACAGTTCGACCGATGCGGTGATAATCCCGTCAACCTTGTATTCCAGCAATTCGGATACCGTCTCTTCGACCCCGACTGCGGTTTCCGGCATCATGAAAACCATCGCGTGATAGCCGTTCTTCTGCAATTCGATACAGAGCTTTTCCAGTGCCAGCGCATAGAATTGATTGTCCAGATAGCTGAACAGCAAGGCGATGATCTTCGAGCGCCCAGTGATCATCGACCGGGCAAGAGCGTTTGGCCTATAGCCCAACTCCTTGGCCGCATCGAAGATTCTCTTCTTCGCTTCCGCCGATACGCCGGACTGAGTGGGTACACGAGAGAAGGCGCGGCTCACGGCGGATTGCGACACGCCCGCCCGTTTGGCGACGTCGACCGAAGTTACTGAATTCTTCCTGGCCATGTTCCAGATGCCCCGAATTTTTTGTTCCATTTGCCCCGTAATCAACGGAGAATCCGAGGATATTTTCTGCGTGGGCCGGAAGACTTTCCACGATCCTATCTCTACCGAATGACCCAGGTCAATTGACGGATAGGCAGTATGTTTTGAAGCCTTCACCCCGTCTCGACGTCCGCTCATTTCAGTCCTTCTAAGCGGCAGAGGTTTCGTTTCGTCTTGGCGCTGCACATCCTCAAACCATTGGGTGTCCTGCAGACATGACATTCTGCCGCGACCGTATCCGCGACACACGCTGCTGCATTGCCTATCATCGCCATGGCGGCCAAGGCCCGTCTTCAACATCCACAATGTCGGCTTATGCGTTTCGAGGCCATCGGCGCAGTTCGCCCTTGGACCTCCAAGCCGCCGAAAGCGCTCGCAGAAGATGCCCATTTGAGTGGCTGCCCTAAACGGGCGTTCAGCCCTGCTTGCACAATCGCCCAGTCAGCACGGTGCTGATGACGGGCGTGGAGGGAGGATCGGAGGGCAAATCATGCCAAGAGTCCAACTTCCCGCAGTTACCCCCATGTGCAAAGCCTGGAACAAAGGGCGCATCATCGGACAGAAACGTCCACTGCTGCCAAAACAGGTTTGGGCGATCCGTGCTCGATTCGAGCTTGCAGGCAATCTGCGCGACCTGACTTTGTTCAACGTCGCCATCGACAGCAAGCTTCGAGGCTGTGATCTGGTCAAGCTAACCGTGCCTGATCTTATCAAAAACCATCGCGTCCGGGAACGTGTTTCGGTGATCCAGAGCAAAACCAAGCGACCCGTTCAATTTGAACTGTCGGAAAACACGCGAAAAACCGTTCTGGCCTAGGTCAGAACTCCAGAGATGCTTGCTTGCCTGTTCATGTTTCCAAGCCGGTTTCACGACCGACCACACATCTCGACGCGTCAGTACGCACGGCTTATTCGCGACTGGGTGAAGGCGATCGGGCTGGAGCCGAGTGGATACGATTTACACTCGCTCCGCCGCACAAAGGCGGCCGAGATCTATCGTAAGACGGGCAACCTTCGCGCGGCGCAACTGCTCCTTGGCCACACCAAAGTCGACAGCACAATGCGTTAACTTGGTGTCGAATTGGAAGATGCTCTGAGCATAGCCGAGCGCATCGACATATGACCTACCTTGGCGAGCGGTTCTGCCGTTCGCCATCTCATAACGCGATAAACGGCGACTTCGGCGATATGAGTTGCAAAACAGCGATAGCCATGCCGCAGATGCGAGGTATTTCTGCGTCAGCAATAGCTGCGACTGCACAAGTCCGGTTTGTCCCGCCCAGCGTAAGTTCAGTCAACCTTTGATTTTGCGCTCGCAGCGAACGGCAGGTTCGACGGGCCGCGCCGCAGCATGGAGACTATGGGGTGAAGGTCCGCAACGGGCCGTCCCTTCGAACGGCCCTTTAGTCTAGATTTCAATGGCTTCGGCAATGGCCAATGCATCCTCAAGTTCGACACCAAGGTATCGGACCGTGCTGTCCATCTTCGTATGACCGAGTAGGAGCTGAACAGCTCAGAGGTTGCCTGTCTTCTTGTAGATCTGCGTGACTTTAGTTCTCCGCATTGAATGGGTGCCATACGCGCTCGCCTCAAGACCGATCGATGTGACCCAATCTCGGACGATCCGTACATATTGGCGGGTCGAAATGTGCAGGCGCTCATGAAAGCGCCCAGGCCAAAGGTACTCGGAACCGACCATCAGCTCGTCCTCCATCCACTTTTCGACAGACGCGCGCGTTCCTTCGGATATCTCGAAGCGCACAGGTTTTTGCGTCTTGCTTTGAAGGACCGAGGCTCGTTCTTTGATTTGGCCTGAAGCCATGACATCGACCACTGTCATCTTCACCAGATCACAGCCGCGGAGCTTGCTGTCGATCGCCATGTTGAACAGGGCGAGATCGCGGCGGTTCTCGGCCAATTCAAGTCGAACCCGTATCGCCCAGACGTGTTTTGGTTTCAGTGGTCGCTTCTGGCCGACGATACGCGCTTTGTTCCAGGCAGGGCGAAGTGCGCGAATGGCTGGTAGGTTTGGTGTTTCCATGACTGATCCTCCGATCCGCCATGCCCTCCCAAAACGACAACCCGACGTTGACCGGAGCATTTTATCACGACACGCTGCGCTGCCTCCGAGGTCCGCTCTGAGCCCAGAGTACCGAATGCTGTGCCGGGCACGAGCGGCAGGACTGCGCAGAAAGTAACCTTTGTAAAGCTTGAACGGATTCCCGCTGCGGGCATTTGCGCCGATAGCGGCGAGCGGCAGGCCGGATGCTCAGAATTGCAGTATTCTGCATTGCTGCCAAAGCCCTCGCTTTGCTGTCTTGCTCGCGACTGACATACTGGCTCAAGCATTTAACCAGTGGTTTCCGGCACCCCCAGTCTGCGCAAGTCATCCAGCCATCGGTTGAGGTAATCGTCGCTTTCGAACGGAGCTTTCCTTGCCTCTTCGATGCTGTAGTTGGGGTTGTCTGCCAAAAATTCGTCGGTCAACGTTTTTGCTTCTTCTTCTCGCCCCAACCGCAGGAGTATCGGCGCAAGCGTGCGTCTTAGGCGATCCGGGACCTCGTTCATCTTTTCAATCGAAGCAAGAGCGCCTGCGTAATCTTCTGCAAAATACTGTGCCCATCCCAGATTCCACAGATACCAGTCCGGATGATGCGGGTTGAGGCGGATCGCTGACCGCATCCGTTCAACGGCTTCATCGGCTCGTCCGCTATAGACCAGAGGGTCAGTTGAGTTCACGAGGGTACCTGCAGAATTCGGGTTTAGCGAGATTGCCTTGTCATACAGCGTTACCGCCCGTTCGAGATCGCCACTATACATCGTCACATAAGCCAGAACGGCGTAACCGGCAAAATCGAGGGGTTCCAGATCAATGGCCTTTCTGGCCATTTCAAAGGCAAGATCGAGCGATTCCTCGCGTGAAAGACCCTCGCTCCAGCCAAAGCGATAGCCGAAGGAATGCGCCCACGCGAGTTCGGCATATGCGCCCGCGAAGTTCGGATCGAGCGCAATCGCCTGCTCACTCAGTCGCTGGGCTTGAATATTGTCCGCCTCGTTAAATCTAAGCGAGTGTTCCTGAGCACGTGTGGAGAGTTCATAGGCTCCGAGGCTTTCTGTAGGCTGATGCTTTAACCGGTCATACTCAGCGAGATTGATACTCGTGCTTAACGTCGAAGCGACGGTACGGGTAATCTCATCCTGAACATCAAATATGTCCAGCAGATCACGGTCGTATTGTTCGGCCCAGAGATGCTTGCCGGTAGCGGCATCGATCAATTGCGCATTTGCGCGCAAGCGTTCACCTGCGATCTGAACACTGCCATCGACGATATATCTCACGCCGAGTTCCTGCGCGATCTGCTGCACTTCAACAGGCTTATCCTTGTACAAAAAGGTCGAATTGCGCGCGATGACAAAAAAGTCTGAGAACCTGGACAGCGCCGTCAGAATGTTCTCACTCAGGCCATCGCTTAGGTAATCTTGGCTCGGATCGTTGTTCAGATTGTCGAAAGCCATGACCGCGATGGACGGCTTGCCAGGCGCAGGCAGATATTGGTCGCCATTGGCGGAAGATATTGCGGCGGGGCTCCAGGGCTGCCACCATGCCGCTACGCCCAAAGCCAAGGCGAGCACGACACCGATGGCAACTGCCACCCGACGTTGTGCAGGCTTTGCTGCACTCCGCACAATGGGCGATACTAAAGCCGTGGCCTTTTCATCAAGCGCCAAACTGAATGCGTGCAACGGCTCCGCCATGTTCTTGACCTGATGCATTCCCGCATCTTCAATGTTGAGGTCGAGTTTGTCCTTAATCTGATCGAAGACGTTGACCGACATGCAGATGCCCGCAGGTTCGGCCAAGCTTTCCAGCCGGGCGGTGATGTTGACGCCATCACCCTGAATGTCGTCCTGATCAACCACGATGTCGCCGACATTGAGCCCTATGCGATATTGAACCTGAGCATCTTCCGGTAAATCCTTGTTCTCGATCCCGACGAAGTACTGCATTTCGACGGCACAACGAACGGCCTCAACAGCGCTGGCAAATTCAATCAGCAGCCCATCACCCATCAATTTTACAATGCGTCCGTTCCGTGCCGATACACATGGCTCGAAGAGACGTTCGCGATGCGCTTTGACTATCTCCAGAGTACCGGCTTCATCATTGCGGATGAGGCGGCTGTAACCAACGACGTCGGCGGCAAGTATCGCGGCGAGGCGGCGCTCCAAATTCATACCTCCAAGATTTGAAAACAGGTTAGGCAGAACGCCGCAACGAATCCAGCAACTTTGAGACCGCTGATACGTTCCCCTGATACTCCCGTTGACTGAGCAACCGCTGACGGCAGCTATTCCGATGTTTTCCAATTAACGACCGGAGCGGTGAGGGCCAGCTATCGCAGATCTGCGCCACAAGTTGCGCTTCCGCTTTGGGCCGTCAACGTCGGCACGGGCGTCTTCCTCCGAAGCGGTGATCTGCACTGCCGCATGATCGCAAAGAGCCCATTCTGACAAACGCTGCGCTTCCGACGCATATCGGCTCCTTGGCAAAATACAAAACCTCGCGTTCGGTCAATTTGTTGACGCTCTGCCTCTCTTGCGCGTTCTTCGAATCCATACTTCTGCAAGTAGGAGGTTGGGGACCCAACTCATCGCTACAGCGATGAAATATGCCGTGCCTGTTCCCTGACTGTCGCCTGCCAGGACCGGCACCCAGAAGCTGAATGTCACGAAGAAAAACGCCAGGAAATAACTTCGCAACATCCATTCACGGTGGAGAGAAATATTGCGTTTCCGGATCATCTTGTATGCGAAAATCGTGGACAGAAGCCAAAAGAATCCCAGCAGGAAAAACGACAATCTCGCGGCCCAGCTCACATCGAAGAATGCAGCATTGAGTACCGCCGCGATGCTCGCCAGACATGCGCTGTAGACGTAGATGCGGCCACCCCAGCGATGCGCGCGAATGAAACGGGTTCGTATCGCAGGGTTGAACTGCATTATCCCGGCGATCAATGCGATTCCGCCAGCCAGAGCATGGATTTGAAATGGCAGCGGCAGCGCGCGCATCTTGTCAGTTTCAGCAAGGCCAATACCTGCTGCGATAGCGAAAACCCCATACGCCACGCCGGTAGCCGCAAGGATGCACCATGCGCCCCACATTTTCCAACGCCATCGCATGAAATGATCTTTATTCATGGCCATCTTCGCGCGCGCCTATCATCGACTTGCCTGCACCGGCCGTGAGCATTGACCCAGCATCCAGTTCGAGGATTTCGCAGGACCCTGGCCCCCGCACGTGGTCGTCACCAGACACCAGACCAGCGGCAACCGACCCTGCGTAACCAAGCGACACAATTGCAACCGCCGCCCACACGCACTTTGACCGAAACTGCAGGCCGATCAATATGGCGAGAGTGAGCCCCAAGCCGATCTCGAGTACCATGAAAACCCGACCGTAGTATCGAGGTTCCCAATAGGAAACTGGTGAGCGGAAGATCCAGTCCGTGAAAGGCATCCATTGCGCGCGCGCATCGTCATGGTGCAGCAGAAAATCAATCCCCACATGCAGCAGTGCAGAGCTGGCGAACACGATCACGATCAGCGCGATCCTGCGTGGCCAAACGGCAGGCAGGATCAGACCGGTGAGGCCCAGGGCGATAAGGGCGAGATACAAGGGGATCGAGTTCAGCAGCATCTGAAGCGTTGTCCACGGCTGCTCCCAGTACCGATAATGAAACACTTCGCACCCGCTGGCCCCTTGCTGCCGCTCGACCATGAACATCGCCCAGGCATCGGTATCAGGCACTAACGCGCCCATCAGACCAGCCGGAGCAACCGTAGTGCGTCCCGGCCTCGCGAAGATTGCGGCTCCGATCAGTAGATGGGTTTGCGTGAACATGAGCAGCATCACCATATTGACAATTAAGTTGTCATAATTCATAATGACACCTAAGTTGTCAAATAGAATCCCGGAGCCCCCGCGTGACGCAGCAAAACAAAGAACTCACCGCGCTGATCAGAGAAATAAGGACAGCGTTCAACCGGCTCAAATCCGTTGCCGAAGCTCTGCACGCCGATCTGGATATCAATCCGTCGATGCGGGCGGTCCTTCAGGCATTGATCTTCAAGGCGCCACAAACGGTGCCCGATATCGCCAAAGCCAAAGGTGTCTCGCGTCAGCATGTGCAGAAAAACATGAATACCCTGTTGGAGAAGGGTCTTGCCCACGCGCAGGACAATCCCGATCACAAGAGATCAGTACTTTATTTGCCCACCCCAACCGGCATTGATCTTTTTGCCGAGATGCAGGACCGGGAAGACGCACCGATGGCCGCGTTGGCCGAGGCCACGGCAGCGCATGATGTCGCAGCTTCGGCGCAGCTGTTGGCCAGTCTCAACGACGCGCTTGAAATCATGATGGAGAAGGGGAGCTAACATGATTCAGCACTCGAAACGCCACAGCAAGACCCTCGGCATCGTCATTGTCGCACTATTTATATGGGGTGTCGCCGCCCTGTGGTCGTGGAATGCTTTTGCGGTGGACCTTCTGGGGTTTCCCGAGATGGCGTATCGCCATGCGCTTGCCCTCGGCGTTCTCGTTCTTTCGACTGGCGGGTTGCTGGCGATGCCCCTGTGTATGTCTCGCGCGGGTAACGCGTAATGTCGATGAAACCGAAGATCGTCGCACAGTTTCGACATCCATCGGGCCTGTTGGGTGCGTTGGCGGGACGGATCATGGCAGCGCGGCAATCGAACCGTATCCGAAATGACAGAACGGTCGATTTGATGGCTCTTTCGCCCGACAGCCGCGTGCTTGAGATCGGCTGCGGCCCCGGTCTGGCCCTCGCAAAATGTGCCTCTGTTGTAACGTCAGGGCGGGTGGTCGGTCTTGACCATTCCGAGGTGATGATCCGGCAGGCTCGCAATCGGTTAAGAGAACAGTGTGCCGCAGACAGAGTCACGTTGATCGAGGGTGGGATCGACCGCCTTGCTAACTGGCCGGGCGCATTTGACCGCATCTTCTCGCTGAACGTCATACAGTTTCAAAGCGATAAACACGGGTTTTTTGGTGCAGTATATGAAGCATTGGCTACAGGCGGGCTTTGCCTGACTACCTATCAACCACGGCTGGACGCGGATGGCCCGGGTGCTGCGCGACGCATGATCGCCAGCATCGAGGAAGCGCTCCACGCTGTTGGTTTCGAGAACGTGACCGAAATCGAGATCTTTGGCGGGGCCACTCCGGCGATTTGTGTCATCGGCCAGAAGAACGATCCTTACCGAAACTAACCAAAGGAGATCTAACACTGCACAAATTTATGGAATTGGAGGATATTTCTTCAGATCTGATGATCCGGCTAGACTAGCAGAATGGTATGGGACCCATCTATCAATCCCCTCAACTCCGGCTTCGCCCACCTTGCAATCCTGGATCAGCGAGCGCGGCGTGACAATCTTTTCGACGTTCCCGAAAGACAGCGACTACTATCCCGGAGACCGGGGCTTCATGCTGAACATTCTACGTCGCGGACTTTGATGCGATGTTCAAAGAGCTGAATGTTGCCAGAATCGAAAGCGGCGCCGAAGTCGAGATGGGGGATTGGAAGGTTTGCTCGCATTCACGATCCGGAATTAGATCCAATCGATCTGTGGGAACCCATTCTGAGGTGTTGTCACATTAACCGTTGTTTGGTTACTCATGCTTGGAATTGGTCGTAGGTGGCATCGATGAATCCATCGTCCATCACCTACAAGCGTCGCCGATTTCCTCCTCGGATCATTACCCAGGCTGGGTGGCCTTATGTTCGAGCTTGCGTGAAGTTGACGCGAGGCTTCTGCAGCGCGGGGTCGATATTTCTTACGCGACCCTCCGCCGCTGGGTCATCAAGTTCAGACCGCTGACCGTAACACTGCGCGCAGAATTTTAACCTGAGCAGTACTGAGCGCAAAACGATGGTAAATCCGGGCGGCTTAGGCGATGATCTCTCGCGGAAAAACGATAGCCCTTCAGGCGCGGCATTTTGAACGGCATCTTTATGCGTGAGCGGTAACCAGTTCAGAACGCGCAAACAAGTTGGCACTATCCATTTGATGCCTGGAATGTCGCCTCCCAAGCAGCTTGAAATCTGAGCACGGGCACTTCTTTGTGGACTGGATGTTAACGTGACAACACCCAAAACCCCCCTATCTCGCGCTGTGCTACATGTGTGGTCACGATGAGAGCGATCGCCCATCCTGTCACAACGGCAGCCGCGGTGCCAAACCAAACACCGGTTTCGTTAAAGCCCAGCAGCCAAACAAAAACCCAGACAAAAAAGGCTACCCCAAACCCCTGCCGATACAGGCTGATCCACACCGTCCAGATCGGTCTTTTCAAAGCCTGCAAAAGAGAGTTGATCGAAAAAAGCATCATATAGAAAGGCAGTATCAGGCTGTCGACGCGCAAGTAACTCACTCCAACGCGGATGACTTCGGGGTCATCAGTAAACTGCCGCAGCAAGGGTCTTCCAAATATCCATAGAGTAGGCGCTGCGATAGCTGTCATGATGAAGCCAACTTTCCAGCAATAAAATACTGCTTCCCTTACTCTCGCGTATTCATGGGCTCCAAAATTTTGGGACGCAATTGGTAGCAGCGCCCCGGTTACACCAAGCACCGGCAAAAGTAGAATCTGTTCAAGTCGAATTGCCACTCCATGGCCCGCGATTGCGTGTTCCCCAAAGATTTTCAGGGCGAACTGCATGACAAAACCTGACAGCAACATCACCATGAAGGATGTGGCTGTTGGTAGAACCTGGACAGATATTTCGGCAAACTTTTCCAAACGTGGGGCAAAGTTTCGGAATCGTATGCGCCTCATCCTTCGCCGTCCGAGTACTTGCCGGACCATGAAGACCATGACGCCGGTCTGACTGATGACGGTCGAGACAGCCAAACCATCGAAGCCTATGCCGGGAACCAGACCTGGAATGCCATAGATCAACAGCGGGTTTAGACCGATATTGACAAAAAATGCGACCACGAGTGCGCGCTGCATCGAAACCGCATCGCCGTGCGCCTGTAGGATACCGTTGCACCCAAACGCCAGCAAGAACCCAGGCAGAGCCAAAAGCAACCAATAGAAGTAACGCAGCCCCGCATCACGATATGCGCCCGGCTCAGACACCAGCCGGATCAGAGCTGGACCATACCAGTGCCCAGCCAATGCCAATAGGCCGGACGCTATGAGTCCATAGCTCATTCCTTGCGCTGCCAGCCGACGGGCTTTGCGATGATCGCCGGCTCCCAGAGCGTTTCCAACAAGAGCGCTCATCGCGGCCCCAAGCCCAACGCCGACCGATATGGCAATAAAAAACGCCTGAAACCCCAGTGCCAACCCGGCCTGTGCGCTGGTGGACAAAAGCCCAGCAAAGAACATGTCCACGACGTTGTAGAGGGTGTTGAACAGCATTCCGACTGCGGCAGGAATTGCCAGTGTTCGAAAATGCGCCGAGATCGGTCCGCGTGTCAGATCAAGTTCGGCTGGAATGGCCATATCAGCAGGTCATTACGGGCGCTCGGCCTGCACGGTCAAAAAGACAAATTCGGGTGTCAAAACTTCTTCAAACCCATGGTTCAGTTCGGCATCCACGCTGATACTGTCCCCCGCCGACAAAGTGAACCGGGCCTCACCATAACGATAAACCGCTTGCCCCTCTATCGCCTGAACAAAGACAACGCCGTGACCCACGTAGGTTGGTGGATGGCCCTCGTCACGCAGCAGGGTTACACGGCGTGCCTGAAACCTCAGATCTTTCCGGGAATGTAGCGCGAGATTGACATACTCATGGGAATGACCGCTGGCCAGCCGGGTGGATTTCAATCCCTGCCCGTGACGAACGAGGGTATAGTCGGTGTGATCCGTTCTTGCTTCGCGAAACAACGAGACGATGGGCACTTCAAGCGCCTCGGCCAATGCGGCCAATGTGTCGATCGAGGGCGAAACCAATCCATTCTCTATGCGGCTGACCATCGCCGCAGATATGCCAGACTGTTCGGCAAGTCGGCGGGCTGATTGCTTCCGGCTTTGGCGCAGCTCTTTTAGCGACGCGCCGATGGCGCGATCAATTTGTCTTCCCGGAGTGTCACCTTGCATGATACATCCTGTCACTCGTCGGCGTAGTAACCCACGACGTCCCCATCCGTGGTGACGCCGAGACCGTTTAGTAAACGGTTGGCATAGTTGAAATAGCTCACAATCTGGTTGATTTCGAGGATCTCGCCGTCCTCCCAACCTTCATCTTTCAGTGTGGTTGCATCCGTCTCAACCATCGTTCCGGGTGCTAGGGTAAGTTTCTCGGCATAGATCAATGCAGCAAGGTGTGCCCCTTCAAAAGCATCCTGCGGTTGGTGGGCTTTTAGCGCAGCTTCAATTTCATCGGCGCGCGCATTGTTATCAATCAGGTGCCGAGCGTTTGCCCAGTGGTTGGCATAGGAGTAGGGGCAGTTGTTCAGGGTCGACACGTAAGAGCTGATGACTTCCTGAAACCACATCGGTATGGAGTTTGCGTGATCGTGCAGGCACGCTCGGTACAAAATAACATGCCCTTTCATTGTGTTGGGCCGCAGGGAATGCACGCGCATGACATTATCCACCGTCCCGTGCGGCGTGCGTGCCATATCCAATGTGGCCTTTAGCTGATCGTCGGCTTCTTCGTCAGAAATCATCCGAATCCAGGCAGACATTTATGTTTCCTCCCTTGGTCGTCAGCTCAATTTTTAGGCAGTCAAAACCTGCCCGTTGAGTTTTTTATTGACGAATATTGCATATTAAGCAACCATATTAATTAGCGTGCAACAGATTTGAGGATTCTATGGCCTTGCCCGATTGCTCCACTCAATCGCATCGCCAAGCCAACGGCTGCTATCTGGGCAATCCCCGGATCGAGCCACGGCAACAGAATTTCCCGACGGTTTTTCGGGGCGGTAGCTTTCTCACCTCTGCTTCCATCCACTCACGAGGACACCCGAAAGTGTGGTCTCCCGAAACGACAGGCCCGTCATGAACCAACCTTCTCCCATGATTGAGGTAACCAACCTGGATAAATTCTATGGCTCATTTCATGCGCTTAAGAACATTGATCTGAGTGTTCATCAGGGTGAAAAGGTGGTGATCTGCGGCCCGTCCGGTTCGGGGAAATCTACGTTGATCCGCTGTTTCAATGGTTTGGAGTGGCACAATTCCGGGCGTCTCGTGATCGATGGGATCGAAGTATATGAAGGCATAAAGGAAATCCGCGAATTACGGCAAGAAGTTGGGATGGTCTTCCAACAGTTCAATCTGTTTCCGCATCTGACTGTTCTTGAAAACCTGATGATCGGACCGATGAAGGTGCGCAAGGTATCAAAATCTCAGGCCGAAGAGACTGCGCGCAATTATCTGGACCGGGTCCACATTCCTGAACAAGCAGATAAATACCCGGCTCAACTATCTGGTGGACAACAACAGCGGGTGGCCATTGCCCGATCCCTGTGCATGGAAACCCGGATCATGCTTTTTGATGAGCCGACCTCTGCCCTTGATCCCGAAATGATCAACGAAGTGCTGGATGTGATGGTTGAACTTGCTGAGACCGGTATGACCATGGTCGTCGTCACCCATGAGATGGGATTTGCCCGTAAGGTCGCTGATACGATGGTTTTTATGGAAGCGGGGCAAATTGTCGAAGTTTCGCCGCCGGAACAGTTCTTTACCAACCCCTCAAGCGAACGCTGTCGCTTGTTCCTAAACCAAATTCTGGAACACTGATATGAGCGATTTGGGCATATCGGGACCTACAGGTCAGGCGCTGCCGAAACCGCCGGTCATTAAGAGGTTTTTTGGCTCAGTACCCGTATCGATCGCTATCTATACAATCATCGTAGGTTTGATTGCCTATGGCTCTTATGCTGGTGCTCAGGGCATGGGGTATAATTGGCAGTGGTACCGCGTACCACAGTTCCTGTACCGCAATACCGAGGTTGGGTTCGAGTGGGGCGAAATTCCGATTGGTCTGGTCGCCACTATTCAACTATCCGTCACGGCCTTTTTACTGGCAACCGTTCTGGGGTTGTTGTTGGCGCTATTGCGGCTGTCCGGACTGGTCGTGGGTTCAGCGGTTGCGGTTGGCTACCTTGAGCTTATCCGAAACATCCCGCTCTTGGTTCTGCTTTATCTCTTTTACTATGTGCTGGGTCCGATCTTCGGGTTTAATCGTTATACCGCGAGTATCTTGACCCTGGCGGTGTTTCATTCTGCGTTGATATCTGAGATTTTGCGGGCGGGGATCAACGCCATCCCCACGGGCCAGTGGGAAGCGGCCAAATCCATCGGGATGAGCCCCTTTCAGATATATCGTTACATCATCCTGCCACAATCGGTGCGGTTCATGCTCCCGCCGATGACCGGCGAGGTCGTTCATCTGATCAAATCATCAGCAATTGTCAGCGTGATTGCGGTGGCCGAACTGACCACTTTCGGACGTAACATCATTTCTGACACCTACATGAGTTTCGAAATCTGGTTCACCATCGCATTGGTCTATCTGGTGGTGACCCTGATCCTGTCGATCGGCGTGAGCTATCTGGAGAAGAAATATGCCGTCGACCAATAAACCTGAACAAATTGTCGGACAACAAGGAGAACCAATATGAAGCTTTCTCGCAGAATGCTCGGGGTAGCCCTGGGTGCGGTCGTGGCGACTGGACTGGCGACCTCAAGCTGGGCACAAAGCGCGACCCAGGAACTGTCCAGTGAAAGTGTGATTGAAACCATCAAGCAGGACGGGGTGATCCGGATTGGTCTTTCACTGTTCGTGCCGTGGTCGATGCGTGACAATAATGGTGAGCTGATCGGCTTCGAACTGGATGTTGGGCGCAAATTGGCCGAAGACATGGGGGTCGAGGTCGAATTCGTTCCAACCGCCTGGGATGGCATCATCCCTGCGTTGGTGTCGTCCAATTTCGACGTGATTATCTCAGGTATGTCGATGACCGCGCAGCGAAACCTGACCATCAACTTTACCGATCCTTACGCCTATTCAGGTCTGGCCATCCTGGCCAACAAATCGATGACCGAAGGCATGACACTGGAAGATTTCAATAAACCAGAGATCACTTTTGCCGCCCGCCGCGGTGCGACCCCGGCTGCGGTGATCGCACAGAACTTCCCTGATGCGACCTTGCTTTTGTTCGATGAGGACGGGGCCTCGACCCAGGAAGTTCTAAACGGCAACGCGCATGCATCAATGGCTGCTCAACCGACTCCAAACCGCGAAGCGGGGCGCAATCCTGAAACGTTGTCCGTTCCGTTCGAAAATCTCTATGACCCGCGCGGTGAGGCCTTTGGGGTGCGCAAAGGTGATCCGGATGCCATGAATTTTTTCAACAACTGGATTGCACAGCAATGGCGGTCCGGTTGGCTGGAAGAGCGTCACAACTATTGGTTCGCCACCGAAGAGTGGGCTGATCAGGTTGCGCAGTAACTAAACTAACCGGGGGCGGGTGCACCGCCCCCGAGATTGACGCGGAGCGCGCCCGGTGCAGAATTTCATCAAGAAGCTCAGATGGCCCGACTACCTGATCATGGCGATTTTGATTGCCTTTTTCGGGTATATCTGGCTGTCGATCGAAGGCACGCTCAATTACAAATGGCGCTGGGAGCTTATTCCTGGATATATAGTCGGCTGGCATTCAAGTCGTGAAGAGTACTTTGCCAACCTGCTTTTGCAGGGGCTAGCTGCCACCGTCCGCATCAGTATCTATTCCGGCATTCTGGCCCTTCTGTTGGGCACTATTTTGGGCGTTGCCCGGTGTTCAGCTAATTTGACAATCCGGATGCTGGCCCGAACCTACCTCGAGTTTTTGCGCAACGTGCCACCGGTTGTTGTCGTCTTTATCTTCTTCTTTTTCCTGTCCCAACAACTGATTGACGCCCTGAATCTCGAACGCTGGGCGCGTGGGATCGCGCGGCAAGAGAACAACCAGGTCTGGACTTTCTTTTTTGGCGAGATGCGGCGTTTCCCTTCGCTGGTTTCCGGAGTCATCGTTCTGGCGTTGTTTGAAAGCGCCTTTGTCGGAGAAATTATCCGGGCGGGTATTCAGTCAATTCCGAAAGGCCAGCGCGAAGCCGCGCGTTCGATCGGGATGAGTCAACTACAGGAACTTCGCTATGTAGTCCTGCCTCAAGCGTTGAAGAAAGTGGTCCCGCCGCTGGCAAACCAATTTATTTCGTTGATTAAGGACAGCTCGATCTTGTCACTGATCTCAGTACAGGAACTGACATACAAGACCGTCGAACTTGTTGCGTCCTCACGTATGATCTTTGAGGCCTGGATCACGACAGCAGCTTTCTATTTTATCGTCTGTTTTGGCCTCAGCCGTATCTTTGCCCGCCTCGAAAAACGATCGGATAAACGATAGGTCGGACGACCCGAATGATACGTCTTTATGATTTCAAGTTATCTGGTAGCTGCCACAAAGTCCGATTGTTGTTGTCGATGCTGAAACTTGAATATCAGCTCATCGATATTGATCTGCTGAACTGCGACCAGACACAGGAAGAGTTTCTGCGGATAAACCCGCTGCACAAGGTTCCTGTTATCGATGATGACGGATTTGTTCTGCGCGACAGTACGGCAATCATGTTGTACCTGGCACAGAAATACGACGCTGAGAATTGGGGACCCAGGACACCGGAAGAACACGGCGAGATTCAGCAGTGGCTCTCATTCTCGGTCAATGAGATATTTCACGGCATGGCAACAGCCAGAGCGATTGTTTTATTTGAACGGGATGTTGATCTGATCGGACCGCAATCACTGGGCGAGGCGTCGCTGGAGATCATGGAGCGGCAGTTGTCAGACAGCCCTTGGCTGACGTGTGGCAGGCTGACCCTGGCGGATCTGGCCTGTTACCCGTACACAGCGTTAGCTTATCAGGGCAACATTCCATTGTCCCCGTACCCGTCGGTTCAAAATTGGATCCGACGGGTTGAAGCATTACACGGATATGTGGCTATGCCCGGAATACCGGCGCTTGCCTAGCGCACATGGCTGACAGGTATGTGGACACATTCATAGCCTGACCTGAACCATTCCATTTTCGACCCGAGTGTCAAAAATGCGCATTGCTCGCGTTGCGGGTGCTGACACGGGTTTGCCGTCTCGTACATCGAACGCGCCCTGATGCAACGGACATTCAATCACGTGTCCATCGAAGTAGCCGTCACATAAATCAGCGCCGCCATGGTTACACAGCGCCAGCGAGGCATAAACACCGCTTGGCGTATCATAAACGGCAATTAGCCGTGGTCCGATCTCAACGCGCGTGACCCAGTTCTTTTCCAGCTTCGCAACATCGATCAGGTCGCGCCATGGTTTCTCATTTCCCATCGCTCAAACCTCTGCCGATTGCTCGGGTTCACGCTGCAAAATTTGCCGCAGAATGTCACGATGCGCTGCCAAGTAGCCGCCTCTTTCGACAAAAATGTGATCCTTCAGCTTTTCATGCAAACGCGGCAGCGAATGGAATGGAACCGATGCAACGTAATGATGTTCCGCGTGATAGTTCATGTTCCAGCACAGAAAGGCCATCGGTGTTGATACCAGATTGGTGCGGGTGTTTTCCGACATCTGGGCAACCGTTGGTCGCCCCACATGCTCGGTCATTCGCACAAATCGCATAACTGGTTCCCCCAGAAACAGTGGAATGATCCAATACCAGATCAGGCCCCACCAGCCGGTCAGAGCCATGGCTAGAAAAATGGCGGTGTAAATGGCAAGCATCCTGCGCGCGTCCCGAAAAACCGCTTTGTGCTCGACCTTGGGGATGAAGCGCAACTCTGTCTCGTTCAGCCGTCCGCGGGCATGTCGGAACACTTCGGTGAACTTACCGCGCCAATAGGGCAGGGCTGAAAGGTAAAGAAGATATTGTCCAATCGTCTTGGGCATAGGGATAAGTTCAGGGTCTTCGCCGGTGAGTTGGGTATAGGTATGATGGTCGCAATGCTCGTACCGGAAAAACCGGTGTGGCAGAATGATGATCAGCCCACAGATCTGACCAACCAAATCATTCAGCCAACGTGTCCGAAACACAGTGTAATGCACACATTCGTGCTGCAACGAAAAATGATGCACCAGGACAACGCCTTGAAGGAACATTGCCGGCCAGATCAGCCAGCTGTTCCAGGCAAGTGTTATCAGCGTCGTGGTGAACGCAAGCAACAGGATCCAAAGCGCCAGATGGCGCAATCCCGGTCCGTTTGAACGTTGCATGAATCCTTTGAGTTCTTCGCGCGTGAGTTTTCCTTCGGCCAAGGCCTGAGTCAGCGGCGTAACGATAGCTTTTGACATATGGGTTCCATAATTTTGCCGGTGCGGGGGGACTTTGCCCTCTTCGTACATACCGGCACCGGAGACGGGAGTGCTCCGCACCATAAGACCAACTTGATCGGGTCCTATTAACAATAGATCATCCTATCTGGGCGCGATTCGATCAAGTTAGGAATGATCAGATAACCGCACGCAATCCGATATTCGGATCAGGATCAGCAAACAATGCCGCCGCGCAGGAATGGCGATCGAGAATTGACGGTCCAGCAGGCAGCCGTTCAGCGTAAAAAACACCATTGTCCCAGTAAGTCTCGCCGTCGATCACAATGGTCGGATCGATTACGTTCCAGCTGATTTCACCGGGGGCATAAGCACCACAAGTGTGGAAATGCAGAATACGCGGATTGCCAAAAGCAGACCCGCCCCATCTTTCGTAATTTTCTCGCATATCCCAGGGATATCCGCAGCCTGGGTGAATCCCAGCATGCCATGAATGTACAAAATTACGATCTATGTCGAACTGCCCGGCAACCCGATCATAGTGGGCCTCAGCTCTTGCAACATTAGCAGGGTCGCCGTCAAACCGCGTTAGCTGGCCATTTTCCATGATTGCAAAAACCGGTTCGTCGAATTCGATAGTATAATTGTCATAATACCTCGACCCGGTCCCGGTAAGAAAACTGACGGCCACCCTGCCAGAAAAACTATGTGCTGGAACCGGTGTAAAGACGGACATTGGAAAGCGCAGGATCGAGGTATCCCCAGTGGGCTTCAGATCCATAATCGGGTGTCCACGTACATCAGTTCCCAGCGGGCAGGTGATCCGGACTTCGTCTGCCGCATCAAGCACCGCATTGACGTCTGACTTGAGTTCCAAAAACGCATCGTGGTGGCCGTTCGAAAACCCCGAGCCCAGCAGTTCTTTGTTCACCGCAAAACTGACAATGATCCTTTTGCCCCGCGGCATGTCCGAAAACCGCAACTGATCGCCCAAGCGCGCCAAGAACAGGATGATGTCTGCAGCCCGAAATCGGACAAGAAGGTCGGGCGAGAGATGGGGGTTGTCAGGGTTGAAACCCACATCAACCGCATCAACAATTAGCCCTAGCTGCTGTGCCGCCTGGCTGACGATGTCTACACAATTTGAGTCGAAATACCCGAACTGCGGAGGCTCGTAGGCGATCAGCAACCGGTCGCCCGCTGTTGCATGGGCACAGTTCACCAGAAGGTTTAGCGCTCCTCGCCCGGGCGTTGTGTCGGACATCAGTACCCCCAAAGATTTGATCTTAGAAATCTAGAGCCCTGTATCGACTCTAATCCATTTGAAAGAAGTAATGCCTGACATTAGGATAGCTAATATGATCCTGAATTTGCCATATTCGGCGCTTCGCGCTTTTGAGGCGGTCGTCCGCCATTCCGGCTTTTCGTCAGCAGCCGAAGAGCTGGGTGTAAGTCAAAGTGCGGTAAGCCAGCATGTAAGGTCGCTGGAGGAATGGCTTGGCAGAGAATTGCTGGTACGCGGTGCGCGTCAGTCACGTCCTACACGTGAGGGCGAACAGCTGGCTCTGGCTATATCCGATGGATTGGGGCGTATTTCTGACGTCTGCGCTCAGCTGCGGGATAAAACTCGCAGCGACCGAACAATAGTCATTTCATGTCTGCCGGGCTTTGCGTTTAACTGGTTGTTTCCGCGGCTTATTCACTTTGATTTGGCGCATCCCGACCTGTCGATTTCGATCGCTACAGATACCGGGCAGCACCCCTTTTCTGGTGCCGATGCGGATATCGGCATTCGGTATGGGCTGGGTGAGTACCCAGGGTTGCAGGCCGATCTGTTGATGGAAGAACGGCTTTTTCCTGTCTGTGCTCCAGCTCTGTTACCCGATCTTCATGGCATCAAAGATTTGCCTCGTCACACACTGCTTGTGGATGAAAACCTACGTCATGGTGCGGCTAACCCGACGTGGGAATTCTGGGCCCGGCAATGTGATCTTAACTTGCCGACAGTGCTGCGTACACGTCGGTTGGGGCAGTCGAATATGGTTGTACAAGCTGCAATCGAAGGGCTCGGCGTGGCGCTCGGTCGTGAGCCGCTCGTGATCGACGCGCTCTGTGATGGCCGATTGGTGCGACCGTTCCCACATTTGACGCAATCGCCTTTGTCCTACTGGCTGGTGCGGCGGCATGAGACGAAGGATAGCCAAAAGGTCAGCGAATTCCTGAACTGGATTCATGCCGAAGCCAAAGCGCAACCCGACATCCCGCTGCTCGCAAACGAGTCAAATTAGTAGACCTTATATGTCCCATTACCAATCCAGCATGGCGAAGTGCGGGGAAATTACCCCATATTGGCGCAAGCTAGATATTGAACGGAGAGCGGGATCATGTATCTGAAAAACTGCTGGTATGTTGCCGCATGGAGCAAAGATATTGGTCGCGAATTGAAGGCCGAGACCTTTCTGGGCGAAAACGTCGTGCTTTATCGCCAGCAGGATGGCGCGCCGGTTGCCCTGGAGGATGCGTGCCCGCATCGCAAGCTGCCCTTGTCAAAGGGCAATCTGATAGGCGATCTGGTCGAGTGCGGCTATCACGGTTTGACTTTCGGCTGCTCGGGCAAGTGCATAGACAGCCCCACCCAGCGTGGGATGACCCCACGCCGTGCGGTTGTCAGATCTTATCCGGTGGTTGACCGCTATCGATTGCTCTGGATCTGGATGGGGGATCCGGCACTGGCAAATCCTGATCAGATTTTCCCCGTAGAGAATTTCGATAACACAACCTGGGGCATGACGGATGGTGGGGTGATGGATATCGATTGCCACTACCTTTGGGTCTGTGACAACCTGCTTGATCCCAGCCATGTGGCTTGGGTGCACGTGAGTTCGTTTGCGGGAGCAGGGACGGACGAAGAACCATTGAACGTGGAAAAAACAGATCGCGGTGTAATAGTGTCGCGCTGGATTGAGAACAAACCGCCTTCACCTTACTATTCCAAGCTTGTGACGTTCGGGGGCGAATGCGACCGCCTGCAACATTATGAGATGTGCATGCCTGCCATCGGGTTGAACAAGTCCATTTACACACCGGTTGGAACCGGTGGGTATGACAAGAGTCCGGTTGCTGAAACCTTCATCAATATCTCATATAATTTCATGACCCCGATTGATGAGGATCGGACGAGGTATTTCTGGTTCCAGCATCGTAATTCCCTTGCCGACGATGCCGAAGTGTCAACCTACATGAATGACGGTGCGCGTATGGCATTTCTTGAGGATAAGGATGTGCTGGAGGCAGTCCACAAAGGTATGAAGAACGCCACCACGTCGAATATTGATTTGGGCCTCGATGCGGGCGCCAAACAATTCCGACGCGTTCTTGACCGTGCTATCGAGGCCGAGAATACGTCACAGGAGGCCGTCGCGCGGAAGGCCTGAGATCTTGGCAGAGGGCTGGGAAATCCAGCCCTCTGCCGCAGATTTACGCAGTTTCGTAGATGACGGGGAACCGTCCACCGGCAAACGGCGCGCCGGGTTTAAGACTGTCATCATGCAGCCATTCGGTGACGGAATCGCGTGGCTCATAAGTTGCTCCGTCAACGGCAAATCGGATTGCATACCCTCGCCTGCGACGGGTGGTGGTTCTGTTACCCATAGCAGAATGCACGGTCATCCCGTCAAAGGCCAATGCATCACCGGGCTTCATATTCTCAAAATGGAAGATGTCGTAGTCGTCGCGGTTTGCCTCAAAATCTGGCATATCGATATAGTCGGGATTGTCCTGTTCCAGATAGTGTAGAAAACCACCGAGTTGATCGGTTTTGAACGGACGGTACTTGGCCCCCCACGCATGTGAACCACGTACAAATTCCAGCGCTCCATTGTCCGGGTCGACCGGGTCAAGCGCGATCCACATTGTCATGATCGGGCCGGATACCGGCCAATAAGGCTGATCTGTATGCCATCCGGTTTGAGTCTGCGTTCCCGGCTCCTTCACGAATATTTGGTCATAGATCAGCGATGTCCATGGGCTGCCAGCTACCTGAGACACGCGCTGGCCGATATCCGACTTCAGGCAATAGTCCTGAAACACACCCGGCGTTTCACGCATATTCTTGTAGGCGAAATAGCGGTCGCCCTTTTTGATTTCGGTATCTACAGCGTGTCGCAGTTTGGTCAGCCATTCGTCAGATAGGATATCCCTTAGCAGCACGACACCGTCGCGTGCATAGGTATCCTGAACCGTCATAGTTTCAGTTGATGTTGTCATTGCTTTTCCATCCATAGATTCCACCCGAGATTGAGGGCGGTAAAAAAACAGGCGCTATGCGCCTAAGTTCTCATGGAGTTAGGATGTTGGAGAGCTGCGACAGTTTATGATGAAACAGGGCCATTTCGACCGGGTTGACCATTTTCCGGCTAGGTTTCGGTGAAACTGTTTGATGCGAACATGCATGACGCACCCTACCCGAAATAACCTGACCAAACCAGCAAATACCACAACAAGTCATGCACGCGATGTGCGCGATGACTCGTTCAAATGCAGCGGCGCGCCAAAACGGGGATTGCATTCAGGTAAATTTATTTATTGACGAACTTTGCTTATTAGTAAATATAATTACCAACATGCAAAAATACTCTGTGTTCTCACTCGCTCGAAACGCGCTCTCTGGCCATCGCAACTGGCCCTTGGCCTGGCGAAGCCCACCCCTGAAAGACCAGTATGAAGTTGTCGTGATTGGGGCAGGGGGTCACGGTCTGGCCACTGCCTATTATCTGGCCAAGGAATTTGGCATTACCGACGTCGCCGTGCTGGAGCGAGGCTGGCTGGGCGGCGGTAACATCGCGCGCAATACGGTGACAATCCGTTCAAACTACATGCGGGACGAGTCGATCCCGTTCTATGTCAAATCAGTCGCGATGTACGAAGGGCTTACGCAAGAGCTGAACTTCAATATGATGCACTCAAAGCGCACCATGGTAGATGTCGTACAGACTTGGCCCAAGCTGCGAGAGCTTCGGCGACGGCAATTGGTCATGGACATCTACGGCTCAACTTACGAGCAGATCAATACAGACGAATTACGCCGTCGCATTCCCGCGCTGACTGGCGGAGGACCTGATGCTCGGCTGCCAATCATTTGCGGCATGGTACATACCGATGCGGGTGTGAACCGGCATGATGCAGTGGCCTGGGGATATGCCCGCGCGGCGGACGCGATGGGGGTCGAGATCCACCAGCAGACCGCAGTGCAATCGCTGATCCGAGGTGCAGACGGCGCGATCGACGGTGTCGAAACCAATCGCGGAACCATTCGAGCCAAGAAAGTTGTCGTAGCGGTGTCTGGACATACCACAACGTTGACGGAAACCGCCGGGCTGAAGCTGCCGTTGCGAACTATGAACCTGACAGCTTTTGTTTCCGAGCCAGTCCAGCCGTTGGTCGATGTGATCGTGAATTGCCCCGACAGCGGGTTCTATTTCAGTCAATCTGACAAGGGTGAAATGGTAATTGGCGGCGCGCCTGACATGGGCCAGAGCTTTCGCCGGGACATCAAGCAAAACGTGTTCGAAGATACTGTGACGACGATGTTGTCGTTGTTCCCGTCATTCAAAAAGCTCAAGCTGATGCGACAATGGGGCGGGCATCTGGATATCGCGCATGACGCCTCGCCTATCATGGATCAGACCGAAGTGCCGGGGCTGTTCATCACGGCGGGTTGGTGGGGTGGTTACAAGGCGATCCCGGCAGGCGGTCTGACCCTGGCCCATCTGGTTGCTAAGGGTCAGCCTCATCCGCTGATGTCTTCATTTACCCTCGACCGATTCCGTCATCTGGATTTTGTGATGGAAGCCGGCACCACAACCGCCCGATAGAGAGGACAGGACCATGTTGCTTATCCCCTGCCCATTCTGCGGCAAGCGTAACGAAAGTGAATTTATCTTTGGCGGCCCTGTCGGTGCCGATCGGCCTGATCCAAATGCCGTGAGCGACGCGGAATGGGTTGAGTACCTGACTGTAGCACCGAACCCGTTAGGACCGGTGCAGGAAAAATGGTGGCACGGGCGAGGTTGCGGTGAATGGCTGACAATCTGGCGCGATACCCGAACCCATGACATTGTGGAGGCACCCGATGGCTCAGAGTAATCGTCGTGCTTCGGGCGGGCGTATAGATCGTACCAGCCCAATGACGTTCCGGTTTAACGGAAAAACCTATGAAGGTTACAAAGGAGATACTCTGGCCTCGGCCTTGCTGGCCAATGGGGTCCGTATCACAGCCCGCAGTTTCAAATATCATCGCCCGCGCGGCATCGTTGGTCATGGACCTGAGGAACCGGCGACTTTAGTCGAGCTGGACGGTGAAGATTCATCGGGTAACCGTCCGGCAACAACTGTGCCGCTGCGCGATGGGCTGAGCGCCCGCTCAGTCAACTGCTGGCCTTCGCCCGAGTTTGATCTTGGTGGCGTTAATCAGCTATTAGGACGCTTCATTCCAGCTGGCTTCTACTACAAGACATTCAAGTGGCCCAACTGGCATCTGTTCGAACCATCTATCCGCAAAGCTGCGGGGCTGGCGGCAGCACCCGCGCAACCTCCTACTTCGGGCCACTTCGAAGCGCGTCATGCCCATGCCGATGTGTTGATCGCTGGTGCGGGACCTGCCGGATTGCAGACCGCGCTGGAGGCGGGCAGGTCTGGCAAACGTGTGTTCATTGCTGATGAGGGAACAGAGGCAGGTGGCAGCCTGTTGAACCGGGATCTAAAAATCAACGGGCGATCCGCATTGGACTGGGTGGCTGAAGCTGTTGAAGAATTGCGTGGGATGGGCAACGTTATCCATCTGCA
Organism: Ruegeria sp. CDSC042; assembly: GCF_059610745.1. Classification (NCBI taxonomy): domain Bacteria; kingdom Pseudomonadati; phylum Pseudomonadota; class Alphaproteobacteria; order Rhodobacterales; family Roseobacteraceae; genus Ruegeria; species Ruegeria sp. CDSC042. The sequence goes on from NZ_JBXWOF010000006.1 coordinate 128,365, forward strand.
AAATGCAACGGTCTGGGCCTATCGCGAACATAATCTTTTGATTGTGAATGAACGGGAACCCTTAGAAGGCAATATTTTGGAGCGGAGCTGGCGGGTGCGTGCAGACGAGGTGGTTGTCGCCACCGGGTCCACCGAACGCGCCATGGTTTTTGCAGACAATGATCGGCCGGGCGTCATGCTGGCTTCGTCAGTACAGGCTTATGTCAATCGTTGGGGTGTCACTCCGGGACAACGAGTTGTTCTTTTTACCAACAACAACAGCGTTTACGCAGTTGCAGCTGACCTAATGGCAGCAGGTGTGTTGGTCGTCGCAATCCTAGACAGTCGCGATACAGTGCCGCAAGCCGCACTGGATATGGCACAGGGCGTCACCGTTCATACAGGCACCGTCGCCGCAGGTGTGCGAGGTCACAAGCGGGTGCGCGCGGTACGTGCGGTATCCGTCAGTAGTGGGGCGGAGACCTGGATCGATTGTGACCTGCTGGGCCATTCCGGCGGTTGGAACCCAACCGTGCATCTGTGGTCTCAATCCAGAAGTACTCTGCGGTTTGATGAGGAGTTGTCCGCTTTCGTACCCGATCAGGCCGCCCAAGCTTGCCGCGCTGTCGGAGCTGCCGCAGGAGAGTTGACGCTTGACGGGATTATCGAAGGAGGTTCGGACCTGCCCTATGCCATCGAGCCGCTATGGCGCGTAGACGTCGCGGGGCAACGTGGAAAGGCATTTCTGGATCTGCAGAACGATGTGGCGGTTAGCGATGTACACTTGGCCCTGCGCGAAGGCTATGACAATGTCGAGCACGTCAAGCGATATACCACCGGCGGCATGGGCATCGACCAGGGAAAAACCGGTAATATCAACATTATCGGTACTGTTGCGATGCAAAAGGGTGTGCCCTTGCAGGATGTCGGAACGACAACCTTTCGCTCTCCCTACACACCAGTTTCCTTTGGCGCGATCGGAGGCTTGCGCGAGGAGACAGTGCTGTTCCCCTACCGCCACACGCCGGTCACGCAGTGGAACAAGGACAATGGTGCGGTGATGTACGAAGCTGGCGCCCGTTGGCAGCGTCCTGGATACTTCCCCAAACCTGGAGAAGGGTTGCAGGAGGCTGTGAACCGCGAATGTCGTGCGGTGCGCGACGGTGTAGGCGTCTATGACGGCTCCCCCCTCGGCACATTCGAGCTGAAAGGGAGTGATGTCCCGCACTTTCTCGATTTTCTTTACTCAAATGTCATGTCCAGCCTGAAACCCGGTGACGGGCGTTATGGTCTCATGCTGTCTGATGACGGGCTGATCCTGGACGACGGGGTGGTCTTTCGACTGGACGAGCACCGTTGGATGGTCTCAACGTCGACGGGTCATGCAGACGCGGTCAACCAGCACATGGAAAAGCTTCTTCAGACCGAGTTTCCCGACTGGCAGGTCATGATCACTACTGTGACCAGCCAATGGAACAACGCTACCATATGCGGCCCCCACGCACGCCATGTCATGCAGGCGTTGGGAACAGATATTGACCTGTCGTCTGAGGCCTTTCCTTTCATGTCTTTCCGCGACGGCACCGTGGCTGGGATCCCGGTCCGCGTCGTGCGTGTCAGTTTCACTGGCGAGCTGTCATTTGAGGTCAACGTCGCGCCGCGCCACATGGCTGAACTGTGGAATAAAGTGATCGAGGTGGGCGCGCCCTTTGGCATTCTGCCAGTGGGTTCGGAATCCAGCCACGTTCTGCGGGTCGAAAAGGGCTTTCTGTCTCTGGGGCATGAGGTGGACGGCACTGTAGATGCCCACGATCTGGGTATGGGATGGGTCATGTCGAAGAAGAAGCCTGACTATTTGGGTAAGCGTTCGATTGAGCTGCGTCGTGAAGGTGGCGGCACCCGGCGAGAACTGGTTGGCATTCTTCCTGAAGACCCCAATCGACAAGTGCCTGAAGGTGCACCGCTCACCCCCGGAGGCCGAAAAGAAGCCACCGAGGGGCTCGTCACCGCCTGTGTCTGGAGTGTGGTGAACGACCGTTGGGTCGGTTTGGCGTTGCTGGAAAACGGGCACGCGCGGCATGGGGAATCCGCCCATGTGCGCCTGAAAGATGGGGTTATCCCAGTCACCATTACCAAGCCGGTGTTCCACGACCCCGACGGCAAATTGCTGAGGTCCTGAGATGAGCTATGACGTACAGATCACACGCCAGAGTCTGAACGCACTGTTCGATCTCAAAGGGGCGTCGGCAGCGATTGAAAACTGGGTGGGGGACGCTTTGCCCCGTTTGTCCGATAAGCCTAATAGACGAACAGAGAAAGATGCGATTGAGCTGTATCACATCGGGCGAGACCACTGGATCGCCCGTGCTTCGCTGGATTTGGAACAAACGTTGAGAGCACAGCTCAAGCCTACCGATTGTCCCGCCGATATCAGTATTGTGCAGATTTCGGATACTCTGGCCTTTTTCAAAGTAGTGGGTCCGCAAGCGGGCGAAGTGATGGCCATTGCCTGCCCGTTGGATCTGCATGACACTGCATTCGGCAAAGACGCTGTCACCTATACTGAACTGTTTGGCCTCAAGGCATTGGTGATGCGATGTAAGGATGGTTTCGAATTCGCTGTCGAACAGAGCTTTAGTGACATGGTAGGGGACTATCTGGCTCGCGCCGTCACCTGAAGAAAGGGATGTCATGACCCGCACACATATCCACAAGTACCAGACCCGCTATCACGCGCAGGCGACCTATTCCAAAGCGATCCGGGCCCGAGGTGATTTTGTGTTCATGCAGGGACAGGTTGGTACTCTGCTGGACGGAACATTGATTGGTGAAGGCGATCCGGGCGTACAGGCAGATCAGGCCTGCCGCAACATCCAGCGCTGGATGGAAGAAGCCGGGGGCAGTTTGGCGGATGTCTGCAAACTTACCGTCTATGTCACCGACATCTCCTATCGCCCCGCCGTTTATGAGGCGATCAATCGCTGGTTTGACGGCGTGCACCACTGTTCGACCGGTGTTGTCGTGCAGGGATTGGCTGATCCATCGTTATTGGTCGAAATCGATGCAATGGGCGTCATCGACGACGAGTCCGAAGCATCCTGATGACCGAGGTACAATTTCGGCGTCGAATGACATTGATCTTCACTCTTTGAAAGTGTCGGGTTGGGTGTGTTCATTTTTGCCCACGGATCGCCATGCTGACGACACTGACTTCCATCCTGCCGATCTTTCTGATCATCGCTTTGGGCTTGGCTCTTCGAAAGGGCGGCATCCCCAGCACCGATTTCTGGAACCTGAACGACAAGCTTGTCTATTGGGTACTGATGCCTTGTCTGCTGTTTACCAAAATCTCGCTGTCGCCACTCGATAAATCCGCGCTTGGCCTTTACTCGGTTACCATTCTGGGCGGGTTTGTTGCGGCGCTGATCTTTGCCTTCATAAGCGCGCGCCTTTTTGGGTTCGCGGCGCCGCAAGGTACGTCGATACTACAGGGAAGCGCCCGGCATAACTCATTCATCGGGCTGGCGCTGGCGGCAAATCTTTTTGATCCCACAGGATTAGATATCGCTATTCTTGCGACTGCGATACTGGTGCCGACCACCAATATCGTAATGGTGGTCATGCTGGTCGGTGCACTGCAACGCGACAATGCCACCAGTTTGCCTGTAGCAATCCTGCGCGAGCTTGCCCGCAATCCTTATGTTATTTCGATATTGCTTGCGTTCGGCGCCAACCAGCTGATCGGTGACCGGATCCCGGTTTTACATGATGTAGCAGACGTTTTAGGGGCCGGGGCTTTACCGATTACCTTGTTGGCCGTAGGCGCAAATTTGAGAGTGCGCGCTATGGCCGCCAGTGTGTTACCGCTGATCCTTGCGTTCTTAGGCAAGATGGTGGTCTTCCCCATAGCGGTACTGGTGGTCGGGTTGGCGGTTGGATTGCCCCGGGACGTGCTGCAAATTGCTGTCGTTTATTCTGTGGTGCCAACTGGTGCATCCTCGTACACGCTGTCAAAGCAACTGGGTGGCGATGCCCCTTTGATGGCAGCGATTGTCACATTGCAAACCCTGATCGCCGCAGTGAGCATCCCTCTGTCTTTGGCAATACTGCTGCCGCTGGTCGGTTGATACAGCATCCGGAGAGCGGGATTTATGCTGCTCGGCAGGATACCTGCAGAATCCCGTGCACCCATTGGGCGATGTCCAGCAATCGCTTATCTGCTCCGTACGGGCCGATCAGTTGTATACCAAGCGGTAGCCCAGAGTGATCCGCACCAAAGGGCAGGGCGATTGAGGGCACCTGAAGCAGAGTCCACATCCGCGAGAACACCGGGTCACCTGTCGCGCCAAGCCCTGCCGGTGCCGGACCAGGAGCTGAGGGAACCAACAACGCATCCACGTCGCGGAACATTTGATCCAGCATGGTTGATGCACGGTTACGGGTCTCAACCGCAGTAAGATATTCGTCTTCTGTAACCAGCAGCCCATCGGCTATCAAATCGTGGAATTGCTGGCTGATACCGGGGACGCCAATTTGGTACTCTGTTTTGCGAAGGCGGGCTGCCTCGTACCCCATGACGGTTATTTGCGCCTGTGTAAGCCGGGAAAATATCGGCGGGTGCGTGATTTCACCTGTTTCCGCACCGGTCGCGGCAATGGCTGCCAGCGCACGTGTGCAGGTGTCGCGCATCTCTATCGATCCGTCCGCCCAATGGGGACCACGCATCAGGCTGACCCGGGGCAACGCAACGTCGTATTCAGGTGGCGGTGTCAGTTTTGCTCCACGCAAAACGGCATCTGCCAACGCCAGATCACGCGGATCTCTTGCCAGAACTCCCAGCGTGTCAAGGCTGCCTGACAAGCCCATAACCCCGCTCAGATCATAGTTACCGGTGGTCGGTTTGAGGCCGCAGATACCGCAATAAGCGGCCGGCCGGATCAAAGAGGCAGCTGTCTGCGAGCCAAATGCGAGCGGTGCCATGAAGTCGGCGACCGCAGCGGCAGACCCGGAGGAAGAGCCGCCGGGGGTATGTCCAGGACTTGCCGGATTTGCAGTATTGCCCGGTCGAAAATAGGCAAACTCGGTTGTGACCGTCTTGCCAATTGGGATCGCCCCTGCGATCAGAAAAGCCTGGACGCATGTCGCGTTTTTGTCTGGTTGTCGATCGGAATAAAGATCGCTGCCCCAACCTGTTGGCAAGGCTTCTGTGTCGATAATGTCTTTGATAACAAAAGGTACGCCATGGAGCGGCCCACCGATTGGAAGTGTATCGGCAGCGTGAGCAAGCTCCATGGCGTGATCCGCATCGAGGTACTGAAACGCCCCGATCGCAGGCTCCCGTTGCGAAATTCGGTCCAGATGTGCCGCCATCACCTGAGACGGTTTGACTTCACCCTTGCGGATCAACCGGGCCAATTCATGCGCGCTGAACCTGTTTAACTCCGTCATTTCTCCAACATTTCCATGGCCACAGCGAAGGGGGTGACCGGCATGTCATAAATACCCCCTCCCAGCCGGCCAGCTTCGCCAAGCTTGTCGAGGATACCCAGACCAATTACCGGCCCCGACCCTTCGGCCACCGCGCCACGTGCCGTGCTGCCTAGTTGAATATCTAGTGTTCGAAAATAAGGATGTGTCCCTACGGATAGGCCGGAACTGCGTGCTTGAGCGTTGTCGGGGAGAAAGGCACCCAGACCCTTTTTCTGATCTGGGCTCAATTCGATGGCCATGGCGCCGAGTCCGAAAGCCTCAATTACGGCGCTGTCACCGATTGCTCCCAATGCCCTGTCCTGGGGCACATCGACTTCGAATTTCCCTTTTGGTGGATCGGCTTGAATTGTAAACCATTGGCCGGGTAAGCCCGAAATCTGGATACCAACCTCGCGCCCGTTGCCACCGGCAGCAGTGACAAAACTTGAACCTTCGACACCTTCGGCCAACTTCATCATGCATTTTGTGGCTGCCATCCAAAGATTGAGGAACAGCGACGGCGAGCTGGCCATGAAGGCCAGCGCTTCTTCGTCTTTGATCCCGCCAATGGTACGATCTTTCAGTTCGGCGACAAGCGCGTCTGTTGCAACGGGTGTTCGTCCATGGCAGTCGTCCCCCCCCACCAGGCCAGTCACGGCCAGCGGCACAAGTGCGATACCTTCGGCGAGCCCATTGTCCAACACATCCACAAATCGGGTGTTGAGCCAGCGGATGTGCTCCAACACTGCCTTGGATCGTTGACCCAGCCGCATCGCTGGGCGGCTGCCCGCATTGATCGGTGTGAACACACGTTGCTGCCCGCGCCAGGCATCATAAATTGTGTGTAGCGGCATGTCTGCCGAGACAACAGCGGCCAGAGGAGTGACAAGATCGTGATCCTGAGCGGGTTTCAACTCGATTTCACCATTTAGGATCATCGCCTCGGCCTGGTCGAAATCCCGAGCAAGCCCCTGCCAGACTGCGGCGACGCAAGCTGAATTAAGGATCGGGGCCGTGATTAGATTGGGATCGGCAAAGGCGGGCCCTGCATGAAGCAGTGTGTTTTCCGCAAGCCCCAACGCGTCGGCGGCCGTGTTGAACCGGTTCCAGACCGGCTGTGTTACCATTGCCCTGTCAAATGCGAGTTGATCCGCAGGATGCAGCATCAAGGATCCTCCGGCGGGGTGATCCATGTCTCCGAGAAATATAGGAACGCGGTGGTCGTTTCGTAGCCGGCCTGTACCCTTGTTCCCAGCTTACCTGGCAGCCATTTGCCATTGACAATAATCTGTGCCGAATGCGCCGGCACGAGTAGCGAAAACATATTCTGTTCGCCCGAGGCAACCTCATGCGGCGACAGTTCCAGCGCCCGTGGCGGTTGGAGCCCCTCCCAGACGAGTTCGACGGTCAGGCTCTCACCTACTATTGTCTCGGTATAACGGTGGCTCATCGGATCGCCGGAGGTTCGCACAGCTTGTGCGCCGATTTCAGGCATGGTGGCAAATGCTGGTGCATCGGCAAATGCAGCCAGTTTGCTGATGAAGTTCTTTTTCAGGAATGTGGTTAGATCTGGATTGTCGCTGAGGATCACATTTGGAGCCTCTGGCGGTCCTTCAACCTGATCAGGTGTCCCATAAAGCAGCAATACCTGACCCTGTCCGACCGGCGACCAGGCAACGCGAAAGAACAAAGCCATCGCTGTGAAATCGCCATTGTCGTCTTTTAGCAGAATGCCCGGGTTTTCACCTGTCCAATCTACGGTGCCCGGTGTGACCGGCTCGTTCAATGGCATCACAGATCCTCCTGTGGCGTTACCCAGGTTTCCGAAAAGGCTAGAAAAGCCGTGCTCATGGTTCGGCCAAAGAACTGTCGATCGGCAACGACGCCAGGCAGGGGCGTACCGTTGATCACGACCTGTGCGGATTTTGCTTCCAGAAACACCGAATACATTTCATGCTCTTTGGTGGCCGAGTTTTCCTTGGTCACCTCGACCGGCAAAGGTGCACCCATGTCGTGCCAGATCATTTCGACCGTGACGCCTGATCCACGTAATGTTTCTGAGTAACGTGCCTTCAAATTGCCAGGACGCTTTTCGACACTGTCGCAGTCGAGCCATGTCATCGCCTCTAGACCCGCTTTGCCGACGAAGGTCGGCATTTTGGCCACCCAGCCATCCACGATCCAACGCATCAAACGCTGGTTGTCGGTCATGATCAGATTTGGAACATGTGGCCAACCTTGCGCCCGATCCGGTGCACCTAAGATGATTGCCGCGTGACCGCGACCATAAGGCGAGAGCACAACGCGGAAAAACAGTGCCAGAGTATCATACTGTTCCTTATCAGCGTTCTGCTTGAGGTAAATGCCCGGGTTTTCACCTGACCAGTCAACCCGGCCAGGGTTGTGAGGGATACGCGTGGTCATGACCAACTTGCCTCGTATGTTTTTAGTGCCTCAATGATGAAGGCTTTGCGATCATCGCCCTGCAAGTGATCGCCGGACATGTAAATCTCGGCCACCCGATGCGAGATCTCCTTGAGAACTGCACCATCGTCGCGCCCCTCCTGCACGGGAATTCTCAGCATCGTATCACCGGCGTAGGTTGGGATGATCTGTCCGGAGAAATTGTCAGACGGTTGTGCCGGACGTTCTCCGTTTTGCAGCGCGCGGATGGCATTTCGCAGCAGCCGGCGCGCCTTGGCCACCCCCCGGTCGGAAAAGCTGAGATTTTCGCGTGAATGGATATTTTTGGGCCCCTGACTAACCCAGGCATCATAGTCGCCAGGGTCGCGTTGCCGCATTTCATATGGGCGATCGGGATCCTGCCCATAGAAGTCGGTCTTGCCAAAGCCCACTTTGCTTTTGTCAGTCAGGCCCTTCGGGTCATCGTTGGCATCATCGTTGCGGAAATGACGCCAGGCAATGACCATGGTGTTCGTGTCGTCAATGGGTGTGATCCAGCGCGACAACCCGCAACGCCCAAAGTAACGCGACCCGTTGGGCACCGGGAAATGCCCACCGTTCTGGGTAAATGACGGCAGCATATGATCATGAATACGGATCCAGACGATGTCATCTACACGCCGCACATTGGTGTAAAAATCACCAGTGGCACTGGCATGAAACTCAATCATCGGCATTTCGGCAAAGGCGTCGATGAATTGGCTGCGCACGGCCAGCGTATGAAGATAGACCACATGAAACGGATCCCAGGCGTTCTCCATGACCTGAAGCCAGTTGCAAGGGGATTTGATCAGGTAGGGCACCAGCTCGTCACCCTCATCATCGAAAGTGTCCATTACAGGGAAAGGAGGTTGGGCTTCGGGTGGACCCATATAGGCAAAGGCGAGCCCTTTGTATTCGATCACAGGATACGCCCCCAAACAGGCCTTTTTCTTGACTTGTGATGCGGGCGGTTCGCAGGGGGTCTCCAGAATGGTGCCGTCCAGCCCGTATTTCCAACCGTGATAAGAGCAGCGAATGCCGCCTTCCTCCACGATCCCGAACTCTAGGCTCATGTTGCGGTGGCAGCAATGCAAGTGAGTCAGCCCCAGCTTGCCTTCTTTCTTCTCGCGAAACAGTACAAGGTCTTCGCCCAGAATGCGTAAACGATAGGGCAGATCACCAACCTGATCTGTCATTGCCACCGGCATCCAGAACCGGCGCAGATATTCACCGCATGGGGTGCCTGGGCCAACCTCAGTCAGCTCCGGGTCAGGTTTCTGAGCCCAAACTGACTGCTTGTCATGGCCTCTAAAATCGCCTTTGGGGGCGTCGAAATGGTCATTCATGGCGTCCTCCGTACGTATTGGTGCTGACAGATCAGGGAAACGGATCCGGGACCGGTGCTGCGCCGGTCCAGACGGATTTGATCTGACAGAAATCCTTGATGGCGTCCGGGCCAAGTTCTCGCCCATATCCGGACAGCTTGACCCCGCCAATAGGGCTGGCGGGATCGACGCTGCGATAGTGATTGATGTAAACGGTGCCTGCTACGATAGCTTCGGCCACTCGCTCGCCTTTGGCGGGATCGGTGGTCCAGACACCGGCGGCCAACCCATAGTCGCTATCGTTGGACAGCGCGATGGCCTCGGCTTCTGTATCAAATGAGGTAACCGCCAGCACCGGCCCGAACACCTCTTCGCGCCAGAGCTGCATGTCGGGCGTCACATTGTCGAAAATGGTTGGGCCAACAAAAAACCCGTCTCGCCCAGCGGCAGCTTCAAGCCCGTCCAACAGGCAAACAGCCCCATCCGCCTTTGCCCGTGCAATCATTTCGGTCACTTTGCGCAGGTGCGGTTCATTGGCCAGCGGAGCAATCTGAGTCTCAAGCTCCATCGGATCACCAAGACGTAAGTCGCGCGCCCGTGACAGCAGTTTTGCCAACAAGTTTTCTTTCATGCTGGCTTCGACGATTAGACGTGACCCGGCGACACAGGTCTGTCCATTAGACAGAAAAATACCAGAGAGAATGCCGTTGACGGTGTTGTCCAGATCACAGTCTGCAAACACAACCTGCGGTGATTTTCCTCCTAACTCCAGCACTGTCGGGACCACACCCGCCGCCGCTGCTTCGGCGACTTTACATCCTCCGAGATCTGACCCGGTAAAGGTCACCTTGCGGGTCAATGGATGGCGAACGAGCGACTCGCCAACTTCATAGCCGAGCCCAGTCACTACATTAAGGACGCCAGGCGGTAACCCAGCCTCATGTACAAGCCGGGCAAATTCCAGCGTTGAGGCCGACGCCATTTCCGATGGTTTGACAACAACCGTGTTGCCCGCCGCCAGTGCCGGAGCCAGCTTCCACGCAAGGATCATCAAAGGAGAATTCCAAGGTGTTATCGCCACAACCACGCCATATGGGATGTAGTGGCCTACGCTGCTCACACCGAGGACTGTATTTGCCTGTTGTTCGGGCTGCATTTTGCGAGCTTGTGCTGCGAAATGCCGAAACCAGCTATGCAATCCGGCAAATTGCCCCCGTACTTCGGAGATCCGCTTGCCATTGTCGCGGATCTCGGGCTCGACCAGTTCCTGCCAGCGGGTCTCCAAAGTATCGGCAAGCTGATCCAGAACATGGGCCCTGTCATTTGGGCTGGTGTTGGCCCATGGGCCTTCCCGAAAGGCGCGATCGGCATTTCGTATGGCTTGATCGGCTGTTTCAGCGCCACATCGTGCGATCTTGCTCCATTCAGTGCCGGTGGCCGGGTTAACACTCGGCAATGTCTCTGCGGCCCAGGGTAGAAATGACCCGTTAATGAATGGCGTATAGGTCCGCATCTATGGCCCCTCGGGCAGAGGTTGCGCCACCAAGGTCAGCAAATCGCCCCGGCGCACCACACCGCGATTGCCATGGGCAAGAACAAGACCCGAAGCTGGAAGCCTCAGATCCAACGGTGCGCGATCCGGTTCGGCTGGAAAAAAGAGCGTGCCAGCAGATGCTCCAGCCTCGACATATTGTCCGGCGGAGCAGCGTCGATCAAACAGGCCATCGGCAGGGGCGTAGAGACTGTGCGTTGGGTCCGCGATTTCTACGCAGTGCGTCGGGACAGATTCCGAGGATCTGCTGGGTAGAACACCCAGATGACGCAGGCAACGCATCAGGCCAGCCTCAGCAAGATCGGTCACATCAGGGTCGACACCGCCGCCACCGCTCAGTTCCGCCGCGATCATAGGGATCTTGGCCCGAGCCGCGGCGGAGTTAACTGATCGGTTGTCGTTGTTCGCACCGAGTACCCAGATCAACGGCAACCCAAAGGCCCGAGCCAATTCCATATTGGCTGCAGTGAGCTGCGCATCGTCTGTGCGTGCAGCCAACGCGCAGGGTTCGAACACTGATGCCTTGCCTCCGGAATGCAGATCAATCACGGCATCTGCCCGCGGGATCATTTCAGTTTCAATAAAATGGGCAAGCATGGCGGTTGGGCCGCCGTCTGCATTTCCGGGGAATGCGCGGTTCAGGTTTTGACCATCTAGCGGCGAAACACGCGAAGAGGCGTGAACCGCCGGGGCGTTCAGAGCTGGGATCAGGATGACCTGTCCGGTCAATTTTAACGGATCAAGTTGCGCTGCAAGCCGAAGGATAGCTGCTGGACCTTCGAATTCATCACCATGAGTTCCCCCAAGCATCAACACGACAGGCCCCGGCTGTCCGCGGATGCTGATGACCGGAACGGGGTAATACCCAAGGGGCACAGCATTGTCGGACCATTTCAACATCAGATCACCGGTATTCCGTCCCGGTAAGTCAAGATCCGTTGTGAGATGAAGCCTGCTGTTCGAGGTCGCGTGGGGATCAGTCATGTGAGTCCTTAGGGTGGTATTCTGCACATCAATATCATAACATTTAAGAAAGTGAATTGCTAAAAATGACTAGTTATGTGATATGAAGGAAAATCACAACCCACCCCGCCTATTGGTGCAGGAGGACATGAATGACCGTTGCCCTCGCGAAAGCGGGAATTGACAGGATCAAACCCCATATGGTGAGCGAGGCGGCCAATATCGCGCCGCCCTCCGCAGTCCTGCTCAATTCAAACGAAAGTGCGTTTGGTCCCAGTCCGATTGCCCGAGACGCGGCACGGGCTGCCGCCAGCTCGATTGAACGTTATCTGGAAAATCCGGATCACATTCTTGCCCCGGCAATCGCGAGCCATTTCGGACTGGATGCGGCGCGCATCACAACAGGGCAGGGGTCCGACGACTTGCTGGCGCGGCTGGCGCGGGCATATCTTGGGCCCGGTACCGAATTGATCCGCAGTGCAAACGGCTATCTGAAGGTCCCGAACTACGCCTATGCCAACGATGCCGAGGTTGTGTCGGTTGCAGATGATCATTTCAAACCATCCGCTGACCGTATGATCAATGCGTTGACTGATCGGACGCGGGTGGTTTATCTGGCCAACCCCGAAAACCCGGCAGGTACTTACCTGAGCGGAACCGAAGTTCGCCGCCTGCATGCTGCACTGCCGGACAACGTCTTGTTGATCATCGATGCAGCTTATGAAGAATACGTCGACGCGCCGGATTATGAACCCGCCCATATTTTGGTCGAACAGGCGAAAAATGTCGTCATCTGCAGGACGTTCTCCAAGATTTACGGATTGGCCGGCGCGCGCGTGGGCTGGATGTACGGGCCCGATGACATCATCGATGCTGTTCGTCGGGTCGGTTTGACTTTTCCAGTGGCGTCGTCCTCTGCTGCAGCTGCGATTGCGGCATTGGAAGATGAGGCGCACACACGCTATGTCCACGATGCGAACCGTAGGGGCCGGGACTGGATCAGCGCTGAGCTGCAGGCACTTGGGTTGGGCGTAATACCCAGTCAGGCAAATTTTGTTCTGGTTCATTTTCCCGATATGCAAAAATCCGCAGAAGCGGCCACAAGCGCGCTTTTGCAGGAAGGGGTCGCGGTGCGGCGGTTCGCCTCGTCCGTCTACGGGGACTATTTGCGCATAACTGTCGGACATATGCGCGATCTGAGGATTGCGCGGGACGGTATTGCAAGATTTCTAGGCGGAGGCGCGTGATGGTCGCTTCGTCTAGGGCGGCGGCGGATGTGCCAAAGGTGGCGCATCCTTCTGGTGCAGCAATTCTGGCACAAATTAAGGCGGCGCATGTGCGTGAAATTGTGGCCCTGCCTGATATTGTTACCAGTGATGGGTTGCTATGGCCAATTTCTCGGGATCCGGAATTTCGGCTGACCCGCATCTGCAAGGAAGATGAGGGTGTCAGTATCTGTGGGGCCATGTCCTATAACGGAACCCGTGCGCTTTTGATGATGCAGCAAACAGGATTGATGGATTCTCTCAATGCAATCCGGGCTATCGGGGTGGATTACGAACTACCGGTTGTGATGATGGTGGGTCTGCAAGGAAAAGAGCCGCATATACACCCAGATTACTCGGCCTCTTACGGAGTCAGGATCGTCCGTCCGGTGCTGGATGCAATGGAACTGTCGCATTCGCTGATCGAAGAACCCGGAGATGAGGCGCATATCTGCCAGGCCGTTGAGGCCGCCTATACATCGTCAAAGCCCCATATTTTCCTGATCGGGCGCCCCCCGGAGACACCATGACAATGCACCGAGATGCGGCGCTCGAGGCGCTGATCCCACATGTTCGCGACGACGATATTGTGGTCGCAGTCTATCAAAGCTGTTTCGACTGGCTGGCGCTGAACCCACGTGAACTGAACTATGTCGCAGTCGGGGCGATGGGGCAGGCCTCATCTCACGGATTGGGGCTGGCGTTGGCCAATCCAGATCGGCGCGTGATTGTTCTGGATGGTGATGGCAGTCTGTTGATGAACCTCGGGACATTGGTCACAATTGCCAGTGCCGGGGCAAGAAACCTGTATCACTTTCTATCTTTCAACAGGGTGTACGAAGTGAACGGAGCGCATCCTCTGCCTGGGGCGGACATGGTAGATTTCGCTGCTATGGCCTGGGCTGCAGGGTACGCGGGTGTGCAACGTTTCACGGATATCGACCGGTTTGCCGAAGCGGCACCACAGGTATTATCTTTGTCCGGCCCGCAGTTCATTTCGATGGAGGTAAAGGCAGGCGCGTCCTATCCCCACGACTATGCCTATATCCACAGCGCGCAGGCGCGATCCACTTTTCGGGCGGCTCTCAATCGGCGTTGAGATCTGATTGGACGATGTTCAGAAAAGACTTTCCAACGGCAGATAGGGTCTTGTTCTTTGACCAAAATAGAACAGCCCGGAAGTTTAACGGCGCGGCAAATGGTATAGCCACGCAACCTGGAATGGTCTTGAGGTAGTCCAGACTGGCGCCGACGACAGAAACTCCCAAACCACGTGAAACCAGCCTGCAGATAGAGTCGGTTGTGCGCGTCTCATACTGCATGCGCCGTGCAATCCCTTTTGCTTCGAAAAATTGGTCGATTTCATAGCGAAAGCGAGAGGAAGGCATATAGGAAATAAAACTTTCATCTGCCAGATCCCTCGCCTGGGCAAGAGCATTGTCGGCCAAGGCGTGATCCACCGAAACCACGCAGCACACATCACTGTCTTTGATCACAAGGCTTTCAAATGACGGATTTGCCGGTTGGGTTGTCGTGATGCCAAAGTCATAATTCTGGGACACCATCCATTCGACTGCATCATCGCTGGGGGCAATTTCCATTCGGGCCATCGCATGTGGGCAAGTGGCAGCAAATTTCCCTATCAGGTCCGGCGCGAGTTGCGAAGAAACGCCAGGCGTAATCACAAGGTTGAGGCGCGCGTGGCCAAACTTCCCAATAGCTGTGGCAGAATCCTTAATATGTTCCATACCGCTAACGGCTTGACGCACTTCTTCAACCAGTAATCTGGCCTCGTCTGTGGGTATCAGCACACGGCCGACACGCTGAAAAAGTGGAAACCCAACTTCTTCTTCGAAATCAGAGATCAGCCGGCTGACTGCAGGTTGAGAAATACCCAACATCGCTGCGGCCTCGGTCACAGTCCCGGTCGAGACCACCGTTCGAAACGCGTCAACTTGTCGGAATGTGATGTTCATTTGGCCTCAGTGGTTTTTGCCTTGTCATTTAGGGTGTCAGATTCGACCCATAAGATATGGTTATTCGAAATTCAAAAATCTGGCCAGCATGCGATATCACTTAGTTGGCGCCAAATTGGGTTGTGTATCTGGATTGCCCTACTATTGCTGACGAGTAGAGACGGCAATGAATTCGATCTTTTGCGAGTGGATTTTACGGAAACCATGCGGAAGCTTGGCATCAAAACTCAACGTATCTCCCGCTGACATATCAAAATCTTCGCTGCCGCAACGATAGATTGCCTGGCCCTCGATTATGTAGATGAAGACATAGCCTTCATGCTGATAGCCGGGCAAATTGTCTGATTGTTCTTTTGAAATACTGATCCGCGCCGACTGGAACGTCCCTTGGGGTGCACTGTGCTTGCCCAACAGAAGGTAGTTATGCGTGTGCCCCTGAGTGATACGCCGCGCCTGGAGACCATCCCCGGCACGCGCGTGATGCACATCTGCTGCCGCATCTGAGCGTGCAAACAATGCCACCAATGGCACATCAAGGGCATCCGCCAGTGATTGCAGCATCGCAAGCGAAGGTGAGACATTACCATTCTCTATACGACTGATCATCGCAGTGGACACCTGTGCCCGAGTAGCCAGGTCACCCAACTTAAGTTCACGCTCTTGGCGTAACCGTTGCAGTGTCTGACCTATTTCACTTTCAGTGCAGTTTTTCTTTTCCACTATTTTTGCTGCCGATCATGGAATTCAGGATATGGATACAGCGCATCCGGGATGTCAACATCAGTGCCCTAATTCGAAAATGCGTCAAGGCTCGAGTATTCAGAACACTTTTTGGATTCCCGATACCAGCAGATTGTTCAGCTGACTGGTCATTGTATTTGGGGCTTGGTCAGGTTGTTGATCGGAAAATGCTGCAATCTTTTGACCATCGACGCATTCGCAATTAGCGCGTGAATGACTGCTGGTCATATCAAGTCGAAAGCCGGTTCATGATTTCCTTTAAAGGCGCGCAATATCCGAAGGATGTATTCCTGTTCTCAGTGTTCTTTCCCTCCGCTACGGTGTTTCCTATCGTGATCATGAAGAAATCTCGACCGTCACTATCATCTGCACAAATCAGCCTGCATTGTTGGCGGACGCGGTGACACGTCAGGTGGAGCAACCCGAACTTCAGCGGTTTGAGATTTCGGCGGCGCAGCTAGCAGCCAACTATAATCAAGCTTTGGAACAGGGGATTGAGGTTGACCCCGACCAATGGGACGCCCTGAACGCCGCCGCTTGGCCCATTCTCGTTCGCTCGGATACGCAATCCCGCTCAGGCGCGGGGCCCATGTGAGGCTTGGGATATGAGCCAGCGCTTGCTCCGTTTGCAAATAAAAAATGCCGCCCCGATTGGGGCGGCGTCGGACCGGAACTCGTTCAGCATGTATTCCAGGTGAATCGGCGCTGGGTCGCCAAAGAACCTTTTGACCCTACGCGCCATGAGCCAGGGGTAGTGCACAGAGCCAAGGTCTGATGTGCGTCAATCCTGCCGGTTATGTTCGCGGTAGCTCGGACATTCTGGCAAGGATGTCCACGCCCTGCTGTTTCCAGAAATGCAAAAGGTCGATGAATATCCAGTTCTCGGCCAGCTTATCCCCGTCTCGCCGATAGATATCTATCACCCGAAATTCACCGGCTTTGTCAGTCGCAGGCATTCCCATGAACCCGCCAGTTGGACGGGCTGTGAAGTTCGGCCAGCCAAAAAAACCGCCATAATGACCCTCTGCCAGGCGGCATATGTGTTTGGTTTTCGACCGGTCAGTGAAACCAGCACGGAAAGGGCCTGCATGCTGTTGGGCGTAGCGTTCGATCGTGTAGGTCGCACCGATCCCGGATGGCCCCCACCAGATCATGTCTTCGGACCATGTGCGCCGTAGCTCGTCCTCAAGGCTGAGGCCGCTGTTCCATTGGCCCAGATCGGAGATCATAGAGTTGATGGCTGCCAGGGTCCGCTCTCCTTCCGCCGCAGGTTGCGGACCGACCATCAGGCCGTCATGGGTCATGGGCCCCGGCTGCACGAGCTGCGCGGCTGTCTGAGGTGGGAACGGCTGCAATCCGGCCTGCATCATGAAATGAGGTATGTCGAAATACATCGCCGTTTCAGTGATTTTCCCGTTTTCGACCTTGTTGAATTCGCAATAGCGCAGAAATGTCATTTTGCCGTTTGGCGAGATACCTAGCCAATCTTTGTCGAACAGCCCCATGAGATGGCCCATTGATACAACCCAGACCGAGGTGAAACCGTCCATCTCGTTTTCTCCGGCCATGAATATGTCCATGCGGCGCTGCATTCGGGTCAGGCTTTGTTTCAGCGGAAGCCAGAACTGGGTACCTACGTCACTGGGGCCATGCAGTTCGTCAAAGGGATGGAATCCGCGCCACAGATAGTCATCGGCGCAATATTTCGAGATCACGTCAGGGACCGCTGATTCTTCAGCTCGGCTCAGAGCTTCATAAAGATCCAGAACAATATTTTTCTCGGCTTCGTAAGGCATATTCTTTTCTTTCAGTGCTTTACCAGGAATTGAGCACAGGTTTTCAGTATAGTGAAACGTAGATTTGCAAACGCATGCAAAAAAAGCTTGCCTGATGTTCCATCAGATGTCTATGCTCTTGCAAACGTATGCACGACAAGTGCACATGGGAGGACAGAATGGCCGAAATTCAACTTCGCAGTGTTGGGAAACGTTGGGGATCGTTTGTGGGGGTCGATAATTTCGACCTGACTATTGCCGATAAAGAGTTTCTGGTTCTTCTTGGCCCATCAGGCTGTGGCAAGACGACGACCATGCGCATGATTGCGGGTTTGGAGGACGCCAGCGAGGGCGACATTCTGATAGATGGCGAGCGTGTCAATGACATGGAGCCCAAGGACCGCGATGTCGCCATGGTGTTTCAGTCCTACGCGCTCTATCCGAACATGAATGTTTATGAGAATATCCGGTTCCCGCTGAAGGTGCGCGGCATCGACCCTTCCACGCATGACGAAAAAGTGCGCCGCGCTTCGGCCATGGTCGAACTGGATGACTTTCTGCATCGCAAACCGGCAGAGTTGTCGGGCGGCCAGCGACAGCGCGTCGCTTTGGCCCGCGCCATTGTTCGCGAGCCAAATGTCTTTCTGATGGACGAACCGCTGTCAAACCTTGACGCCAAGCTGCGTGTTTCGACGCGCGCGCAGATCAAGAACCTCAGCCACGAGCTTGCCGTGACCACAATCTACGTGACTCATGACCAGATCGAAGCGATGACCCTTGCCGATCGTGTGGTGATCATGAAGCAGGGTATCGTGCAGCAGGTTGGCTCTCCGACCGATATTTACGATGCACCCGCAAACACTTTTGTGGCCAGCTTTATTGGCAACCCTGCAATGAACCTTATCGATGGTCAGGTTCAGAATGGGGTGTTTAGGGCTCAGAACACTGAGGTGCATGGGCTGAATGCGTCGGACGGCCCGATTACGCTGGGCTTTCGCGCCGAGGACGCCAATGTCGTGGAAAGCGGCGGCGAGATTAACGGGCCCATCTACACGCAGGAGCTTTTGGGCGACAGCACGATGGTCTCGGTTCGGATCGGTGGCGCGCTGGTTTCGGTCAAAGCCGACAAAACCTATCGCGCTGAAATCGATGATCAGGTTTCAATCCATATCCACACCGATCACTGCCACTTGTTTGATGCGCAAACCGGAACGCGTTTGGAGCGCTGAACAGAAAATCCAAACCCGCATTGCCGGGTTTAATGCAGGTGCAGACTTCGAAGATGCACCCATCTACCTAGGGAGGAATACAAATGTTTCTGAAGAAAATAGCATTGGCTGGGTCCTTGGCCGCCTTTGCCGCCAGCGCAGGTTATGCCTGTGAAATTAGCGGGCGCGTGAATATCGTTGGTAACGAATTTGCGGCCATTCAGGCCGTCGCAACCGGCGCGAAAGAATGCACAGGCGCATCGGTCGATTCAAACCTGACCTCCGAGCACCAGACCATCAACGTGGCTGGTCTGTCCGGAAACCCGTCTGAATACACCAGTGCCATCATCGCCAACAGCTCGATCGTGGCGTTGATGAACGAAGATGTTATTCGGCCGCTCAACGATCTGGTGGAACAGCATGGTCAGGACCTGCAGCCAGGTCAGTTGATCAAGATTGGTGATGACATTATGGCCGTGGCGTTCATGGCGAATGCTCAGCACCTGATGTATCGCAAGGACGTGTTGGAACAGGCCGGTGTCGAAGTGCCGACAACCTATGAAGAATTGCTCGAAGCTGCCAAAGCCATTCGCGAGCAGGGCATCATGCAAAACCCGGTTGGAGGCGCCTATGCGTCGGGTTGGAATCTGGCACAGGAATTCAACAACATTTTTCTTGGCTATGGCGGCAGCCACTTCAAAGCCGGAACAGCCGAGCCCAACGTGAATTCTGAGGCTGGTGTCAATGCGCTGAACATGATGAAGGCTTTGTCGGAATACATGAACCCCGACTTCCTGACCCACGATTCCAATGCCACTAATGCCGAATACCGTGCTGGTAACGTTGCAATCATGAATATGTGGGGTTCACGCGCATCGCAGCAAACCACGACCGAAGGCGTGCTTCAGGAAGTGATCGACGGTCATGCGATCGGCGCACCACTGACAGTCGGCGGCGGGTCGACGCCGGCATCGACCCTGTGGTGGGACGGCTGGACCGTCGGCAAGAACATTTCGGATGAAGAAGCCGAGGCTACGTTCATCGCGATGAAACACGGTATCCGTCCTGACATGCTGAACGATGAAACCACGCCGCTGGCGGTATGGTTGATCGAAGGCTACGAGCCTGGTGCGGACGCCGAAGGCGTGTTTGAGGCGGCCAAAATGGGCACGCCGCCTTATCCGATGTTGCCTTACATGGGCCTGATGCACAGCGCGCTAGGCAATGAACTTTCAGACTTCATGCAAGGCAAGGAAAGCGCTGAGCAGGCGCTGGCCGATGTCGAAGCCGCATATCGCGCCGCTGCCATCGAACAAGGTTTCCTCCAGTAGGGTCTGACTCGTGCGGGCGTCTGCAAGGGCCGCCCGCACAAACCAATTCACGTGGGGATTGCGACATGCGCCATAAGACCTTCCTGTGGTTCTTCCTGCCCACCGGGCTTGCGATGCTGCTGTTCATCGCGATGCCGATAGTCTCGGTGGTGACCCAATCCATTTTCGCGCCTCATCCGGCCGTTTTGTTAGAGGTCGAAAGCTGCACCCCCCTGATTGGCTGCACGACAGAGACCACGATTGATCAAGAGGCAACAGCCGCCCTTCGCGCCGAGAAACCACTGGGCCGATTTGTCGGATTGGACATTTACCTGGACCGTGGCCACCTGGCGATCCAGGAAATTGGCCAGATCTGGGCTGTGAATGAAACCTGGGGCGGTTTCTTCTCAAAGATCGGTAATTTGCCCTTTTACAGGGCAATGGCTTTTACGCTGACCTTCACGTTTGTTGTTACGCCTCTCACAATCATTTTGGGGCTGGTGATTGCGCTGGCAATCAACTCCCTGCACCGAAATCTCAAAGGGCTGCTGATCTTCTTTTCGCTTTTGCCGATGATCGTCACTCCGTTGATTGGCTCGCTTATCCTGTTCTGGATGATTGACAGCCGCGGGGTCATCGGCAACGCCCTGGTATATCTGGCCGGGGATCCGGATTTTAGCCTGAAGGCCTCAACCGGGCTGATGTGGGTGGCGCTGATGGTTTATGGAGTTTGGCACGCCGCTCCATTTGCATTTGTCGTGTTCTATGCGGGGCTGCAAACATTGCCCCAGGATCAAATCGAGGCCGCCCAGATAGACGGGGCAACCCGCTGGCAACAGGTTAAGTTCGTGGTCGTTCCTCATCTCATGCCACTGGTCACATTTGTTGCGTTGATTCAGTTGATGGACAACTTCAAGGTGTTTGAACCGATAATCGGGTTCAGCGCAGGTGCGCACGCACAATCCCTTAGTACATTCATCTTCAACGACTTAGGCGGTGAAACCCGGCAGCTTTCTTCCGCGGCCGCGACCTCTGTGATCACGATAATCGGAGTCGCCATTCTGCTGTCACCCGTGCTTGTCCGCACCTGGCGCGACTTCAAAGGAGCAAGATAAAATGGCCAGCCGCGCACAAAGAATGCCTAGAAGTCTCCGGATCGCCTCATCCTTATTTGTGATCCTATGGTTCGTTCTGGCCGCTTTCCCGTTCCTCTGGACGGTCTGGGGTTCGTTCAAAGTAGAGTTGGATTTCTTTTCGATCGCCGACTGGACCAATGCCATCACCGGAGCACGGACCGAAGCCGTCTATGGCTCGCCTTTCACAACCACAGGGTACGAGGGCGCCTGGATACAGGAAGAATTCTGGCGGAATGTTCTCAACACAGGGATCGTCTGTTTCTTTGTTGTCACCATCTCGCTCACAATCGGAACGCTGGGGGGCTATGCTCTGTCCCGGTCGACCTACAACTATACGTTCTGGCTATTGATCACGGCACTTATCTTCCGGGCTATGCCACCGATTACGCTGGTCTCGGGATATTTGCTGCCTTTCTTCGAATGGAACATCTGGGGGATCCTTCCAACCACGATCATCGTGCTTGTGGCGATAAACCAGCCGTTCACTCTGTGGATGCTGCATTCTTTCTTTAAGAATATCCCAAGCGAGCTGGATGAAAGCGCCAAGGTCGACGGATGCAACCAGTTCCAGGCATTTCGTCGCGTGATCATTCCGGTGATGTGGCCAGGGGTGATCACCACCGGGCTGTTCTCGTTCCTGCTGGCCTATAACGATTTTGCCGTCGGGGCGATGCTGCTGTCCGAAAGCAACCGCACGATGGTGCCTGCCATTGCCGCGTTTCTTGGTACAACGCAGACTGAAGGTAACGTGATGTTCGCGGTTGCGGCTGTGGTTTCAGCCACAGTTCCATTGTTCATTCTGGTCATGTTCTTCCAGCGACAGATTGTGGGCGGTCTGACGGCCGGGGCTGTGAAAGGCTAACTCTGATGGGACGCACTCATCCTCAGTCCGTATCTGCCCATGCGCATACTGCCAGACTGAATGTAGCTGCGCGCAGGACCCGGCGGCCGGGACGAATTCCATTTGCTTTGATGCGCGCGGGACCTTGCGGGGCGCTTCTCCGAACACGCCCCGAACAGACCCCATTGAGACAGAGAAGATGAAAAACCTCGACCGCAAACCCTTTCTGAAATTCACCGAAGCACAACGCCATCCTGGCAACTTCCGGCCGGCATTTGACGCTTTCTTCGCCCCCGGTGCACATGTCAACGTGGTGCATCCCTTCAATGAGGTCGCGGGCGGCCTCGGGCTGCACGATCACGTCATCGCCCCGCTCGCCGCTGCCTTCGACGGGCTTTTTCGGCGCGATGACATCGTCATGGCCGGCGAATTTGACGGGCAGGACTGGATCAGCGCCACCGGCTATTTCGTTGGTCGGTTCTCGCGCGACTGGCTCGGCATCCGGGCCACAGGCGAGCTTGCCTATCTGCGCTTCGGCGAGTTCCACCGGATGCAGGACGGCAAGGCGGTGGAAAGCTATATCTTCCTCGATATTCCAGAGCTGATGCTGGCCGCTGGACAATGGCCGGTCCCTGACAGCCCGGGCAAGACCCGCGGCTTCACCGGCATGATTCAAGGCCCTGCCAGCCATGATGGCATCTTGACCACTCCGCAGGATCCTGCGGAGGGTGCCAAGAGCTATCATATGGTCACAGAAATGCTGGCCGGGCTTGCTACCGAGAACGAGGCTTGGCGCCCCTACTGGCATGACAACATGGTCTGGTACGGCCCCGGCGCCTTCGGTTCTTTCGTCGGGATTGAGAGTTTTGCCACCTTCCAGGTGCCTTTTGAAGCCGCCTTTGAAGGCTGGTCTGGCGGCACTGCGGGCAATGGTATGACGGCGCATTTCACCCGCTATGGCGAAGGTAACTACGTATGCTCGGGCGGTTGGCCCTCGTTAACTGGCGTCCAAGTGAAACCTTTCCTCGGCCAGTCCGCAAGTGGCAAACGCGTCTTCATGCGGGTCTGCGACTGGTGGCGCCGCGAGGACGATCTGCTGGTCGAAAACTGGGTTTTCGTCGATGTCCCGCATGTGCTGTTGCAACTGGGCTATGACCTCTTTGCTGAAATCGCCGAGCAGGCTGCATGAGCTGCTCTGCCAGACATAACGCCGTTGCGCACCATCCGGCGCTCAACCGGATGCCAAGGGATTTTCTGACGGCGGATTAATCCTCGCCCTCCACACAGAAGACCCCTTGGTAACCATAAAAGGAAGAGAAACATGAAAGGCTCCCGCCCCGAACAAGCCGTGCTGACACGTGACACGGACATGAGCAAAACCGACGAGACCCGCGCCGTGATCGAGGGGATGGTCGATGGTTTGAACGACCACCGTATCGAAGACATCGGCGAATTCTTCGCCGAAGGGTTCCGCTGGCTTGGCAACCAGGGTTGCGGCACCAAGACGGGCCTGAAGGAATTCCAGGAAAACTGGCAACGCCCGTTCCAGGCTGCGTTTTCCGACAAGACCTGCATCGACGAGGCCCGGCTTTATATGGGCGAGTGGGCGGCAGCTTTTGGCCGCCAGGAAGCAACCCATTCTGGCGAATTTCTGGGGATTGCGCCCACCGGCAAGCGCGTCGAGATCCGTTACATGGATTTCTGGAAAGTTGTCGACGGCAAGATCGTCGACAACTGGGTGAATGTCGATTTTGCCCATGTCGCCTCGCAGCTTGGCATCGATCTGTTCCAGGGCAAAGGGTGGGAAACATTTGACCGGGGAGAAGAAATTCCGCCCCGGCCCGAAAATTGAGGATTAGGACAATGGCTATCGAATATCTGAAAAGCGGCAAACCCGAGGCCGACCGGGCCGAAGATGACGCCAAAACCCGCGCTGTCGTTGAAACGACTCTGAAAGACATCGAAACCCGCGGTGATGCGGCAGTGCGTGATCTGTCGGAAAAGTTTGACAATTACTCGCCGGAAAGCTTCCGCCTGAGCCAGGAACAGATCGACGAGCTGATCGCCTCATTGACCGAACGCGAGCTGGCCGACATCAAGTTCGCTCAGAAACAGGTGATAAACTTCGCCCAGGCGCAGCGCGACTCAATGCTGGATATCGAGGTTGAAACCTTGCCGGGCGTCATCCTCGGCCACAAGAACATCCCGGTGCAGTCTGTTGGCTGTTATGTTCCTGGCGGTAAATTCCCGATGGTTGCGTCGGCGCATATGTCGGTTGCGACCGCTAAAGTCGCGGGTGTGCCTCGCATCATCGCCTGCACGCCGCCGTTTCAGGGCAAGCCCAATGCGGCCGTGATCGCTGCCATGTATCTGGGTGGGGCGCATGAGATCTATGTCATGGGTGGTATCCAAGCGATTGGTGCCATGGCGATCGGTACGGAAACCATTGATCCGGTCCACATGCTGGTCGGCCCCGGGAACGCCTTTGTGGCAGAAGCCAAACGGCAGCTCTTTGGTCGCGTTGGCATCGACCTTTTTGCGGGCCCGACCGAGACCATGGTCATTGCCGACGAAACCGCTGCCGATGCCGAACTTTGTGCGACCGACTTGTTGGGGCAGGCCGAGCATGGCTACAACAGCCCGTGTGTTCTGGTCACCAACTCGCGCAAGCTGGCCGAAGAAACGCTGAGCGAGATCGACCGTATCCTCGGTATCCTGCCTACCGCCGGAACCGCAAAAGTCAGCTGGGAGGAGTATGGGGAAGTCATTGTCTGCGACACTTATGACGAAATGCTGCAAGTTGCCGATGATATCGCCTCTGAACATGTGCAGGTGATGACCGACCGTGACGACTGGTTCCTGGAAAACATGACCAGCTATGGCGCGCTGTTTCTTGGGGCGCGGACCAATGTTGCAAACGGTGACAAGGTGATCGGCACGAACCACACGCTGCCGACCAAAAAGGCTGGACGTTATACCGGCGGTTTGTGGGTCGGCAAGTTCATGAAAACTCACAGCTACCAGAAGGTTGTTACCGACGAGGCTGCGGCAATGATCGGCGAATTCGGCTCACGCCTGTGTATGCTGGAAGGCTTTGTCGGCCATGCCGAGCAATGCAATATTCGCGTCCGGCGTTATGGGGGTATCAACGTACCTTACGGCGAAGGTGCGGCTTATCGCGAGGCTGCAGACGCGTCCTCATAAGAGTGAGGTCATTGCTGCAGAACTTGCGCTTGGAGTTTGCCCGGGCGCCATGGGTTTTGAAAGAAAAGCAGAGAAAACAATGCGAGATTTCGCAATGGACACACATTCTACCCATAAGGCCCTGATCGCGCCATTGCGCGAAGCCATGTATAACTTTGACGAAACCGGCGTCCGAGCTGCACTGCAGGCGGTGATTGCGCCCGATGCCGTCATCCACATGCCCCATCCATTCGGCGACCTGACCGGGCCGCAGGAACTCTATGATGCCTGCTACACACCGCTTTTGAAATCCATGCCCGATCTGGAACGCCGGGATTGGATTGTGATGGGCGGGCCGACGCAACATGGTGATGATTGGGTCTGCTGTGGCGGCCACTACGTAGGCACCTTCGTCGCCCCTTGGTTGGACATCTCGCCGACCGGGCATCTGACCCATATGCGGTTCCACGAATTCTACCGCTTCGAAAATCGCAAAGTTGTCGAAATCCAGGCACTCTGGGACATTCCCGAAGTGATGATGCAGGCGAAGGCCTGGCCGATGGCCCCGTCTTTGGGGCAGGAGATCTGTATTCCCGGCCCGGCGACGCTGGACGGTATCGTGCGGGGCCCCTGGGATGAGGCAAAATCGAAGGCCTCCTGCGAGCATATCGTTTCCATGCTTGAGCATCTGGAAAAGCATCCCAGTCAGGGTGGCCCCGAAGTGATGGAGATGGAAAGGTTCTGGCATCCGCGCATGAACTGGTACGGGCCCGCCGGGATCGGCACCGGGCGCGGCATTGCAGGGTTTCGCAACTGGCACCAGATCCCTTTCCTGGGTGGCATGCCGGACCGAGGCAAATACGCCGACGAGATCACCTTTCATTTCTTTGGTGACGGTGATTATGCAGCTGTTACCGGCTGGCCGGACATGATCCAGACCATCACTCATGACGGCTGGATGGGTATCGCCCCTTCTGGCCAGCGCATCACTATGAGATCGTTGGATTTCTGGCGATTGGAAGATGGCCTGATCCGGGAGAACTGGGTGTTGGTCGACCTGCTGGACGTGTACCGGCAACTGGGCGTAGATGTCTTTGCCCGCCTGCGCGAATTCAACAAAGCGCGTGTCGCAGGTGAAATTCCATACCCAGTCGGCGAGGTCTGATATGCTCAATTTTCCCAGCACCCCCAGTTTCAGTCTAGGCGGCAAACGTGCGCTAGTCGCCGGGGCATCGTCGGGCATAGGTCTGGCCTGCGCCGTAGCGCTGGCAGAGCATGGGGCCGAGGTCACATTGGCGGCGCGCCGCGCAAGTGCGTTACAAGAGATAGCCGATCAGATGACTACCAAGGGATGGTCTGCCAAGGTGCTTGAGATGGATGTCACCGATGTCGCAGGAACTGCCGCGGCTGTCGCCGAAAACGGACCGTTTGACATCCTTTTGAACTCGGCAGGGTTTGCACGTCATAGCAAGGCGGTCGAAACGGTGCCCGAAGATTTTGACTCGGTCATGAACGTCAATGTCCGGGGGGCCTATTTCCTAACCCAAGCCGTTGCCAAAGGGTTGCTTGAGGCCGGGAGTCCCGGATCGCTGATAAATATCTCAAGCCAGATGGGCCATGTCGGCGGGCAGGAACGCGCGGTCTATTGCGCCTCCAAGTTTGCGGTCGAGGGCTTTACCAAGGCGATGGCGCTGGAATTCGGGCCCGCAAAGATCCGTGTCAACACGATTTGCCCGACTTTCATCCTGACGGATTTGTCCCGGCCTACATTCGAGGACCCGACCAAACGGGCCTGGATTTTGGACAAGATCAAGCTGGGCCGCCCGGGAGAGATTGAGGATATTATGGGCGCGGTAGTGTACCTGGCATCAGAGGCGTCGGCTTTGGTTACAGGAACAGCAATGTTGGTGGACGGAGGCTGGACGGCAGACTGATGGTTACTCAGAAAGTTACATCGTTGGACGTTGCCCGGCTGGCCGGGGTCAGCCAATCTGCCGTTAGCCGGGTCTTTACGCCTGGTGCATCGGCCTCGCAAAAAACGGTCGCGAAAGTGCGCAAGGCAGCGGATGAACTGGGATATCGGCCAAATTTTCTGGCCCGTGCGGTGGTCTCGGGCAAAAGCCGGATCATTGGACTTGTGGTCGCCTATCTGAACAATCAGTTCTATCCTGAAGCGTTGGAAAAGCTGACAAACAAGTTGCAAGAGCGCGGCTACCACGTGCTGGTCTTCATGGCGTCGCATCAGGCCGGCAACATAGACAACGTGATCGAAGAAATACTGGATTTTCAGGTTGACGGGATTATCGCGGCTTCGGTGGCTTTGTCGTCGGATCTGTCGGATCGTTGTCTGGCTGCCGGTGTGCCGATGGTGCTGTTTAACCGGGTTCAGGACGACCCGGCCATGTCGGCGGTCACCTCGGACAATATCGCGGGTGGGCGCAAGGCTGCCGAATTCCTTTTGGCCGGGGGGCATAAAAAGATCGGGTACATCGCCGGGTGGGAAGGCGCGTCGACCCAGCGCGACCGCGAAGCAGGTTTCAGGGCCGCCTTGCATGATGCGGGGGCGGAACTGCATGCGCGCGGCGTTGGTAACTTCACCAGCGAACAGTCGCGGGCGGCAACGTTGGAGATGTTTGCCTCGGACCCGCCCGACGCCGTTTTTGTGGCCAATGACCACATGGCTATTGCAGTGATGGACACCCTCAGATTCGAGTTGGGCCTAAGGATTCCCGAAGATGTTTCGGTTGTCGGATACGACGACGTGGCTGTGGCCGCCTGGCCAACCTATAGCCTGACCACCGTACGACAGCCTGCTAACCGCATGGTTGCCGAAACCGTGGACATTTTGCTGAGCAAAATCGAAGGGCCCGATGTTGGTCCGCACCGATTGGAAATAGATGGACCGCTGATTGTTCGCGGTTCTGCACGTATACCTGAAGGATGGAAGACATGAAGGGATTTGACCCGAAATTCAAAGATTTTCCTGACTATATTATTGGGATCACAAAAGAAATCTGGGAAGATCGGGGCATTGCCACGCTGCACCATTACTATGCGCCCGATATAGTGGTTCGATCCCCGGGTTCAGTTGTCGTTGGCAACCGGGGCGTCATTGCCGCTACCATGGCAACGCTTGCCGAGTTCCCCGACCGCACATTGCTGGGTGAGGATGTGATTTGGTCCGGCACACCGGAAGATGGCATGCTGTCCTCGCACAGGCTTTTGTCGACTGCGACCCATCAGGGCGACGGTGTCTATGGGAAGGCTACCGGGAAAAAGCTGGTCTACCGTATCCTTGCTGACTGTCACGCCATCAACAACCAGATCAACGATGAATGGCTGATCCGCGACCAGGGTGCGATTGTCCAACAGATGGGTTGGGACCCAAAAGAATATGCCCGCGATCTGATCGCCCGCGAAGGCGGCCCAGAGGCTTGCGCCCAGCCTTACACGCCGGCGAATGATCAGCCTGGACCTTACAAAGGGCGTGGTAATGACAATGAATGGGGTCAGAAATACGCCGACATTCTGAACCGGGTCATGTCTGCAGACCTGAGCGTGATCAGTGCCGAGTATGACCGCGCCGTGCAATCGGAATATCCGCGCGGCACGACTGGTCACAGCTGGGCTCCGGTCGATCGCTTTTGGATGGGGCTTCGCGCCTCTTTCCCGAATGCCGAGTTCAAAATTCAACATCAGATTGGTCGCGACGACCCAATGATGCCGCCCCGCGCCGCGATCCGCTGGTCGCTGCATGGCAAGCATGATGGATGGGGTGTGTTCGGCACGCCGACGGGGGCCGAGGTCTTTGTGCTGGGTATTAGCCACGCCGAATTCGGCCCCTGGGGCCTGCGCCGTGAGTACACTCTGTTTGATGAAACGTCGGTCTGGAAACAGATCCTTTTGAAAACCGGTGATCTGTAAATGTCGCATCGTCTCTCAAATCTGGAGGCTGGGCAGGCCCTGCGGCGTTTTCACGCCCACCGGGCCAGCCTGCGTGCCCGGCGACTGAACAACCGCCCGCCTGGTTTCGGAGTTTGACCGCAGCAAACTCCAACCAAAAGGAAGACAGAAATGAGTACCATCCAAAGCCGCATCGTCCGTTATGGCGAATTGAAACCCTGTAAAACCGCGTTCATCGACGCCCATACACCGGGTTCAGATCAAAAGGAAAACTTCACCATCGTCGGCGGGGGCGTATCTGAAAGCCCCGACCAGCATGTCCACATCACCGACAAGATCGGTTTCAACATCGGTGCCGCAGGCCAACCGCCGAGATGCCGGAACTCTCTGCATAGCCACACCACGGCCGAAGTGTTCTTTGTCGCCAAAGGCCGTTGGCGGTTCTTCTGGGGCAGATACGGATCGGCTGGTGAGTTCATTGCCGAAGAAGGAGACATCTTCAACATCCCGACCGGTATCTTCCGCGGGTTTGAAAATGTGGGGCAGGACTATGGGATGATCATGGCGGTCCTTGGTGGTGACGATGCCGGGGGCGGGGTCACCTGGGCGCCACAGGTTATTCAGGATGCGCAGGCCCATGGCTTGATGCTGGGAAACAATGGGGTTCTTTACGACAGCAAAAAAGGGGAAACGCTGCCGCATAACGTACAGCCCATGCCCTTGCTGACTGAAGAGCAGTTGAAAGCCTATCCCGAGGTCCCCGTCGAAAATGTGATTGGCAATTACGTGGCCCGCTATTGGGATTTGATGGCGCTGTCATCAAACAAGCCTGCCGTTGTGATCGGTGAAAACGGCCTAATCAAGGACAAGCCGGGTTTCGAGGTTGATTTCCTTGGTCGCGGCTCGTGCGTATCTGATCCGGTCAAAGCCGAAAAGCCTGTAGTCTTGATGCCAGCCAGTGGCCACTGGCGGATTACGATTGAGGATGTCGAAACAACCCTGACAAATGGGGATACCGCATTGGTTCTGCCCGGCGAAAGCTATGGCGTCACGCCTTCGATGACCGGTGACGCGGGGCTCTATCGCGTTACCGCAACCGAAGATCCGGCCGGTACAACTTGGACAGGTGCATGAAACAAACTGCGCTGCCTTCCGGGCGGCGCAGATTAGATTTGCAGAGGGAGAAGAAGGAATGACCCGCATTTCAACCACACATGTAGGGAGCCTTCCGCGTAGTCAGGAGGTCGTGGATTTCATCTTTGCGCGCGAGCGTGCAGAGCCATTTGACGCGGCTGCGTTTGATGCCTGTATGACCTCGGCCGTGTCCGAGACAGTGCGCAAACAGGTCGAAGCCGGGGTCGATATCGTATCAGATGGCGAGACGTCGAAGATCTCATACGCCACCTATGTCAAAGACCGCTATACCGGCTTTGACGGGGACAGCCCGCGCAACGCGCCAGCGGATCTGAAGATGTTTCCCGGCTTCCTGAAACGCCTGGCTGATGATGGCGGTACGCCACAATATGCGCGCCCTATGTGTGTGGGTGAGGTGCGGTCAAAAGGGCAAGGTGAACTGCAAAAAGACATCGACAACCTCAAGGCCGCCATGGCCGCGCATGGTGTCGAGCGTGGTTTTATGAACGCGGCCAGCCCGGGTGTCATCTCGCTGTTTCTGCAAAATGATTTCTACCCCACACGTGAAGCCTATCTGGCTGCACTCGCCGATGCGATGAAGCAAGAGTACGAAACCATTGTGGGGGCCGGTCTGGATCTACAGCTGGATTGCCCCGACCTGGCCCTGTCTCGCCATATGCTGTTCTCTGACCTTTCGGACGAAGAATTTGTCAAAGTCGCCAATTTGCATGTTGAGGCCCTGAACCACGCATTGCAGGACGTTCCCGCTGACAAGGTGCGCGTCCATATTTGCTGGGGCAATTACGAAGGACCGCATTGTTGCGACATTGGAATGGACAAAGTGTTCGGCACGCTGATGTCGACCAAATCCCGCTATGTCCTGTTCGAAACCTCGAACCCCCGTCATGCGCATGAATGGACGGTGTTCCGTGACCGCAAAGCCGAAATACCTGAGGACAAAGTGCTTGTACCTGGCGTTGTCGACACCACGACAAATTTTGTCGAACATCCGGAACTGGTCGCCCAACGTATTGAACGGTTTTCGAATATTGTCGGCCGCGAAAGAGTGATCGCGGGCTCGGATTGCGGATTTGGCACTTTTGCCGGATTTGGTGCGGTTGATCCCGATATCGCCTTTGCCAAGCTTGGATCTCTGGCCGACGGGGCTGCATTGGTCGCATGAAACCACTTGTTATGTTGCCCGGCATGATGTGCGATGCCCGACTTTTTGCCCCGCAGATCGCGACGCTTTCGAGCAGCAATCCTGTCCTCTACGCGCCGATTGGGGGGCATGACACGGTGCAGGCTTTGGCCGCCGAAGTGTTGTCTTATGCGCCCCCGCGCTTTGTCCTTGCGGGTCTGTCCATGGGTGGCATCGTTGCGATGGAAATAATCCGGCAGCAACCGCAGCGCGTCGTCAGCGTGGCGCTGATGGATACCAACCACTTGGCCGAACGGGATGACGTCAAAGCCAGGCGTGGTCCACAAATCGCTTCTGTGTCCAGTGGGGGCTTGGGCCGGGTCATGGCCGAGGAGATGAAACCAAACTACCTGACCGATGGCCCGAACCGCGAGGCAATTCTGAACCTGTGCATGGATATGGCCTTGGGTCTTGGACCGGATGTTTTTATCAACCAGTCCAAAGCATTGCGAGATCGCCCCGACCAAAGCGATACCTTGCGCGGTTATCCCGGACAGGCCCTGGTCCTGTGCGGGAAAGATGATGCTCTGTGCCCGGTTTCGCGACACGCCTTGATGCATGAACTTCTGCCCAACAGCTGGTTCGAGGTCATCGAACAGGCGGGGCATTTGCCTACACTTGAACAACCCGAACGGACGACAGCGGCTCTGTGCCGTTGGCTGGAGGCACTATGAAAAAACCCTTGCTGGACCTTTTGAAATCCGTCGATACCCCCACCGTTTGCAATGCGATAGAAGTGGCGCAAGGCAAGCGTGGGTTCGACAATTTCACGCGGGGCACAATGCTGTGCTCGGATCCCGATGCGGGGGCAATGGTCGGTTATGCCAGAACGGCAAAGATAGCGGCGGTGAACCCTCCCGAAGACCCTCCCGAAGTGATCCGTCAGCGCCGGATGGATTACTACCGGCACATGGCAACGGGCACAGGCCCGGCTGTCACGGTTGTCGAAGATCTGGATTTCCCGGACTGCATCGGTGCTTATTGGGGTGAGATCAATACCACGGTCCACAAAGGGTTTGGCATCAGCGGTGCGTTGACCAACGGCGTGATGCGGGATCTGGGCGATTTGCCGGATGGGTTTCCGGTTGTGTCGGGCTCGGTCGGTCCAAGCCACGGGTTCGTGCATGTCAAAGAGGTGGGCACCCCGGTGACCATCTTCAGCCTCTCGATCAAGGACGGGGACCTGGTGCATGCGGACCGGCACGGCGCTTTGGTGATCCCGCCCGAAGTGGTGGACAGCCTGGAACAGGCGATCCGCAAATTGCTTGAAACCGAAAAGCTTATTCTTGGCCCAGCACGCGCGTCAGAGTTCGATTTTGAAGCCTTTGAACAAGCATGGGCGGCGTTCGAATCCTCGCGCACGTAGTGCAGCAACAACCGCGCGGCCCAGCTATAGACTAACCCGACAGCGAGGCGATGTGATCCTGAATGGTCCCGTCATTAGCGATGGCGATCGTGTCGGAAATCGCGGCTGGATCACACCCATCTCATGCCCAAATCCGACAGATGCCTTTGAACCCGTCCAGGATAGTCCGAGACGATGGCATCAACGCCCAGATCAATCATCCTGCTGATATCCGCCGGTTCATTGACCGTCCATACGGCTACGCAAAGCCCAAGTTCTTTGGCAAGCGCGACGTCCTCAGATATCACATCTGCGAAATACGGACACCAAAGCGCGCCGCCCGCTTGCTTGACCATTTGCGGGATTTTTTCGCTTTGGCCTCGAAAGTCCGGACAAACGGCCTTGGAGGAATCCTCGCCAACGTCATCGGCATTTTCGGGAAGCTGCGTCAGGTAAGATGACGGCATGTCAGGTGCCTGCCGCTGACAAACTTCCAACAGGGTCCAGTCGAAGCTGTGCAGCAACACGCGATCGGATAGGCCAGCGGCCCGAACCTGCTGTACCACGCGTTCGACAAAGCGGTCCAGATAGGCCGTGTCATGGGCCAGATCCGGATCAGATTTCAGTTCGAGCATCAGATTGGCTTCGCCGTATTCCGGCCGATTGATCAGATCCAGCAGGACCTGCAGCTTTGGCACGCGAACGCCGACCAGTTGGGCCTGATCGGGGAACCGTCGACCATAATCCGAGTGTCCGTCCAAGCGCCCGATTTCGAACTGTTGAATCTGGTCGAAGGACAGGGACGAGACTTTGGGTTCTTTTCCGGTCAAAAACTGACCGCTGGCATCCCGAAAGGTCGGCGCGTGCAGCCGATGGTTATGGGTTATGACAGGCACATCATCCGCCGTCAGCACCACGTCAAACTCAAGAAGTGGAACCCCGATGGACAGCGTAAAATCGAAACCGATCATGCTGTTTTCGGGCAGGACGCCGCGTGCCCCCCGGTGCCCTACTACACGGATCAGGTTTTTACCGCCGCGAAACGCCTCGACCTGAGGGAAAGGCATCAGCCCTCGAGCCTTATGCCAGAGGTAGGGTCAAACAGATGCATATGCTCTGGCGCAACAGAAAAACGCATATTGGGAGGACGGCCTTCGATCGGATGAACACCCGGAAGGCTGATCGTGATTGCCGCGCCAGAGCCTGACACCTGACCGTGCAACAAAGTATTCGCCCCCAGCGGTTCGGCTATCTGAACTATGACATCGAAGGGCCCGTTTTCATCAAGGAACAGATGCTCTGGTCGTATGCCCAATTTGAACGGGCCATCGGGCCCGCCTGATGGGCCAATCTCGGTATCGTTGATCCTGATCTTTCCGCCCTGGCGCTCTGCATCAAAGGTATTCATCGCCGGGCTGCCGATGAATTGCGCAGCGAACAGCGTCCGCGGCGTCTCATAGACCTCAAGCGGGGTGCCGATTTGCTCGGCAACACCACCGTTCATCACGATCATTCTGTCGGCCATGGTCATGGCCTCGACCTGATCATGGGTCACGTATAGCGAGGTGATACCCAGCTTTTCTTGCAGTTCGCGGATTTCCAGACGCATTTGGACACGCAGCTTTGCATCCAGGTTTGAGAGCGGCTCATCAAACAGGAACACGGCAGGTTCACGGACAATAGCGCGGCCCATGGCAACCCTTTGGCGTTGACCGCCTGAAAGCTGACGGGGCTTGCGATCAAGCAGCGGCTCAAGCTGCAACAGCTTAGCGGCCTCGGTCACCTTCTGGTCAATCTGAGCCTTGGGC
This sequence comes from Ruegeria sp. CDSC042, assembly GCF_059610745.1. Classification (NCBI taxonomy): domain Bacteria; kingdom Pseudomonadati; phylum Pseudomonadota; class Alphaproteobacteria; order Rhodobacterales; family Roseobacteraceae; genus Ruegeria; species Ruegeria sp. CDSC042. Next base: position 162,924 of record NZ_JBXWOF010000006.1, read on the forward strand.
AATCCGGCGATTTTCAGACCATAGCCCATGTTCTGGCGTACCGACATATGGGGGTACAGAGCATAGTTCTGGAACACCATCGCAATGTCCCGGTCCATCGGCTCCTTGTCATTGGCGCGCTCTTTGCCAATCCGGATTTCGCCGGATGTCACAGTCTCAAGCCCGGCCACCATCCGCAGCAAAGTGGATTTGCCGCAGCCCGAGGGACCCACGATCACGATAAACTCGCCATCCGCGATATCGACGTCGATGCCATGAATGACGTCCGTCGGGCCAAAGCTCTTTTTGACGTTCTCAAGAGATACTGTTGCCATTTCTTATTTCTCGCTATCGACAAGGCCGCGAACAAAAAGCTTTTGCATCGACACCACCACAAGGACCGGTGGGATCATTGCCAGGATCGAGGTTGCCATGATCGTCGGCCAATGGGCAAAATCATCGCCCGAGGGGAACATCTGTTTGATGCCCATCACGATGGTGTTCATTTCGGGGTCGGTCGTGATCAGCAGCGGCCAGAGATATTGGTTCCACCCATAGATGAACAGGATCACGAACAGGGCCGCGATGTTGGTTCGGCTCATCGGGATCACGATATCAATAAAGAACCGCATGGGGCGGGCGCCATCCACCCGCGCGGCCTCGGCCAGTTCGTCCGGGATGGTCAGAAAGAACTGGCGGAACAGGAACGTGGCCGTGGCCGAGGCGATCAGCGGAAAGATCAGCCCCGAATAACTGTTGAGCATACCAAACCCGGCCACCACCTCGAAGGTCGGGACAATCCGCACCTCAACCGGCAGCATCAGGGTCAGGAAGATCAGCCAGAAAAACGTGTTTCTCCCGGGAAAGCGGAAATAGACGATGGCAAAGGCTGACAGCAGCGAGATGACGATCTTGCCCACGGCAATGCCAATCGCCATCACCAGGCTGTTGAACAGCATCGTTGCGACCGGGACGTTCACGCCGGAAAACAGGGCCGCCTTGTAATTCACCCAGAACTGATCACCTGGCACAACCGGCATCGGGGGCGAGATGATATCGGCCTGAGTAACGGTCGAGGCTACAAAGGCCAGCCAGATCGGGAAGAAGATGATCAGAACGCCAAGGATCATAAACGCATGGGTCAGCCACAGGCCCGCGCCACGTTTCTCGACCATACCATGTTGTTGGGCCGCCATCAGTAATGCACCCTCTTCTCAACATATTTGAACTGGATCACTGTCAGCAGGCCGACAACCACCAGCAGGATGACCGACTGGGCCGAAGACGACCCCAGATCTTGGCCCACAAACCCATCGGAAAAGACTTTGTAGACCAGGATGGTTGTGGCTTGTTGCGGACCCCCTCCGGTGATCGTGTGGATCACGCCGAAAGTTTCAAAGAAGGCATAGACAATGTTCACGACCAGCAGGAAGAACGCGGTCGGCGACAAAAGCGGCAGTACGATGGTAAAGAACCGGCGCCAAAAATGGGCCCCATCAATCGCCGCTGCTTCGATGACCGAGCGGGGCACGGATTGCAGCGCCGCAAAGAAGAACAGAAAGTTATAGCTGATGCGTCCCCAGGCCGAGGCGACAACGACCAGCCCCATGGCTTCGGCATCGTTCAGGACGTGGTTCCAGTCATAGCCGAGCTGGCCAAGATACCATGCGACCACACCAACGCGGGTGTTGAACATGAACAGCCACAGCACACCCGCCACCGCTGGGGCAACGGCGTAGGGCCAGATCAACAAGGTCCGATACACGCCCGAGCCCTTGATCAGTCGATCTGCGATGACTGCCAGGAACAAGGCCGGGATCATCGAGCATAGGGTCACAAGCGTAGAAAACACCGCCGTCGTCACGAATGAGGCGCGGTAGTATTTATCGCTCAGCAGGAATTCGAAATTGCCCAAGCCCACGAACTGAGAAGACAACCCGAACGGGTCGGGAATGAACAACGATTGCCAAACGGCCTGACCAGCAGGATAGAAAAAGAAGACGGCGGAAATGATGACCTGCGGGGCGATCAGCGCAAGCGGCAGCAGCCAGCCGCGAAAAATGACGCGTTTTTCCATTCTATTGGCCCACCAGAGTAGAATGCGGGCCCAACGAGGCCCGCATCAGATTACGACTTATTGATTGGCGGATTCGAACCGGCGCAGCAGCGCGTCGCCGCGTTCCTTCGCACTGTCCATCGCCTCTTGGGCGGTCTTTTCACCGGCCCAGATGGCCTCAAGCTCTTCGTCGATGATGCCACGGATCTGGTCGAATGATCCCAGACGCAGACCTTTCGAGTTTGCCGTCGGCTCTTTCGCGGTCATCTGGATGACGGCGATGTCGGTGCCTGGGTTTTCGTCATAGAAACCAGACGCTCGGGTCGCTTCGCCCGCCTCGGTGGTGATGGGCAGATAGCCGGTGTTCTGGTGCCAGGCTGCCTGAACGTCAGACGAGGACAGGAAGCTGAGGAATTCGCCGACGCCTTTGTATTCATCGGCCTCATGACCTTCCATGACCCACAGTGAGGCACCACCGATGATGGTGTTCTGCGGCTCGGCCGTGACAGCTTCCCAATAGGGCAGCGGACGCACGTCGAAATCAAACTCGGCTTCGGCTTTGATCCCAGCGTATCCTGCCGAGCTTTCGGTGAACAGGGCGCATTCGCCGGACCGGAAGTTCGCGCCACCTTCGTTGCGGCGGCCCGTGTAGATGAATTTGCCGTCCTTGGCCCAGTCACCCATCGCGGTCAGGTGCGCAACCTGGGCCGGGCCGTTCAGCATCAGCTCGGTATCCAGACCGGCAAAGCCGTTATCCTGCGATGCGAAGGGGACGTCGTGATAGGCTGACAGGTTCTCAAGATGAATCCAGCTTTGCCATGCAGTGACCAACGGGCAATCTTCACCACCGGCCTTAAGCTGATCCAGCGTGTCCCCGACCTTTTCCCAGGTCGACAGATCGGTGTCGGGATCAACGCCCGCCGCTTCGAAGGCGTTGCGGTTGACCCATAGAACCGGCGTGGACGAGTTGAAGGGCAGAGATAGCATGTCGCCATCCGTGGTCGTATAATACCCTTTGACAGAACCGATATAAGCGTCCGGATCAAATGACGCACCGCTTTCGGCCATTACCTCATAGACCGGTTTGATCGCGCCCTGGGCCGACATCATAGTTGCGGTGCCAACTTCGAATACCATCAGGATCTGCGGTTGTTCACCGGCGCGGAAGGCGGCGATGCCTGCATTCAGGGTTTCCGAATAGTTGCCCTTGTGGCTTTCAACCACGACATATTCATCCTGGCTGGCGTTGAATTCTTCAACCTGAGCTTTCACAAGCTCACCCAGGCGGCCGGTAAAGGCATGCCAGAACTGAACTTCGGTTTGCGCCATTGCCGCGATCGGCGACAAGGCTGTTGATACGGCAAGAGCGCCAAGCAATTTCGTTTTCATGATTCCTCCCATGCATCAAAGGCGATGCTTCGTTGAATACCGAGCGCTACGCGTAATCGGCACACATGACGATTTCACGACGTTAACGTTACAGAAATATAATTCAAGCCTGATTTTCTGGCAAAAAATATAATACGATGTTATGAACTGACCGAGGTTTGCAGCAAAAACAGGACGCTCCATGAGCCAAACCCTGAGAATTAGGCAGCTTGAGGCACTTATGGCGGTGACCGTTAATGGCTCGGTCACGGCTGCCGCATCCGATCTGGGGGTCAGCCAGCCTGCGGTCAGCAGGTTGCTTTCAGACTTGGAAAAATCGCTTGGGTTTCAACTGTTCGACCGCCGCGAAGGTCGATTGGTCCCAACGCAGGAAGTTCGCTATCTGCAACCCAGCGTAGAGCGCGTGCTGGAACTGATGCGGCAGATTTCGGATGTCAGTCAGGACATCACGCAACGCAAAGCCGGGCATATTCGCGTCGCCTGCCTTCCTGGCTTCGCCACCAGTCACTTACCAGATGTTGTTGCCGGATTTCTGAGCGACCGGCCTGGCGTCACCATGACGATAGAGCCGGATAGGCCCGAGCGCATCCTGGAGTGGATGATCGGCGAGCAATATGATTTCGGAATCACAGATGGGTTTAATGGCCACCCGGCTGTCGAAAGCACCCATATTGATATCCGCACAGTTTGCGTCTTTCCCGCAGGCCATGCGCTGGAAGACCTTTCGACCGTGACACCGGCAGATATTGCCGATCAGAAGATCATCCACACCCGGCGCGACAGCGACTTTTTCGCGCGCCTGTCGCGTGCATTTCAAAACTCGAATGTCGAACTGAACTCGCATATCGAGGTTCGGCAATTCACGGCCGCTTGCGAATTGGTGGTGAAGGGCGTTGGGGTGTCTGTTGTTAGCGAACTGGACGCAGTACAATATCAGAACAGGGGGTTGAGCTATCGGCCTTTCAGGCCATTTCTGCCTCATACGCTGTCGCTGGTGCGACCGGTTTTGAAGCAACCATCGCTGGTCACGCTGGAATTCATAGAACAGTTCAGCGACAGCCTTGGACCTTTCATCGCCGATCCTTAGCTGGATACAGCCGAAAGCGTTGCCCGATTGATTGCCTGAACGCGGCTTTGGGCATTGGCAAGATTTTACAAAAATCGAATTGAGACCCCGGGATTGCTTTACGCGCCCTGAAACTTGTGGGCAAACTGACTTGGTTCATGCCCAGTTCGACGCGTGGCAGGACCTGCCAGCCAGTGTCACACCACTGTTTCGCAGGGCCTGCACAAGTCGCGTCGACAAACGAAAATGAAAGGTGTCACATGCCATTTTCCAACCCCAGCTTGATGTCCCGCCGTCAGTTCCTTGCGACCACTACCGCCAGCGCCGCGGCCATTACACTTCATCCTTTTTCTGCGGCGGCTGCCAATAATCAGGCGCATTTACGGATAATGGAGACGACGGACATTCATGTGCATGTCTTCCCTTACGATTATTACGCCGACAAGCCTCGCGACACGGTAGGCCTGTCCCGCACCGCTTCGATCATCAACGGCATCCGGTCCGAGGCGACGAATTCTCTGCTGGTCGATAACGGAGACTTTCTGCAGGGCAACCCAATGGGCGATTACATCGCCTATGAGCGGGGGATGAAAGAGGGCGACAGCCACCCGATTATCACCGCCTTCAACACAGTCGGTTATGACGCCGCCACATTGGGCAATCACGAATTCAACTACGGTTTGGACTTTTTGGAAAAGGCGCTTGCTGGCGCGGATTTCCCGGTTGTTCTGGCCAACGTCGCAAAGGAACAGGGGGCAAACCCGCGTGAGGATAAAACGCTGGTCAAACCCTATGCGATTCTCGACCGCGAGATTGAAATGGGCGATGGCAGCAAACACCCGATCAAGGTCGGCGTCATTGGGTTTACGCCGCCGCAAGTCATGAACTGGGACCGCAAGCATCTCGAAGGCAACGTGCAGGCCCGCGACATTGTCGAGACAGCGCAAGCCTATGTGCCTGAGATGAAAGAGCAGGGTTGCGACTTGATCATCGCGCTTTCGCATTCGGGGATTGGCGATGCCGACCATTCCGATGGTATGGAAAACGCCTCGGTTGTGCTGGCTGGCGTTGACGGGATTGACGCGCTGGTGACCGGTCACAACCACCTTGTTTTCCCGTCCGAGACATTTGCCGACCGTCCCGGTATTGACGTTGTAAAAGGGACGTTGATGGGCAAACCCGCCGTCATGGGTGGGTTCTGGGGATCACATCTTGGCCTTCTGGACCTGCTGCTGGAGCGCGATGGGAACGAGTGGCGTGTGGTGACCACAACGTCTGAGGCGCGCCCGATTTCGGTTCGCAACGAAGATCGCTCGATCACGGCGCTGGTCGAGGATGATCAGGCCGTGCTGGCCTCGGTCGCGAAAGATCACGACGAAACACTAGCCTATGTGCGCCGTGCGGTCGGCAAGACGTCGGCCCCGCTGCACAGCTATTTTGCGCTGGTAGCGGATGATCCATCTGTACAGATCGTGTCGATAGCGCAGAAATGGTACGTCCAAGAGATGATGAAGGGCACGGAACATGAAGGCCTGCCAATATTGTCAGCCGCGGCGCCTTTCAAGGCCGGCGGTCGTGGTGGCCCGGAGTATTACACCGATGTCCCGGTGGGTGACGTTGCCATCAAAAACGTGGCCGACCTTTACCTTTATCCCAACACCGTGCGCGCCGTACGGGTGAACGGAGCGCAGGTCCGAGGTTGGCTGGAGCGGTCTGCCGGAATGTTTAATCAGGTCGAACCGGGCGCAAGCGACGCGGTCCTGCTGAACCCAGAGTTTCCGTCTTATAATTTCGACGTGATGGACGGCGTCACCTATCAGATCGACCTGTCCCAGCCATCGCGGTTTGGACCCAAGGGTGAAGAGATCAACCCTGGCGCGGCCCGGATCGTGGACCTTGCCTTCAATGGTTCTCCGGTCACGGATGACATGGAGTTCATTATCGCCACCAACAATTACCGAGCGTCTGGTGGCGGATCTTTCCCCGGCGCGATGGGCGACACGGTTGTGTTCGAGGCGCCGGACACCAACCGCGACGTGATTGTCCGCTATATCGTCGAACAGGGCACGATTGACCCCAAAGCAGATGCCAACTGGTCGTTTGCGCCGCTGGACGGCACCACGGTCCTGTTCGAAACAGGCCCGAAGGCGCGTGACTATATGAGTGACGTCAAAGGTGTTTCGATCGAGGATGTCGGTGAGGGCGCAGATGGTTTTGCGGCCTTCCGCATCCAGCTGTAACAGATTGAAAGCAGGCTTATCCCCCTAATTTCTGACCCAATGGTATGGATCGGAGTTGGGGGGTGAGCCTAAATTATTCTGTCAGGCAACTGTCCTGCGAAGCGGCCCGTCCTGGGTCTAGAGTTTGCGTATTCCGTGGAGCGTTAGGGTGCTGACCAAATCAGCGTAATCCTCACGTGCTTTGGTGCCCGCGCCGGAGTTCCACATGTAATACCAGTTCAGCATGCCAAAAACTGACATCGTGGCGCCGCGCAGCTTGTCCTTGTCATCGCCGAACGACTCCGGGGACAGGTCTTTCAATATGTCCCGCACGACATTCACCAGATCCAACTGATACCCGCGCAACAGCTTTTGCTGATCGTCGCTCAGGGCGTTCATGCCGCTGATCTGCACCCGATGTTCATCATCCGCGCCCTGATAGGCGAACAGGATTTCACGCACGGTCTTTCGCAGCCTTTCTTCGGGCGTCAGGCCCGTCAGATCAACCTCGCAGATGCGATCGCGCAGCTCACGCAGATAGGTTTCGAGGATGTCATACAGGATGGCATCCTTGCTGTCGTAATAGTGGTAGATGTTCGCCTTGGAGATTCCGCACTCATTGGCCAAAAGGGTCATCGAAGCGCGATCAAACCCCTGGTCGGCAAACACTTTGGCTGCCGTTTTCAGGATTTGTTCCCGCTTTTGGTCGTGGTCTTTTGCGATTGTCCGGGCCAAGGCTTAATCCTTATCGCGGTTGTCGATGACGCGCTTCGCCTTGCCCTGAGAGCGTTCGACGTCGCCCGGCTCACCTACAACAATTTCTGTTGAAACTCCAACGATGTCCTTGATGCGTTTGGTCAGCATCCGGGCGGCCGCCGTCTTGGACATTTCATCGGTAGATCCCGGAGAGGCTTCGACAAAGACCCGCATGGCATCCATCCGGCCGGATTTATACAGCTCGACCTGGTAATAAGGCGCAAGGCCTCCGGTCGCCATGACCTGTTCCTCGATTTGGCTGGGAAAGACATTGACGCCGCGCAGGATCATCATGTCGTCGCTGCGGCCGGTGATCTTGGCCATGCGACGCATGGAACGGGCCGTTCCGGGCAGCAGGCAGGTAAGATCGCGCGTGCGATAGCGGATCATCGGCAGCCCTTCTTTGGTCAGGGTGGTAAAGACCAGCTCACCAGTTTCACCGTCGGGCAGTACTTCGCCGGTGGCGGGGTCGATGATTTCTGGCAGAAAGTGATCTTCCCAGATCACTGGGCCATCCTTGGTTTCGACGCATTCGCTGGCAACGCCGGGCCCCATGATCTCCGACAGGCCATAGATGTCGACCGCATGCATGTCGAATGCAGCCTCGATTTCCGAGCGCATCGCGTCGGTCCAGGGCTCGGCGCCGAAGATACCAACCTTCAGAGAGCTTTCGCGCGGATCAAGGCCCACCTTATGGAATTGTTCGAGGATGTTGAGCATGTAGGATGGGGTCACCATGATCCCATCGGGTTGAAAATCTGTGATCAGTCCAACCTGCTTTTCGGTTTGCCCGCCACCCATCGGAACGACGGTCGCCTCTAGACGTTCGATGCCGTAATGCGCGCCCAGACCCCCGGTGAACAGGCCATAGCCATAAGCGTTATGCACGATATCGCCCTTGCGCAGACCTGCGGCCCGCAGCGACCGAGCACCCAGATCGGCCCAGTTGTCGATATCGCCTTTGGTATAGCCCACAACGGTTGGCTTGCCGGTTGTCCCGGATGAGGCATGCAGCCGAACCAGTTGGCTGCGCGGCACGGCGAACATGCCGAACGGGTAGTTGTCACGCAGGTCGTTCTTGTAGGTGAATGGAAATTTCGAAAGGTCAGATAACTGTTGCAGGTCATCTGGATGCACGCCGGCATCGTCGAAGCGCTGGGTGTATATCGGCACGTTTTCGTAAGCGTGACGCAGGGACCATTTCAGACGCTCCAACTGGGTGGCGCGGATTTCGTCAACCGAGGCGATCTCGATCGGGTCCAGGTCAGCTTTGTTAGGGGACAGGTCCTCCATCGCGTTACTCCTTCGATCGCGAAGCTATTCTTGAAAATTCGTGCCACCAATCGCGCGGGACATGCCGCGGAATTCGGCGACCACGTTGCTGTCTTGATTGGTGACGCGCACGTCATAGATGCCGCTGCGGCCCGTAACCGAGACCTCGGTCGCGGTGGCCGTCAGGCGATCCCCCAGCTTGCCGGGGGCGAGATAGCTCATCATCGTGTGCTGGCCAACGGTCGCGTGATTACGGCTGTTGCAGGCAAAGGCGAAGGCGCTGTCGGCCAGGGCATGGGTCACGCCGCCATGGCACATGCCGTGCCCATTACAGTGATGCGCAACGACGGTCAGCGCCAGAACTGCGCAGCCTTCGTCCACCTCGACAAGCTCCATGCCAAACCATTTGCTGGCTTCGTCACTCGCCCACATCGCAGCGGCTGATTTGCTGGCACGTTCCTTTGGTGTCATCGTCATTTACCCTGAAAATTGGGCGCGCGCTTTTCAAGAAAGCTGGACACGCCCTCGGCATAATCCGCGCTTTCGCCGCAGATTTTCATCGCATCAGCCTCGAACTCCAGATGATCGGACAAAGAGGTCGTCGCCGCTGCTTGGATACAGTGTTTGGTCTTGCCCAACCCAAGGGTCGGGCCATTGGCCAGTTGATCAGCCAGCGTACGAGCCTCTGCCAATAGCTGATCGTCGGGTATGGCTTTCCAGATCAGGCCCCAGTCTTCGGCCTGTTTGGCGGGCAGCGGCCGTGCGGTAAAGGCCAGCCCTTTGGCGCGCGCCTCGCCCAAAAGGCGGGGCAGGTGCCAGCTGCCGCCAGTGTCTGGGATCAGGCCGACCTTGGAAAAGCTCTGGATGAATTTCGCGCTTTCCGCTGCCAGAACCATGTCGCAGGCCAGTGCCAGATTGGCCCCGGCGCCGGCAGCGACGCCATTCACGGCGCAGATGACAGGGCAGTCCAACGACCGGATCAGACGCACGAGGGGGGCATAGAAACTGCGGACGGTTTTGCCCAGATCCGGCGGCCCGTCCATATTTGACGGATTGCGGTCGCCAAGGTCCTGGCCGGCACAAAAGCCACGCCCGGCGCCCGTCAGCAGCACTGCCCGCGCGCCTGTATCGCGCGCGGAATTCAAGGCAGCCTGAAGCGCATGATGCATGTCTTCGTTGAACGAATTCAGCTTGTCCGGACGGTTCAATGTAATCTCGACCCAGTTCCCGTGATTTTCTACAAGAATCGTATCGCTCATCACTGCCTCGGCCGGTATCGTTTCAACTTTATGATTGCATTAACCGAACGGTTGGTCAATATATAAACGCAAGCCGAATCTGAGCAAATCAAAGGGATGGGTTATGGCAAAATCGCCGGTGGTGAGCGTTGAGCGGAAGGGTGACGTTGCCTGGGTAACGATCAACAATCCGCCAGTGAACGCGACATCCGCTGCGGTGCGTCAGGGGTTGGCCGACGCGGTAGGTGCCATCAAAGGCGCGCGCGTGGCTGTCCTGCGATGTGCGGGTAAAACCTTTGTTGCCGGTGGCGATATGACAGAGTTCGACGCCCCACCGGTTGAGCCACATCTGCCTGACGTAGTACAGATGATCGAAGACAGTGAAGTTCCCTTTATCGCCTGCATGCACGGTACTGTTCTGGGCGGCGGGTTCGAGATTGCCATGGCTTGCGCTTGGCGCATTGCCGCGTCGGGCACCAGATTTGGTCTGCCAGAGGTCAATGTCGGCCTGATCCCCGGGGCAGGGGGCACCCAGCGTATTCCCCGTCTTGTGGGGATGGAGGCCGCGATTGACATGGCCTGCCGGGGCAAGATCCTGACTGCAGAAACGTTACTAGGGCTGGGTGGCCTTGATCTTGTCGCTGAACAGCCTGAGGCTGCCGTTGAGGCCTTTGCGGCCAACCTGCCGCAGCGACCAGTGCCAGTCAGTCAGCGTAGCCTCACCAGCTTTGCACCGGACCTGATAGAGGTTTCGCGCGCGGAACTTTTGAAACGGTCAAAGGGTCAGCAGTCTCCGCTGGAAAATCTGACGGCATTGGGGTGGGCAACCGAACCCTTTGCCGATGCCTTGCCAAAAGAGCGCGTCCGCCATTTGGCCCTGCGCCAAGGTGCCGAAAGCAGGGCCCTTCGCCATGCTTTCTTTGCCGAACGGAGCGTGTCCAAACCTTCTTTGATCAGAGGCGTAACCCCGCGCGACATCAGCCGTATCGCGGTGGTCGGCGGCGGTCTGATGGGTGCCGGGATTGCAACCGCCGCCCTGAATGGGGGGTTTTCTGTCACGTTGATTGAGCAGAACGCCGAAGCCGCCGCGGCGGCCTTGGGGCGTGTTAAGGGCCTGCTCGAAGGCGCTGCCAAACGGGGAAAGCTGACTGAGGCGCAGATGCAGAGCCGCCTGAGCGCTTTTCGCGCCGTTGACAGCTATGCCGACGCACGGGATGCGCAACTGGCCATTGAGGCGGTGTTCGAGGACATATCTGTCAAACAGCAGGTTTTCGCGGAACTCGCCCGGCATATGGACACAAACGCAATTCTTGCCACCAACACATCTTATCTGGATCCAAACCAGATTTTCGCCGGTATCGACAGTCCGGCCCGCTGTATAGGTCTACATTTCTTCAGCCCAGCCCATGTCATGAAACTGCTTGAAATCGTACATACCGGGCATTCGGACCCAGAGGTCATCGCCACCGGATTTGCGTTTGGCAAAAAGCTGGGCAAAGTGGCGGTCCTATCGGGCATTTGCGATGGCTTTATCGGCAATCGCATGCTGGCTGCATATCGGCGCGAGGCTGATTATCTGCTGGCAGATGGTGCGCTGCCTTATCAAGTGGATCAGGCCATGCGCGACTTTGGTATGCCCATGGGTCCGTACGAATTGCAGGATCTGACCGGTCTTCAGATCTCATGGGCCAATCGCAAGCGCAATGCCGCAACACGCCCACCGGATGAGCGCTATGTCTCTGTGGCCGACCAGCTTTGCGAGATGGAGCGTTTCGGGCAACGGTCCGGAAAAGGTTGGTATAGTTATGATGACGGCGACCGTACGCCGATCCGTGATACACAGGTCGAGGCTTTGATCGAAGCCAACTCGGCTGAACATGGCATCACCCGGCGCGCGTTTGCGAGCACCGAGATTTCGTCGCGCTTGATGGCGGTACTTGCGAATGAGGGCGCATTGATCATCGAAGAGGGTATCGCAGAAAACGCGATGGCCGTGGATATGGTCCAGATCCATGGCTACGGATTCCCGCGCTGGCGCGGGGGGCCGATGAACTATCGGGATGAAATTGGGGCGCAGCTGTCGCGGGGAATAATGGAGACCGTCGCCTCTGAAAGCCCCGGGTCTTGGAGGATTGCGGGGCAGACCACATCACCATGACTATTGATGGTTACAAAACGGACTATTAACGCAGATTCAATGTATGTTTCAGAGGGAGGAGACAAAACCATGAAATTCAACAGTTTGAGCACGCTATTGGCCTCAGCCGCCTTGGCCGTTTCGGGCACCGTGGCGCTGGCCGCAGATTATACGCTGACCATATCCAGCTGGGCGCCGCCGACCCACGGTATCAACGCGAAGATGTGGCCAAAATTCGTGGAAATGGTTGAAGAGGCCACAGACGGTCAGGTCACCGCCGAACTGAAGTTGGGGATCGCGCCGCCACCAGCACAGATGGATCTGATCATGGATGGCGCGGCGGATGCCTCGATCATTTTCCACGGCTACCAGCCGGGGCGCTTTGTCACCACAAAGATGATAGAACTGCCCGGATATGAAGGCTCGGCAGAGGCCGCATCGGTTGCATATTGGCGCACCTATGACGCGCATCTCAAGGCCGCGGACGAGCATCGCGGCGTGAAAGTGATCGCCCTGCATACCCATGGTCCGGCGCAGTTGCATTCCAGCAGCGCGGTGACCACGCTGGATGAAGTGTCGGGCCTCAAGGTCCGTATCCCGGGTGGGGTTGGCGGTGACGTCGGCACAGCGCTTGGCGCGACCGGCATCCAGGTGCCTGCACCGAAAGTCTATGAGACCCTTGCTTCGAAAGCAGCCGATGGCGTTGTCATGCCGTTTGAATCCCGCAAGGGTTTTAAGCTGACCGAGGTTGCCCAGAACGTTTACGAGGTTCCGGGCGGCCTGTATCGCGGGTCGTTCGCCTTTATCATGAACGAAGAAACGTTTGCCGACCTGCCCCCTGAGCTGCAGCAGGCGCTGGAGGAGAATGTGTTCGGTGAACCGCTGAGCCGCGAAATCGGCAAGATCTGGGACGAGATCGACGGGATCGGCCGCGAGGCGACCGAAGCCACTGAGGGCAACGCAATCAACGCGGCCTCGGCGGAAGATCTGGAAAAATTCAACGCGATCGCCGTTGATGTCCGCGCCAAGGTGATTGACGAGGTCAACGGCACCGGTGTTGACGCACAGGCGGCCTATGACATGATCGTAAATGAAATGGCTGCCCAATAACGCAGTCCGGCTGGCGGGGTCTCTTCGCCAGCCAAATTCACCAGCCGGGACCCAATCATGCAATCTCTCGTGACTTTTGCGCGTCGCGTCAGCATCGCTCCGACGCTGCTGGCCTGTATCGCGCTGTTCATCCTGATGGTGATGACCTTTTTTGACGTCATACTGCGGTCTGTCTTCAACGCCCCGATTGAGGCGGCGACTGAGCTGACACGTATTCTCATGGCGATCATGGTGTTTTCGGTTCTGCCGATGATCTCAGCCGGAAAGGGTCAGATCGCCGTCGACCTGACGGACGGAGTATTTTCCCGCTTGCGGCTGAGCCGAGCGCGTGACGCTGTTGTATATATTGTGTCGGGCGTGATGCTCATCTGGCCGATCAAACGCGTCTGGATTCTTGCCGAGCGAGCACGGGACTATGGCGATGTGACTGAATACCTGTCGATCCCGGTATTCTATGTCGGCTGGTTCATCGCCGGGTTCACTGCGATCACGGCCATGGCGATGATTGTCACGGGCCTAATTACTATCTTCTCCCCCCAATCCTTGTCGGAGACCTCTCAATGACCGCCGCACTTATCGGTTTTGCCCTTGTTCTGGTGCTTGTACTGGTGCGTCTGCCTATCGTCTTCGCGATGGGTCTGGTTGGTACGCTTGGGTTCGCCTACGAACGTGGCGGCAGCATCTTTTCGGAGCGCGGCTTGAAGGCGGCGATGTCGATGGTGGGTCGCCAGATCACCGATACGGCACAGGATTACGGATTGTCGGTGGTGCCTCTGTTCATCCTGATGGGCCTGTTCGTGAACAAAGGCGGGCTCGCGCGCGAGCTTTATGCGGTATCCAATGCATTTCTCGGCCATTTCCGGGGCGGCATCGCCATGGCGACTGTCGCGGCCTGCGGCGGGTTCTCGGCAATTTGCGGGTCGTCTCTGGCGACAGCGGCCACCATGTCCAAGGTCGCGATGCCGGAAATGCGCCGGTATGGTTATGCGGATGAGCTTTCGACTGCGTCGATTGCAGCGGGTGGCACGCTTGGCATCCTGATCCCGCCCTCGGTGATCCTGGTCATATATGGCCTGCTGACGGAAACCTCGATTGGCAAACTGTTTGTTGCGGGCATTATCCCCGGTGTGCTTGGCATTCTGTTTTATCTTTTCGCGGTGCGCTGGACCGTCTGGCGCAAACCAGAGGCGGGACCGGCAGGCGAACGCCACGGTTGGGTCGAGCGCCTGAGGGCCTTGCGCTCGGTCTGGGCCGTGTTGCTGCTGTTCTTTCTGGTCATTGGCGGGCTTTATGGTGCCTTCGATTTTCAACCGCTGAACCTGACCTTCAGCCCGACCGAGGCGGCGGGGATGGGGGCCATGGGCGCCTTTTTGATTGCCTTGTCGCGCGGCGGGCTTAGCCTGGGTTCAACATTCGAGGTTTTGAAGGAAACCACCGCGACCGCTGCGGCCCTGTTCTCGGTCTTGATCGGGGCGCAGATATTTTCGAACTTCATCAACCTCGCCGGTTTGCCCGAAGCGCTGATCGCCATGGTCACAGCGTATGACGTTGAGCCCTTTGTGGTGATCCTGATGATCCTGGGCATCTACATCATTTTGGGGTGTGTTTTTGAATCCCTGTCGATGCTGCTGCTGACCGTGCCGATCTTTTTTCCTCTGGTCACATCGCTGGGATATGACCCGATCTGGTTCGGCATTGTAGTGGTCGTCGTCACCGAAATCAGCCTGATCACCCCGCCCGTGGGGCTGAACGTGTTCATTCTGAAGGGTGTGGTCGGGGATGTGTCGACCGGGACGATCTTCAGAGGCGTCACGCCGTTTTGGATCGCCGATATCTTCCGGCTGGCCCTGATCGTTCTGGTGCCCTGGCTTGTGCTGGTTCTGCCGGAACAGATGGGTGCGATGGGCCACTGATGTTTGCGCTGACCAAGCTGCCTGACGGGTTCCACGATGATCCCTATCCTACCTATAGGGCGCTGCGTGAAGATACGCCCGTCTGCCTGCAACCCGATGGGTCGGTGATCCTGTCACGACATCAGGATCTGGACATCATCTATCGGGACACAACGCGGTTCATTTCGGACAAGAAGGCCGTGTTTGGCCCCAAATACGGGGTGGATAGCCCATTGTTTGAACATCACACCACCAGTCTTGTGTTCAATGATCCGCCCCTGCACTCGCGTGTCCGCAAGGTGATGGTGGGCGCGATGAACCCGCGCGCTTTGGCGCAGATGGAGCCGGGTCTGATCGAACTTGTCGACGGGCTGTTGGATCAAATGCAGGCCAAGGGCACAGTTGAGTTGATCGAGGATTTTGCCGGGGCGATCCCGATCGAGATCATCGGCAACCTGCTGGGAATCCCTCGGTCCGAGCGTGAGCCGTTGCGTGAGTGGTCCTTGGCCATTCTCGGGGCGTTGGAACCGCAGCTGACGCCCGAGCAGGAAGATTGGGGCAACCGCGCAGTCCGCGAGTTCAAAGCCTTTTTGCGCGATATCATCGACGACCGCAGGGCCAACCCGGGCAACCCGGAGACCGATGTTTTGACCCGGTTGATACAGGATGACACCGAGGGCGGCCTGACCGAAGTTGAACTGTACCAGAACTGCATCTTCATACTGAATGCCGGGCATGAGACCACAACAAACCTGATTGGCAACGCTTTGGATCTGTTGGACCGCCACAGGGATAAGCGGACCGAGCTGTTGGTTAATCCAGACCTGATTTTCACCGCAGTTGACGAGTTTCTGCGTCTGGAAAGCCCGAACCAGTTCGGCAATCGCCTGACCACTGAAGAGGTGGAATTTCACGGACATGTCATTCCAGCAGGAACCGATCTGCATCTTTGCATCGGCGCGGCCAACCGCGATCCGCGACAGTTTGATTGCCCCGACGACATGATGTTGGATCGCCGTCCCAACAAGCACCACGCGTTTGCGGGCGGACCGCATACTTGTGTTGGTCTGACCTTGGCCCGGATGGAAGGACGGGTTGCCATTAGCCGGTTTTTGAACCGGTTCCCTGATTACCAGATCACGGAAAGTGCTCAGCGTGGGGGGCGTATTCGGTTTCGGGGGTTCGCCCACCTGCCCGCGCAGGTTTGAACTAGCCGCGCTGCTTGTTCTGAAATTTATTGACCGACCGTACGGTTAATAATAAGATATCGCAAACGCCCCCGCGCGCTAGCCCTGCTGCGAGTAAGGAGAGACCTATGACGATCCAACAGATTTCAAGTTTTGCTGCGGGCGAGTGGATTGCGCCGGGGGCAGGTGCTCGCAACATCGCAAGCGCGGTGACGGGAGAGGTGATCGCAACAGCCGGAAACAACGCCTTGGACGTTCAGGGAATGCTGCATCATGCGCGCAATGTTGGTGGTCCTGCGCTGCGCAAGATGACGTTTCACCAGCGGGCCAAGATGCTCAAGGCGCTGTCTGTTCATCTGGGCAAGCACAAGCAGGCGATGTACGATCTGTCCTTCAATACCGGCGCAACCCAGGCGGATCATCTGATCGACATTGACGGCGGTATTGGCACGATGTTCGTCTTTGCCTCAAAAGGGCGGCGCGAGATGCCGGACGGGCATGTCTATCTCGACGGCGAGGTCGAGCAGCTTTCGCGCAATGGCACCTTTCTGGGGCAACATATCTGCACCCCGTTGAAAGGTGTTGCGATCCATATCAACGCTTTCAACTTTCCGGTCTGGGGCATGCTGGAAAAGCTGGCTCCGACTCTTCTGGCGGGGGTTCCGGCCATCGTCAAACCGGCCACAAATTCCTGCTATGTGACCGAGCTGTGCGTTCGGTTGATGCTCGAGTCGGGCATATTGCCCAACGGTGCATTGCAACTGGTGTCAGGCGGGCTGGGCGACATGCTCGATCGCCTGACCATGCAGGATGTGGTCAGCTTTACCGGCTCGGCGGATACGGCGCTGAAGCTGCGCGCGAACCCCGTAATCCTGGAAAATTCGGTCCGGTTCGTGGCGGAACAGGACAGCTTGAACTGCTCGGTCCTGGGCCCTGATGCCGCGCCGGGAACGCCCGAATTCGATCTGTTCGTCAAAGAGGTTCAGCGCGAGATGACCACCAAGGCGGGTCAGAAATGCACTGCCATCCGCAGGATCATCGCGCCCGAGCCGCATGTGCAGGCCGTGATTGAGGCGCTGTCCGCGCGTTTGGCAAAGACCACCATCGGGGATCCGAAACTGGAAACCACCCGAATGGGCGCGCTGGTCTCAGCCAGTCAGAAGCGCGATGTTTTGGAGAAGGCCGCGATTATAGGGCACGAGGCCGAGTGCGTCTTTGGCAACCCGGACGACTTCGTGGTCGATGGGGCCGATGCAGATAAGGGCGCCTTTCTGCCACCGATGCTGTTCCATTGCAGCGATCCCGATGCCGCGCAACGTGTGCATGATACCGAAGCCTTTGGGCCCGTCAGTACAATCATGGGCTATCGCGATACCGACCACGCGATTGAGCTGGCGAACCGAGGGCAGGGGTCTCTGGTGGCCTCAGTCATCACACATGATGCTGATGTTGCCCGCAAATTTGTTATGGGGGCAGGGGCCTATCATGGGCGGCTCTATTTCAACAACCGAGACTCGATGAAAGAATCCACAGGCCATGGCTCTCCTTTGCCGCATATGGTCCATGGCGGTCCCGGCCGTGCTGGCGGTGGCGAGGAAATGGGCGGTGTGCGCGGTGTGATGCATTATATGCAACGTACGGCGATTCAAGGATCGCCGGACATATTGACAGCTATTGGCGAGAGATGGGTGCCGGGTGCAGCCGAGGTCAATGCGCCAGCCCATCCATTTACACGCCGCTATCACGATCTGGCCATTGGTGAGACGATCCACACCGCACCGCGGACCGTGACCATGGAAGACATTGAACATTTCGCCGAATTCACCGGCGACACCTTCTATGCCCACATGGATCAGGCCGCGGCTGAGCGTAACCCGTTCTTTCCGGGCCGGGTCGCACATGGATATCTTTTGCTGTCTTTCGCGGCGGGTCTTTTTGTGGAACCGAACGAAGGGCCGGTCCTGGCCAATACTGGGCTCGATAACCTGCGCTTTATGAAACCGGTAGAGGCAGGCGACAGCATCAAGGTGCGCCTGACGGTCAAAAAGAAAACCCGCCGCAATGATGAATATGGCGAAGTGCGCTGGCATGTCACCCTGACCCAACAAGATGATGAGCCTGTGGCCGAATATGAGCTGCTGACCATGGTGGCCTACTAAGATTCTTGGGCCGGATGGTAATTCGATCTTGCCCGATTATACTTGCCGTATGAAAGATTCAGCCCCCGATTGGTTTGAAACCTGCGTTAGCCATCTGACCTCTGAGGGTACGCAACGGGTGTGGTCCGTGCTGGTGACGATATTCGGTGATCTGGCGCAGGAAGAAACAGATCAAATAAGTGGTGCGGTGATCACCGCACTGACCAGCCTTGCCGGGATCAAGGCCGAAGCCACGCGTGTTGCCCTGCATCGGCTGCGCAAGGATGGCTGGATCGAAAGCACCCGCAAAGGGCGCAGCAGCTTTCACCGCCTGACCGCGTTTGGCCGTCATCAGAGTGTGACCGCCGCACCGCGTATCTATGCCAAGGAAGGGCCGGAACCCGGCCTCTGGCATGTACTTATCGCCAGCAATTCGGACTCATCGCGCAAAGAATTGGCTGACCTGATGCTGACTGGGGACTACATCTCTCTCAATCCCGCAACGTCGATGGCTCCGGGTCAGGTTCCGGCGGGTCTTGAAGAGCTGATGGGCGTGGAAAGCAGCGCTATCTCTGTTCCTGGCTGGCTTCGGGATCTCTGCGGGCCAGAGGCGTTGAAAACCGCCTATGATCAGTTCTTGAGATCGACACAGATCATCGACCAAGAGATGCCGCCCGAGGGGGCGGGCGACCCGATGAAGACGGCCATTCTGCGTGTCCTGATCGTGCATAATTGGCGTCGTATTGTTCTGCGCCATCCCGCCTTTCCTGCAGCGTTTCTGCCCGCTGACTGGAAAGGCGCTACATGCCGGGCGGCTGTATCTCAGTTGTTGGAAAAACTGCCGCGCCCGGATTTAACATCCTTGGAAGCCGAGCTGGACAGCTAGGTTTTCTTTAGCGTCACCTATCTGATCCGCCCGATGCTGGTCATTCGGCGATCATTGCGGCGTTTCTCTCGCGCCAAATGTTACAGAAAAACTAAAAAAGAAAAAGAACTCGTAACATAAAGCTTGCCTCGAATCGATGGACGCCCTAAAAACCGACCATGCGGTCAATGATACGGATCAGCACCTACAGGAGAACTAAGTGATGGACGCATTCATTTGCGACGCGACGCGCACTCCGATTGGGCGATATGGGGGGGCTTTGTCGTCAGTCAGGACAGATGATCTGGCCGCGATTCCATTGGCCGCCCTGAAAGAGCGCAACCCGCAGGTTGATTGGGCCAGCGTTGATGATGTGATCTATGGCGATGCCAATCAGGCGGGTGAAAGCAACCGCAATGTGGCACGGATGGCGGCCTTGTTGGCTGGATTGCCGGTTGATGTGCCCGGAACAACAGTGAACCGATTGTGCGCCAGTGGAATGGATGCGGTTGGAATGGCGGCGCGGGGCATCAAGGCGGGCGATTATGATCTGGCTGTGGCCGGCGGCGTCGAAAGCATGTCGCGGGCGCCCTTTGTGATGCCCAAGGCGACCTCGGCCTTTACCCGCAGCAATGCGGTCTATGATACGACGATCGGCTGGCGCTTTGTGAACCCGAAGATGAAACAGGCCTATGGCATCGACTCGATGCCGCAAACGGCCGACAATGTGGCCGAAGACTTTGGTATCAGCCGCGATGACCAAGATGCTTTTGCGGCGCGCAGTCAGGCCCGATGGGCCGCCGCGCACGAGGCAGGTCTGTTCCGGGATGAAATCACCCCGGTCACGATCCCGCAACGCAAGGGCGATCCGATCATTGTCGATACGGATGAACATCCGCGCTCGGATGTGACCGTGGACAAACTGTCTGGTCTCAAAGGTGTCAACGGGTCGGACAAGACGGTGACCGCTGGCAACGCCTCGGGCGTCAATGATGGCGCTGCAGCCATTTTGATGGCCAATGAGGCGGCAGCGTCAAAGAACGGCCTGACCCCGATGGCCCGGGTCGTGGGCATGTCTGTCGCCGGGGTTGAGCCGCGTGTCATGGGCATTGGCCCGGTTCCGGCCAGCCGCAAAGTTTTGGCCCGCGCCGGGCTGAGCATCGAGCAAATGGACGTGATAGAGTTGAATGAGGCCTTCGCGTCCCAGGGTCTGGCGACACTGCGCGAACTGGGCCTGCCAGACGACGCGCCACAGGTGAACCCGAATGGGGGCGCGATTGCCATTGGCCACCCGTTGGGCATGTCCGGCGCAAGGTTGGTTATGACCGCGGCCTATCAGTTGCGGCGCACGGGCGGGCGATACGCGCTGTGCACCATGTGTGTCGGCGTCGGACAGGGCGCAGCGCTTATTCTTGAACGCGTATAGGGGAGATGACGGGACATGTATGCTCAGATGGTTAAGTCCGAGGCGACACAGGAAGATCCTGCAAAGCTTGCTGCCTTTCAGGCGCGCATAGACGCTGACGAAAAGATCGAACCTAAGGATTGGATGCCCGAAGGCTATCGCAAGACGCTGATCCGCCAGATCGGCCAGCACGCCCATTCCGAAATCGTTGGGCAACTGCCCGAGGCGAACTGGATCACGCGGGCACCCACACTGGAACGCAAGGCGATCCTGTTGGCAAAAGTTCAGGACGAGGCCGGGCATGGTCTCTACCTTTACTGCGCCGCCGAAACACTGGGTGTCAGCCGGGATGAGATCACCGAAATGCTGCTGGACGGGCGCATGAAATACTCGTCCATCTTCAACTATCCCACCCTGAACTGGGCTGATGTTGGTGCCGTTGGCTGGCTGGTGGATGGCGCCGCGATCATGAACCAGGTGCCGTTGCAGCGCACGTCTTACGGTCCCTATTCACGCGCCATGATCCGCATCTGCAAAGAAGAGAGCTTTCATCAGCGTCAGGGCTATGACGCCATCCGCAAGATGGCCGAAGGCACGCCGGAACAGAAACGAATGGCGCAGGACGCTTTGAACCGCTTTTGGTACCCATCGCTGATGATGTTTGGACCGTCCGACAAGGACTCGGTGCATTCGACGCAGTCGATGAAATGGAAGATCAAGATGAACACCAATGACGAGCTGCGTCAGAAATTCGTCGATCAGACTGTGCCACAGGCCGAGTATCTGGGCCTGACCATCCCTGACCCAAAGCTGAATTGGAACGACGATCGCGGCCATTATGATTTCTCAGAACCCGACTGGTCTGAGTTCTTCGATGTCATCAGCGGCAATGGCCCCTGCAACACCGACCGGCTGGCCGCCCGAAACCAAGCCTGGGACGACGGCAAATGGGTGCGCGACGGGCTGATGGCCCATGCCGAAAAGAAACGCTCTGGCACAGTGGCTGCCGAATAAGTCGACCCTGAGGAGGAAACCCGATGAAAAACGAATGGCCCCTGTGGGAAGTCTTTATCCGCGGTCAGCATGGTATGAGCCACCGTCACGTCGGCTCGTTGCATGCCCCGGACGCGGAGATGGCCATCAAGAACGCGCGCGATGTCTATACCCGCCGCAACGAAGGTGTGTCGATCTGGGTGGTCGAGGCGAATAATATCTCGGCCTCCTCGCCCAGCGACAAGGGCCCATTATACGAGCCCAGCGAAAGCAAGGTCTATCGTCACCCGACCTTTTTCGACATCCCCGATGAAGTGGGGGCCATGTGATGGACCGGGACGCGGCATTTGTACAATTCCTTCTACGGATGGGCGATAACGACCTGGTCCTTGGCCATCGCGTCAGTGAATGGTGCGGCCATGCGCCGGTGTTGGAAGAGGATATCGCACTGGCCAACACGGCCTTGGACCTGATCGGGCAGACTCAGATGTGGTTGGGTCTGGCGGGGGAAATCCAAGGCGGCAAAACCGCTGACGATCTGGCCTTCCTGCGCGATGCCTGGGATTTCCGCAATGTGCTGCTGGTCGAGGTTCCAAATGGGAATTTTGGCCGGACCCTGATGCGCCAGTTCCTGTTCGATGCGTGGCATTCCATCATGCTGGGACGCTTGCTCAACTCTACGGATGACCGTGTCGCGGCCATTGCCGCGAAAGCCAGCAAAGAGGTGGCATATCACCTGGAACGCTCGGGCGACACGGTGGTTGGTCTGGGGGACGGAACAGCGGAAAGCCACGCTCGGATGCAGTCGGCTCTGGACTACCTGTGGCCGTATGTCGGCGAGATGTTCACCAGCGACGAAGTTGACGCCGAGATGGTCGCGGCGGGCATTGCGCCAAACCCCGCGGATCTGCGCGCGGAGTTTGACGCTTTGGTGCAGCGGATCCTGTCCGAGGCGACCTTGACGATCCCGGAAGGCGGGTTTGCCCATAAAGGTGGGCGTGACGGGCGGATGCATACGGAACATCTGGGTCATCTGTTGACACAGATGCAGTGGCTGCAACGCGCCTATCCCGAAGCAAGCTGGTAACGCCGATGGATCGGGCATCGACCAAACAAATCTGGGAATGGCTGGATGCTGTTCCTGACCCTGAAATTCCGGTGATTTCGGTGGTCGATCTTGGCATTGTGCGCGACGTGCAGTGGCAGGACGAGACGTTGAAGGTGACGGTCACTCCAACCTATTCCGGCTGTCCGGCAACATCCATTATCAGCCTGGATATCGAAACCGCCTTGCACGATCGCGGGATCAGTGACGTGCAGATCGAAACCAGCATCGCCCCGGCCTGGACCACCGACTGGCTCAGCGATAAGGGCCGGGCACGGCTGGAAGACTATGGCATTGCCCCACCACAACCGGCGGGCGGCCCGGATCGCTGTCCACGCTGCGGCAGCAAAGCGGTCGAGAAGGTCAGCCAGTTCGGTTCGACCCCTTGCAAGGCGCATTGGCGATGCACCGACTGCCTGGAACCATTTGACTATTTCAAGTGCATCTGAGGAGGACCACCGGATGGCACGTTTCCACGACCTGAAAGTCACAGATATCCACAAAACCATTCGCGATGCGGTGGTGGTGACACTGGAACCTGTAAACGGCGCTGCGGATCAGTTCGATTTCACCGCCGGTCAGTACCTGACATTCCGCCGCAACTTTGACGGAGAAGAGCTGCGCCGGTCCTACTCGATCTGCGCGGGCAAGGACGAAGGCGTGCTGCAGGTTGGCATCAAACGGGTTGAGGGCGGCGCTTTTTCCGGTTGGGCGAATACTGAACTGAATATCGGCGATGTTGTCGAGGCCATGCCGCCGATGGGCAGCTTTCATACGCCGATGGATGCGGCTGCGCAAAAGCAATATCTGGGCTTTGCAGGGGGCTCGGGGATTACTCCGGTGCTGTCGATCCTCAAGACGACCCTCGCGCGGGAACCGCAATCGCGCTTTACCCTGATCTATGCCAATAAGGGTATCAACACGATCATGTTCCGCGAGGATCTCGAAGACCTCAAGAACCTCTATATGGGCCGCCTCAACGTGATCCACATTCTTGAGACAGACTCTCAAGAGATCGAGCTGTTCACAGGTCTGGTGACCCAGGAAAAATGCGCGCAGCTGTTCAAACATTGGGTCGATATCGACCATGTTGACACGGCGTTCATCTGCGGCCCGGAACCGATGATGCTGGGCATTGCTGCGGCGCTGCGCGAGCACGGTCTGGATGACGGCCAGATCAAGTTCGAGCTGTTCGCCAGCGCCCAGCCCGGGCGGGCCAGGGCCAAGCCGGTCTCGGCGGACGCAGCCACGCAAGGCAACCAAAGCAGCGCGTCGATCACGCTGGACGGATCCACCCAGACCGTGACCATACCCAAGGACCAGTCCATTCTTGAGGCCGCCCTGGCAAACGCTATGGATGCCCCGTTTGCCTGCAAGGCGGGTGTCTGTTCGACCTGCCGCTGCAAGGTGCTTGAGGGTGAGGTCGAGATGCTCGCCAATCACGCGCTGGAAGATTACGAAGTGGAAAAAGGCTATGTGCTAAGCTGCCAGGCCTATCCGGTAACAGACCGCGTGGTCGTCGATTACGACCGGTAGAAAGGGGGCAGATATGTCCGATTCAATGACACTCGACAGCTATCTGGCCGCAGGCGGTGTTCTGACCAACCCATCGAATGTGCCGCCTCGCTATCGGGCCGAGCTGATGAAGCTGATGGCGACATTTGTCGACAGTGAACTGGCCGGGGCTGCCGGGTTTGCCGACATCATCAATCAGGGGCCGGGGATCAAAGAACGGATCGCCGCCGCAAAGATCGTGCTGGAAAAGTCAGATCACGCAAATTGTGTTCTCAGCATAATGGGCGAATTTGGCGCAGATACCGAACGCTATGCCAATCACCATCCTTGGACCATGCGCTTGTCGCGGGATGCGGATATCGGGGCCACCCGGTCCGAGCATGACATGCGTCTGGCGGTGTTCAACTATCCGCTGTCCGGCTGGACAGACGCTGTGGTCATGAATCTGCTGATGAGCCGCGCGGTGGCCGAACAACTGGCCGAGTATTCCACCATCTCGTATCAGCCTCTGGCCGAAGCCTTCCGAACCATCGCCCCGGTCGAGGCGCATCATGGCGAGCTGGCGTTGGAAGGGGCGGTCAAACTGATCGAGAACGGTGCGGCGGACGACATGCAGCACTCGGTCACTTACTGGTGGCCTCGGGTTGCGGTGTCCTTCGGCGGCGATGACCCGAAACGGTTCGAGCTGTTGAAATCAATGGGCCTGCGTCGCAACACAAACAGCGCATTGCAGGACCGTTGGGGCCAGACAATGGCTGCAACTCTGGCAACGCTTGGCCTCAAATCGCCTGCTTGAACGAAAGCGCCCTAGGCGGACACCCTTCTCGCTCTATCCAAAGAGCCGTCCGAACTGAGGGTTGAGGTCCTCAATGCCGGCCAATCGAAGCATATGCCAGGCAAGCGCCTGATTGCTGGAAATGACTGGAATCCCGATCTTTTCTTCTGCCTGAACAATGACGTCAAGGCATCGCAGGTTCGTGCAAGAGACAATAACAGCATCGCAGGGCGCTTGAGCCGCGACCTTTTCAATAGCGTCAAGGATCGACCCTTCTGTGATCCGCGCAACAACGCGATCATTTCCTTCCTCGAACGACCCGAAACCTGCGATTTCGAAACCGGCCTGTTCCAGCTTTGTGCGCATCCCAGCGGAAACTTCGGGAATATAGGGGGTGACGAAGCCCAATCGTCGGGCTCCTAAATGCTGACCGGCAGCGATGATTGCCGCCAACGGATCTGTCACACGTGCATCCGGGCAGACCGTCTTTATCACCTTGGCCACATTCTCGGACCCGATCACGGTCGAGGCCGAGGTACAGCCAAATCCGATTGCATCAAAGCTGAGCGATGGTGGCAAAAGCCGTGCCGTCGCAGGCAGGTCCTGTTCCATCCGCGCCAGTGTGTCGGGTCGGATTTCGGGCACCATCGGAATCCGGCTGTGATAGAGCGCGACACCAGCTAGGCGCATGATCCGAGAGAATTCGTTCTCTAACGTCTCGTCAGTCTCAAGAACAATCACACCTAGATTGGCGCGGGTGCCAATGCCTTCGTCTGTTTCGAAATCAAGCTTCATGATTGGCCTCAGATGATTGGTAGTTCGGGCGCGGCGCGTTTGGTCAAAAGCTCTGCCCCACTTGCACGTATGACGATGTTCTCTTCGTGCACCATGACCCGACCGTCGCCATAGCCAAGCGATGGTTCAAGGGTCAGTACCATATTTTCGGTGATCTCAGTTGTATCCCAACTGGTGTGCGAGGGCCATTCGGTCAGCTGCATGCCAAGCCCATGACCCAGCCTGCCGACGTCACCACCCTGATCGTCGAGCTCAGCGATCACCTTCTGCATCGCTTGATACAATTCTCGGCAAGTCGCTCCGGGGCGAGCTGCGGCGATCCCGGCCTCAGTCGCGCGCCAAAGAACATCATATGCACGGCGTGAGGCGTCATCGGCGCGGCCAATGGCCCAATTCCGATCGAAGTCGCAAAAATACCCGTCCCAGTTGGCCCCCGTGTCGAGCATCAGCACATCGCCGCGCGCCAGCGGGCGGCGCGACGGGGGCGAGATGACGTCGTGATAGCCACCCGTATCCGCACCGCCGACCAAATACGGGACGTCATCGGCCCCCTGCGCCAACCCCTCGCGCCGAAAGGAGCGGAAAACATCCTCAAGCGGCTGCCCTTCGCGAGCGAAATCAGGCACCTGCTCAAACGTCTGTGACCCGATTGAGCAGATATAAGAGAGCTTTTCGATCTCGGCCTCGGATTTCACCATTCGCAAGCCCCGAACGATCTCGGTCGCGTCAGTGATCTTTAGTCCGTTCAGGCCCGCGATCAGCCGCTCATAATCGCCAAGGGGCATCCGTAAATGGGTTTCGTGGCCCTTCATCAGGCCGACAGTCTCGCCGCGGCTGGCAAGCGGCGCCAGCAGATCGGTCAACAGCCCGATACCGTCATCCTTTGGTGCAGGTGCGCCCCAGGTGCGGATATCTGTGACCCAGGTTCGCCGCATAAGGTCTGCGCCGATCTCAGGGATGATTGCGATGGGCTTGCCGGTTGCCGGGATGAACAGGAACCATGGGCGGGTCGGGCTTTGCCAAAACAGCGTGTGGAACCCGCTGAAATAGCGCACATCCGGTTCAGTTGTCAGCAATATGCCCGCCATACCGGTTTCGGCCATCTTTGTCTGCGCCGCTGCGGTACGCGTTGCGAATTCTTGTTGGTCAAAACCGCGTCGTGGGGCGTTCATGACTTTTGATCCTTTCGCAGGGGCAACCGGTCCTGAACCAATCGGGCCCAGAATTCAGCTCCGATCGGCAGCAGTTCATCATTGAAATCATAGTCAGAAGCATGGAGCGGTTGGCCATGTGGCCCGGTCTCGCCATTGCCCAGCAACAGGAAACATCCTGGCACGGCGGCCGAAAACTGGGCGAAATCCTCAGAAAAACTCATCGGTGCCCGATCTTTGATCAGGTCACAACCGGCGGCTTCGGCGGCGCGATATACCGCAAGGGCCGGGGTGGCAGCGTTGATGGTCTCAACGAACTGCGTATCAAAGCTGACCGATGCTTGAATGCCATGTGCTGCCGCAATCCCTTCGGTGATCTGGCGCATGAAACCTTCGATGGCGTTGCGGTCCTCGGGCGATCTGGCGCGAAAATCTCCTTTGAGAGTGGCGTTGCCCGGCAAGACGTTTCGCTGGCCGTCCGTCAGGAATTCGGTCACGGACACTACCGCGCCAGAGGCGGGCGCAAGCTTTCGTGCCACCACGGTCTGCAATGCCACCACAATCTCGGACCCTACGGTAATTGCATCAACGCCGGTTTGTGGCATCGAGGCATGACCGCCCTGGCCTTTAACCGTGATCTCGAACAGGGTTTCACTGTTACAGATAATACCGGCGCGGGTCGAAATCTGACCGGTTGGAGCGCCTGGCAAATTGTGGATTGCATAGATTTCTTCGACCGGAAATTGCTCTAGCACACCGTCGTCGATCATCGCGCGCGCGCCCAGGCCGTGCTCTTCGTTTGGCTGGAATAGAAAAACAACCGTACCGTCAAAGGTAGGTTCTTTCGCCAGACGCTCTGCCGCCCCAAGCAGCATGGTTGTATGTCCATCGTGGCCACAAGCATGCATCACACCGGGTGAGGTCGAGACATAGTGATGGGACGAGGTTTCGGTGATTGGAAGCGCATCCATGTCAGCACGCAGGCCAATGGCTTTGTTGCCAACGCCGGATCGAAGCACACCGACAACGCCTGCGCCTTCGTGCACTTCGATCCCAAGGGCGCGCAGCCGTTCAGCGACAACCGACTTGGTCCGCGCCTCTTGAAAGCCCAGTTCCGGGTGCCTGTGCAAATCCCGCCGAAGCGCGATCATACGGTTCTCTAAATAGCTCATTTCTTCATCCGCGTGTGAGTTGCATCGGTTCTACAGGATAGGGCTGCGTGTTTCGCATCAAATTTCCGACCCTAAAGCAGAAAAAATTGCACAAAAGCGCCAAGTTCAGATCGGAAGTTCCAGACCAATCTTTGTACGGTCCATCGCGACGGATGTGCGAAATCTGCGGACATTCGAGTTATCGAAAAACAAGCGATGGGTCAGGTCCTCGAAATCCTCCATGTCCTGCGCGACGCAGATAAGAACAAAGTCGGCATCACCGGTCACATAATAGCATTGCTGAACTTGCGGCTCGTTCCTGGCGCGTTTTCGGAACAGATCGAGTTGCTGAAGCGATTCCCGGTCAAGTTCGACCAGAACGATGAAGGTCATCTTATAGTCAAAACGCGACGGGTTGAGCACCGCGACCTCTTTCAGGATCAGCCCGGAATCTCGCAACCGCTTGAGCCGCCGCTGCACCGAGGGAACTGAAAGACTGCATTCTTGCGCCAGCTGTTCCAGCCCGATTCGACAATCCCTTTGCAGGGTTCTGAGGATTATCGTGTCTGCATCATCAAGTTGTTGGTTCATGAAAAATCCTCGCGATGGAAGAGGCAGGTTTGAAACATATTATCGAGATTAGGGTCAAATACGATAAATAGAAATAGGTCGGTCATGCACAATCTCTGCACATGGAAAAAGCGGATGAAAAATACATGATAGCGACCGACGACCTAAGCTTCGCCCCGGATTTCGTCCGTGCGCAGGAGTTTTTTCAGGGGCAAGAGACCTATGCTGTATCGCCGCTGATTGAAATCACGGGGCCGGATGGTCAGAGCATTCTGGCCAAGAACGAGACAGAGCGTATGGGGCTTGGCGCCTTCAAAGCTTTGGGGGCACCCTATGCGGTTGCACGCCTTCTCGAGGATGCATGGCACGAGAATACAGGTGAAACGCTCTCCTTCACGCGGATGAAGGATGCCGATTTTCGAGAATTCGCATCTAGCCACACATTCGTCTGCGCAAGTGCAGGCAACCACGGAATGGGCGTTGCGGCGGGGGCGCGGGCGATGGGTGCAAAGGCGCGAATTCATCTGGCGCAGACCGTACCGCAAGGGTTCGGCGACCGTCTTAGAACCTTCGGTGCCGAGGTTGTCCGTTCGGGCGATGTTTATGACGAAAGCGTCGCCGCCGCTATTGCTGACGCCAAAACCACCGGTGCCACGCTTTTGGCCGACGGAACCTGGCCTGGTTACACCGAGATTCCGAAACTGGTGATGGAGGGCTATTGCGTCATCGCCGAAGAGTTGCGTCAGCAGTTTGAAGCCTCGGGGCAGTGGCCTACGCATGTCTATCTGCAGGCCGGTGTCGGTGGATTGGCCGCCGCAATGTCGCATATGATCCGTCTGAACTGGGCGGAACAGCCTGAACTGATTGTTGTCGAACCCGGCGCTGCGTCCTGTTTGCGGGCCAGTCACTTGGCCGGACGGGCCACCCGCAGCGATGGGCCGGATTCGAATATGGGTCGGCTTGACTGCAAGGCACCGTCGATCGTGGCCTGGGATGTGCTCGAGCGCTGCGGCGTGAGCTACGAAACCCTTTCCGAAGAAGAAGGCCAGGCAGCCGCAGAAGCTGTCACAGCACTTGGAATCGCGACCACGCCGTCAGGCGCGGCCGGTTACGGCGCCCTGTGCAAGAGAACCAACCAACAGGCGAGGACGCAGGAAATACGTCCTCTTGTCATCATCTCAGAAGGGCTCGCATGAGCGGGCAAGAAAGGACTAACAGAATGACATCCATCTTTAGCAAGCTGATTACCTCGGCGGTTTTCGCGGCAGGTCTGTCGACTGCTGCCTTTGCGGACACCTGGAAATTCGCCTCGGAAGAGGACAAAGGCGACGTACAGGATATCTTTGCACAGGCCTTCGCCGAAAGTGTCAAAGAGCAGTCCGATGGCGACATCAAAGTGCGTATCTACTACTACGGTCAGTTGGGTACCGAGAACGATATTGTCGAGCTGACATCTAAGGGTACGGTCCAGTTCGTATCGGTGGGCACCGGTCACCTGGGGTCTTATGTGCCCGAGGCGCAGGTTCTTGATCTTCCCTATGTTCTGGGCGGTGATATCGACGTGATCCGCGAGGTTCTGACCACCAGCCCGACCATCTACGAAGACCTCAGCGAGAAATTCGAGAAGGTGAACCTCAAGCTGCTCACTATGATCTCGGAAGGCGACATGGCCTGGGGCGCCAACAAGGCGATCCGCAGCCCGGCGGATTTTGAAGGCCAGAAAATCCGTACCTTCACCTCGACCATTCCGGTGGAAACCTTCAAGGCGTTTGGCGCTAACCCGACTCCTTTGTCCTGGGGCGAGGTCTATGGCGCGCTGCAGTTGAAGACCGTCGATGGCATGGTGAACCCGATCTATTTCATCTACAACGCCAAGTGGCATGAGGTTCAGGATTACCTGATCTTCCCGGGCCAGCTTCCTTACGTCGGCACTGTTTCCACCAACAGCGATTGGTTCAACGGCCTGCCTGCAGATCAGCAGGAAATGGTCAAGAACGCTATCGCCAAGGGTGAGCAGGCTGCGCATGACTATCAGATCAAGATCAACTTGGAAAACATGGAAAAGATCAAGGCAGAGCGCCCCGATCTGCAGGTCATTGTCCTGACCGAGGACGAGCGCGCTGTCTTTGAAGCCCAAAGCGCCACATTGCATGAAACATTCTTCGATGTGGTCGAAAACGCCTATGACGACGCCGAGAAACCTGCGGCCCGCGCGCAAGCCCAGAAGATCCTCGACGGCCTGCTTAACGAGGTGAGCAATGCGTCGCAATAAAAGCTGACATCACTGAAAGGCGCGGCGTCTCATCCAGGCGTCGCGTCTTTCATTTACGGAACGCTGACTGGCGGGCCGAGGGAGGGAAAATCATGAGAAGCGCATTGGTCGCCCTAAGTAGGGGCACCGAGTTCATCGAGAAATTCGTTATCATTCTGGCCATATTGTTGATGATGGTGAATTCGACCGCTAACGCCATTGGCCGCTACGCCTTTGGCAAAAGCCTGTTCTTCTCGGAAGAGCTGAACCAGTTTCTGATTGTCAGCGTGACCTTTTTTGGATTTGCCTATGCGGTTCGGAAAGGTCGGAACATTCGGATGACGGCGGTTTATGACACGCTGTCCCGTCGGTCCAAGAAAGTGATCCTGACGCTGATTTCGATCACGACCAGCATGCTGCTGGCCTTTTTGGCCTATAAGTCCGTGTTCTACGTGCTTGAGATCAAAGAGCTGAACCGTCTGAGCCCGGCGCTGCAGTTTCCGGTCTATATCATCTACTCTGTGATCCCGGTCGGCCTGTTTATGGCCAGCCTGCAATATCTGATCGCATTCATCATGAATGTCACTCATGTCGGCATCTGGCACTCGTACGAGGTCGAGGACAATGACGCAGTGGATGTAGGAGTCTGAGATGCCCGGATTCCTTGATTTCCTTGGCGATGTCATAGCTGGTGAGTTGGATATCTATGTCATCACCTTTGCTCTGGTCGTGGCGATGGTGGTTCTGCTGTTCCTCAGCTACCCGATGGTTGTTCCGCTAGCGGTTGCCACGCTGATTGGCCTTGTTCATTTCTCGCAAAGCGATACTGGCGTCATCATCCAGCAGATGGTCACTGGCATTTCGCCAAACGCGCTGATCGCTGTGCCGATGTTCATATTCGCCGCCGATATCATGGCGAGAGGTCATACGGCCAATAATCTGCTTGGGCTGATCGAAGCCTTTGTCGGTCACCGCCGAGCCGGATTGCCGATCACGGCCTGCATCAGTTGCACATTGTTCGGCTCGGTTTCGGGTTCGACTCAGGCGACCGTGGTTTCGATTGGTCAGATCATGCGGCCAAAGCTGCTGAAGGCCGGTTACAAGGACAGTTTTGTCATGGCGTTGATCATCAATGCCAGCGACATCGCCTTCCTTATCCCTCCAAGCATCGGGATGATCCTATATGGCACGCTGGCCAATACCAGCGTGGGCGAGCTGTTCATTGCAGGAATTGGTCCGGGCGTTGTTCTGGCGCTGATGTTTTCGGTCTATTGCTATTTTTACAGCGTCCTGCAGGGCGATCTGATCGCGCGGGTGCCAAAGAAATCCGGTGCCGAGCGGCGCGCAGCGTTTCGCAAGGCCATACTGCCGCTTGGTTTCCCGGTCCTGATCGTCGGCGGTATCTACACCGGCGCAGTGACCCCGACCGAAGCAGCCTCGTTTTCGGTGCTTTATGCGCTGATCGTCGAATGCGTGATTTATAGGGAACTGAAACTCAACGACGTTTTGGATTCCGCTCTCAGCACAGGATTGATTACGGCGGTTGTGTTCATCCTTGTCGGGATCGGTCAGGCGTTTTCCTGGTATATTTCCTTCGAACAGATTCCACAGGGCCTGTTAGAGCCGCTGAACCTGGAAGGCGCGTCGCAGGAATACATCCTGTTCATTATCGCGCTGTGCTTCTTCGTGGGATGTATGTTCGTCGACTCGCTGGTCGTGCTTGTCATCCTTACGCCAATCTTCGTTCCGATCGTGGATGCCTCGGGGATTGATCCGGTTCTTGTCGGGGTTATGGTGACGCTGCAGATGGCCATCGGATCAGCAACACCGCCGTTTGGCTGCGATATCTTCACTGCAATCGCGATTTTCAACAGACCTTATCTTGAGGTGATCCGGGGCACTTTGCCGTTCTTCGCGATCCTGGCGCTGATGACGGCTATGCTGATCCACTTCCCGGGTATCGCGCTATTCCTTAGGGATCTGGCGGCGTTTTGACAAAATGAATGACGGATGGCCGGTTGTTTTGAATCGGCCATCCAAACTTGATCCGAAGATCAGCGCCCAATACCGACGTAACTATCGAAGCCGGATTTCTTGACGGCGGGTTCGGAATAGATATTGCGCAGATCGACCATTCGGGGGGATTTCATCGTGCCAGCTAGTTCGCTCAGATTGAGCGCACGGAACTCGTTCCATTCGGTCAACAGCACAACGACATCCGCATCAGCAGCAGCAGCATAGGGGTCTTCGCACCATTCGACGCCGGGCAGCAGGGCCTCACCTTCGGAACGCCCCTGAGGGTCGACAACCCGCACCGTTGCCCCACCACCGATCAGTGCAGGCACGATAGTTAACGAGGGCGCATCACGCATATCGTCGGTATTGGGTTTGAAGGTCACGCCCAGAACAGCGATCGTTTTTCCATTGAAACTGTCGTCGCAGACATCTCGGATTTTCTGGATCATCCGTTTCTTGACCTCGTCATTCACCCGGATGACGGTTTCGGTGATCTGCATCGGGTGGGCATGTTCCTGACCGATCCGGGCCAGAGCGGCGGTGTCTTTTGGAAAGCACGATCCGCCATATCCCGGACCTGCATGTAGGAATTTATTGCCAATGCGTCCATCCAGACCGATGCCTCGGGCGACCTCTTTCACGTCGCCGCCAACACGTTCGCACAGGCCTGCGATCTCATTTATAAAGGTGATCTTGGTCGCAAGAAACGCGTTAGCGGCGTATTTGATCATCTCTGCGCTTTCCAGATCGGTGGTCAGGATCGGGAAGTCCCGCAGGTAAAGCGGGCGGTATATTTCCGCCATGACATCGGCGGCGCGGTCTGATTCAACGCCGACAACCACACGATCCGGGCGCATGAAATCATCAATGGCGGCCCCTTCGCGCAGGAATTCAGGGTTCGAGGCGACGTCGAATTCGGCCTTCGGGTTGGCGGCAGAAATGACCTGATGCACCTTGCGATTGGTGCCAACTGGAACGGTCGATTTGGTTACCACCACAGTGTAGCCCGTAATCGCATGCGCAATTTCTTCTGCGGCGGCCATCACATAAGTCAGATCGGCGTGACCGTCCCCGCGACGTGTGGGCGTGCCCACGGCAATAAAAACAGCATCCGCACCATCCACTGCTGCGGCCAGGTCCGTGGAAAAGCTGAGCCGACCAGCGGCTACGTTTTTGGCCATCAGGACGTCAAGCCCGGGCTCATATATCGGGACTTCGCCAGCCTGCAGCATCTCAATTTTCTGTTCGGCCTTGTCGACGCAAATGACATCATGGCCGAAATCGGAAAAACATACCCCGGACACCAAACCTACATAGCCGGTTCCGATCATCGCAATACGCATACTAAAATACCCTTCTTAACAAATACCGCCTTTGGCGCGCACACATTCGAAGAAAGTTCCGCCGGTTTCAATGCCTGTCAGCGTGCTTGGGTTGCATTCCGGGGATTCTTGCTGTTTTTGGGTCGGCAATCATACACATTTGTTTTCGTAGGGCGGAACTATGACAAAAACGGCATTAATCACCGGGATTACCGGACAAGACGGATCGTATCTGGCCGAGTTTTTGTTGGAAAAAGGTTATGAAGTTCACGGCATTAAGCGTAGGGCGTCCTCATTCAACACGCAACGCATCGATCACATCTATCAGGATCCACACGTTCCCAATCCCAAACTGCACCTGCACTATGGAGATCTGAGCGATACGTCTAACCTGACGCGAATCATTCGCGAAGTGCAGCCGGACGAGGTCTATAACCTAGGCGCACAGTCCCATGTGGCCGTCAGTTTTGAATCCCCGGAATACACTGCGGATGTAGATGCCATTGGTACTTTGCGTTTGCTGGAAGCGATACGTTTTCTCGGGCTCGAGAAAAAGACACGCTTCTATCAGGCCTCGACCTCGGAACTCTACGGTCTGGTGCAAGAGACCCCGCAACGCGAAACCACCCCGTTCCACCCACGGTCACCTTATGCGGTTGCCAAACTTTATTCGTACTGGATCACGGTCAATTACCGTGAGGCCTATGGCATGTATGCCTGTAACGGGATCCTGTTTAACCACGAAAGCCCGCGCCGGGGCGAAACTTTTGTTACCCGCAAGATCACACGCGGTTTGGCAAATATTGCGCAAGGGCTGGAAAGCTGCCTGTACATGGGCAATATCGACAGTCTGCGGGATTGGGGCCACGCGAAGGACTATGTGCGGATGCAATGGCTGATGCTGCAGCAGGACAATCCTGAGGATTTCGTGATTGCGACCGGGGTTCAGTATTCGGTACGTCAGTTCATTGAATGGTCGGCAGCCGAGCTTGGCGTTTCACTGGAATTCACCGGGTCAGGCGTTGACGAAACCGCGACTGTCGTCTCGATCGAGGGGGACAAAGCCCCGGGATTGAAACCCGGTGACGTCGTGATGCGGATAGACCCGCAATATTTTCGCCCGGCCGAGGTCGAGACCCTTCTGGGCGATCCCTCAAACGCCAAGAACAAACTGGGTTGGATACCAGAACTGACCGTGCAGGAAATGTGCGCTGAGATGGTGACCGAAGACCTGAAGACGGCCAAACGTCACGCGCTTTTGAAAGAGCACGGGTTTGAGCTGCCAATGAGCCTGGAAAACGGCTGAGGAGGCCCTCATGCGTAAGATCTATGTTGCCGGGCATCGTGGTATGGTTGGCGGCGCAATCCTGCGCCGTTTGCAAAACCGCAAGGACGAAGGCGAAGCGCTGGAGTTGATCACGCGCAGGCATTCCGAACTGGATCTGACCGACCAACCCGCCGTGCGTGATTTTATGCAGACTGAGCGTCCGGATATGGTGATCCTAGCCGCGGCCAAGGTTGGTGGGATTCACGCAAATAACACCTACCCCGCAGATTTCATTTACGAAAACCTGATGATTGAATGCAACGTGATCCATCAGGCTTTTGCAGCGGGGGTAAAGCATTTGCTGCAACTGGGCAGCTCGTGCATTTACCCACGGGCTGTGCCTCAGCCCATGCGTGAAGACGCTTTGCTGACCGGCGTGCTGGAACCCACCAACGAACCCTATGCCGTTGCAAAGATCGCCGGGATCAAGCTGTGTGAAAGCTATAATCGCCAACATGGCGTCGATTACCGGTCGGTTATGCCAACCAATCTTTACGGACCCGGAGACAATTTTCACCCCGAAAACAGCCATGTCCTGCCGGCCCTGATCCGCAGATTCCACGAGGCACAGCGCGACGGGCTGGAAGAAGTGGTGATCTGGGGCACAGGAAAACCGCGGCGCGAGTTTTTGCATGTCGATGATATGGCCGAGGCGTCCTTGTTTGTGCTCGACTTACCGCGCGATATCTACGATGCGAATACCCAGCCGATGCTGAGCCATATCAATGTGGGATGCGGCGAAGATATCTCAATCGCTGAGCTGGCGGCCCTGGTGGCCGGAACAACCGGATTCACGGGTAAGATCACTCAGGATGTCAGCAAGCCTGACGGGACATTGCGCAAGTTGATGGATGTGTCCCGACTGGCCGATATGGGGTGGCGAGCACGCGTTGGACTCGAAGATGGTATCCGGGAGACCTATGCGTGGTTTCTGGAGCAGGCAGACACCGATTTGCGCGCCAAATGACCGCCTGGGCATAGCTCCGGACGGTCTAAAGCTCAGAACCAGCGACCGGTTGCGATTACCGTTGGGGACAAGCTGCTTGTGTCCGACGATGCCGATAGAACCTTAAAGGGCACTTGTGTTTCAGTGGTCGCGCCTAAACCTATAAACCGGCTTGTCGCGCCGCCACTGCCACCGACCGAGGGTGAGGTTCCGGACGCAAAGGCTGCGGGAAAGCTCCAGGTGGTCTCGGCGCTGGAATACAGCGATCCTTCGGCGTTCACGCAATCGGTGGCCGTCAGAACGCCCGTGCAGATTTGTGTACCATCCGCAAACCGAACGTATTCGCCATTGGCGGTTGATCCGCGTTCAACGACCGCGCCGGTTGGCACCCCGGCGGTTTCTGACACAGAGCCCAGCAGGTTTCCGGGGCAGTAGCCATAGTCGGCCCGCATCAGGCGACCTGCGGTGATGTCTTCGGCATCGTTTTGAATGGCAGAGCCAAAGGCTGTTCCGGTGGCGGGGTCAAAGCTCAGCGCCTCGGTCCAGGATCCGCCATCAGCCGAGACTTTGATGGAAAAACCGGTATTGCCAGACAATCCCATTTCCGCATGGCCAACCCAGTTTGACTGGAACAAAAGCGACGCGGTATCCCCTGACGCCGCCTTGTTGATCTTCAACTGGTGACCAGCCCCGTCATGGCTGAGCAACGTCGCAGGCGACCGGATCGAAAGCCGATTGGTGCTATCATACCCGGTTGCGATACCCAACCCGTCCAGGTTTTGGGTCGCGACCTGAGGTTCGGACCAGTCTGCGCCGTCCCAGATCTTCAACCGGTTGGCCTGTTCATCCCAGGCCCGCCAGCCGATTCCCGGGGTCACAAAGTGCCAGGCGTCATCCAACCAGGCCGCAAGGGCGCCCGGCTGCGCGGCCCAATCCCCGGTAGGGTTGGCACCAAGCGCGTGAATCTCGCCCTGTTCCGGCACCGCAGGCGGCACCGAGGCGTTTGTCGACGCTACGCTCAGCTGGACAATCAGGTCCAGAGCACGCAGCGCCTCGTTATGGGTGACGTGTTTCTGGGCCTGCGAAGGTTGCAGGAAAGGTAAATCCAATCTGGGTGAGTTTTGTGACACGGGTGGCGTCCTCCTGTAGCTGTCGGTCCGACTATTGCATTGCGCGCCACATTGCCGTGCCCAGGATGAATCCGGTCTGATCTGACCGAACGTTCGAATAATCATTTGCTAACGTTTGGAGGATTCCATGGGGCGTAGCCAAAGGTCAGGATTCAACGAAAAAGGGCAGCCGAAGCTGCCCTTAAGTTTACCAATCACCGTGAAAGGTTAGCTGCGGGCGTACACATCCTCGTACCGGATGATGTCGTCCTCACCCAGATAAGACCCGGTCTGGACCTCGATCAGAACCATCGGCACCTTGCCCGGATTCTCCATCCGATGAACGGCACCGAGCGGGATGTAGACAGACTGGTTTTCAGAGATCAGGCGCACATCTTCGTCGATCGTAACTTTTGCCGTGCCCTGTACAACGATCCAGTGTTCAGACCGGTGGTGATGAGATTGCAGGCTTAGTGAGGCGCCGGGGTGAACGTGTATGCGTTTGACCTGGAACCGATCCCCGATGACCAGGCTTTCGAACCAGCCCCAAGGGCGATGATCGACCGGCAGCGATTCCGCTTGTTTGGCGCCTTTGGCCTTCAGGGCCGCAACCGCCTGTTTGACGTCCTGAGCCTTGTCCATGCTGGCCACCAAAACCGCATCGGGCATGGCGACCGCGATCATGTTTTCCAGACCCATCGCAACAACTTCTTGCGTGGGGGTTTCTGAACGCACCAATACGTTCCGGCAGTCAATGGTGGTAACCTGGCCCGTGGTGGCAACCCCATCGGCGTCTGGATTGCTCAGCTCTTGAACTGCCGACCAGCTGCCGACATCCGACCAGCCCGACGCATAGGGCACGACGCTCAGGTTGCGGGCCTTCTCCATGACCGCGTAGTCGATCGAGATATCCTCGACCGTGCCCCAGGCTTGGGGATCGAGGCGCAGAAACCCGAGGTCGGTCTTTGCCTCACGGACGGCCTTGCCGACCGGATCCAGCAGTGCGGACGCATGTTCTTTGAATGCAGCGATTATGTCTTTGACCGCGAACAGAAATATCCCCGAATTCCAAAGATAGCTGCCATCGGCGATCATGGCTTGTGCATTCTGCAGATCAGGCTTTTCGACAAAACGGTCCAGCGCAATGGCGGTGTTGCCCGTATCTGGGGCATGGCTGAGCTTGAGATATCCATAGCCGGTTTCCGGCCGGTCCGGAGTGATCCCGAAAGTTACGAGATCCCCACGATCCGAAATCGCGCGCGCGCCTTCGGTAACTGCCTGATGAAACGCAGCTTTGTCCGGGATGACATGGTCCGATGGGGCGACAAGCATGATCGCATCCGGGTTGCTGGCGGCCAGATACAACGCGGCGGCCAGAACCGCTGGTGCTGTGTTGCGCCCTTCGGGTTCGATCAGAATGGGGCCCGGATCTATGCCAATCGCGCCCAGTTGTTCCGGAACCACAAAACGGAATGCATCATTGGTAAGGATCAGCGGCTTGGCATAAGGCGCGTCCTTGGGTCCCTGCATTCGTTCAGCACAATCCTGAAGCAGGCTTGAATCACCGATCAGAGGGACGAACTGCTTGGGGTAACTTTTGCGCGACAGGGGCCACAGTCGGGTGCCGGACCCTCCGCAGAGTATGATGGGATGGATGGTGGTCATTGCGGCTTGCCTCGAAGGTTCTTGGACTTTGTCACTTTAGAAACGACATGCTGAAGGTTGCGGGCGCTATTGAGCGGCCTTCCCGGCGGCGGCTATCTCGTTCAGATACTGGCTCAGGTCATCACGCAGATCACTACGGGCCAACGCAAAGGCAACAGTTGCCTGAAGGAACCCGGCTTTCGAGCCGCAATCAAACCGCTGACCGTCGAATTTATAGCCAAACACAGGCACACCGTTACAGATGTCTTCTGCGATAGCATCGGTCAGCTGAATCTCACCGCCACTGCCCGTTTTCTTTTGGTTGAGATTGTACAGCACTGACGGCCCCAGAATATACCGACCGATAACGGCTAGGTTCGAGGGGGCTTCTTCCGGCTTGGGCTTTTCAACCATTCCTCTGGCGCGAACCACTGAGCCGACGTTTTCGCCTACATCGAGAACGCCATAGGAACTGGTTTTTTCGTTTGGCACTTCCATCGTTGCGACCATATTGCCGCCGGTTTCCTCATAGGCTTCGACCATCTGCTGCAGACAGGGTTTATCAGCAGCAATGACGTCATCAGGCAACATTACTGCAAATGGCTCGTCGCCGATCAGACGGCGGGCACACCAGACTGCGTGGCCCAGACCAAGCGCCTTGTGCTGGCGGATATAGGCGATGGCGCCGCTTTCCATATTCGTTGCATTCAGCGCTTCAAGCAGGTCATCCTTGCCCTTGGCCTTGAGCTCCTGTTCCAGAACGAGGTTGTGATCAAAGTAATCTTCCAGCGCAGATTTGCCACGCGAAGTTACAAAGATGAATTCGGTAATACCTGCGGCGCGGGCTTCGTCGATTGCGTATTGAACCAAAGGACGGTCAACCAGTGTCATGATCTCTTTGGGGACGGATTTTGTCGCTGGGAGAAAACGCGTGCCCAATCCCGCAACGGGGAAAATCGCCTTGGTGACCTTGCGTACCATGTTACCTCTCAAATTCAATTCTTGCCCGACCGCGTAGGGCAGGCCGGGGTTTCCTATTAGGCTGCGCAGTCAGAACAATCAATGACATCGCGGCCGCAGTCTAAAATCTGACAGGAAGGTGCCATCGGGGGTAGGGGAAGTCAAAACGAACCGCCGTTTGATGCCTTTGAAACCCGTCATTTACCGGTGTTTTGTTGTACAATCCGGCCCTTCGCCCATTCATTGGCAAGAATACGCCAAGAATCGTCATGAAGTCGTGCAAAGCCGAACCTGTCCCCGAGGCTGTTCATGCGGCCTCGGGGACAGGGGATTTAAGTGTTCGCCAGGATTGTCTCAAGCGGATCATGCTCGGCCACGAAATGGTTCGGTGCGACCTCGTTGAGCTGTGGAACATAATCGTTCTGACCGGCCGATAGCCGGCTGGGCAAAAACCTGAGCGCCGCTTTCGGGTCCATCGGCGAAGGCAGCTCTCCCGGCAATTTGAGGCGCTGGCGTTGCCGTTCCACATCCGGATCGGGGATCGGGACCGCCGAGATCAGCGATTTGGTATAGGGGTGCAGAGGCTGCGAACAGATCACCTCTCCATCTCCCAATTCGACGATGCGCCCCAGATACAGTACCATGATCCGGTTTGACACTGTCCGTACCACGGA
This sequence comes from Ruegeria sp. CDSC042, assembly GCF_059610745.1. NCBI lineage: Bacteria > Pseudomonadati > Pseudomonadota > Alphaproteobacteria > Rhodobacterales > Roseobacteraceae > Ruegeria > Ruegeria sp. CDSC042. The sequence goes on from NZ_JBXWOF010000006.1 coordinate 203,937, forward strand.
CAGGTCGTGGCTGATGAAAATCATCGACAGCCCGAATTCCTGCTGCAGCTCTTTCAAAAGCTCTACGATCTGGGCCTGGATCGACACGTCCAAAGCCGAGACCGCCTCGTCACAAATGATCAGCTTGGGCTTGTTGATCATCGCCCGCGCGATCCCGACCCGCTGGTTCTGCCCACCGGACAGTTCGTGCGGATAGCGGTTGATCATGTTGGCCTGCAGGCCAACCCGCTCCATCATTTCGCCGACCATTTTCTTGCGCTCACGCTCTGTCAGATCCGGGCGATAGGTTTTCAGCGGTTCGGCGATAGAGGCCGAGATGGTCATTCGCGGATCGAGGCTGGCCAGCGGATCCTGGAACACAATCTGCAGGTCCTTGCGGTACTTGTTCAGCTCGGCCCGCTTTAGCCCGACAATCGGATGGCCCAACCAGCTGACATTGCCACCGCTGGGTTCGATCAGCTGCAGAACCGCCCGCGCCAGTGTGGATTTGCCACAGCCGGATTCACCCACAACGCCCAGCGTCTCGCCCTTACGGATGTCAAAGCTGACACCGTCCACAGCTTTCAGCGGTACCTTGCGCCCGAACAACCCGCCCGACACGTGGATCGGGAAATGCACCTTCACGTCATCGACCCTAAGCAAAGGTGCGTCGGTTTCTTCCAGAGCTTTTGGCGCGTCACCGGCATCAATGCGCGGCATCGCTTCAAGCAGGGTGCGGGTGTATTCATGCTGCGGCGCGCGGAAGATCTCGCGTGTGTCCCCGGCCTCAACAAACTGACCCAGACGCATGACCTGAATGCGGTCACACATCCGTGCCACCACGCCCATGTCATGCGTGATCAGCGCAATGGCAGTGCCTTCGTCTTTTTGCAGGTGCACCATCAAGTCCAGGATGTCGGCCTGGACCGTCACATCCAGCGCCGTGGTCGGTTCATCGGCGATCAGCAGCTTTGGGTTGCACAACATTGACATGGCGATCATGACACGCTGGCGCATGCCCCCCGACAATTCGTGCGGGTATTGATCCAGACGACGGTTCGCCTCGGGGATGCGGACCCGGTCCAACCACTCCAGACAGCGCGCCCGAGCGGCCGAACCCTGCAACCCTTCGTGAACCTGCAGAACCTCACGCATTTGTTGCCCGACCCTCAGATGCGGGGTCAGGGCTGTCAGCGGATCCTGAAAGATCATGCCGACGTCATCGCCCCGGATCTGGTTCAGCTTGTTGATAGGCAGATTCAGGATTTCCTTGCCGTTCAGCGTGGCCGAACCGATTGCACGACCCGCTGAAGGCAACAGCCCCATTGCGGCCATGAAAGTCTGGCTTTTACCGGACCCGCTTTCGCCCACAATACCAAGGCATTCGCCCGGATTAATGTCAAAGCTGATGCCTTTGACGGCCTCGACCACACCATCGGGGGTGTCGAACTGGACGCTTAGGTCCTTAACAGAGAACAAGCTCATATCAGCGATCCTTTGGGTCCAGAGCGTCACGCAGCCCATCGCCGATGAAGAACATCGTGATGATAATGGCGACATAGAATGTCAGAGGGAACATCAGCTGCCAGAGGGTTCCGTACCCCATTGTGCCTGCCCCTTCAGCGATCAGACGGCCTAGCGAGGTATAGGGCTCCGAGATGCCAAGTCCGAGGAACGAGATAAAGCTTTCGGTCAGGATCATCTCGGGCACCAGAAGCGAAGCATAGACGATTACCACGCCCAGCAGGTTGGGCAGGATATGGCGATACATGATGGTGAATTCGCTGACACCGGCGGCACGCGCGGCCTCGATGAATTCGCGGTTTTTCAGGGCCAGAGTCTGCCCTCTAACGATCCGTGACATGGTCAACCAACCAACCGCGCCCAACGCGATGAACAGGGTAAAGAACGACCGACCGGCCACCACAAGCAACAGAATAATGATCAGAGTCGTCGGAATGGCCAGAAGGATATCGACGAACCGCATCATCGCGCCGTCAAGGCGCCCGCCAATATACCCGGCGGCGATGCCATAGCAGGTGCCAACAATCAACGCGGTGGCCGCCCCGACGAGCCCCACCAACAACGATGTTGTTGTGGCCTGAATGACCCGGCTGTAAAGGTCGCGCCCCAGATCGTCGACGCCAAAGAAGTGCCCGGTCTCGATCGACGGCATTCCCATGCCACGGATGTCACCCATAACGTTCCAATCGATTTCCTCATTGCTCCAAACGGCGAAATAGGGGCCGAAGATTGTGAACAGAACGATCATCAGCAATATGAATACGCTCGCCATTGCGGCTTTGTTGCGGACAAACCGCATCCGCGCATCCTGCCAAAGGGAACGCCCCTGAACGGCCGTGAAATCGGTGATGTCCTCGGCCAGATGGGCGGCTTTTTGTGATTTTCCTAGCATTTTGTGCCCCTCAGTACCGGATTTTCGGATCGAACCAGGCATATGCCAGGTCGGTCAGCAGGTTCACGATCACTGTCAGCGTGCCGTACAGGATCGTGACCCCCAGCAGCACCGCATAGTCACGCGACAGGGCCGAGCCGACATAAGCCTGCCCCAGACCACCGGTCGAGAAATAGATGTCGACGAAAACCGATCCGGTCAGAACATAGACAAAGACCGGCCCCAAATAGGACACCACCGGCAGCAGCGTGGGCTTCAACGCATGGCGCCAGATTACGGTCCTGGTAGGCAAACCCTTGGCCCGGGCCGTGCGGATGAAGTTCGAGTTCAGAACTTCCAGCATCGACGAACGGGTAATCCGCGCGATCGACCCCATATAGGAGGTGGCCAATGCGATGACAGGCATGATCAGGTATTGCCACTGACCGCCGTTCCAGCCACCACCCGGCAACCATCCCAGCCACAAAGTGAAGGTCAGGATCAGGATCGGGCCCATGATGAAGTTCGGCAGAGCCTGCGCAGCGATACCCAGACCTACGGCAAAATAGTCGATCCAGCTGTTGTGTCGGATGGCTGCGGCGATCCCAAGGCCAATACCTACGACACTTGCCAGCAGGAATGACAATGACCCGTAAGTCAGCGAGATCGGGAAGCCTTGCGAAATGATATCATTGACGTCCCGGTCCTTGAACTTGAAGGACGGGCCGAAATCGAAATGCACGACAATGTTGTACAGATAGTCCCAAAGCTGTTTCCACAGCGGCTGGTCCAGACCATAGCGCGCCTCAATATTGGCCAGTACCTGCGGCGGCAATGGCCGTTCCGAGGTAAACGGCCCGCCGGGCGCGTAGTGCATCAGAAAGAAACAGGCAACGATCAGCAACAGGATCGTTGGAACGGCGATCAGCAATCGCCGGATGATATAGGCAAGCATTTCATGCCCCCATTATTGGCTTTGCCCCGGGGTGATCCTCGGGGCAAAGCGTGGTCTAAGGAAGGTTATTCGGCGATCTTGTAGAGGTTCTTGGAGTACCAGTTCTGCTCTACGTTCTTGACCGGCCAGTTGCCGACATCGCTGTCCATCATGTAGACGCCAGCATAGTGATAGATCGGGATAACCGGAGTCTCTTGTGCAATGATCCGCTCAACCTCGGTATACAGTGGTGCTGCGTCATCTGCTGTCTTGGCCTGGGTCAGCAAATCGTCAACCTTGGAGTTGTTGTACTTGCCGTCGTTATAGCCGGAATCCGACTGCAACAGGTCCAGGAAGGTCGAGGCTTCGTTATAGTCGCCACACCAGGCGCCACGGGCCAGATCGAAGTTCTGGTTGCCGCGCTCTTCCAGGAACACTTTCCATTCCATATTGGCCAACTCGACCTGTACGCCCAGTTTCTGTTTCCACATCTGGCTCAGTGCCACTGCGACTTTCTTATGGGCCTCTGATGTGTTGTAGACCATGTCAAAGCTCAGCGGGTTGTCGGGGCCAAATCCGGCCTCGGCCAGCAGCTCCTTGGCCAGCTCGTCACGCTCGGCTTGCGTCATCGAAGCCATTTCGACTTCGGGGACGGTGAACCCAGCGGTTGCTTCGGGTGCGAACGTATATGCGGGCGGCTCACCACCGGCTTTAACGTTCTTGGTGATGATGTCGCGGTCAACTGCAAGAGACAGGGCTTGACGTACATTTGGGTTCTTGAATTCTTCCGGTCCGCTGTCAGACAGGTTGAATGTATAGTAATAGTTGCACAGGCGCGGGAAGCTGATGGCCTCTTCGGGGTGCTCTTTCTGTAGGCGCGGGAACTGACCAGCAGGTACTTCAGTGCGGTCCAGCTCGCCTGCGAGGTAACGGGTCAGGGCTACGTTTTCGTCGTTGATGACAAGGGCCACGACTTTTTCGACAATCGTATTGTCGTTATCCCAATACATCTCGTTGCGCTCACGGACCGAGCGTTCCTGTGGCAGGTGTTCGGTCAGAACATAGGCGCCGTTCGAGACGATGTTTTCCGGCTTAGTCCAGGCGTCGCCAAACTCTTCGATCACCTTCTGCGGGGCAGGGAAGGTGGTGGAATGGGTGGTCATTTGCGCGAAATAAGGCAGTGCTGCGCTCAGCTTGACCTCAAGTGTGTGGTCGTCGATGGCGGTTACGCCCAGTTCGTCCACCGGCTTCTCACCAGCAATGATTTCGGCCGCATTTTCGATCGACATCAGCTCCATGAACCACGCATAAGGCGAGGACAGAGCGGGATCGACGGCACGTTTCCATGCAAAGACGAAATCGCCTGCCGTGACCGGATCACCATTGGACCATTTGGCGTTATCACGCAGTGTAAATGTGTAAACGTCCTTGGTATCGTTTGTGGTATAGCCGGTTGCGACACCGGGCACCAAATTGCCGTCTTCGTCTTGGTTCATCAGGCCTTCGAACAGGTCGCGGACAATTTCCGCACCGGTAACGTCTTCAACAACCTGCGGGTCAACCGAACTGTGCTCATCCAGAACGCGATAGGTGAAGGTTTGATCATCCGCCAGCGCCTCGCCGGTTTCGGGATGGGTGCCGGCGGCAAATGCAGCGCCGGTGATCATGGTCGAGGTCAGTAGCCCCGCCAGAGATGTCCGAATGTATTTGTTCATATCTTTCTACTCCCATTTGTGTGGTGGCAAGGTACGCACATCCGTTCAGGATGGTCGCTGACCACCATGATTGTCCGACTCAGATAGACCGGGACTTGTTCGAATTTTGCTTTTTCAGATCGCAATGAACACCGCGTCGCAGTCTTTCGGTTTGCTGTCGGAAACGTAGTTGCGAAAGTCGCCTTTCACTGATGCAGAACGTGGCACTATTTCAAAAAAGGTTAAAGCCTTTGCGTGCAAAATGGCCAGGTGCGGCCGAAATCTAAAAAATTCCACGGGAGAACGGAAATATTATAATGATACGCGATGGTTTCTTGACATTTTTGTGAAGCTCTTGAGTAAGCGGTTGAGCGTTGACGCAAGGTCCGCTTTTGCGGCTTTCCAAAAATTGGCGCGAATCGCTATTGGGTCAGTGCCCGGACCATATGGGTCTGAGGAAAGCATGTGGCGGACTGATTGGTGGCCTCTTGCCAGCGCCCGATAGAGCGGCGTGTTCGAAAGCCCGGCAGGCCGTCAGCGCCGCCGACGTCATGGCCCATCTGTTCCAATGCGCGCTGCATGGCTGCTATATCCGATCGGTAAAGACCGCCGACTTTGTCCCACCGGCCGCGGAAATCCTGGACGCCATATTCTATCCTATCCCCAACATGGCCGACGAACAGGGCGTAGAGATCGCTTTTGTTGTATTCTTTCAGGACATAAAAATTGGGGGTGACAATGAAGGCCGGGCCATTGCGCCCGGCGGGCATCATCAAAAACCCTTGCCCCTGCATTTCTTGTTTTGGAAACGGCTTGCCAGATACACGGGTGATCCCTAACCCGGCCCAGTCGCGAATAGGACGGCCCTGATCCGGCCCTTCAAGGGTGCAGGAAACCGAAGACGGGACAGTTACTTCGAACCCCCAATCACGACCCGAGACCCAGCCATGTTGGTCGAGGTAGTTTCCGATCGATGAAATTGTGTCCTCGGCCGAGGTCCAGATATCCGCGCGCCCGTCGCCATTTCCATCGGCCGCATAAGTCAGGTAGTTCGATGGCATGAACTGCGGTTGCCCAAGCGCACCGGCCCAACTGCTTTTCATTTGATCCGGCGGTATGTGGCCAGCCTCGGCAATCTTGAGCGCGGCGATAAGCTCTGACGTGAAATATTCTGAGCGGGTGCTCATGAAACCTTTGGTGCCCAGAACCTGAAATGCATTATGCCGGATAGCCACCTGCCCATATCCGCTTTCGCGGCCCCAGATCGCCAGAATGATGCGCGCAGGGACGCCGGTATCGGATTCCACCTGGCTTAGCGTCGCGCTATAGCGCCGGGCCATCTTGCGCCCGACAGAGGTGGCCCCCTGAACCGAACCAGCGTTGAAATAGCGGCCCGGTGATCCGAACTCGGCCTGTTTTTGCTGTTTGGGAACTGCTTTTGCCGTGCCCGGAGGCACCAGATCTGGCAGTTTCCAGTTCAGCGTGACGCCGTTGAAGGCCCTGTTCATCGTGCGCTTTGAAATACCCTCGGATTTCGCCCGCGCCCAGACCGTGTGTTTCAGCCATGACTGAAACTGAGCCTCGATCGCCGCACGATCCTGTGCTGTCGCACTTGTCGACAGGTAGCAAAGTCCAAGAGTAAGGATTAACCAACGCATTATCCTATGATCTCACCTGCGATCTGCTTTAAGTCAACCTACCAGAATGGCGTTTCTGCCGCTGTGATCGGGGTGGCAAGATCAAATCTCGGGAAACTGGCAGAGCTGCGTAAAAATCCTTGTGAAAATTCAGGACTCTGCCGATAGTTGTCCCAATCAATTTTGAAATGAGGATGAACAGGCGTGACATATTCCAGACCGTCTTTTGCATCCTTGGTTGTCCTGTCTGCCGCTATCGCAGGTCTTGGCTTTGTGCCGGTTGCCGAAGCCAGCAACAATTTCTTGGACCCTCAGGGACCCGTCGCCGCCCTTCAGAAAAGCCACCTTTTACGTGCAACTGTTCTGATACTGGTCGCAGTTGTTCCGGTTCTGATCCTGGTGCCTTTGATTGCCATACGGTATCGAAGGCGAAAGGAGGGGCAGGCAGACTATCGACCGGAATGGGATTTTTCCGCCCGGTTGGAGTTTCTCATGTGGGGTATCCCGGTTGTTATTGTGGCCATCCTTTCATTCTATTTGTGGAAAGCCACCCACCGGCTGGACCCTTACGAGACCTCATTCGGAGAAGAACCGGCGCTGAAAGTGCAGGTTGTTGGTCTCGACTGGAAGTGGCTGTTCATCTACCCCGATCTTGGCATCGCCAGCGTCGGTGAGATGGGGCTCCCGGTCAACCAACAGGTGGCTGTCACACTGACAACGGATACGGTGATGCAGTCCTTTATGATCCCGGCGCTGGCCGGACAGATTTATGCCATGCCGGGGATGACGACCAAACTGCACCTTGTCGCCGATAGGCCCGAAACTATGCAGGGCGAGAACACGCAATATAACGGGCGTGGCTTTACCAAGCAGAAATTCAAAGCCATTGCCATGGCGCCTCAGGAGTTCAATGAATGGGCCGAGAATGTCCAGGCAAACGGGGTTCCGTTGAGCGCTGAAACATACCGAACGCTTGCCATGCGAACGGACCGGGACGAGGTGCAGGCCATGTTGGGCACTGATCAGATGCCGACTGATGCGCTGTATTTCACGCTAGCCGATGGTGATCTGTTTCAGTCGATCCTGCACCGCTATCACGGGGCAACACCCTTGCCTGCCGATCAGCAACCGGGCACTGCCGAATATGGTCAGGAGAAAACACAATGACCGATGTCGAGACTGGTTTTTTCGGCCGTCTAAACTGGGATGCTTTTCCGATCACCGGGTTGATCCAGTCGCCCAACGCGAATGAGATCGTGGCAAATGCCGCGGCTGGGATTGTGATTGTAGGTGTCATTGCCGTTGTGGGGCTGCTGACATGGTTTCGTCTGTGGGGGCCGCTGTGGCGTGACTGGCTGACCAGCGCCGACCACAAGAAGATCGGCATCATGTATATCGTCTTTGCCATCGTGATGCTGGCGCGGGGGGTTCTGGAAGGCGTTGTCATGCGCGCCCAGCAAGCCGCTGGCCCGGGCGAAGGCTTTCTGGAAGCCGAGCATTTCGCCGAGCTTTTCAGTACCCATGGCACGATCATGATCTTCTTTGTGGCCGTTCCGTTTGTGTTCGGCGCCGCCAATTTCCTGATCCCGCTGATGATCGGCGCCCGCGACGTGGCATTCCCGGTGATGAACCAGATCAGCCTAGGCCTGACCGTGTCCTCGGGCATGATGCTGATGGTTTCCCTGGTGGTCGGAGAGTTCTCGACCGGGGGCTGGACGGCCTACCCTCCCTTTACCGGTGCAGCCTTCAATCCCGGCGTTGGGCCGGATTATTGGATTTGGGCCATCGTCGTTTCGGGAATCGGCACGACGCTGACCGGGATCAACTTTGCCGTCACGATCTACAAGATGCGCGCGCCGGGGATGCAGTTCATGCGGTTGCCGATGTATTGCTGGACGATCATCTGCAGCTCGATCCTGATTGTCTTTGCCATGCCGCCGCTGGGTGTCGCGGCGCTGATGCTGGCCGCAGACCGGTACCTGGATTTCCACTTTTTCACCAATGACCTAGGCGGCAACATGATGAACTATGCCAACCTGTTTTGGCTGTTCGGTCACCCCGAGGTCTATCTGTTGGTCCTGCCCGCCTATGGTATCTATTCCGAGGTGTTTGCGACTTTCTCGGCCAAGCGCCTGTACGGGTATAATTCTCTGGTCATTGCCACGATGTCGATTGCGGTGCTGTCCTTCACGGTCTGGCTGCACCACTTTTTCACTATGGGCCAAAGCGCGCTGATCAATGCGGTGTTTGGGATTGCCACGATGCTGATCGCCATACCGACTGGCGTGAAAGTCTATGATTGGATGGCCACGCTGTTTCGCGGGCGTATCCGGTTCTCGGTCCCGATGCTCTATGGGTTGTCTTTCCTGATGCTGTTCGTGATCGGAGGGTTGTCGGGCGTCATCCTGGCCAATCCGACCATCGACTATCAGGTGCATAACACCCTGTTCCTGGTCGCGCATTTTCACAATGTGCTGTTGCCTGGCGTCCTGTTTGGCCTGCTTGCGGGATACAACTATTGGTTCCCCAAAGCCTTTGGTTTCCGCCTGAATGAAGGCTGGGGACGGATATCTGTCGCGTTGTGGACCGTTGGGTTTATGTTGACCTTCCTGCCGCTTTATTTTGTCGGCCTGATGGGGATGCCGCGTCGATCTTACAGTTGGGAAGATCCCAGCTTTCACCCCTATATGATCGTCGCCGTGCTTGGGTCTCTGGTCATTCTCGCAGCGCTTCTGTCGATCATTGTCCAGCTGTGGGTCAGCATTCGAGACCGGGAAAAAACCCGCGTGCCGGTTGGCGACCCTTGGGATGGGCGCACGCTGGAATGGTCGATACCGGCACCGCCTCCGCCGTATAACTTTGCAATCATTCCTGACGTGACCGACCGGGATGATTTTGCCGCCGCGAAAGAGCGCGGCAACGCCTATCCGTCCCTTGATGCCTATGAAGATATCCTCATGCCACGCAATACGGCGATCGGGTTCGGTCTGTGCGTGCTCAGCGGTATCTGGATGTTTGCGCTGGTCTGGTGGATCTGGTGGCTGGCTATTGCGACGACAGCCGCGATGTTGGCGGCCTTCATCGCCTGGACTTTCAGAACCGACACCGAAGAGGTTATTCCGGCCGAGCAGGTCCGCAAAGAGCATGAAGCCTGGCTTGATCTCGTGCGCGCATCGGCTCCGGTCAATCGCGATCATGAATACGCGCCCGAGAACCGCGGCCTGGCCCGTCCCGATCTGGAGGCCACTACATGAAACGCGCGCCGACACACAGCTATCCGGGCCTAAACTTGGGCCGACGGCATCCGGGTGCCGACAAGGCCAGCGAAGTGGTCACCTTTGGGTTCTGGGTCTTTCTGATGAGCGATCTGGTCTATTTCGGCCTGATGTTCGCGATCTATATCACCATGATCGACGCGCAGGCGGGTGGGCCCGGTCCGCATGAGCTGTTCGACCTGACCAGCATTTTTGCCCAGACCCTGATCCTGTTGACCAGCAGCCTTACAGTGGGCCTTGCGATGCTGGCGTTGAAATACAACCTGCCACGGCCCCGTATCGTGCTTTGGTTCGCGGTAACTCTGGTTCTGGGTCTCAGCTTTCTGGTACTTGAGATACGTGACTTTCTGGCTATGGCGGAAAAGGGTGGCATTCCACAGCGCAGCGGGTTTCTGTCAGCGTTTTACGGGCTTGTGCCGCTGCACGGGCTGCATGTCGCTGCGGGGTGTCTGTGGTTGATCGTTCTGGGTATTCAGCTGCGTGTGTTTGGTCTAACCGACGTTCTGATGTCACGGGTGGTTCGTCTGGCCCTGTTCTGGCATTTTCTCGACCTCATCTGGATCGGCATAATCACGATCGTCTATTTCGGAGGGCTGACCTATGGATAGGCGCAGCGAAATGTACCGACGTGAACGCCGCCGATATGTGATTGGCTATGGCGGATCGCTGCTGCTGACACTGGCGGTCTTTACCATTGCATATACGTTCGGGATCGAGACCAAGGGCGTTTATTTGTCGATCGGTTTGTTGGGGCTGGCGCAGTTGATTGTTCAACTGGTGTATTTCCTGCATATCGACCGTCGACGCAGCAGCCGCGAGGACCTGGACCTGGTCCTGTTTTCCACGATGGTTCTATTGATCATCATTGTTGGGACGGTCTGGATAATGGGGAATCTGGCGGTGCGGATGCATACTTATCCGATGTAGGTTCGGCTGCACCGGATCAGCGCATCGCCATCAGCCCAAGCCACAGCGCGCCCCAACACAGCAAGAGGCTCAGCACGATATTGCCCGCCGCCGTAGCGATTGTGCGTTCGCGCCGCAGTTCCAGTGACTGGTAGGCAAAGCTGGAGAAAGTGGTGAAGCCGCCACAAAAGCCGAACACCAGGCGCTGTTCCTCCTGGCTGACGCCCGTCGGTCCGCCCAGATACCCGACCCAAAGCCCAAGCAACAGACTGCCAAAGACGTTCACGATCAGCGTTGCAACGGGCAGGTCATGGCGAATTCGAATGGCGATCCAGTGCCGCAGAACCGCGCCCAGACCGCCGCCTAAACCAAACATTGCATGCAGATAGAGATCGCTCACTCTGACGACCTCCGCGGGGAAAAGCGACGCCCGGCGGTTTCACCCAAAATCGCCGCAAAAAGACCCGCCACAATTTCCAAACCCGCTGCGGTTAGGGCAAGCCCGAAACTGACCTCTGCCAGACGTTCCAATTCCGCAACAAATGAGGAAAACGTAGATAACCCGCCACAAAACCCAACCGCGCCCAGATGCAGGACGTGCGCATGTACCCGGTGTCGGATGGCGTATAACCAGCCAAGCACAAAGCATGCGGCTATATTGATTCCAAAGGTCTCGGTCAGGATCGGCAGGCCCGAGATCCCGAGCGACAACGCTTCTCTGACCAGTGACCCAGTCGCGCCACCCGTGAAAACGGCGCAGAACATGAGAGCCGTGGCCCATGCTGTATGCGATTTTTTCACAGCCAATGATCCTGCCCGCGTTGCCCTGCCATCCGGGATACCGATTGGCGCGGCCGGGATCAACTGCGCATGGCGGATCACAAGTTTCACCATTTACGTGATTTCGGGCGTAAAGGCTTGCGTGCAATCGCGAATTTGTACCACGGTGACTCAGCTAACAGCCACAGTGGGAGAGCACGAATGATTATACGCAGACTCTATTACGTGTTGAGCCTCGTGTGCCTGCCACTGACAATCGTGGCCGGGTTTTTCTGGCCCCCGGCCCATTGGCTGCTGCTTTTCCTGATCCCATACGCGGTGGTCGGGCTATATGATATCCTGACCACAAGGCATAACGTGCTGAACAACTATCCGGTTCTGGGGCATTTCCGGTACATGCTGGAATTCGTCAGCCCAGAGATACGGCAATATTTTGTTGAAACCAACGAAAACGGCCGTCCCTATAATCGCATCATTCGCAGCCTGGTTTATTCCCGTGCCAAAGGGCAGGTTGATACCCAGGCATTTGGAACCCAATACGACATCCAAACCGTTGGATACCACAGGGCCAATCACTCGCTTGCGCCCAAACAGGTGCCGGAAAGCGAAGAACGGGTGATGCTGGGCGGGCCGCAATGTTCCCAACCCTATAGTGCCTCGCGCCTGAACGTTTCAGCGATGAGCTTTGGGGCCCTCAGCGCCAATGCAATCCGAGCATTGAATGGTGGGGCAAAGGATGGAGGTTTTGCGCATAATACGGGTGAGGGTGGTCTGTCGCCGCACCATCTGGCCGAAGGTGGCGATATCATCTGGCAGATTGGCACTGGGTATTTCGGATGCCGCGCACCGGATGGCGGGTTCGACAAAGACAAATTCACCGAAAGAGCCAGGAACGAGGTCGTCAAGGCGATTGAAATCAAGCTGTCGCAAGGGGCCAAGCCCTCGCACGGGGGGGTGTTGCCTGCGGCCAAGGTGGATGAAGAGATTGCGCAGATACGCGGTGTTCCCCTGCATCAGGACGTGATCTCTCCGCCAATTCATTCCGCATTTGACGGACCTACCGGCTTGATGAATTTCGTTCAGAATCTGCGCGAGATGTCGGGTGGCAAACCTATTGGGTTTAAGTTGTGCATTGGTCGTCCGTCCGAGTTCTTAGCGATATGCAAAGCCATGCTGGAAACAGGCATCCTGCCTGATTTCATCACCATTGATGGTGCCGAAGGCGGCACGGGCGCGGCCCCTGTAGAATTCACAAACCGGTTGGGCATGCCTTTGAACGAGGCGTTGATTTTCGTGAATAACTGTCTACGCGGTGTGGGTTTGCGCGATAAGATTCGCATAATTTGCTCGGGCAAAGTCGCCACAGGCTATGACATCATCGAGAAATGCGCGCTTGGGGCCGATATGTGTAATGCGGCAAGGGCAATGATGTTTGCAGTGGGATGCATTCAGGCGCTTCACTGCAACACAAACCGATGCCCGTCCGGCGTGGCCACACAGGATCCGGTACGAGGCCGCGCTGTGAATGTTCCGCAAAAAAGACAACGGGTACATCGCTATCACGACGCGACATTAGAGAGCTTTCGCGAGTTGCTGGGCGCCATGGGCAAGGAAAAGGTCTCCGAACTTCACCCTTCGGACATCCTTCGGCGTACTGCAGATGAAAGAGATCGCTCTTATGCTGAACTCTATTTGCATCTTGAAGAAGGCGCTTTGCTGAAGGCTCCGCTTCCGGATGAATATGCAGAGGACTGGAATCGCGCATCGGCGGATCATTTCTGATTTTTTTGTGTGCATTGCCAAGGATTGATGTTTTTGGTTCGTCTTACCCATTGTGATGCGCATGAAAACATCGGATGAGAATCTGGCAAAGGCCGCTGCTGCAGGGGACGCTGATGCGTTTGCCACGCTATTGGCACGCCACTACGACACGGTCTTTCGGTTGGCTTTTCGACTGACAGGACGCGCGGATCAGGCCGAAGATCTGACGCAGGATATATGCGCCGCCTTGCCGTCAAAGATCGTAGGTTTTCGTGCCGAAGCCCGGTTTACGACATGGTTGTACCGTGTTGTTGTCAATGCAGCCGAGGATGCACGCCGTCGCGCGACCCGTTACACGCGGGCGGCCCACGGCTGGGGGTATGTGGAACAGATGCGCCGGGCCGAGGTGCAGGAAACGGCCGAGGCTGTCGATTGGTTGCAACGGGCCATGCGGTCCTTGCCGCAGGACTTGCAAGACACTCTGGCCCTGACCCTCGAGGATGAGATGACCCATGCAGAAGCTGCAGAGGTGCTGGGTGTTTCCGAAGGGACAGTGTCCTGGAGGATGTCAGATATCCGCAAACGGCTGCGCGCCTTGCGGCAAGAGGAACTGGCACAATGACCGATGAACTGGACAAGCTGAAGATGCTGATGGAAGCCGCCACGCCGACCCCGGATGCATCGCGACGGATTGAAAATCTGAGCCAGGCGCAAAAAAAATTCGATAATATCCAAGGATCGACCTCTGCGCGACGTCCCACTGTCAAGCGCGGCCTCATAGCCCGCCTGACAGAAGGAGCGAAAGCCATGTTGAATGCCCTCTCTTATCGCGGTGCCCTGACCGCTACCACCGCAGTTGCTGCTGTGGCTCTGATTGTGATCTTGCCGCAGACGCGCGACGAGGTTGTTGCGCCACTGCCCTGGTCCGAGGACCGCGCCGACGCACAGCAGGAGTCTGACCTATTGGTGGCGGATATGCCCGAGGCCAATCTCGAAGAACCAGTTGTTGAGGCGCCTGTTGTGATTGAAGAAACAATCGAACCTTCCGCCAAGAGGCAGGGGGCCGTTGCGCAGCTGGGGGCTGCGGACCTTTTACAGCGCGCGCCGGCATCGGCGGTCGGGAAATTTGACATTCAACATGAGACTGTTCCCGCGCCGGAACAGAATACCGAAACTTTCGCCAACGCGGACAGCAACTCGCTGAAGATCACGACGGACGAACCGGTTTCGACTTTTTCGATTGATGTAGATACCGCCTCTTACGCCATTGTTCGGTCGTCTTTGATGAATGGCCATCTGCCGCCCAAGGATGCGGTGCGGGTTGAAGAGATGGTGAACTATTTCCCCTATTCCTACCCGGCGCCTGATGGGGCGGAACCGTTCCGTTCTACGATCACCGTGACACCGACGCCTTGGAATGAGGGGACGCAGCTTGTTCATGTCGGCATCCAAGGGGTCATGCCCCAGATCGAAGACCGTCCTCCATTGAACCTGGTTTTCCTGATCGACACATCGGGCTCAATGCAGGATGCTGACAAATTGCCGCTGCTGAAACAGTCTTTCAGGTTGATGCTGTCTGAACTCAGTCCGGAAGATCAGGTTTCGATCGTCACCTATGCGGGAAGTGCCGGGCAGGTTTTGCCACCGACCGCAGCAGCCGAAAAGACGACCATTCTCCCAGCCCTCGACAGGCTCGAAGCCGGTGGCTCGACAGCGGGGCAGGCCGGGTTGCAGCAAGCCTATCAAGTGGCAGAAGGTATGGCTGCGGACGGTGAGGTGACCCGCGTAATTCTGGCCACCGATGGCGATTTCAATGTGGGTCTGTCAGACCCTGATGCCCTGAAGGATTTTATCGCCCGCAAGCGCGACAGTGGTACATTCCTAAGCGTTCTGGGTTTTGGCCGAGGCAATCTGGACGATGCCACCATGCAGGCTCTGGCCCAGAACGGAAACGGGCAGGCGGCATATATCGATACGCTGGTTGAGGCGCAAAAAGTATTGGTCGATCAACTTACCGGGGCGCTTTTTCCCATCGCCAACGACGTCAAAATCCAGGTCGAGTTCAACCCGTTACAGATCGCTGAATACCGTCTGATCGGTTATGAAACCCGATCCCTGCAGCGCGAGGACTTTTCAAATGACAAAGTGGATGCTGGTGATATTGGAGCAGGTCACACTGTAACGGCGATCTACGAGGTCACGCCAGTTGGTTCCGATGCGATCAGAAACGGCCCGTTGCGGTATGCTGAACAATCCATATCGGATGATTCAGCGGAAATTGGTTTCTTCAAAATGCGTTACAAGCTTCCTGGTGAAGATCAAAGCAATCTGATGGAGCAGCCTATTTTACCCGGACAAGGGACAGTCACGGATGACATCCGCTTTTCCTATGCGATTGCAGGATTTGGTCAGTTGCTCCGGGGCGGAGAATATCTTGGCGGCTGGTCCTATGCGGATGCCATTGATCTGGCCACGCTGTCCCGAGATGAGGATTTTTTCGGATATCGGGCTGAAGCTGTCACCTTGATGCGTCTGGCCCAGACGCTGGCTGAGTAAGGTCCGGGCTTGGGAGAAACTAGAATGACCTAGGGTTGTTGGCTGTATGGGTACTAATTCTACGAATGCTCCATTCGACAGCATCCCGCATGGTTTTACCCAGAGCAACGTCAAAGGCAGTAACCAGATCTTCGGTCTGGTTGCTTTTGGCAATTATGTTCTCTTGGAACGAATTCGAAGCGATGATTTTGTCGTCGAACTCGTCCACGATCTTGATATTCATGCGAACTTCGACGCGTACGGTCGAGCTTTCACCATCCTGGTTAACGACAATGCCCTGAAACTCGCGTAGATCGGGAACAATCACATAATCCGGACGAAGCCCCACGGTCGAACGACCCACGGCGGATACCCGTCCGCTGTTTTCATAGCTTTCGACCAAAAGAGCCTGGACGATCAGCGGCGCGCGATCCACCCATCTGGCACGCGGCAGATATTGAACCTGCAAAGGTGTCGGCTGAACTGCAATTTGATCGGTATTTACCGCGGCAGTCGCGGTTGGCTCTTGGACCACGATCTGTTTCTGGATGCGCGGCAGCGAAGAAGAAAACGTGCTTTTGGGTGTCAGCAGATAGAGATCATTGGGTTCTGAGGCCTGCCGCAGCGTTTCCAGTCCGGTACACGCCCCCAAAGACGCCAAAACTGCGGTCATTATCAAATGCCTGATCATTGACGATACTCCGATGCTTGGGTCCCAAGAAGGAAACGGGCGGGGTCGCGTTCAACTTTGTCCACCAGACGATCGAGGCTGATCACCAGTCGTTGGGATTCTTCTATGAAACGCGTGAATTGTGGCAGGCCAACCCGCATGAAATCGGACAGTTGACGGCGATTGTCCTGAACGATGCCGTCGATCGTTCCCAAAAGTTCCGAGGCCGATTTGGACGCGCTGAGGATGTCGGCTGAAATATCATCAAGCCTGTCTGTCACTTTCGTCACCGTGGACGCCACTTGGTTGGCGGCATTGCGGACATCATCCATGACGACGCCGATATCTTTGTTGATCACCTCATTGGCCGAGTCAAATGCGCGTTCAGCTGAGGTCAAAGTGCCCTTTGCTGTTTCCATCGCACCAGTGACGGAGCCGAGCGTTTTGTTTGCGTTCACGAAAGTCTCGGAAACCGTGGCCAGGGCGACGCGCCCATCTTCGGTCAGGACCGTAAGGTGGTCTGCCAGGGTCGAGGCCCGTTCGATGAAGGGATGCAGATCCTGCTGCATGATGCGATCTGCTGCGTCAAAAGTATCTTTTGCGCTGTCTAGGGCCGATACAGCCGTGTCGGATGCGGTTTTGAGGCTATTTAATGAATTTGTTCCGGCTTCCAGCGTTGTTTCTGCGGTGTCTGCCAATTTTTCGAGGCGTTTTGAGAAGGCTGAAATTTCTTTCGCTGCGCCACCCAAATCTGAGGACAAGTTTTCGAAATCTGCAAGGGTTTTGTCCAGCCTTCCGGTGGCCGAAGATACGTTTTCCAGAATCTGAGATACCTGCTGGCGGTTCTTGTCATCCACCACCTTGTCGATATCCTCGATCAGCGTAATCGCCTTTTCCAACAGTTTAGGGGCACCTTCGAACAAGGACTGGATGGTGCTGCGTTTGCTTTTGATCAGGCTGTCCTGTTCTAAACGCTTGGCCGAGGCCGAGCCTCCGGTCAGTTCCACATAGCTGACCCCAGTGACCCCAAGCGATTGTAACTGGGCGACGGTATCCTCGGTCACCGGGATACTTGCGTCTACTTCAATGCGGACGCGCACTTTGGATGGGTGCTCGTCATCCAAGTTAAGGGAGATTACCTGCCCGACTGGCAGTCCGTTGTAACTGACGCCACCTGCCGCAGACAGGCCGGAAACATTGTCGAACAGTACATTGTAATAGGCGTATTGCCGGGAAACCTCGAATTTGGCCAGCCATAGAAAAAAGCCAAACGCACCCAGTATTCCAGCCAGGGTGAATGCACCGATCAGGATATAATTTGCTCGGGTTTCCATGGGTGTTACCTGTCCTGACCCTTTTTTTGTGCTGCGCGCGCCCGGGGGCCGGTGAAATATTCTTGGACCCAAGGATGATCGACTTTGGTCATCTCTTCAATCGGACCATCAACCAGAACACGTTTTTCTGCAAGAACTGCGATCCTGTTGCAGATCGCATAAAGGCTATCCAGATCGTGCGTGACCATAAACACAGTCAGACCCAGCGCTTGCTGAAGCTCGCCAATCAGGTCGTCATAAGCAGCGGCGCCGATGGGATCCAAACCGGCCGTTGGTTCATCAAGAAATACGATCTCAGGGTCCAGCGCCAGCGCGCGCGCCAAAGCGGCACGTTTGCGCATCCCGCCCGACAGTTCAGACGGGAATTTGCCACAGCTCAGCTGCGGCAGTCCGACCAAGCTGATTTTCAGACCGCCAAGCGCCGACATAAGGCTTTCACTTATTCCTGTATGCTCGCGCAGGGGGGCTACGACATTCTGCAACACGGTGAGCGACGAGAAAAGCGCGCCGTCCTGAAAGGCGACGCCCCAGCGGCGTTCGATGCGCCGCCTCTCTTGTTCGGGGCCGTTCAGGACGTCGACGCCCAGAACTTCGATGCTTCCAGCGGCCGGTTTGTTCAGGCCGACGATGGTGCGGAGCAAGACGGATTTGCCCGTGCCCGAGCCGCCGACAATGCCCAGTACTTCGCCCCGCCAGACATCCAAATTCAGATCCTGGTGCACGATCTGCGGTCCGAACCGGTTGGTCAGATTGCGGACCCGTATCACCGCCTCGCGCTGGGTGTCGCCAATCGGCATCTGTTCGCGGGTTACACCGTCCATTTCAGACCCCCAGTACCGAGAAAAAGATCGAGAACATGGCATCCAGCGCGATCACCAAGAAGATCGCCTGGACCACGGACGCGGTGGTTCTTTGCCCAACACTTTGTGCCGATCCTTTGACCTGTAAGGCCTGCCAACAGGCGATGATACCGATGACCAGCGCAAAGAACGGTGCCTTGATCATACCGATGGCAAATTGCCAGATGCCGGTGTTTTCCTTGAGGCGGGTCACGAACATTCCGGGGCTGACCCCAAGGTCGATCCAGCTCATAAGTCCGCCGCCAATCAAGGCGGCGATATCGGCGATGAACCCTAGGATTGGCAGCATGATCAGCAACGCCACAACGCGTGGAATGACCAGAACCTCGATCGGATCCAGGCCCAGCGTCCGCATGGCATCTATTTCTTCTTGCACCTTCATCGAGCCGATGGAAGCTGTAAAGGCAGATCCCGAGCGACCCGCAACAATGATTGCCGTCAACAAAATGCCCAGCTCACGCAGCACAGAGATCGAGATCAATTCGACCACGAATATCTCGGCCCCGAACTGCTTGAGCTGCGTGGCCCCCTGAAATGCTAGTACAACGCCGATCAGAAAACCCATAAGGGCAACGATCGGAATCGCTTTCAAACCGGTTTCTTCCATCTGCGATACCAGCGCAGCCCGCCGCAGACGCCGCGGCATCAAGATTGTGCGGACCAGCCGATGTAGCGTCAGGCCCAGAAACTCAAGCAACGACAAGCTGTCTTTCCAGCCACCAACTGTACGCTCGCCGACACGTGCCACCCAATCCAGAAAATCTGGCTTTCCGGGATCAGGGGCGGATTCGTCCGGCATGTTGCGGGAAACCGTTTCGATCAGCGCGGAATGCGCGGCGGTTGCACCGTGCAGCTCGACCTGCCCGCCGCTGGACTTCACCTTGCGGACAAGGCTGGCAATCAGCCAAGCCCCGCCAGTGTCGAGTGCCTTAACGCCTGTCAAATCAACTATGACCGTTCCGCCGTTGGGATGGAAATTCGCGAATTCACGCTCAACCATATCCAGAGATTGGGTGTGAAGATCACCCGATATCTGCAGGTGAACCTGATCCGTATCCAGGTCAGTTGTGAATGTAGGCGGGGTCATGGGGGTATCTGATGTGAATCTGCATGGTGCTGCAACGGGTTTTTGTCACGCTTCAAGTATTTAGCCATCAGGCGATGCAAGATGGCATTCATCGCAAGAATGATGGTGCGAGCTTGCAAAAGGCTTGTTTCGGCAACCAGTAGTGTTATTCTTTGCGCAGGTTTTTTGTTTGGTTATTATGGTTGTGTTCAATGTCTGATCATCACGCGAAGGTAGAAGTCGAAATTGGGTCCGAACGGGGCTTTGGTTACGTCTTCACCGCTGTCTTCATAATTATCGCTCTTTGGCCCTTGTGGGGCGGAGGGTCGGTGCGCCTGATCCCAATGGTTATCGCTGGGGTTATTCTGGCTTTGACAGTTTTTGCACCCGCTACTCTGAAGGTGCCGAACCGGCTTTGGTTCAAACTCGGCATGCTTTTGGGTGCGATTGTGGCCCCAATCGTCATGTTTTTGGTGTTTATCACTACGTTTGTCCCGTTTGGGCTGGTTACGCGCCTGTTGGGAAAAGACCTGCTGTCACAGAAACTGGACAGTTCATCAGATAGCTACTGGATTGTTCGTGAAGAGCAGCCCGGCAGCATGAAACAGCAATTTTAACAAGGGAGTACCAGGCGTGACATTCGTATCCGAGCTCTGGTCATTTATGAAAGTCAGAAAGAAATTCTGGCTGTTGCCCATTCTGATCGTTTTGGGTGTGTTTGGTGGATTGATCGTGTTGAGCCAAGGCTCGGCGATTGCACCTTTCGTCTACACGTTGTTCTGATCACATGGCATACATTTTAGGTATTTCGGCGCTGTATCACGACAGCGCAGCGGCGTTGCTTTGCGACGGCAAGATCGTTGCGGCCGCGCAGGAAGAGCGTTTTACACGGCGCAAACACGACCCCGGATTTCCGGTAGAAGCCATCAATTACGTGCTGGCCGAATCGGGGGTTGCGCTTGAAGACGTCGACAATGTGGTTTTCTACGACAAACCGTTTCTAAAATTCGAACGGTTGATCGAGACTTACATTGCGGTGGCGCCACGCGGGTTCAATTCCTTCCGCATGGCAATGCCGGTCTGGCTGCGAGAGAAGCTGTTTCTCAAGGATCTGCTTGCAAAGCAGCTTCGCAAAATCGACCCGGAATTCGATCTCGAAAAACTGCTGTTCGCCGAGCACCACATCAGTCACGCGGCCAGTGCGTTCTATCCTTCGCCCTTCGAAGACGCGGTCGTGCTGACTGTCGATGGAGTCGGAGAATGGGCAACCACCACCGTGGGTATTGGTCGCGGTAACGAGCTGACCATGGTGAAAGAGCTGCATTTCCCGCATTCGCTGGGTCTGCTGTATTCTGCATTCACCTATTACACCGGGTTCAAGGTGAATTCTGGTGAATACAAGGTCATGGGCTTGGCACCCTATGGCGACTCCAAATACAAGGATCTGATCCTTGAGCATCTTGTCGACCTGAAAGAGGACGGTTCGTTCCGCCTGAACCAGAAGTATTTCAACTATACAGCTGGTCTGACCATGACGAGCAAAGCGATGGAAGAGCTGTTCGACCAACCGGTTCGAAAAGCCGAAACCGACCAGCTGACGCAGTTCCACATGGATATTGCCGCCTCGGTTCAGGCCGTGACCGAAGAGATCATGCTGCGGATCACTCGGGACCTGGCGAAAGAGCATGGTATACGCAACCTCTGCATGGCCGGAGGCGTTGCTCTGAACTGTGTCGCGAATGGCAAAATTCTTCGCGATGGCGCCTTCGACAATGTTTGGGTGCAGCCCGCAGCGGGTGATGCGGGCGGGGCGCTGGGTGCTGCCTATGCGGCCTGGCATCAAGAGCTAGCGCAGCCGCGGCAGGTGACCTCGGGTGACCAGATGCTGGGAGCCTATTTGGGTCCACGTTACGAAGATGATGACATCGCACAAGAACTGGCGGCGGCCGGTGCGAAGTTCTCCACCTATGAAAATGGTGAGTTGATTGACCAGACGGCGCAGGCGCTGGCTGACGGGAAGGCCGTTGGTTGGTTCCAGGGGCGGATGGAATTCGGGCCGCGCGCGTTGGGTGCCCGCTCCATTCTGGGCGATCCACGGTCAGCTTCGATGCAGAAAACGCTGAACCTGAAGGTCAAGTATCGCGAAAGCTTCCGCCCATTTGCCCCATCCGTTCTGCGCGAAGACGTAGCCGATTGGTTCGAACTGGATGGCGATAGCCCTTACATGTTGATCGTGGCGGATGTGCAGGAAAAAATCCGGCGCAAGATGACCGAGGAAGAAGACGCTCTGTTCGGGATTGAAAAACTGAACGTCAAACGATCTGACATCCCTGCTGTGACCCATGTTGATTATTCTGCCCGTATCCAGACAGTCCACCAAGAGACCAACCCAGCCTATCACGCGCTGATTTCAAAGTTTAAAGAACTGACCGGATGCTCTTTGGTGGTGAACACTTCATTCAATGTGCGCGGCGAACCGATTGTGTGCACGCCCACCGATGCGTTCCGCTGTTTCATGGGAACGGATATCGAGGTCCTGTCCATCGGGAACTGCCTGTTGCGTAAGGAAGATCAGGATCCCGCACTTAGGGAGAATTACGAGACAAAATACGAGCTGGACTAATCTGTTGCGCAAGCGGCGGAACCGCGACACAGTCTGCCCCTGAGACCTATTTGGTGGAATCGGGGGCAGGGAATGCGGCAGCGCGGAAATGTCTTGTTTGTCGTGATTGACCAGCTTCGGGCAGATTGTCTGACCGGCGCGCTGGCCGAGCATGTCAATTTGCCTAATTTGCGCGCTTTTATGGACGAGGCCGTCACGTTTCAGCGCCATTTCTCGGTTACTAACCCTTGTGGCCCGTCGCGTGCGTCCATCCTGACCGGGCAATATGCGATGAATCATAGATCGGTTCGCAATGGAACGCCTTTGCGGCACGACACGCCAAACATCGCAACCGAGATGCGTAAGGCGGGATATCTGCCCTTGCTCTACGGGTATACCGACACCTCGGCTGACCCACGGGTTTACGATGCCAATGACCCGATCCTGAAATCTTACGAACGTCCCATGGAGGGGTTTGAAGAGGTCGTGGAAATGCGGCTTGAAGAATCTTATCCCTGGCGCGCCGACTTGCTGAAAAAAGGTTACAGGTTCGACACATACTGGG
The DNA here is from genome assembly GCF_059610745.1 of Ruegeria sp. CDSC042. Classification (NCBI taxonomy): domain Bacteria; kingdom Pseudomonadati; phylum Pseudomonadota; class Alphaproteobacteria; order Rhodobacterales; family Roseobacteraceae; genus Ruegeria; species Ruegeria sp. CDSC042. The sequence continues at coordinate 226,930 of NZ_JBXWOF010000006.1, forward strand.
ATCTGCACAAACCTGTTTCAACCTCAGGTGAGCCGTCCAAATTGAACGACCCGGCGGTGTACCGCGCCGAAGACAGCGACACCGCCTTTTTGACCAACGCTTTTCTGGACAGTATCGCGGCCTTCGGCGACCAAAGCTGGTTTGCGCATCTGACCTATATCCGGCCTCATCCTCCTTTGGTCGCACCCGCTCCCTATAACGATATGTACGATCCCGTCGCGTTGCCGGGGCCAGTTGGTCATGTCAGCCCAGAAGATGAACAGGCAATACACCCGTTTTTTGGGCCAACGATGGCTCGGTATTCGGCTTCGGATTTCGTTTTGGGTTTTGATGAGGTGCAACCCTCCACGGCCAATATTCAGGCGCTGCGCTCTGTTTATCTGGGCCTTGCAACAGAGGTCGATTATCATATCGGCCGCGTTGTCCAGTTTCTCAAGGACAGCAATCAATATGATGAGACATTGATCGTAATCACAGCTGACCACGGTGAAATGCTGGGTGATCGACATAGCTGGGGTAAGATGACCGTCTATGACGCAGCTTATCACACGCCTTTGCTGATCCGGATGCCAGGCAATCAGGCGCAGGCCGGAGCCGTGGTGACGACACCGACCGAGTCGATTGACATCACGCCAACCATTTTGGATTGGGTGGGCCAGAGTATCCCGAATTCTATGGATGGGCGGTCTTTGATGCCGTTTCTGCAGGGGCAGGGACCCAAGGATTGGCGAAGCTTTTCTTTCAGCGAGCTTGACTTTGCCGAGCCGGAAAATCCAACCCTTTGGCAACAGGAATTGGGAACGGGCAATAGCGATTCATGCCTGTCCATCTTGCGTGACGAACGGTTTACGCTGGTCGAGTTTGCGGCAAACCTGCCACCGCTTTTGTTTGACCACCTGCGTCGCGGCGAAATGGAAAACGTGGCGAGCAACCCGGAATACGCAACAGACCTGGCCAGGTTGGGGCGCGAGATGCTGCGGCACCGTATGCGAAATATGGACCATACGCTTTCCCTGCATTCCATCACCAAAGAGGGGCCAAAATCCAAGCTCAGGCATTAGTCGGGAGTGTTGCCCTGTCTCTGCTACAACTGCGATCAATCTGATGTTACGCATAGCTTCAGAGAGGGGGCAGATTGAACATCACAGATAACCAGATAAAGGCAATGACGACAGCTGGGCTGAATCTGATCGGTCAGGCGTTGTCGATCTACGACAGTCAGTTGCGGCTGGTGCTTTGCAACCGGCCTTTTCAGGTGATGTTCGACCTTCCGGATGATCTGGTCCGGCCGGGTGCGTTGTTCCGTGACACAATACATTTTCTGGCGAGCATCGGCGAGTATGGCCATGATGAGGTTGTCGAGGACATCGTCGCACATAGGGTCAGTCAGGCCCTCACTTTTGAACCGCACTATATTGAGCGCGTCAGGGCGAATGGGCAGGTGATCTCGGTCGAGGGAGCACCGCTGCCCAACGGCGGATGGGTAACGGTCTATACCGACATCACAGATACCAAACAGGCCGAAGCGCTATTGCGGGCGCGTTCCGAAGAATTGTCGGACGAATTGTTGACCCGGGCCGAGGAAATGGCGGCGACCAACCGAAAGCTAGCGTCGACCATTTCGGCTTTGGAAGAGGCAAAACGTCAGTTAACCGAAATCGAAGCCCGCACCCGGATGACAACCGAAATGATGCCAGCGCATATTGCGCATCTGGATGCCGATGGGCGGTACGATTATTCCAATCGCAAGCTCAGTTCGGTTTTGCCCGGCCGTCCCTCTGAAATTCTTGGGATGCATATTTCTGACGCTTTGGGACCGGCCGCATTTGCGCGGATCGAACAGAACCTGAACCGTGCCTACGACGGGGAAGCCACGGTATTTGAATTCACAGAGGGTCAGGATTCACGTCGAATCCGTGTTTCGTTCACGCCCGACAGCGAAGGCGGTGTCTATGTGATGTCAGTCGACATCACTGAAGAAACGCAAGCCCGTGTGGCCCTGCAACAAACACGCCGCCGGGAAATGGCGGCGCAAATGACAAGCGGTCTTGCGCATGATTTCTCAAACTTGCTGACAATTATACTGGGGATGCAGGCCAAGCTTGATAAAATGGACCTGCCGGAAGGCGCACAAAAGCTGGTGGCCGCCACGCGCCAGACTGCTAAACGCGGCGGACAGTTGCTGAACCGCATAGCAGGCATGACCGGCAACCGAACGCCGCAACCCAAAGCCACGGATATGCGTGCTCTCCTCGAGGATTTGCGTATTCTCGCCACGCCGTCACTGCCGCGTGGCATGGGGCATTCGGTCGTGAATACATTGCCGGATGTGGCACTTATGTTGGATCAGGGGATGATGCAGGACGCCATCCTGAATCTGGTGCTGAATGCGCGAGATGCCTGCGGTGAAACAGGTCAGATCACGATCAGCGCGCATACGATTGGTGGAACCTGGGTCGAGATTTCGGTCTCGGACACAGGGCCGGGCTTTTCGGAAGAAGCACTTGGCAAGGCACTCAATCCTTTCTTCACCACAAAGGGTGACAAGGGATCGGGTTTGGGTTTGCCCATGGTTTACGATACGGTCAAACTGACCGGTGGAAATCTGAGCCTGCGCAATACACCAAGCGGTGCCATGGTGGTTCTTCGGCTACCATATCGCGCCGCGCCGCCGGCGCTGGAAGGGCTAGTTCTGTTGGTTGAAGATAGCAGCCAACTTCGTCGGAATTTCCGTGACATGCTTGTGGAGATTGGGTTCACCGTGATTGAGGCGACTTCAACCGATGAGGCGCTTTCATTAGTGAACCAGATCGAAGACATTGTATTGATATTGTCCGACATTCGGCTGGAAGGACCAGAGACGGGGCTTGACCTTTTGCAGAAACTGGACCCATCTTTGCCGTGTATTCTAATGACATCGCTGCCTTATTCCGATCCGCTGCATCGTCAGGCACTGGCCTTGGCACCAGTTCTGCGCAAACCGTTCACACAAGCGCAGCTTACTGCCTTAATCCGAAATGAGGCCGCATGATGAACCAACCGCTGGTAACCATCTTAGATGATGAGCCTGAGATACGTCGTATCCTGACCGACACACTGGAAGAGGCGGGGTTCCGCACTCAAAGTTTTTCCCGTGCTCGTGAATTTGAAGCATCGTTGAAAAGAGTGGTGCCCGATGTGTGTCTGGTCGACCTGTCTTTGCCGGACACAGACGGCTTGGCACTTGTTCATCGCCTGGCTTTGGAACAAGGTGCCGCAGTCATCATTATTTCGGGGCGGGCACAGGTACAGGATCGTGTCACCGGATTGGAGCTTGGCGCGGATGATTACATCACCAAACCCTTTGATCCAGCCGAAGTGGTCGCTCGTATCCGGGCACGGCTTCGATCGTCGCGGGCACCAGCTCCTCAGTCAGAGATCGCAGAATTCAACGGCTGGACCGCGTATTTCGACCGCTATGTTCTTGAAGACGGTTCCGGATCAGAAACGCCGTTCAGCCACGCCGAGGCCGAGGTGTTACGTCTGTTTCTAGATAGTCCTAAACGATTGATCAGCCGTTCGCAGATGCAAGAATCGCTCGGGGGAGGCGCGGGCGACAGCTTTGACCGTGCCATGGACGTGCGAATATCCCGATTGCGAACAAAACTGGGCGAGGACCCCAAGAACCCGCGATTGATTAAAACCATCTATGGGGCAGGGTACATCTTTTTGGGCGACGTCGCCTGGCGATGATGATGACGAAGCTGGGTGCACCTAGCATTCGGTGTGAAACGGGCTCATAAGCTGTCGGAACATAGGGGCGCTAAAGTAGATATTGCGGTCGCCACCCCGTTATTGTCGGTCGCGTGTTGATAATCTGTCGGCAGGCACTGGATTCTCGGCACAGTCAGGCATAACTAACACAACCGCGCGGTTCTTTGGCTAAGGCTAACTTGGGTTGAAACGTGATCAGATATCGAATTCGAAAAGGTTTTGGAGCGTAAAATGATCAAAGAGACCTTAGCGAACTGGCGATCCAGCCATCTCGGTCGACTTTTGAGTGAAAGTCTCCGAAAGCAGGGTTGGTTGTACGGTGTTGCCATGGTGGCGATGATTGTCGTCGCAGCAACAACTGCGGGAACCGCATGGATGATGGAGAACATCGTCAATGCGATGACCACGCCTGAGATGAAGTCGCAAGTCTACCTGATTGCCGCAGCGGTCGTCGGCTTGTTTTTGAGTAAGGCTGTCGCCTCTTATATCCAGTCAATCTTTCTGGCGCGTGCGGGCAACCGGATCATCGCGGTGCAACAGGAAAGGCTTTACAATAAGCTGCTGAAACGCGGTGTTGGTTTCTTTGCTGAAACAGAATCGTCCAACCTTCTTATGCGCGTAACTCATGGCGCTCAGGCCGCGCGGCGGCTTATCGACGTCATGGTGACCAGCTTCGTTCGTGATGCCCTGACATTGGTCGGCCTCATCTTCGTGATGATTTACCAGGAACCTGTACTGTCAATTCTGTTCTTCTTTGTGGGTCCTGTTGCGCTTTTGAGTGTGCGTTACATCCTCAAAGGTGTGCGGTCGATCATGCAGTCAGAAATGAAGGCGCTGTCTGAAATCATCAAGGTTCTGCAGGAAACATCTGCGGGCATTCGGGTCATCAAGGTCTTTGCTTTGGAAGACAACATGACTGACCGTATGAATGGGGCGATCAGGTCGGTTGAAAAACGGGCGAACTCAATTTCCAGATTGCAGTCGATTGCCAGCCCGTTGATGGAGCTTCTGGCCGGTGTCGCGATTGCGGGTGTTCTGATCATCAGTACCCTTGATATTACCGGCGGCGAACCGACTTCGGCAGGTCAGCTGATGTCATTCATCACAGCCCTTTTGATGGCTTATGAACCCGCCAAACGCCTGTCAAAAATGCGGGTCGTGATTGAAACGGCCCTGGTACCAGTGGGGATGATGTTCGAGCTGCTCGATCAGGAAGACCCGATGGTCGAAAGCGTGAACCCTGAAAAGCTGAAATCCGGCCCGGGTGAAATCCGTCTAAACAACGTGACGTTCGGCTATCAGGGTGAGCAAAAAGTAATCCGAGATATGAACCTGACCTTCGAGGCAGGCAAGACGACAGCTCTGGTGGGTCAGTCCGGTGGTGGCAAGTCCACGATTTTTGGGTTGATCATGCGGTTTTATGATCCCGATCAGGGCAAGGTCGAAATCGATGGCCAAAACCTTGTCGATGTAAGTTTTGCCTCTTTGCGCCGGAAGATCTCCTATGTGGGCCAAGACACGTTCCTGTTCTCGACAACCGTGATGGAGAACCTTCGTTTTGCGCGACCTGGTGCCACCGATGAAGAGGTGATTGAGGCCGCAAAGGCTGCCCATGCTGATGTGTTCATCTCACAACTGCCAAATGGGTACGATACGCAGGTAGGCGAAAACGGCGCGTTTCTTTCTGGAGGTCAAAAACAGCGTCTGGCGATCGCGCGGGCAATTCTGCGCAATGCCGAGATTTTGCTTTTGGATGAAGCCACCAGTGCTTTGGATGCGGAATCTGAGGCGCTTGTTAAGGCTGCGCTGGACAAGTTGACCGAGAATGTAACAACCATTGTTATCGCACACCGGCTTTCGACTGTGCTTCAGGCAGATACCATTATGGTTGTTCAAGACGGTGAAGTTATCGAACAAGGCAACCTTGATGCGCTAATCGAACATAACGGGACGTTCCGCCAACTGTTTGACCAGCAATTCAAGCTTCCGGGATCCTAAGCTCAGTCCGAATGGGCGGGGCCCCACATAGATTCTGAACGGCATCGAGAAGTAATGGGCGTTGGCCCGGTCAATTACTACTCACGAAGGGCCTGATCTTTGACTTTGACAATCGGCTGCAGCAGGTAGTCCAAAACGGTTTTCTTGCCCGCAAGAATATCCACTTCGGCAATCATGCCGGGAATAATTTCAACCGCTACTCCGTTCCCATCCAACATCGAGTGGTTGGTCCGGATTTCCACGACAAAAACTTCTTCATCGTCCCGCTCAGATCGCGTCACGGTATCAGCCCCGATACGGATAATTTGCCCGTCCAAGGCTCCGTATCGAGCAAAATCATAGGCAGTAATCTTGATCCGAACCAACTGTTCAGGGTGCAGAAATGCGATGTCTTCGGGGCGGACATAGGCTTCGACCAACAAAGACTCATCCAGCGGTACAATTTCGATCAGTTCCTCACCGCTCCGTGCCATACCGCCTATGGTCGTGCGGTGAATGCGATTTACGATGCCGCGTACCGGCGACCTGATCTGCGCCTGTTCCGCTCTGTTTCGTAAGGCTGGCAGCGATGGTTCCAGAGTAGCCAGTTCCGCAGTTGCCAATGCAAGTTCGGTCAAAGCCGCGCTTCGAAACCTGCTTTGTGTCGCCCGAACCCGATCATCAATTTCCTCCAATCCTGTCTTCAGACGGTTGGTAGCGGCTTCAGCCCTGGTCCGGCGGCCTTGCCACTCAGCCTCGCTGCGTCGCAAAGACAATAGTGTCGTGGCGGGTTCCATCTGCTGTTCTACTAGGGGGGTAATGATTGCCCGTTCCTCGGCCAGAACTTTCAAAGTCTCGGACGCGGTCACCGTATCGACAAGCCCTTCTTCGTATTCTCTTAACCGCTGTTCCCGTTGGCTCATCAGAATTGAGATTTCTGCCTGCAACTCTGATCGCCGGCCTTGAAACAGAGCTGTCTCAGACTGAACAACAGTCGGCGCACCTTGGACCAGGATCGTATCAAATGTCAGCTCGGTCCCGTCTATCTCAGCTTGCAGGCGCTGGGATCGGGCTCTCAAGCCATATGCACGCTGTTCCTCTTGGCTGAGCTTGCTGTCGATTTGGGTGGTATCGAATTCCATCAGCAACTTCCCCTTTTCAACAACCTCGCCTTCTCGGACATTCAATGACTGCAGAATGCCGGACTCCGTAGCTTCAATCATCTGAACATCCGCCGACGGCACGATGCGGCCTTCTACACGGGTGACATCATCAAGTTCAGTGAAATGGGCCCAAAACGCTGCTGTCGCCAGGAAAGTCAGGATTACCAAGAGAAGCAATGAACTCCTGACCGGTGACCCGCCTCGCATTTCCCGGGCAAGCGAGGCTAGGTCATGATGCTGCGACATTCAGATGCCTCCGTTGCTTTCCGGAATGCTGTGACAGTATGCTTTTTGGTCCATCTACCCGTACTTTGCCGCCCTCTATGACGATAACCCTATCGACAAGTTCCAATAGGCTGGTTCGATGGGTTACGATCAGCATAGTTGTGTCGGGGGTCGCCTTTTTGAGCCGCTGTATGACCTCAGCTTCGGTTTTGACGTCCATGGCACTTGTTGGCTCGTCCAGAAGAAGAACCGGAGGTTTACCAATCAAGGCTCTGGCCAAGGCGATGGCCTGCCGTTGTCCCCCTGACAATCCCTCACCGCGCTCTGCCAGATTTTGGTCATAGCCTCCGGGATGGCGAGAGACAAAATCCTCGACCCCAGCGACTTGCCCCGCCCAAATCAGGTCCTCATCCCTTGGCCTGATTGCGCCGCTTTTGATATTGTCGCGGATTGACCCGGAAAACAGCCAAATATCTTGCAGAACAGAGCCGATATTGCGCCGCAAATCACCTGGATCAATTTGTCTGATATCGACCCCATCCAATTGAACAGACCCGGCGTCTGGATCGTACAAGCCAAGCATTAGCCGCGCGACCGTGCTTTTCCCCGAGCCGATCGGACCAAGGATTGCAACCTTCTCTCCGGGCGAGATGGTGAATGAAACACCGGACAAGACGTTGTCGTGTTTTTCGGGATAAGCAAACTGGATATTTTCGAAGGTTAATCTCCCTTCAAAGCGATCGCGACTGATCCAGCTCCGCCCTTCGGGGCGTTCACTGTCGGCCTGCATTAAGGCATTAAGGTTTTGATAGGCATTTCGGGCCTGATTAACCCGTGTCAGGGTCTGTGCCAGTTGCCCAAGTGGCGCAAGAGCCCGCCCGGTCAACATGACCGAAGCAACAAGCGCGCCCATGCTTGCCTGACCATCCATCACAAGAAAAACACCGTAGAAAACGATAAGGACCTGGGCGGCCTGTTGGGTAAATCCGGTCAGATTCAAGGCAAATTGAGTCACTGCCCTGCTGCGCGCGCCATGTGATGACTGAAGCTGTATGGCAGCCTCCCACCGCGACCTCATGGGCCGGGCCGCCGCTGTCGTTTTTATGGTCTCCAACCCGGATACAGTTTCGACCAGAACCGATTGCTTGGATTGACCATCGATGAAGCTTTTCTCGGCAAGGCGAGAAAGTATAGGTTGCACGATGATGCCTGCTAGCAAAACGACAGGCACAGCCAGAGCTGGAACAAGTGCAAGTGGGCCACCGACCAAGTAAATGACAAAGACAAACAATGCTATGAAGGGTAGATCCACGACTGCCACCAAGGTGGCGGATGTGAAAAACTCACGGAGTGTCTCAAATTCACGAATGGTGCTGGCCATGGCCCCTGTCGAACCTGTGCGCGCCTTCATGCGAATGTTGAGGACCTGGTCAAAGACTCTACGGCCCATCGAAATATCTGCTTTCTGGCCAGCCCGATCTATGAATCCTGCCCGCAGGAGTTTGAGCACGAAATCAAAAAGCAGCGCGATCCCAACACCTGCTGTCAAAGCAATCAGAGATTCTGTGGCTTCGTTTGGCAAAACACGGTCATAGACGACCATGATAAAGACCGAGGTAGATAGACCAAGCAGATTTGCCAACGCCGCCGCAAGCGCAACCTGAGTGTAAGACCAACGATTTGCCGCCATAGCGGACCAAAACCAGTGGCCCGAAGCAGAACTGGACCCCGTGGCTAAATCCTCACGGTGATTGCGCCGCAGCAGGATCGCAAACCCTGTATAGACTTCTGATAGATCGGTTTGCTGAATTTGACCTATTTCCGTGCCAACCTCCGGATCATAGATCAGAACCCGACCATTTGAGGTTCGGCCATGAAACACAACGGATTTTCCCCCTTCAAGAATCAACAACGCAGGAACCAAAGTGTTGTCAAAAGCTGACAAAGCCCTTCTTCCGTATCCCGCCTGGACCCCAACACGCCGTGCCAGTTCCAATGAATCGCGGATTGTAAGCTCTCCGTTCGAGCCTGTTTGAGCCGCGAGAATCCCGGCAAAAGTGATTGGACAGTCAAGATGGGCCGCAGCGTGCATCAGGCATTTTTCAAAGCACGATAACTCGGGCGTTGCGAAGGCAGGTGTCAATTGTTTCATTGAGAACCCTCAACGGAACTGATTGAAATACCAAGGAGATCCAGGATGTCACCAGTCAAACTAAGGATTGCGTAGTCTGTCAGGAAATAGTTCTGTTCGGCTAGGATAAGTCTTTCCTGTGCATTCACATAGTCGCGCTGTGCGTCAAGGATTTCGATCAGACTGCGTCGTCCGATTGTGAATTGCGCTCGCGCCGCTGCAACACTGTCAGCATTCGCCTGCGCAGCTATTCGCGCCTCTCTAAGCCGTTGTGCTCCAGCAATTTGGTCAGCGCGAATTGTGTCCAGCTCTCTTTGTATTTCTCGCGTTAGGGATTGATGAACGAATTCCGCTTCGCGAACTTTGGCTTCAGCCGCGGTGATGGCGGCACGGCGCTGTCCAGTAGAGTCCAGCTCATAATTAAAGGACAGGTCGACCCCGAAATTTGCGTCATTGCTATCATCGCGATCCGCAAATGCCGAAACATTCACGCCGGGTTGACGGCGCGCCAAAGCGGCAGCACGTTCTGCCTTGGCGGCAAGCAGGGCCGCTTCTGAGCGTCGAATCTGCAGGCTTCCCGTTACGATACTATGATCCGATTGTGAGATCGTCGGCGCTTTGACTGGGGGTTGCAGATCACCTGACGGGCTGCCAAAAACTTCACGAAAACGGGCATCGGCGAGGTCCACTCTGGCTTTTGCATCCGCCAGTCGCGTCCGTGCATCGGCCATCCGCGACCGCGCTGTCAATACATCGGCGTTCGAACCAGCGCCTAATGCAGCCCTCTCGGAAATTTGTTGAACGAGCTGTTGGTGGACTTCCACATTTTTCACCGAAATATCCAGGATTTTCCGTAAATCCAAGACCACTATATAGGCCTCAATCGCAGCCAGAGCGGTTGCCGAGGCTGTTGATAACTGGCCGCCGCGACTTTCAAAAACCCGTGCTTTTGCAGCAGTCAAATCACCGGATGCGGCCCCCCCGTCATAAACGAGCTGTGAGATCCGCAGATAAGGGGTCACGTTGGCTGTGTCCGAGTCTACCCGCTCGGATCTGGCGTTGATTCCAAGTGAAACCTGCGGAAGAAAGGCCCCTTTTGCCGCGTCATGGTTGGCTACTGCCACATCCAGCGCGGACATAGATCGCGCCAGGTTGGGGCTGGTCTCGACGGCGTGCCGTACGCGCTTGCCAAAAGAGCTTGTGGTCAGTTTCTGAGACGGTTCCGGCGCGCGGAAACCCAAGGCCCCGGTCGAAAAAGAAGCCTCGACCCCGGCAATGTCAGGTGGCTGGGTACAGGCCGATACTATGCTGAAAGAGAGAGCAGAAATCAGAAAACTCAAAAAGCGACCGCATGTGGGCATTTGTCATTCACACTTCATTAGGACCAGATTACGTCATCGGTTTGGGCTTGGGCGAATGCATTCATGAAACCGGTAAGTTCTGAATTTTCGGTGTATTTTACAGATGTACCGGCCTGGGAAATCTGCTTTTGCACCTGAAAAAGCCATCTGAGATTGGATAATGAAGCCTGATGGCCATAGATCAGGCGTAAGCCTTTTGTTTCGACCAGTTCCAATTTGCGTTTTGCCGATAGCTGTTCCAGGCGTGCAGAGTTGATTTGCAACCAGTTATGTGCAGAGCCGAATTCCAAATTATCGCTCAGGGGCTCAAACAGCCCAAAGGCGTCTATCATTTTGCAAATTTCGGTAGTTCTAATCTGAGAGGTTGCGCGCGCTTTCAGGAAGTTTTGAACTTCTTTCAATTCAGTGCCGAGCGTATCCGGAGCTGAAAAAAAGGGATTGTCAGAACACTCTTCGGTCAACAGGCCCGAACCTTCATCTACGACCAGCTGAAAGGTGCTGCCGCTATCCAGCCGGCGGCACGAAAAGGGATGACTACGCAGTTCGGACGGAATATAGCTGGCCAGCCAACGCCCTTCTGTTGAAACAAATGGCGAGGGTTCACCAGCAAGAAGTGAATATACCGCAATCGGTTCAATTTCTGGGCCGGTTCTGCGAAACACAATCGGAAAAGTGGCTGCAATCTGGAGCACCTCTTCTTCCACGATCACGCTCTCGGTGCGTTCAGCTGCAAAGTCATAAGATGTGAAACGCTTCCAATACCGATGACTGTGACGGTTGAAATTGATCGGAACTAGGCCATTCTGTGCCATTTCTACCTCTTGAAAATCGAGAGTACTGCCACCCGCGTAGGGTGGCAGCGTAGTCGAGCGTCAGGCACTGGCCCCGGTTGGATCGGTATGCAGAATATTGTCAGCAGTAAGCCCGCTGAGGTCATCCAATCCGGTGAAATGGGCCACCGTTTCGACTGTCGCCGCATCGGATGCGGAATAGTCGACCTTGACCAGCACACTGTCAGTTCCATCCGTAGCCAGGACATAGATCTCGTCACCTGCTTCGGCGCCGGTAAGGCTTTCGACCGCTGTCTCGATGGTTTGAGCCGTCAGATCGCTCAGCTCTGTCGTCAAACCAACCACTCCGGTGTCCGCGCCTAGTGCATCCCCTACTGAAAGCGTTTCCACACCGGTTCCGTCGCCGCGCAGGCTGCCGACATCCAATCCACTGAACATGATCGCATCAGCGGTGTCAGTCGCGGGTCCAGTCGTGAAGCCAGTGATCGTATCAACGCCATTTGCTGTTGGGTCCGGCTCGAACACGACAATGTCCCGACCAGCACCTGAGACATCCACTGTGTCATCGCCGTCCTGGCCACGAATGACGTTGTCGATGTCGGTTGCAATCAATGTGTCGTCGCCTGACGTCCCGATCTGCAGCACCGATGGACCACCATCCGGAGTCGTCAACGTCAGAACAATCGGTTCAGAGGCATCTAGAACTGTCATCGTGAATGTGACGATGGGTTGGGACAGGTCGGAATAGGTGGTCGCCGCGCCAGCAAAACTGACGGCTGATCCACTCACCGGGTTCGTCAGGAACAAATCGAATGCCCCATTCTCGACATCTGATCCGGTGTCAAACGTCACCACTGAGGGATCGAAACCCAGTTCGGCTGTGATCGCCAGACCGCTGGACAGATCCGTATCAGGATCTGCGTAGATTTCAAATATGACCGTTGATCCACTTTGTCCGGCTTCAGTGATCACATAGGCTGCAGGTTCATGGGCCGTGTTTTCATCCGTAACTGGCAAAGGGTCGGGTCCACCTGCCACAGATACCGCTGCGCCAAAGTCCAGATCATCTCCCGCCTCGACCGATGCAAAGGTGGCCGCACTTACCGCCAGTGTCCAGGTTCCGTCGGCGCCGACCGTAGCGGTTCCAACTGACACGGAATTCAACGTCACATCTACGCTCTCGCCCGCGGCAAGGCCTATTGACGTGCCAGAGACAACCACACCCGAACTTTGCGCGTCATCCAATGAAACGGCGCCGTTTGTTCCAGTGTTGTCTATTGCCAGGACGGGCAGAAAATCCGTGGTTAACGGCGCGGTGGCCGGGGTTGAGGTATTGCCAGCAGAATCCGTAACCGTCGCTGAAACCTGGAAGGTTGTGCTGTCTGCCAACGCTCCCAAGTCACCGGACGGAACGGTTGCTGACCAGGTGCCACTAGAGGCGGTGCCTGTATAGGACTGCCCGTTCAGTGTGACTGTAACCATTTCCCCGTCGGCGGCATCCGTTGTCCCGGTGATCGTCAGGTCACTATCTTTTTCGGATACATCCAGCTCTGACCCGACCGAAAGAGGGTCGATCGTGACCGATGGCGCGGTAAAGTCTGTGTCAAAACTGGTTGATGTCGCTGTTGTGTTCCCAGCCGCATCCGAAGCAGATGCCTCGACATCGTAGGTTTCGCTATCCTGAAGTCCGGCCAAATCCGCGGCTGAGGCGGTATAGGTCCAGGACCCGCCCGTTACGGTCGCCGTGCCGGTGACGTCAACTGTGCCGTCCTGCCGAACGATTTCTACGGTCACAACCGTGCCATCTGCCGCATCAGAGGTTCCGGACACTGTAAGGTCGGTTCCTTGTTCCGCGGCGTTCATGACAGCCCCATCCGACAACCCGGTGATAGAGACCGCCGGTGCTGTGAAATCCGTTGTGAAACTGCCGCTGGCCTGCAGGGCAGGGTTTCCAGCCGCGTCCGAGACATCTGCGGTAACATTGACGGTTGCTGCATCGGACAGGGCAGCAAGATCTATCGCCGGGACGGTCGCCGACCAAGTACCGCCAGAGGCGGTTGCGGTGTAGTCCTGCCCATTCATGGAAACGGTTACGGTTTGACCATCCTCAGCGTTCGTTGTTCCAGAGATTGTCAGATCAGTGCCCTGTTCGGCTGCATTCATGACAGCGCCGTCGGAAAAGTTGTCGATGCTTACAGTCGGCGCGGTGGCATCTTTCGAAAGCGGGACACTTGCCTGCGGTGCAGATAGGCCGTCTGTGTCAAGCACATCCGCCGTGATCGTGAAATCGCCCCCATCTGCCAGCGATGCAAGATCGCTTGCAGGGACGGTGACGCTCCAACTGCCGCCGCTGACTGTACCGGTGTAGGTTTGTCCATCCAGGGTGACTGTCACCACCTGGCCGTCCTGAACGTTTCCTGTCGTGCCAGAGATTGTCAGATCAGACCCGGTTTCGGCAGCGTTGAGGACCGCACCAACGGACAATGGCGCGATATTCACCGAAGGCCCCGTCAGATCGACCGGTACCGAAGCCGTGGCCGGGACCGATGGGTTGCCTGCCACATCGTCAACGACAACATTTACCGAGGCCGGATTTCCGGTGGAGAGCGAGCCGAGATCGCCGCTGGGGATGGTAACACTCCAAGTGCCACCCGATGCGGTGCCGGTATATGTCTGGCCATCGAAAGTCACGGTGACCGTCTGCCCGTCTGCGGCGGATGTCGACCCGGTGACAATCAGGTCAGAGCCGATGTCCCCCAGGCCAATCGAACCGCCAGAGACCGGATCAAGCGTGATCGTTGGAGCGCTAAAATCTGTGTCAAAGCTTGCGCTTGTCTGTATCGCCGGATTTCCTGCGCGGTCGTCGACATCGGCAGTCACTGAAACGGTCACCCCGTCAGGCAGGGCGGCCAGGTCTGTGGCCGGCACGGCAACACTCCAGTGGCCGCCGCCATTCACTGTCCCAGTATAAGTCTGCCCGTTTACAGATACCGTTACTGTTTGACCTCTCTCGGCGTCAGAAGTGCCCGAGATTGTAAGATCAGTCGCTTGCTCGGCGGCATTCAGAATGGCCCCGTCCGAAAAGCCCGTAATGCTGACCGTCGGTGGAAGAGTGTCCACATCGAATCTTACCGTTTCGACCGATACTTCCTCACCCGTTCCATCCAGGTTGCGAACGGTGACTGTTGTCACACCTTGAGGAAGGCTAGCCGCCTCAACCGCCGTAAGGGAAATACTCCAACTGCCATCTGGATTGGGCGTTGCCGTCTTGGTCAGTGATCCGATTGTCACCTCGACCGTTGTGGTTCCGGTCGGTGCCATCAGGTTTGCGCTGGCGCTGTTCAATGCGTTCGCTTGCAGACCAGCAAGGTTCAGGCTCTGGAAATTTGGAGCGGGCGCCGGAGCCTCGTCATCTCCACCGCCACCGCCGCCACCTCCTCCTGCTGCGGCTGCACCCGCCAGACCAAGGCCCCCCAAAACAGCACCGGCTCCGCTAATGCCGCCAGCGGCTGTTGCGGCTCCCCCGGCTTCGGCGGCCAGTGCGAATTGCGCGACTTCCGCCGCCGCATTTTCGGCAATCATGATGGAGCCGCCGTCCAGGATATGAACATTCTCTGCCGAGACCAAAATCGTGCGCCCATCTTCCAGTTTGAGAAGAACATCGCCATTTGCCAGTAGCTTTGCGCTGTTAACGCCGGGAATCGCATCAGCGAATTGGAAGGTGTCCAGTTCTTCGGTCGTGGCCTGTGCCAACGCAGGAAGGGCAAGCAAGGCTGAACTTAGGCTGCCTGCGATGCCGCGCCCGACCCAGCGGCGCATTTTGTTGTCGATCCACTTGCGTATCTGTTGCCGCTGACCCGCATCGGGCCGGGTACTTGCAGGATTGCGTGTCATATCAGGTGTTTTGGTCATCTTGCCCTCACATGCTGTTTCCGCGCTGAAATCATGGGCAGCGACGTTTTGTTCATGTGTGTTGCCCATCGGATGTTCATGCGGTCGGACCAGAAAAAATTGTGTTAAACTGAAACCGAACTCCTCGTTTTCACCACAATCCCGCTTTGGTATTGGACCGGGCATCAGATCATCCTGTTCAAGAGCCAGATTTTGGCGTGGGGTGATTTGGTATGATGCTTCAGTTCGGCGGAGTAGTTGCAACAGGGAGCGCAGCGCTCGATTCAGGTATCGGCGATACGGCTTTAGAAACGTTTAACGGGGAAACGTATCTGTACAGCCTGACCGGACAGGGAGGGGGCATTGTTGTATGGCACCTCGTCGAAGGCGCGGTTCCCCAGCAGCAAGACATAGAATATTTCAGTGGTACAATCTCGGGCACAGTTGGACGTTCCGGGGTAACGGTTTCTCAGTTGGGGGGCGATCACATCGTTCTGGATGTCAGGTCCGCAGCCGGCCTTGTCAGCTACGAAATCCTTCCAGACGGATCTATCGGAGAATTACAGGAAACCGGGACCCTGAGCGGTGGGGGTGGCTATTCGGCCTTAGTGCAGGTTTCCTTTGGATCGGTCGACATTCTGGCCGTGGCGCAAGAGGGCAGCGGGTTGATTTCGACCTATACGGTTGGCTCAGACGGCTCACTGACCTTTGCGGGGGCCGTTGCAGGTCAGGCCGACTCGATCAAGACCGCTCAGTCCGGGTCGGATCAATTTGTCGTCGCAACCGACGCCACCAGCAATTCGATAACGACCTATTTGGTGGACAGCAGCGCAGGA
This sequence comes from Ruegeria sp. CDSC042, assembly GCF_059610745.1. Classification (NCBI taxonomy): domain Bacteria; kingdom Pseudomonadati; phylum Pseudomonadota; class Alphaproteobacteria; order Rhodobacterales; family Roseobacteraceae; genus Ruegeria; species Ruegeria sp. CDSC042. Next base: position 243,058 of record NZ_JBXWOF010000006.1, read on the forward strand.
ACCTTGAGCCTCGCAGATTCCGGCGATGGGGTCGCGACCTTGGGCATTGGCGCCCCAACGGCCGTCGAAATTGCGCAGGCGCATGGCCATTCCTGGGTCATCGTTGCTGGCAGCGAAAGCAACACGATCAGCGTCATGGAGCTGTCTGGTGATGGCCGGTTGATACCCACCGATCATGTGCTGGATACACTGAATACCCGCTTTGAATCGGCTCAGGACCTGGCCGTGGTCGAAGTGAATGGTCAGGTGTTTGTCGTGGCCGGGGGAGGCGATGATGGGGTGACACTGTTTACCCTGACACCGGATGGTCAACTGGTCTATCTGGACAGTTTTGCCGATACGTTGAGCACCGCGCTGCAAAATGTCGAATCGCTCAGCGTGACCCATGTCGGGGACGAAATTCAGATCTTTGCCGCCTCACAAGAAGAGGCCGGGTTGACGCAGCTTACTTTTTCGGTCGCTGATCTGGGTATCGCCGCAGACGGATATGGGACAGTCACTGGCACCGCGCAGAACGATATGCTCAGTGGCAGCATCCTTGATGCCTCTCTACTTGGCGGCGGCGGCGATGACATCCTGATAGCGGGGATTGGGGCCACTACGATGACCGGCGGTTCCGGGTCTGATATCTTTGTGATGCAGACCGGAGCCGCGATGACAACGATTACCGATTTTGAAGTCGGATCGGACAGGCTGGATCTGTTTGACTATCCATTTCTGCGCTCACCTGGACAGCTCACTTTTACGTCCACCGCGCAAGGTGCGCAGATCGAGTATCTGGATAATGTGGTTCAGGTGTTTTCGGCGTCAGGTGCTCCGCTGACCAGTTCAGATGTCTTTGGCGCCGGATTTGGCGGGCCAGACCATATTCCGGTGGATTTGAACGGTTTGGGCGGGCTCGACCCGGACAGTTCGGCAGGCATTCAAGGGAATATTACCATTGATTCACAAGCTGCAAATCCCGGTCTGTCAAACGCTGAAATACGTTTCACCCCGGACGGAGGCGGCACGGTTAATGTCCAAGCCGACGATGAAGGGAGGTTCGATCTGGATCTGCCTTCGAGCACATTTATCGGTGAACTGGATATCATAAAGTCCTATTCGGCTGGGACCGGCGAGATCACGGCCTTGGACGCATTGCAGGTCTTGCGACTTTCCGTGGGACTGGACCCGACATGGGGGCAGGCAGCACCGGAAAACCTGATTGCGGCCGATATCAATCAAGATGGCCTCATCAACGCTCTGGATGCGCTGGCTATCTTGCAGATCGCCGTCGGATTGCCCACAGCGCATGAGGCAGAGTGGGTGTTTCTGGACGCGGACGCCGATTTGTCGGGGATCACAAGTTCAAACGTGACCTACGAAACCGGTGTCGATGTCATCGCGGTAGACGGAGTGATCACGACTGACATGACCTCGATCCTGTTGGGCAATCTCGAAGCGGTTTAAAGACGACGGAATCTATTCCCGGAAGGCCCTGTTAAAGTAATCGGCCATCGGTTTTATCAGATATGAAAACGGGGATCGCTCGTCCGTCTTGATCATCGCTTCGACTGGCATGCCGGGTACAAGACGTTGCCCGTTCAGGCGCTCGATCTGGTTGGCATCAGGTAACATTTCAGCGCGATAAAATGTGTGTCCAGTGTTCTCATCAGTGAACGTATCGGCAGAAATCGTGACAACATGCCCTTCGATTTCGGGGGTTTCGCGTTGGTTGAAGGCGGGAAATCGCAGGAGGGCGGGCTGCCCAATATACACTTGGTCCACATGAATCGCATCTACGCGAGCGGCAATCAGCAGAGGAATTTCCTGTGGTACGACATACATCATCGGTTCTGCCGGTTGTACAACCGAATGCAGTGCAAACACCTGGCTTCCATAGACAGTACCGGAAACCGGCGCCCTAATATCCAGCCGCGATAGACGAACAGCAAGCGAGAGCCTGCGTTCAGACAGTTCGGCGATTTTCGATTGCGCATCGCGTAAGGCGGTGATTGCTTCTTCGCGGCGTGTCGCCTGCAGTTCTACAATCTTGATCTCGGTTGCCGCGATTTGGCCTTTGAGCCGCGCGGCAGCCGCTTCGAGCCTGCCTATTTCACCTGTCAGGCTGGCTTCTTCGCGTTGCAAGGCGGAGACCCGACTGGCTTGTGTCAGACCGCGTTGAAGCAGGCTTTGCTGGTCCTGCAGCTCCTCCTGTATCAGATCGACCTGACGGCGCAGCGAGACCAGTTGCGCCAAGGTGCCCTCGATCTCGCTTTCTATCTGAATGCGTTGCTTGCTCAACTGCTGAGTCTGCTGATTTAGGGTATTCAGACGTGCCTCGAACAGGCGTTGCTGGCCGGCGATCAGCTCAGGGTCAATGTCTTCTTGTTTCTGTACGTCGTTCAGCGCGGATGTCAAAACAGTCAGATCAGTGCCATCGCGTTCGGCCTGAAGCCGCGCCTTTCGGACGAGTAATTCAAACAGCTGCGCCTCAACGATGGTCTTTTCCGAGGTCAGAAACGTGTCATCCAGACGTAACAGAATGTCGCCGCCGGTGACGGAATCACCGTCGCGTACAAAAATCTCGCCGACCACGCCACCGTCTGGATGCTCGACTACCTGGCGGTTGCTTTGAACTTCGATGACGCCCTGCGATACAATGGCGCCTGCCAGCCTGGTCTGCACCGCCCAAAAGCCCAACCCGCCGATTAAAATAGCCAGTGCGAGAAACCCGACCAGAGCAGGAAATGTAATGCGCCAAACAGGGCGCGTGTCATTATGATTGGGCTTTTGCATTACTCACCCACCCGTGCCAGACCCTTTTTGATCGCATTTGCGTTCTGAACCATGGCGCTTAGCACCTCGTCGCGGCTGCCGGATTTCACAACCTGCCCATTTTCAACAACTGCAAGATCGTCGCATTCGGAAATGGCCTGTGGTCGGTGCGTCATGATGATGGCTGATTTACCCGCGGCCTTCAGTTCTCGGATCGCGGTGTTCAATGCCTCGGTACCATCAGCATCCAGAGCCGAGTTCGGCTCGTCCAGGATCAGTAAGACAGGATCTCCATACAAAGCGCGCGCCAGAGCAATACGTTGCTTTTGGCCACCCGACAGTTGACTGTCATTGCCTTCCAGAAACGTGTCGTACCCCTTTTCCAACGTCAGGATTAGGTCATGTGCCTTGGCTTTCTTGGCTGCAGCGATGACCGCTTCCGAATCCGGGTTTTGGGACATCCGGGCGATGTTTTCGGTCACTGTTCCGTTGAACAAAGTGACTTCCTGCGGCAGATACCCGATGTGTTGGCCCAAATCATCAGTGCCGTATTGATCCAGCGTAGCGCCTCCAAGCCTGATTTCGCCAACGGCCGGTTTCCACAATCCTAACAAGGCCTTGGCAAGCGTGGATTTTCCTGACCCGCTTTTGCCGATCACGCCCAAAGCTTTGCCCGGTTCTAGTTTCAGTGAAACGTTCCTGAGTGTCGGTAAATCGGCGCCGGGTGGTACAACGGTCAGTCCTTTGGCGGTCAGGTGCGCATCTGGTACAGGCAATTTGGTCCGGTCCGGCTCGGGCGGGGTGGTGTCCAGGAATCGGTTCAGTGAAATCCACGCGGATCGGGCACGCTCCACCAATGCCCATTGGCCCACCGCCTGCTCGACCGGGGCCAATGCGCGCCCAAGCAGGATGGACCCTGCGATCATTGCCCCAGGGGACAGTTCGTTTCTTAAAACCAGCAAAGCTCCCAATGCCAGCATGGCAGATTGCAAGAACAGCCGCATCGACTTGGTTAATGAGGTAAAGCTTCCGGTCCAGTCGCTTGCCGAGATGGTCTGTCTCAGCGCATCGGTCCTCTGGGTCAGCCAGCGTTGCGAGATGTCTTGCTGCATTCCTTGCGAGCGGACAACTTCTGCGGCTTGTCTGGCATGTTCCGAGAATGAGCCTGCCCGCGACGAGGCCTGCTGCGCAGCGGCAACCTTTCTATGAGTGAGCGCCTGATTAAGCAGAGCGATGACAATCAGGATCGCGCCACCCGCAACGGCAAGCCATCCAAGCATCGGGTGGAATAGGAAGATTGCTGCCAGAAAAACCGGTGTCCAGGGGATATCCATTACGGCCAGCAAAACAGGTGAGGAACACAGGTTCTGGATTGCCTCAAGGTCGCGCAAGGCAGTGGCTGGGGCTGCACGGGCCTGCGGAACAAGAGATTTTCGCAGCGTTGCCTCGAACACCCGCTCGTCCAGTTGCGACTGGAACCTCGCTCCGAACCGCGCAACGATACGTCCTCGCGCAAAATCCAGCATGGCCATAAGGCTATATAATAGAGCGACAATCAGAAACAGCGCCGTGAGGGTTTCAACCGCCCGAGAGGCAAGGACGCGGTCATAAACCTGCAGCATGAATAAAGGCCCGGTCAGCATCAGCAGGTTGACAAAGATGCTGAACAGGAAGGCCAGTGCCAGAAATGACAGCCCCTTGTTGCGCACCTTGCGCAACTCATGTCTGGCAGGCAGGGACCTGGGAATTTCAGAGCTCACGTTGTTAGCCTTGGGTTACTGTTCGATACGGGCATTTGCGCCTTAATTTCTTGCACACTAGCCTTTGGTAAGCCTAATGCAAATGTGCGACTTCCCGGTTCAGGGAAATGGGCTGATATGTCAACATGATCACCACAGTCTCAAGCGGGTTTCTGCCAGACTGGGGCGATGGATCGCAAGGTGCTAAACGCTGCACTCAAATGAGCAACTTACGATCTGTAGGAAAGCAAAAACTGACCAACCTGAATCCGGCGTCAGCCTGAATTCTATTGATGCAGGTCAATGCGCAGCGCCAGCGAATGGCGTTCATGTAGAACCATTCAGGTCGCCTCGGGGTCATTCATCCTTTGAAATCTCATATTGAGACTGTATGAAGAGACCGGAAGTTTCGAAACCCAATCTCAGCTCTTTTAGGAGTTTGATGACATGAAGCTCAAGTTTCCAACTGCATATACAATTCTGTTTGCGTTGATAGCACTGGTCGCCATTGCAACCTGGTTTGTTCCCGCTGGCCAATATGACCGCGTCGCTAACGAAGCTCTGGGACGCGATGTTCCGGTACCGGGCAGCTATCAGGTTGTCGAGCCCAATCCGCAGGGGTTCTATGATGTCGTACTGGCCCCTATCGGGGGGTTCTATGACCCTGTCAGTTATGAAGCGCGGGCGATTGATGTTGCACTTTTTGTGCTGGTGATTGGCGGTTTTTTGGGAGTTGTAACGCGAACCGGGGCGATAGACGCCGGGATTGCGCGCGCAATGGTGCGTCTAAAGGGGCGCGAGAAATGGATGATCCCCATCTTGATGGCCTTCTTTGCTGCGGGGGGCACAATCTATGGCATGGCCGAAGAGTCACTGGCTTTTTACGCGTTGATCATCCCAGTGATGATTGCCGCGCGCTATGACGCGGTAGTGGGTGTGGCCATCATCATGCTGGGGGCGGGGGTTGGCACGCTGGGATCGACGATTAACCCGTTTGCCACAGTCATCGCCTCGGATGCGGCGGGGGTGCCCTTCACCAATGGCATAATGCTGCGCTTTGCGCTGTTGCTGGCATGCTGGTTGGCCTGTGTGGTCTTTGTCATGCGATATGCAGCCAAGGTCAAAGCCGATCCGGATCTGTCCATCGTTGCCGACAAGCGCGAAAGCAATGAGGCGCATTTCCTCAAAGGTGGCCGCACGGGCGGTGAAGCTCCGACCTTTACGGGTATGCATGGGCTGATCCTTTTGATCTTTGCGGCCAGCTTTGGCGTGATGATCTGGGGTGTCGCGGCAGGAGGCTGGTGGATGGCCGAGATGTCCGGCCTGTTCATTGTGTCCTCGATAATCGTGGGATTGATCGCACGGATCGGGGAAGAGGAATTCACCTCGACCTTCGTTGACGGTGCCCGGGATTTGCTGGGCGTTGCGCTGGTGATCGGGATCGCGCGCGGGATCGTAGTGGTCATGGACGCAGGAAACATCACCGATACCATTTTGTATTGGGCCGAAGGTGCCGTGGATGGTTTGGGCAAAGTGGCCTTTATCAATGCGATGTTCGCCTTGCAGGGGCTGTTGTCCTTCCTCGTCCCGTCATCCTCGGGCTTGGCGGTTCTGACCATGCCGATCATGGCGCCGCTAGCAGACTTTTCCGGCGTAGAACGGTCCTTGGTCGTGACGGCCTATCAGTCAGCCAGCGGTTTGGTGAACCTGATTAACCCCACCTTTGCGGTGGTCATGGGCGGGCTTGCCCTGGGGCGTGTGCCCTATGAACGCTGGCTCAGGTTCATGTGGCCGCTTTTACTGATCCTGATCGTCATCATCATGGCCGGGCTCAGCCTTTCCGCGTTGGCATGAGGTCGCATTATGCCCACCGACACCCGATCTAAACCCAAAGGAACCCTTGGGTTCTGGATGTGCACCGCGCTGGTGGTGGGCAATATGATCGGGTCCGGTATTTTCCTGCTGCCATCTTCTCTGGCCGCGTTCGGGCCAATCTCGATGGCGGGATGGGTTCTGACTGCAGGAGGCGCGATTGTTCTGGCGTTAATCTTCGGGCGACTGGCGCGATTGTCTTCAAATACCGGTGGGCCATACGCTTATGCGCGCGAGGGCTTTGGTGATTTCGCGGGCTTCCTGATTGCTTGGGGCTATTGGATCGCGCTGTGGTCTGGGAATGCCGCCGTTGCCGTCGCCTTTGCTGGCTATCTCAGCTTTATGGTACCCGCCATCGGGGAAACTGCGCTCGCGGGATTGGCGGTCTCACTTGGTGCGATTTGGCTGCTCACCTGGGTCAATCTGCGCGGCGTTCGGCAGGCCGGGATTGTGCAAGTGGTGACCACGGTGATGAAGCTGGCCCCGCTGCTGGTGCTGATCCTGCTGGGACTGTCCCATGTCCAACCGGCCAACTTCCGGCCGGTTAACCTCAGCGGTATGTCGAACATATCGGCGATCTCGGCCTGCGCGGCGTTGACGCTTTGGGCCTTTGTGGGGCTCGAATCCGCAACGGTTCCGGCGGGCGATGTCAGGAACCCTACCAAAACGATCCCTCTTGCGACGATTGTCGGAACCTGTGTTGCCGCATTGGTCTATATCGCCGCGACCTATGTGGCGCTTGGGGTGGTGCCATCCGGCACGCTGGCCGGAAGCAACGCACCGCTGGCGGATGTTGCGCATGTGATGTGGGGGTTTGGCGGTGCGGTATTCATCGCGGTCGGGGCCTGCGTTTCGACCTTCGGCACGCTCAACGGATTTGTGCTGCTGACCGGGCAAGTGCCACTGGGCGCGGCGCGTGACGGATTGTTCCCGGCCGGTTTTGCCCGGGTGTCACGGACTGGTACGCCGGCATTTGGCCTGATCTCCTCAAGCCTGCTAGCCAGCGCTTTGATCGCTATGAACTATACCCGATCCCTGGCTGAACAGTTTGAATTCATCATTCTGTTGGCCACCCTATCCACGCTGGTTCCCTACCTGCTGTGCGCAGGTGCCGAGATTATGATCCGCGCAAAACGCAAAGAACGCACCCGCCTGCCACCGCAGGCCTTTGTGCTGGCGGGTCTCGGTTTTGTCTATTCATTCTGGGCGATTTTCGGCGCTGGAAAAGACGTCGTTTTTTGGGGCGCCCTGTTGCTGTTGGCTGGGTTGCCCATCCATGTCTGGCTGCGTTGGCAGTCCGGCGCGATTACATCAAAGGAGATATCATGACTGGATTTGGCGCACATTCCGAGATTGGGAAACTTCGAAAGGTGATGGTCTGCGAACCGGGTCTGGCCCATTCCCGCCTGACCCCTGGCAATGCGGCAGAGTTGCTTTATGACGATGTCCTTTGGGTGCACAAAGCCCGCTCTGACCATGCCGATTTCCGCATGAAGATGGAGGATCGCGGGGTTCAGGTTTTAGAATTCCAGACGCTGCTTGCAGAAACGCTGAAGGACAAGGGAGCCCGTAATTGGGTTCTGGACCGCCGCATTACCGAAAATCAGGTGGGCGTCGGTATGCTGAATGAGCTGCGCGGCTGGTTGGATGAGATGGCGGCCAAGGATCTGGCCAGATATCTGATCGGCGGCATCGCGGTCGAAGATATGCCGTTCAAACCCTCAGGTATGTTCGGCAGCTATCTGGGGCCATTGGGCTTTGTGATTCCACCGATTCCAAATACGCAGTTCACTCGTGACAACAGTTGCTGGATCTATGGCGGCGTGACGGTCAACCCGATGTACTGGCCGGCGCGGCGCCCCGAAACCCTGTTGGTGACCGCGATCTACAAGTTCCACCCCGAGTTCCGCGACGCAGATTTCGAGATCTGGTGGGGTGACCCAGACAAGGATCACGGCGCGGCCACGGTCGAAGGCGGTGATGTCATGCCTTGGGGCAATGGCAGTGTGTTGATCGGCATGGGCGAACGGACCAGTCCGCAGGCGGTTGGTCAGGTCGCCCGCGCTCTGTTTGCCAAAGGCGCGGCGGAGAGGGTTGTTGCCTGTCAGATGCCCCGCAGCCGCGCGGCTATGCATCTGGATACAGTGTTCAGCCATTGCGACCGTGAGACCGCGACTGCCTATGTTGATGTCTGTAACGAGATCCAGTGCATCAGCCTGCGCCCCGGAAACAAAGAGGACACGATCGACTTCCGGCGCGATGACAAACATCTGTTCGATGTGGCCGCCGAATGTCTGGGGATCAAATCTCTGAACATCGTGCAGACCGGCGGAGACGCATTTAATCAGGAACGCGAGCAATGGGACGACGGCAACAACGTGGTGGCGTTAGAGCCCGGCGTGGTCGTCGCCTATGACCGCAACACCTATACCAACACGCTGCTGCGCAAGGCGGGGGTCGAAGTGATCACGATCTCGGGCTCGGAACTGGGGCGCGGACGCGGCGGCGGGCATTGCATGACCTGCCCGATCTGGCGTGACCCCGTTGATTATTGAACCCGATTACTGAAAAAAGGAGATTGACCAATGGCATTTAACATCAAAGGCCGCAGCTTTCTGAAACTGCTCGATTTCGACCAGCGTGAGCTGCGTTATCTGCTGGACCTGTCGCGCGATCTGAAGCGCGCAAAATATGCGGGGTCTGAAATCCAGCATCTAAAAGGCAAGAACATCTGCCTGATCTTCGAGAAATCCTCGACCCGGACCATGTGCGCCTTTGAAGTGGCCGCGATGGATCAGGGTGCCGGTGTCACCTATCTTGGGCCCTCGGGGTCACAGATCGGGCATAAGGAAAGCATGAAGGACACTGCCCGCGTGCTGGGCCGCATGTTCGACGGCATTGAATATCGCGGTTTTGGGCAGGAACTGGCGGAAACACTGGCCGCCAATGCGGGCGTGCCGGTCTATAACGGGCTGACCGATGAGTTCCACCCGACCCAGATGCTGGCCGATCTGCTGACCATGCAGGAATATGGTGAAAAGCCCCTGCATGACATCAAATACGCCTATGTGGGCGACGGGCGGTCCAATATGGGCCATTCGCTGATGATCGCGGGCTGCATGATGGGGATGGACGTCCGCATCGCCGCCCCACGTGATCTGTGGCCGTCCGACGAATTCCGCGGTCCGGCAGAAGAAGCCGCCGCGCGTTACGGCGCGACGCTGACCATCACCGATGATCCTGCGGCCGCCGTGGATGGCGTGGATTTCATCCACACCGATGTCTGGGTCTCGATGGGCGAAGCACCCGAGGTCTGGGACAGCCGGATCAAGCAGCTGACCCCCTATCAGGTCAACAGCGCGTTAATGGCAGCGGCAAACAATCCAAACGTCAAATTCATGCATTGCCTGCCCGCCTTTCACAATACCGAGACTAAAGTGGGCGAAGACATCCACGAGAAATTTGGCATCACCGAAATGGAGGTCACCGAAGAGGTATTCGAAAGCCCCGCCGGTATTCAGTTCGAACAGGCCGAAAACCGAATGCACACAATCAAGGCCGTTCTGGTCGCCACATTGGGGGCCTGAGCCATGCGGATCGTCGTCGCCCTAGGGGGCAATGCGCTGCTGCGGCGCGGTCAGGCCCTGACCGCCGAGAACCAGCGTGAAAACACGGCCATCGCCGCTCAGGCGCTGGCCACCATTGCCGAGGGGAACGAGTTGATTGTGACCCACGGGAATGGCCCTCAGGTGGGATTACTGGCCCTACAGGGCAACGCCTATAAACCGGATGAGGCCTATCCGCTGGACGTGCTTGGGGCGGAAACCGAGGGCATGATCGGGTACATGATCGAGCAAGAGCTGGGCAACCGTCTGCCGCCCGAGACGCCTCTGGCCACGCTGCTGACCATGATTGAGGTAGATGCCAAGGATCCCGCCTTTGACGACCCCACAAAATTCATCGGTCCGGTATATGACAAACCCGAGGCTGAACGATTGGCCACCGACAAGGGCTGGCAAATTCGTGCGGATGGTGACAAATGGCGACGGGTTGTTGCCTCTCCGCTGCCGAAACGGATTTTTCAAATCAGGCCGATTAAATGGCTGCTGGAACGGCAAACCGTGGTGATCTGTGCCGGTGGCGGTGGCATTCCCACGGCCTATACTTCTCCGGGTTATCTGGAGGGGATAGAAGCGGTGATCGACAAGGATATGGCCTCAGAGCTGCTGGCCCGAGAGGTTGGGGCCGATCTGTTCATTTCGGCAACGGATGCTGATTGTGCCTATCTGGACTGGGGTACCGATACTCAGCGTGGCATAAAAGCCGCCTCACCAGAGGCCATGGCCAAGTTCAATTTCGCCGCCGGTTCGATGGGCCCAAAGGTCGAGGCCGCCGCCCAGTTTGCGCGGCTTACCGGCAAATCCGCAGCCATCGGCGCACTGGCCGATCTGGCGGATATCGTTGCGGGCAGGAAGGGCACAACCATAAGCAAAGACGCAGCTGAAACCCTATTTCACGACTAACTCAGATGATTGCTGGGGCTGACGGCACCTCTAACAGAACCGCCAGCATGTTTAGTTCCACCTAAGTGGTTCTGTTTGAATTCTGGCAACAAGGTCGAGGCGGCACCGGACGTGTATTCTCCAGAACCAATAACGGCTTGAACTTTCATTTTCTTTGCGCGACTTGAAAGCATGAAGACTTTGAACTGTCCAAACTGCGGTGCGCAAACCCCGATTGCGCTGAAAGGGATAAAGGTTGCCACCTGTGCGTCCTGCGGTACGACGTTGATGATCAATGATGTCCAGGTTCAATCGGCGGGCCAGCAGGGTGAGATGCACTATGCACCGCTTTTGTTCGGGATAGGCGATCAAGTGCAACTGGGTCGAACGTCGACATTGATTCTTGGTCATGCGCGCTATTCCTACGGGCGGGGGTTCTGGGATGAGTTCTGCGGTGTCGATGGTGATGGCCGCACCTGCTGGATATCGCTCGATGAGGGAGATGTCGTTCGGCAGAAACGCTTGACCGAAAAGGACACGCCGAAATTCATGCCTCCGTTCAAGCTGGGCGAAACGCTGGATTTCGACGCGGCCACATTCACGGTTACCGAAGTTGAACATGCCGAATGCATCGCCCTGCGCGGACAGTTCGATGAGGTGCTAAAGGTCGGGGAAAGCCATGAATTCGTGAACGCTTCCGCCGGAGACGAGGCACTGTTGTCTGGTGAATTCTGGCCGGGTCATGCGATCTGGTTCTACGGTCGGTGGTACGACGCATTTGACGTGAAGGTTCAGCGGCAGTCATGACCCGAGACCCAAGTCTTCTTTCGATCAACTGCACCTGCTGTGGCGCCGGCCTGGATGTGCTGGGCGGGGGCCGGGTGATTGTGCAGATCTGTTCCTATTGCGGGGCCGAACTGGATGCACAGAACAACTACCGGACATTGCGTCAGTTCAAGGATCAGAAACGCCCGGAAACCCCGCTTTCGATTGGGATGAGCGGGTCGTTGTATGGTGCTGAGTTCACCATAATTGGTCTGATCGAACATGCCGAGCGCTGGGGCGGACGGGTCTACCAATGGATAGACCATCAGCTCTATTCGCCAACTCACGGCTATGCCTGGCTGACGCTTGAGGCGGGGCATCTGGTGTTTTCCAGACGCTATCGCGGATCGGCCTGGATGTCGGAGCGGTGGGTTGAGACAGCGGAATCCCCTCCCTCTGTGACGACCGAGGATGGGCGCTTTGTGTATTACGAGACCACCACAAGCGCGGTCACCTATGTTGAGGGTGAATTCACCTGGCCGCCGTCACTGGGGGAAAAGACAACCACGATTTCGGCGATGTCTGATACGGCGATGCTGGGGTTTTCGACCACCGGGTCCGAGCGTGAGACCTATCGCTCGTTCTATGTTTCGAAACAGCAGGCCGAAGCAGCTTTTGGGGTTTCATTGAACCTGAACCCACATCGGGTGCATCCGCTGCAACCTTTCATCGAGGGCCCAAACTATAGATTTTTGCTGGTCGTATCATTCGTGTTTATGATCCTTTGTCTTGTGATGGCGGTTTCCTTCTCTCAACGATCAGGAGAGAGGGCGATAGAGCGTCAGGCGCTAAAACGTGGCGACTTCCCGGCCGAGATCACAATCCCGCTTGAAGCCGACAGCCAACTGACGCGCGTTTCCTTCTCGGGCAATGTCAAAAACAGTTGGATCTATCTGGACATTGAGCTGCTTGATCCCGAAGGAGAGCCAGTATTCGAGGCGGGTCGAACGATCGAATATTACACCGGGCGCGACTCGGAAGGATCGTGGAGCGAAGGCAGCAAATTTGCGAGCCTGACGTTTCGACCAGATCGCACAGGCGATTACACACTGGTATTAGACGTGCCTGAGCAGGGGCTTTGGACCGGGTCGGGCGTAGGCCATGTACCGGGGCAGCCGTTCAGCCAGTTGCAGGTCAGTGTCAAAACCGGACTGTCCAGTGGTCTTTGGACATTCGCGCTGGCCGGGGTTTTTGGAGCGCTGTTCCTGTTTCAGTTCGGGCGCAAATGGTTGCATCAACGCGCCCGGTGGTCGGGAACTGATTGGGTAAATGAGGATTAAAGTGACAGCTTTCAGGATCATTTTCGTCGTCATTTCAACTCTGGCCGTGGCTGCCACGGGTTATGTCTCGTGGCATGGGTATTGGGCCGAAAGCCGTGACTTGGACACCTCGGTTCGGGTCGGCAGCGGCGGCGGCGGGTACTATCGGTCAAATCGGATAAAATAGTGAGGAATCAATGGATTATATAGCAGCAATTCAGATTGCAGAAATCATCAGCACAATCTTCTACACCCTTCTGGGCGTGACGCTGATGTGGGTCGTGTGGAAGGTGATCGACTGGATGACACCCTTCTCGGTCGTGCACGAGATCGAAAAAGATCAGAACATCGCGTTGGCGATCCTGATCGGGCTGCTGTTTGTAGCAGTTTCCATCATCATTGCGGCTGTCATCTTGTCATGACCCCGCCCCGCGCGGTTGAGGCGCGCGCCGCGTGGTTGTTGCTGGCCACCTTTCTGGTGGCCGTCGCCGGGCTGATCTACGAGCTGATTGCCGCCACCTTGTCCAGTTATTTGCTGGGGGATTCCGTCCGCCAGTTTTCACTGGTAATTGGCATCTTTCTGTCGGCGATGGGAGTAGGTGCTTGGCTGTCGCGTTTTGTCTCGGATGCGTTTTCCGGTTTTGTCTGGGCGCAGATCCTTCTGGGCATCGTTGGCGGTTTTTTGGCGCCGGTGCTGTTTCTGAATTATGCGTGGTTGGGGCAGGTGGCCTTGCCGCTTTACGGCGCTTTGATTGCCATTGGCATCCTGTCCGGGATGGAGATCCCATTAATTGCCCGTGTGCTTGAACAGATCGGGGCGCTGAAGTTCCGATTTGAGAACGTGCTGAGCGTCGACTACATCGGAGCGCTGGTCGCCTCATTGGCTTTTCCACTATTGGTGATCCCGTATCTGGGGCTGATGTCCGCGAGTCTGGCTTTTGGCGGTCTAAACCTTGCCGTGGCTGGCCTGTCTCTGCTGGTGTTTCGGGAATGGGCTACGCGGGTCCAGGTGGCAGTCTGGGCGGTGGCCTTTGTGGCAACGCTGGGCGCACTGTGGCAGTCCGAACGGCTGGTCTCGGTCGCCGAGGCCGAACTGTTCGAAGATGATGTCATCCTGTCCGAGGCCACGTCCTATCAGCAGATCACCGTCACCCGGTACCGCGACCGGGTGCGCCTGTTTCTGGATCATTCGATCCAGTTCGATTCCCTTGACGAACACCGCTATCACGAGCCACTGGTGCATCCGGCCATGGCCCTTGCGCCGCGCGCGCGTGACATTCTGATCCTGGGGGGTGGAGACGGCATGGCCGCGCGCGAGGTGCTGCGCTATCCCGAGGTGCAGTCCGTGACGCTGGTGGATCTTGATCCGCGTGTGACGCAGTTGTTTCGCGACCATCCAGATCTGTCCAAGCTGAACGACAATGCTCTCAGCGACCCGCGCGTGACGGTTGTCAACGAAGATGCCTGGAGATTTCTGGAGCGGGAAACCCAGATTTACGACGTGGTGATCATTGATCTGCCAGACCCCAAATCCATCGCCTTGTCCCGGTTATACACCAAGCAATTCTACGGCTTGCTGGCCGAACGGCTAAGCGGGCAGGGGGTCTTTGTCACTCAGGCTGGATCACCGTTCTTTGCCCGACAGGCCTTTTGGTCGGTGGCCGAAACGATCGAGGGCAGCCGCAATCCGCAAAGGCCCGGACGGGGACTGCAGGCGGTTCCCTATCACAGCTACGTGCCGAGCTTCGGCGAATGGGGGTTTGTTCTGGCTACATTTGAACCATTGACCGACCGTAGAATCGAACTGCCGGATGGGTTGAGCTATCTCGACGATGATGTTTGGCGCGCGGCACAGATTTTTGGCGGTGATACCGACCGGATCGATGCCGAACCTAATACACTGCAATCGCACGCACTGATGGGATATTACTTAGACGGTTGGGACTACTGGTTCCGGTAAACCGCGGTTGACGCGCGTAATTTCAACTCGGGCAGGGTGCAGGTGCTTCTCAAGAAATGCGGCCGCTTTGTCCGGTTGCGTTGTGCCACACATGAAGATGTCGATGGCGGCATAATCATTTTCCGGCCAAGTGTGGATCGAAATATGGGATTCAGCCAGCAACAACACACCGGTCACACCGCCATGCCCGCCAAATTTGTGGAACTTGCCCGACAGTATCGTTGCGCCAGCTTCCCGCGCCGCGCCGGTCAGTGCCTCTTCGATGCGCGTTACGTCGGTTAGGTATAGGCTGCCGTAATGATCGACCAGAATATGCATTCCCGAGCCAGCCAGCGTGCCTGTGTCAGCGTTTTTGATTGCCGGTATGGTCATGATCCTGGTCCTTTCTGCGATTTGACTTTTCGCAGATTCTTAGGGGTTTGTGCGCGGCAAGTACCTAGTTGGCTTCGCCCTTCAGGGCAATGGAAATGAAATTGAGGGACGCAAAGAGGACTTTTCGAATTTAATAGTTAAGAAAGAAGAACGTACTCAGGTTAAATTTTCTCTTGATCAAATGGGACGCAGCTTTCCACGATTATGCTCGACCTAAGGTCCAGACTTGCGTGTCATGGTTCTGGGGTGATGGGCCGAGACGATAGGTTTCACTGGATAGTAATTTGGAATTTTATCCTTGTAAATCTTCCACCAAATGGAATAAATGCAAGGTATGATCAAGCGCGGCGATAGAAAGTCAGTTGAAGACTCTCTCGAGAACCAGGCGGGCGTAGTCCTGCTTGGGCCGCGGCAAGTTGGGAAGACAACCCTCGCGCAGGATATCGCTGAAAGCCGTGACGCTGTCTATCTTGATATGGAGAGATCTGCTGATCGCCAGGTGCTCGAAGAGCCAGACCTCTATCTCGACGAGCAGGTTGGGCGCCTGGTGGTGATCGATGAAGTTCAGCTTATGCCAGGCCTGTTTAAGGCATTACGCGGTCAGATTGACCGACGACGAAGACAAGGGTATCGGACTGGGCAATTCCTGCTGCTGGGGTCGGCCTCGAACACGCTTCTGCACCAAAGCGCAGAATCCTTGGCTGGCCGGGTCAGCTATCACGAGCTGGCGCCTTTCATTTTGTCGGAAACCGGAGTGGACTCGATCTCTGCGCTGTGGTTGCGGGGTGGGTTTCCAGATAGCTTCCTTGCCAAGAACGACAAAACCAGCCTGGCATGGCGCGAGGATTTCATCCGCACCTATCTGGAACGCGATGTTCCGGCTTTTGGGTTGCGCATCCCGGCGGAAACATTGCGCCGGTTCTGGACGATGCTTGCCCATGAGCAAGGCGGGTTACTCAATGCGGCGAAACTTGCGGGAAACCTGGGTGTCTCTGGCCAGAGCGTTGCGCGCTATCTTGATTTGCTGGTCGACCTGATGCTGGTGCGCCGTTTGCAGCCATGGCATTCCAATGCCGGAAAACGTTTGGTCAAATCTCCCAAGGTTTATATTCGCGATTCCGGGCTGGCCCATGCACTTCTTGGGATCGAAACACCGGAAGACCTGCTTGGGCATCCGGTTGTCGGCGGCAGTTGGGAAGGGTTCTGCATCGAAAACCTGATCGCCGCGGCACCGCGCGGAACAGAAGCAAGCTTCTATCGCTCTTCAGCAGGGGCTGAGGTGGATTTGATGTTGAAACTTCCCCGCGGCGGCCTCTGGGCCATAGAGATCAAGCGGACGACATCAGCGAAGGTCACGCGTGGGTTTCACATCGCGACAGAAGAATTGGACGTCTCAGAGCGCATCCTTGTCTATGCCAACGACAAGGAAGTGCCGGGGCAGGGAGGTGTGCGGGCCATGCCTCTCATGAGCGCAATGAAACGGCTGGCGTCTGCATAGACGCAAGAGGGACCGCGCCATTGGCTCAACGTCATGCCCTAAATTCGAAGAAAACGTGGTCGTAGAAGCTATCGAATCCGACTGCTTGTAGTAGATTTCCCGAAGGAGTAGTCACGTTGACCGCCATCCCGACAGGGACAGCTGGTTTACAGACGGTTGAAAGCTCTACAGAAAAACGCCTGTTTTGATTATTCCAAGCCTGCGCTTCTGCCGCGTCTCAACAAATTGAACCGAAAGCGGCGAGGGTCTCAAGCCGCTACTGAAAGGGGGCAGTATGGGCAGGATACGGGATTTTCAGCGCATCTGCCCCGGTTCGTGGCTATACAATAGTCAAGACACTCGTTAAGGGGCTGTCTTTACCCATGGATGATGCATTGATTGCAATACCGCACAATCCCATCTCCTGACCGATGAAAAGAACCACCGCTGTGAAACAAACCATTGCAAATGCGCTGGCTCGCAAGGGCTATGACACCTTAACCCAAGTTCAGCAGGCTGTAACCCGGCCCGAACTGGAGGGGAAGGATATGCTGGTTTCGGCCCAAACCGGATCGGGTAAAACTATCGGATTCGGTCTGGCGATTGCGCCGCGACTTCTGGGTGACGCTGAGACATTCGAAACCTCGGGCGCACCGCTGGCACTTGTTGTAGCACCAACAAGGGAACTGGCGCTGCAGGTCAAGCGTGAACTGAGCTGGTTGTTCGCCGATGCGGGCGCGTTTCTGGCGTCCTGCGTGGGAGGCATGGATATTCGGGATGAACGTCGCGCGTTGGCGCGTGGCGCGCATATTGTTGTAGCTACTCCGGGACGGCTGCGGGATCATATCATGCGGGGCTCGATCGACCTGACGGCCATTCGCGCCGTGGTTCTTGATGAGGCCGACGAGATGTTGGATCTCGGGTTCCGAGAGGATCTGGAATTCATTCTGGATGAAACACCATCAGACCGTCAGACTTTGCTGTTTTCTGCCACTGTCCCACGTGCGATTGCCAATCTGGCGACACGGTATCAGCGCGATGCAGAACGTGTGAGCACCGTCAGCGAAAAGACGCAGCACGCCGATATTGATTATCGTGCTATGTTGGTCGGCCCGCGCGACGGCGAGAATGCAATTATCAATGTGTTGCGCTATTATGAGGCGCCGAACGCCATCGTGTTCTGCAATACCCGCGCGATGGTGTCACGTCTGACCGCGCGCCTGTCAAACCGGGGCTTTTCGGTCGTCGCCCTATCCGGAGAATTGACCCAGAGCGAACGCTCGAACGCCTTGCAGGCCATGCGCGATGGGCGTGCCAGGGTCTGTGTGGCAACGGATGTTGCCGCCCGCGGTATTGATTTGCCTAACCTTGATTTGGTGGTCCATGCGGAACTGCCAAACAGCCATGAAACACTGCTGCACCGCTCGGGTCGAACAGGCCGGGCCGGACGCAAGGGCGTTAGCGCACTAGTGGTTGCACCCGCGTCGCGGAAAAAGGCGGAACGTATTCTGAAATTCGCCAAGCTGACCGCCGATTGGGGGACAGCCCCGTCAGCCGAAGAGGTGACCGAACGCGATCAGGTGAGGATGTTCGCATCGGATGACTGGCAAGCAGAGATCACGGAAAGTGAACGCGCAGCAGTTCGGAAAATGGTAGAAAGCTTTACCCCTGAGCAGATTGCAGCAGCTTACCTACGGCAGTACAAGCTGCGTCATTCCGCGCCAGAAGAGTTGTCGACGGTCGATCAGCAAAGCCAGAAACAGCGCGCGGCCTTTGGCCCCAGCGTCTGGTTTTCGCTGTCCGAGGGGCGCAATCAAAATGCGTCGCCGCGTTATATGCTGCCGATGATCTGCAAGTCAGGCAATCTGACGAAGGATGACATTGGGGCCATCCGGATTGCCGATGATGTGACCTATTTCGAGATCCGTGAGCCCAGCGTCGAAGGGTTCCTGACAGCCGTTGGGCCCGAGATGAAGATCGAAAAGGTCAAGAATCTCGTGCGTCTGGACACGGCACCGGACTTTGCTGCAACTGGCCGGACCAAGCCCATCGGAAAGCAAAAAGGCAAACCGATTACGAGCAAACGAGATACGACTCCGACCGAACGGAGCGG
Organism: Ruegeria sp. CDSC042; assembly: GCF_059610745.1. Taxonomy (NCBI): domain Bacteria; kingdom Pseudomonadati; phylum Pseudomonadota; class Alphaproteobacteria; order Rhodobacterales; family Roseobacteraceae; genus Ruegeria; species Ruegeria sp. CDSC042. Next base: position 261,934 of record NZ_JBXWOF010000006.1, read on the forward strand.
CACTGCAACCTATGGACGTCGCAAGCCTGAACCCGAGGGCCGGGTACCTTCCAGCCCTGCAGAACGTTCCACAAGGGCCGTCAAATCAGCCAAAGTAGAACGCCAGCGTGCTTCGAAAGACCAGGCAGATGCCTTGTTCAAACCGGTTGGTGCAAAGCCAAAGGCACGTAAGGGCGGTAAATCTGAAGCCAAAGGCGGCGATATCAAATCTGCCCGAACAGCATCAAAGGGTCCACCTCCACCCAAAGGTAAGTCAAGCAGCAAGAAGAACCGAGCGCGAGTCGCAGCGGCCAAATCTACAAAAGGTGGCGATTCTGTCCCGAAACGGCGGAAGACTTAGCCTGCATTCCATTCCGAACCTGGTTTTTTGGCTCTGGGCATTACCTTTAAGGGACAATGGAAGGCATGGGCGAAAGAAACCGCTCCATCACGACCAGGATCGGACTATCCCCCACAATGTACCTTTGGTTCACGGGTCGAGATTGTGTGAGAGGCTCACCATGGAGAGCCGACAGGCCTATCCAGTTGCTGTACCACGCGGGTAGCAGAGATGCTGGTGGAAACCATTAGGCAGAGGTTCTTTCGTATTCGTTTGCTCCCAGAAAGTTTGGCAAACTTCACATCAGAACGAAGAAAGCTTCGCGGACAGGTCGAAACCCAAGTCTGTAATTGTCGAGAGGCAGATGTAACTGCCTCTCGACAAATTGAACCACAATGGCTGCCTATCTGTTGAGGAACTCCATTTCGTACTTATCCTCAACATCGGGCACTGGATGCTCAGCGTGAAGCGACGAAACAATACCATAGATCATGAACAACAAGATCACAGCGATTGGTAGCCCTGCGACGATGGACGCTGTCTGTAGCGCGCTCAACCCACCGGCCAGCATTAGGACACCGGCAACAACGCCTGCGGTAATACCCCAAAACACACGGAACTTGATTGGCGGATGCTCGTCACCCATCGACAGCATTGTGCACATCACGAGTGTCCCCGAGTCAGAAGACGTGACAAACCACGAAATCAGCAGAACCGTAATCAACACTGTGATCGGGTACACCAACCATGTGTAGCCAAATCCTTTGACCGTTTGGAATACGCCAGCGGCGTAGTCATTGTTGACCGCCTCGACGACACCTGCGTCGTAGAACAGATCAACCCCGGCTGCTGCGCCACCAAAGACACCCATCCAGAGCATCACGACTGAGGTTGGAATAAGAAGAACGCAATAGCAGAATTGCTTGATCGTCCGCCCCTTTGATACCCGCGCAATGAACAGTCCAACAAACGGGCACCATGCGATCCACCAGCCCCAGTAAAAGATCGTCCACCAGCTCTGCCATTGGTTTTCGGGCTCACCGTTGATCCAGAAACCCATGGGTATCACCGTCCAGAGGTAATCTCCAAATCCGGATATGGTTATGCCCAACAGGAATGCCGTAGGCCCCAGAATGATGAACAGGAGCAGCAGGCCAACACTTGCCATAACGTTGGCTTCAGACAAGATACGCACGCCTTTGCCAACACCCGATGCAGCAGAAGCCGTGCCAAGACAGGTGATGATTGCGACGAGGATCAACTGATTTGTCTGGGTGTTTGCCATCCAGCCAAGATCCTCAAGACCGGCGGCGATTGGTGTGACGCCCAACCCCAATGAGGTTGCGAGGCCAAAGATTGTACCAAATACGCCAATCAGATCGACGAGATGACCCCAGGGACCATAGATCCGTTCCTTCAGCACAGGATAAAGAGCGGTGCGCAAAGTCAGAGGAAGCCCATGGCGGTACGAGAAATATGCAAGGCAGAGGCCAACCAGCACATAAAGAGCCCAACCGTGGAAACCCCAGTGGAAATTCGTGATCGTTACCGCAGAAACCGCGGCGTCAACCGAACCTGGTTCAATTCCCGCCCGCTCAAGGAATGGGCTGCCTTGGATATGGAACATTGGCTCTGCAACGCCCCAATAGATCAGACCAGATCCCAAGCCCGCACTAAACAGCATGCAAATCCATGAAAACGTTGAAAAATCAGGCTCGTCATCATCCTTGCCCAGCTTCACGTGTCCGAACCGGCTGATCATAAGCCAAATTACGAAAAACAGTGCCGCGTTAACGACCAGTACATAGAACCAGTCCAGGCTACCGATGATAAAGTTTTTACCTGTCGCAAAGATCGCACTTGAAGCTTCAACATCACGGATCGTGAAGAACACAAACCCCAATATCATCACCATCGAAGCGATACCCATCGTCGGATTCATACCTTTGAACAAGCCGCTCTTTGCTACAAGATTGTCAGGTTTCTGTGTTGATTGATCACTCATTTTGCACCTCTTAGACCTGTTGTTTAGGCTTACCGTGTTGAACCCGCAGCGCCCTGACGGGCGGAGGTTGCGAGCCAGGACTGGAACGCCTCTTCCAGGCGCCCGTGGTTGGTGGCCCACCACTCGGCGTCCGACAGAATGTAAAGATTGTCTTCATACGCCGGACCGTTCGGGATGCGCTCCAAAATGTCATCTGACAGGAGTGTCATCGAAGATTTTCGGGTTGGACCATTTGGCAGGTACCCGACCATATCGGCCAGCGAATTTGAGCTGCTAGCAAAGCGAATAAAATCAATGGCTTCTTCTTTATTCTGGCTTCCTTTTGGTATGCCGAACAGATCCAGCTCAATCACACGGCCGTCCATGTTGACCGTAAAATCGGAACCGTCTTCCTGGGCGGCCGTTGCACCGGTAGTGGCCCAGATCGATGACATCGCAATGTCGCCAGAGTTCAACAGGCGTACGGGTTCACGCCCGGTTTCCCAGATTTGCAGGCCGGTTTTTATGTCGTCCATCTTTTTCAGCGCGCGCTCAACACCTTCTTCGGTTTCGAGCGTTGGATACACATCATCGCGGGCTACGCCGTCGGCCATAAGGGCCCATTCCATGATCACTGTCGGATCATTTCGGATGGCACGTGGCCCAGGATAGGTTTCTGTGTCGAAGAAATCCGAAATGGTTGATGGAGGCGTTTCTGCGAATTGAGAATTGTTATACGCATATGCGGTGCCCCATACGATGACTCCTACGCCACAATCATTCAGGGCACCTTCGACAAAATCCTCTCGAAATGGTGTGCCATCGACGCCATCAGGCAGTTCTATGTCAGATATGTTCTCCAGCAAGCCCTCTTCGCAGGCGCGAAGTGAATCTGCTTGCGTAAGGTCGACCACATCCCAAATCACATTTGCGCTTTCGACCTGATCGCGGATTTCCGAGATGCCACCATTGTAATGTGCAACATGCACATCGGCGTTTTTGGCTTGCTCATAAGGGCGCACAAACCCAAGCATCTGACTTCGCATGTAAGGGCCGGTCCAGGATGTGAAGGTGATGGACGGCCCGGGCTCTGGGATTGTGGTTTCGCTCTCAGAGTTACTTTGCGCCATCGCATTACTCAAAGAGAGAGTGGAAAACAGCGCAGCTATCATTATCCGACAGCCCCTGACCGCCTTTAGCCTATAGTACATCATCAAATTCCTCCCTAGTCGCTTCTAATTTTGTATAAGCGCTTTGTTTGGGTCGTCCTCCTGGTCAATTCCCAGCACATTCAGCAAGAATACATCAAATTCACCCTGATGATCAGCAATAATCAAAAATTGCGAAAGCTAAATACGACTATTCCGCCAGACAGAGCGACAGATTTGGCAGAGCCACCAAGAAACAAGGCTTGCGGTTACAGGCTGTTTTCCAGAAGCCAGCGATACAGAGAAACCGGTTCCTGTTCGTCGACCACAGTTAATTACGGACCTGATCTTGGGGCCTATCTCACCTTCGGCGAAAGAGTCTCAGGGGCGTGCGGAGGCGCTGGAATGACGACGCCCACGGGCGTAAAGTTGATGTTTTTTCTCAAAACCTTGATGTGTCATCGCAATAAATCTGACCGACAGATCGCCAAATTGAATGCACACACAGCGTTTCAAACACGCTCAACCGAAAGGAACCAAGAAATGAAAAAGGCACTGATTTCCTTCGTCACCGCGTTCGCCA